>JAAZXM010000016.1:0-32849 GCA_014240165.1 Myxococcales bacterium | reverse complement strand
GGCGTTCACCGCCCTGCGCAAGATCAGCGGCCGCTCGCCCAGCATCAGCCTGATGTTCGGATACAACGCCGGTGGCGGCGCGTATCTGCCCCGGCAGGGCTCGTTCATGATCCAATGCGAGGACACTTTTATCGGCCTCACGGGACCGGGAGTCGTCAAATCCGTTCTCGGTGAAGAAGTAAGCGCCAACGATCTGGGAGGACCCGGCGTCCACGGGATGAGCGGCGTCTGCGACCTCACCACGGGCGATGAATTGGGCTCCCTGCGAACGGCGATTCGCCTGCTCTCGTATCTGCCCGACAACAACGAATCGGCAGCTCCCTTCAAGGAGACCTCCGATCCCATCGATCGCTACACGGTGGAGGAAGACATCCTCTTTCGCCGGACATTCTCGAGCCCAGCGGGCATGAACGCCCCCATGGATATCAGCCTCTACCTTCAGCAAATCACCGATTTCGGCGAATACTTCGAATTGCAACCCCAGCGCGCCCGAAACCTGGTTACCGCATTCGGTCGCCTGGCGGGTCATGTGGTGGGATTCGTGGGAAACAACTCGTCGGTCGCCTCGGGACAAATCGACATCGACGCCGCCCTGAAGGGAACGCGGTTCATCCGCTTCTGCAATCTCTACAATATCCCGTTGATCTTCATCGAGGACACCACGGGCTTCCTCCCGGGCAAGGAGCAGGAGAGCCGGGGCATCATTCTCGCCGGACGCAAACTTCTCGACTCGATCATCGACGTGCGCACCCCGCGTATGACCATGATCATCCGCAACGCCTTCGGCGGCGCCTACGCGAGTTGGAACTCTTATTTCACGGGCGCCGACCGGGTCTTCACCATGCCCATGGCGCGCATCGCCGTGATGGGGCCGGCGGGCAAGGATTTCGTCTACAAGGATGAAATGCGCAAACTCGCCGCGGACTACAAAAAGGCGGTCGGCGGGGGAGCCTCGGAAGAAGAGGCAGCGGCCGCCCGGGATGCCGGCCTGGCGCAGCTCTCGGATCGCTATGAAGAGGATTTGATGAACCCCAAGGAGGCGCTCTCCCTGGGATCGGTCTCGAGCGTCGTGCGGCCGGGTGAAAGCCGCAGGGTGCTCGCCGAGAATCTCTCCTTCCTGATGCGCCGCTACAAACCCTCCGCCATGGGCGGCACTCACCGGGAGCACGAATAGATGCTCGGTCCGGATCTTGGCACCCAACGTTTTCACGAAGCCGACTCGGAGTGGCTCCGCTCGTTTTCTCTTCAGGACATCAAGTGTCTGGTGGTCTGCCGCGGCCCCGTCCGTATGGAGGCTTTCGAGATCTTCCAGGAGATCGGCATCCGCGAGTTCGGGATGCTGCTCTCGGAAAAAGATTCCGTGGTCTACCCGCGCTGCCTGGCTCCGGAGATCCGATCCCTGTCCTTCCCGGCCAATATTCACCGGGTACCGGATTACACCGGATCGGGGCAGCAGGAGAAGATCGAGCGCATTTCACAGATCATCCGGATCGCGATCGACCACAACTACACCCATATCTTCGCGGGCTACGGGTTCATGGCCGAGGATGCCGACTTCATCCAGGCCATCGAAGACGCGGGCATCGGCTTCTTTGGTCCGTCGGCCTCGGTGATCCGACGCGCCGGCGCCAAGGACGAGGCAAAGAAACTCGCCCGCAGTCTCAACAACGCGGTCATCCCGGGAATAGATGACATCTCGTCACGCGCCCTGGTGGCCCGGGTGGGAGATCGAGCGGGCCTGGAGGGCCTCGCCCAGGAGCACGGCCTCGATTTCGAATACGATGACGCGCGAAGCCCTGAGGAAAATGCTGAGGACCTCTTGCAAGCGGGCTACAGCCGATCGGTCGAACTCGTCACCATCGAGGAATTGCAACAAGCGGGCGAGCGCGAGAGTCAGACCATCTGGGATCAGTACCCGGGCAAACGAATCCGCTTCAAATGCATTGGCGGCGGCGGCGGCAAGGGACAGCGCGTCGTTTCGAACCCGGAGGAAATCCCCGGTGCCGTGATGGAAATTCTTGCCGAGCAGAAGGTCACTGAACCCGGCTCGAACCGGAATTTCCTGATCGAACTCAATCTCGAAACCACCCGCCACAACGAGATCCAGGTGATCGGCAACGGCGACTGGGCCGTGGCCCTGGGCGGACGCGACTGCTCGATTCAGATGCACGAACAAAAGCAGCTCGAGTTCTCCCTCACCTCCGAGCTACTCGAAGAAGCCGCCGGGCGACAGTCGGGGGCGAAAGCCAAAACCCTGAAAAAGGATGGCCAGACCCTGCTCGCCATGGAGAGAGACGCCGAAGCGTTCGGCCAAGGGGTGGGGCTCGACAGCGTTTCGACCTTCGAATGCATCGTCGAGGGCTTCGACCACTTCTTCATGGAGATGAATACGCGCATCCAGGTAGAGCATGGGGTCACGGAACTCGCCTACCGGCTGAGATTCACCAATCCCGACGACAACAGAGAAAGTTTCCGCATCGAGCGACTCATCGAAGCCATGGTGCTCGTTTCCCTCCACGGCAAGCGGCTACCGCGCCCCGAGCGCGAGCCCCGACACGCCTCTGGAGCCGAAATTCGGGTCAACGCCACCAACGCCGCCCTTCAACCCCACGCCGGCGGCCTGATCCGGCAATGGTCTGAGCCCATTGCCCACGAGATTCGCGACGATCAGGGCATTGGAACCCGAAACCCCGATACCGGCGCCTTCATGTATTACAACCTCGCCGGCGCATACGATTCCAATATCGCCTTGATCTTGAGTTACGGAGACGACCGTGCCCATAACCTGGAGCGGCTCTCCGAGATCCTGAGGCGGAGCGAAATCCGCGGCGATGACCTCGAGACCAACATCCCCGTGCAATACGGCCTCATCAACTGGATTATTGGCACCGAGCCGATGATGAAGCCCAACACCGGCTTCCTCACTCATTACCTGGCGGCGGTGGGCTCGCTTCAGGCGATCGCCCAGGATGTGGATCTCTCCCTCGCCGCCGGGGCGCTCAGCGAAGGCGCCCCCGACGCCGACGCGCGCCGAATCATCGCCAGCAAGGAAACCCTTCTGGTCCGGCCCATCAAGCGATTGCTCGCCGATCCCCACGCCCTGGCGGGATTCCTCGGGCGCTACCACGGCCGACTCTGGCGCGAAGCCAATGGCGATTTCGAGTTCAGCGAGAATCCCCTACGGGTACTCCAGGCGCTCTACGACTACCTGCACATGGATTTCAAGCCGGGCAAGCCCGCCTCGGAGATGATCTGGGAACACGATCATGCGGCCATGGGGGCGGCCCTGGATTTCTATAACGAAATCGCTCAACTGACCCGGGTGGAGAACTGGGCGGAAACCCAGGCTCTGCTCGCGCAGCCCGAATGCGAAGCCGTAGCCAAGGGCGATCCCGACCTTTGGGCCCGGTGCCAGGCGGCCCATGCGGGTTACCAGGCCGGGCTCGATCTCCTGCTGCTGATCGCCCGCATTGGGGTGCGCTCGGGCTTCACCGAGATCCGAGTCGACGATGCCTTCGAGCCGATCTTCCCGGATCAGTACAACGACCCGGATATCCAGGCAGGGCTGATCCGCCATCTCGCCCCGCCGCCCAAGGCCAGCTCCGACGAAATTCTCACGCCCATGGGCGGAGCCTTCTACGCCCGGGAAGCGCCCCACCTGCCCGTGCTCGCCGAGGAGGGCATGCACTTCGAGGCGGGGCAGCCGCTCTTCATCATCGAGGTGATGAAGATGTTCAACAAGATTACGGCGCCCTTCGCGGGCACCGTGACCCGATGCCTGATCGAGAATGTCGACGGCTCTGTGGTCAGCAAGGGGCAGAAGATCTTCGAGATCGAGCCCGACGAAGTCGTGGTGGAACTCTCCGACGAAGAGATCGACGAGCGTCGGCGAACGGTCACCCTGGCACTACTCGCCTAGGGGCCCGGCAGTGAAAAGTCCGCCCCCGGATTTGTCCGTCCGGGGGCAGGCGATACACTAGGGGCTCCGTTGTCCATCCCGAACCCTCCCGGTTCGCGATAGAGGAGTACGATGCTCCATCTACGCGGCGCTCCTGCCTTTTCTGATTCACGGAGCGCAACGCTGCTCAAAACCCTGCAGGGCGTCGCACCCGAAATCACCGGTCTGAGCGCAGACTTCGCGCATTTCGTCCAACTCGACCCCTCCGCCCCGGCCCTCGGCCCCGACGACGAGCACGTGTTGGGTCAACTACTCCGCTACGGGCCCCGGCGCAGCCAGGCAAGCGAGGCCCAGGGAACCCTCCTGCTCGTCGTGCCTCGCATCGGCACCCTCTCCCCCTGGTCGTCCAAGGCCACGGATATCGCCCATATCTGCGGCCTCGACTCCGTCGATCGCCTGGAGCGCGGGATCGCCTACTGGATCGAGGGCGCGATCGGACCCGGCTCCCTGGAGGTCATCGCCCCGCTGATCCACGACCGCATGACCCAGACCATCCTCCCTGCTTTCGAGGACGCCGCGCAACTTTTTGAGCGTGCCGACCCGCTCCCCCTGGCCGAAGTCGACATCCTGGCCAGCGGGCGACAGGCCCTGGTCCAAGCCGACAAGGAATTGGGGCTGGCCCTGGCCGAGGACGAAATCGACTACCTGGTCGCGAGCTTTACCGACCTGGGCCGGAACCCCAGCGACGTCGAACTCATGATGTTCGCCCAGGCCAACTCCGAACATTGCCGACACAAAATTTTCAACGCCGATTGGACCATCGACGGGCAGCCCGCCGCCAACTCGCTCTTCTCCATGATTCGGAATACCACGGACCACTCGCCGGACGGGGTTCTCTCGGCCTACTCGGATAACTCTGCGGTGATGGCCGGCAGCCTGGCCACGCGCTTCATGCCCAACCCCGAGGACCATGTCTACCGGGCCCATGGCGAGCCCGTCCACATCCTGATGAAAGTGGAGACACACAATCACCCCACGGCAATTTCCCCCTTCCCGGGTGCGGCCACGGGCTCCGGCGGTGAAATTCGAGATGAGGGCGCCACCGGCCGAGGCGGCCGGCCCAAGGCGGGACTCACGGGATTCTCGGTTTCCAACTTGCGTATTCCCGGAGCGGAGCAGCCTTGGGAGGGCGATTTCGGAAAACCCGAGCGCATCGCATCGGCCCTGGACATCATGCTCGAAGCGCCCATTGGCGGGGCCGCGTACAACAACGAATTCGGCCGCCCCAATATCGTCGGCTATTTCCGAACCTTCGAGGCCCGGGTGCCGGGCCCGGGCGGTTCCCATGTGCGCGGTTTCCACAAACCCATCATGCTCGCGGGCGGGCTCGGCAATATTCGCCAGGAACACGTGGAGAAGGGGACCCTGCCCCCCGGTGCAAAAATCGTTGTCCTGGGCGGGCCCGCCATGCTGATCGGGTTGGGGGGCGGCGCCGCTTCATCCATGTCTTCCGGTGCCAGCCACGAAGACCTCGACTTCGCCTCGGTGCAGCGCGAGAACGCCGAACTCGAGCGCCGCTGCCAGGAGGTGATCGACTGCTGCTCGGCGCGCGGCGAGGCCAACCCGATTATTTCCATCCATGATGTGGGGGCGGGCGGGCTCTCCAACGCCCTGCCCGAATTGGTTCACGACAGCGATCGCGGGGCCCACTTCCAACTTCGCGATATCCCCAGTGCCGAGAGCGGCATGACACCCATGGAACTCTGGTGCAACGAGAGCCAGGAGCGCTACGTGATGGGCATCGCGGAAGACGACATGCTCGACTTCGAAGCCCTATGCCAGCGCGAGCGCTGCCCCTTCGCCGTGGTGGGTGAAGTCAGCGAAGCCGAGCATCTCATTCTGGAGGACGCCTTCTTCGCGAACGTCCCCATCGACCTTCCCCTCTCCGTGCTCTTCGGCAAACCGCCCCGGATGCTGCGGGAAGTGGAGCGGATCACCTTCGAGCCCGAACCCCTCGACATCGAGTCCATCGATCTCGCGACCGCGGCGGAATCTGTCCTTCAACTTCCCAGCGTCGGGGACAAGAGCTTCCTCGTCACCATCGGCGATCGCACGGTGGGCGGATTGGTGGCCCGGGATCCCATGGTGGGCCCCTGGCAGGTCCCTGTCGCGGACGCCGGCGTCACGGCGTCGGGCTTCGATGCCTATACGGGGGAGGCCATGGCCCTGGGCGAGCGCAGCCCCATCGCCCTGCTCGATCCCGCCGCTTCGGCGCGCATGGCCGTAGGGGAAGCCATCACCAATATCGCCTCGGCACCGATTCTCGGAACCCACCAGATCAAGCTCTCCGCCAATTGGATGGCTGCCGCCGGGCATACCGGCGAGGACGCCGGGCTCTACGATGCCGTTCAGGCCGTGGGCCTGGAACTCTGCCCTGCCCTGGGGATCTCCGTTCCGGTCGGTAAGGACAGCCTGTCCATGCGTACGGTTTGGCAGACCGAGGACGGAGAGCAGAGCGTCACCGCACCCCTCTCCTTGATCATCAGCGCATTCGCGCCAGTACGCGACATTCGGCGCGCCCTGACCCCGCAATTGCAAACCGACGTCGGCGAAACCCGGCTGCTCCTGATCGACCTCGGCAGCGGGCGCAACCGTCTGGGCGGCTCCGCCCTGGCCCAGGTCCACGGCGGAGTGGGCAGCGACCCCCCGGACGTAGACGACCCCGCCCAACTTCGTGGGTTCTTCGACGCCATTCAAGCCTTGGCCGCCGCGGATCTTCTGCTCGCCTACCACGACCGCTCGGACGGCGGACTGCTCGCCCTGCTCTGCGAAATGGCATTCGCCGGGGGTGCGGGCCTCGAGATCGATATCGATCCGCTCCGGGGCGATGCCCTATCCGCTCTTTTCAACGAGGAACTCGGCGCGGTGATCCAGGTGCCCGCAAGCGGAGTGCAGCGCGCTGGGGCGCTGCTCGGCCATCACGGCCTCGACGTCGTCAGTCACGATATCGGAAAGCCCACGGCGGACTCGCGCATCCGCATTCGACGGGGAGACGAGTGTTTGCTCGATGAAACCCGCAGCCGGCTGCGGGGCCTTTGGTCCGAAACCACCGGGCGCATGCAGCGCCTCCGGGACGACGAGGCCTCTGCCCAGCAGGAGCAGGAATTGCGGGTTGATGACAGCGACCCCGGCCTCTCGGTTCACCTGCCGGTGGGCTTCGCCGAGGGCGCGCCCGCCATCCGCGTCCGAGATGCGATCCGTCCGCGCATCGCCATCCTGCGCGAGCAGGGCGTCAACGGGCAGATCGAAATGGCTGCGGCCTTCGACCGCGCGGGCTTCGAATGCGTTGACGTGCATATGAGCGACCTGCTGGCGGATCGGGTGCAACTCGACGGTTTTCGGGGCCTCGCGGCGTGTGGCGGCTTCTCCTACGGCGATGTTCTCGGGGCCGGCGAGGGCTGGGCCAAGTCCATCCTCTTCTCCGCCCGGGTTCGCAGCGCCTTCGAAGAATTCTTTGCGCGGCCGGACAGTTTTGCCTTGGGGGTATGCAACGGCTGCCAGATGCTCTCGAACCTCCGTGACCTGATCCCCGGCTCGGACCACTGGCCGCGCTTCGTGCGCAATCGCTCCGAACAATTCGAGGCGCGCCTTTCCCTGGTAGAAGTCCAGGCGAGCCCCTCGATTCTGCTCAGCGGAATGGAGGGCGCCCGGCTTCCCATCGCGGTGGCCCACGGCGAGGGACGGGCAGAATTTGCCGATGATCCGGACCAGGCTTCCCTGGAAGCGAACGACGGGGTGGCCCTGCGTTTCATCGATCACCGCGGCGGGCCGACAGATCATTACCCGGAAAACCCCAACGGGTCGCCGGGGGGCATCACCGGGCTCACCAGCCGGGATGGCCGAGTCACCTTGATGATGCCCCACCCCGAGCGCGTCTTTCGCTCGGTCCAATATTCCTGGTGCCCCGAAGACTGGGGCGAGGACGCACCTTGGATGACACTTTTCCGAAATGCCCGGAGTTGGGTCGACTGAGCCCGCCCGGTTCAGCGCCGGGCAATGGAGCAAAACCATGACACTTTCCCAATTGACCGCGATCTCGCCCGTGGATGGTCGTTACGCGGGCAAGTTGGAAGACCTGCGCACGATCACGAGCGAGTTCGGCCTGATCCGCCGGCGCGTGCAGGTGGAAATCCAATGGCTTCGTCACCTGGCCGCAGAACCGGGGATCGAGGAGGTTCCGCCGCTTTCCCCCGAGGCCCAGGGTTTTCTCGAAAACCTGCTCGAAGCTTTCGGCGAGGCGGATGCCGCCCGGGTCCGGGAAATCGAGAGCCGCACGAACCACGACGTCAAGGCGGTGGAATATTTCATCAAGGAACGCTTCCAGGGCCAGGCCGAACTCGAGGCTCTTTCCGAGTTCGTTCACTTCGCCTGTACCTCCGAGGACATCAACAATCTCGCGTACGGCCTGATGGTCCGTGAAGCACGCGAACGCTGCCTGCTACCCGGCATGGACGACGTCATCTCAGCCATCTCCACCCGGGCCGAGGAATACGCCGAAGAGCCCATGCTCTCGCGCACCCATGGGCAGCCCGCCTCGCCCACAACCCTCGGCAAGGAACTCGCCAACGTCGTCGCCCGGCTCGCTCGGCAGCGCAGGCAGATCAGCGAGGTTTCGATCCTGGGCAAGATGAACGGCGCCGTGGGCAACTACAATGCCCACCTCGCCGCCTACCCGACCCTGGACTGGCCCCGCATCGGGCGAGAATTCGTCGAGTCCCTGGGCCTCGAGGAGAACCCCTACACCACCCAGATCGAACCCCACGATTACCTGGCCGAACTCTTCCATGCGCTATCACGCTTCAATACGGTGCTGCTCGACTTCGATCGGGATGTCTGGTCCTATATTTCCATCGGCTATTTCCGCCAACGCACGGTGGAGGGTGAAGTCGGCTCATCCACCATGCCCCATAAGGTCAACCCCATCGACTTCGAGAACAGCGAGGGCAACCTGGGCATGGCCAATGCCGTGCTGGGCCATCTGGCCGCCAAGCTCCCCATTTCTCGCTGGCAGCGCGATCTCACCGACTCCACAGCGCTGCGCAATCTCGGAGTCGGGCTCGGACATTCCTGCATCGCCTACCAGGCCACCCTGAAGGGGCTTGGAAAACTCCAAGTCGATCGCGAACGAATGGCCGCGGATCTCGATGGCAATTGGGAGGTCCTGGCTGAGGCGATCCAGACGGTGATGCGGCGTTACGGGATCGAGGAGCCCTACGAAAAACTCAAGGCCCTGACCCGGGGACGACGTATCGACTCGGAAACCCTGGCCACCTTCGTCGAAACCCTCGATCTCCCCGACCGCGTCAAGCGGGAACTCGCGGCGCTGCGGCCCGAGCGCTATATCGGGAACGCGAGCGAACAGGCGAGCAAGCTTCCCCGAAGCTAGCCCCGGGTTCCTACTTCATGTCGACGTCCTCCGCCCCCGAATCTGAACCCCGCACCCGCCCAAAGCGGCGCCTGCTCGGCTCTCCGCTGCTTCATTTCCTGGTGATCGGGGCGCTGCTCTTCTTCGGCGAGAAGGCCCTCTTCGAACCCGAACCCGAAGTCGTCATCCGCCTGACGGCCCAGGACATCGCTGCCCTCGAGCAGGGGTGGCGAGAGCGCAACGGCCAACCCCCGAATGCCGAACTTCTCCAGGCCTTGATCGACGCCCATATCGAGGACGAACTCCTGCTCCGAGAAGCCCGCAGCCTGGGCTGGCACCTTACGGATGGCATCGTCCTCAGGCGCCTGCTCCGGAACCAACGCTTTCTCGAAGCCGACGAAAGCATCTCGGACCAGGCGCTTCTCGAAAGAGCCTTCGAACAGGACATGGACAAAACCGACCTGGTGGTCCGGCGGCGCTTGCTCGAGCGAATGCGGCTCCTGATCGCCTCCCGGGTCCGGGCGCGCCCCCCCAGCGAGAGCGAACTCGAAGCCTTCCTGGCGGAAAACGCCGACGCCTTCCGGCGACCGGAGCGCGTCGATTTGAGCCATGTCTTTCTGAGCCGTGATCGCCGGGGCGACCAACTCCTGGCCGATGCCGAGGCCCTGGGCCGGAAATTGCGCGAGGAAGGCATCGGCCCGGATCGGGCACGGAAACTCGGCGACCCCTTCCTCCTCGCTCACCGTATCCCGCTTTCCAGCGAAGCCTCCATCGGGCGGCAATACGGCCCGGCCTTCGCCGCCGAGGCGATTCGCGCGCCGGAGGATCAATGGAGCGGGCCGATTCCTTCGAGCTACGGCGCCCACATGGTCTGGGTTCACGAGAAGACGCCCGCCGTGGTCCCGCCCCTGGATGAAATCCGTCAGCGGGTGGAGAGCGAAGTCCTGCGCGAACGCGAACGCAGCGAACTGATCGCGCATACCCAAAGCCTCCGCGAAAAGGCCCGCATCGTCCTACCCGAGACCTCGCTCGCCACCGCCCCCTGACGTCGCCTCGATACCCGGGCTGCAGCGCTCAGTCCTCGCGCAATGCCTCCACCGGGTCGAGCCGGGCGCCGTGGCGACTGGGCAATAACGTGGCGCCGAGGGAAAGCACCAGGGCAATCGCCACCACACCAAAGACCTGGACGGGATCCACCTCGCTGGGCAGGGTCGAGATCTGGTAAACGCTGGACGGCAGGGTATCGATTCCCGTGGCGTCCTCGATTCGGTCCTGGATCCACGCCAATTGGGTAGAGACCGCGATGCCCGCCAGGACGCCCAACGCCACCCCGGCAATCCCGATCAGGGTGCCCTCAATGGCGAAAATCAACTCGACACTTCGATCCCCCGCCCCCATGGTCTTGAGAATCGCCACATCACTGGATTTGGCCATGATCATCATCATCAGGGTGACAACGATCACGAAGGCGGAAACCACCATGATCATGATCAAGAGCATGAACATCAGCGAGCGATTGTCCTGCAGGGCGTGAAAGAAACCGGGAAAGAGTTCCTTCCAATCCCGCCCGAAATAGGGCTGCCCGAGTTCGGCTTCCACCGCGTCGGCCACGCGGCGGGAGCGGAAGAAATCCGTCGTGCGCACCTCGAACCCGGAAACGCCCCCCTCCCGGCCGAGAAAGTTTTGAACCGCCGGGATATCCGCGTAGGCGTAGAGTTCGTCGAATTGCAGGAAGCTCGACTCGAAAAGTCCGACCACCCGAAAACGAAGTAAACGGGGGGCGGGGCCCAAGGGAGTCGGCCGTCCGCCGTGGGGAGAGATCAGCACGAGTTCATCCCCAAGCCCGGCTCCCAGGGTTTCGGCCAGGGCGTTCCCCACCATCAGGCCAGGCAACGAACTCTCCGCACCCGCCGGCGGAGATTGCAGATCGTCGAGTGACCCGGCGAGAATTCGGTCCTCGATGCTGGTCACCGCCGCGATCCGTTCGGGGTCGATGCCGCGCAGGCGCACGGGCGCGATCCCGCCCGCCGCCCGACGCACCATGCCCTCGGCTTCGACAAAGGGGCTGGCGGCCACGACGCCGTCGACGGCCTCGATGCGGGCCAAGACCTCCCCGGACTCGACGATCTCACCGTAATAACTACGAACCAGGACATGCGCGTAGTTGCCGACGATCTCGTCGCGCCAGGTCCGTTCGAACCCGTTCATCACCGAGAGCACCGTGATGATGAGCCATACCCCCGCCGCCACCGCGCCCACGCAGATCAGGGTAATGGCCGAAATAAACACCTGCCGACGCTCGGCCACCAGGTAGCGGGTGGCAATGAACCACTCCGCGCTGCTGCGAATCTCGATCAGACCGGCCACGGAGAGCGGGAGAAGACCGAGTGCGATCGCGAGAAGAACGCCCAGGATCGCCGCCTGGATCTCGCTGATCTGTGAAGCGGGGCCCAAAAAGTGCAGGCCCGCGACGCCCATCGCTCCGGGAAGCAGAACCGTGAGAGCCATGCGCAAAGGCACCGGGCGGCCCAGGGCTGTACGGAACAACCCCATGGCGCAGGCGCTCGCGGCTCCGAACCCGCCGAGCACGGGCAGCATCGCCCGCCCCCATGCGCCCCACGACGCCTCGGCCTGCTGAGGCTGGGCGAAGTCGATCCACAAAATGGCGAAGAGAACGCTCAGCCCGGCGGCGGCGGCGATGATCCCGGGCAGCCGTGTAGCGGCCCGGGCGAAACGGCCCAGCACGACAAAGGCCGCCGCGATATAGACGCTGCCCACCCCGGCCAACAGCAGCGCGACCACCAGGATGAAGACCAGGGACAGGCTCCCGCCCACGGCCTCGACGAAACTCCAGAGTCCTGTCAGGACGTCCAATCTGCTCCCCAGGGCGGTTTCAAGGGCGACGCGCGGCCAAACCATAGCGGCGTGCCCCCCCGGATGCAGGGAATGCCCCGACTCGGGGCGCGGGTTTCGGGATCTCGCCGGAGACTCGCCGCAGGGCTAGAGTCGGTCCGCCTCGCCGCAACCGGCTCGGCGCCAACCCCCGCAAGACCCAGGACGTATTCCCATGTACGAAGTCACAGCCGCCGAGCGGGATCAGTTCGAGAAACTCGGATTCTTCACCCGCCCGGGCCAGTTCTCAGCCACCGAGTTGGAGGAAATCCGGGCGGCGGCGGAAAGCGCTCACCAGCGTGTCCTCGAGGCCGCCGAACGGGGGGAGAGCGGAGAGGTCGACCAAGTCGACAACCAGAAATACCAGGACGTACTCGGCTCGACCATCAAATGGGAATGGGACGATGACCTTCGCGCCGTGCGATCCATGGAGCCCGTATTCCAACTCGAAAAGCGATTGGGTGCGGTCATCGATGATCCGCGGCTCTGGAAACCGTGCGCGGATATCATCGGGTGCTCGGAACTCTCGCTCTTCAGCGACAAGCTGAATGTCAAGCGCCCGGGTGGGGCCCCCTTTCCCTGGCATCAGGAGGGTCCCTATTGGGCCTATGGCGCCGAGGACCTCGAGCGGGTCGTCACCCTGATTCTCTATCTCGATGACGCCACAGTGGACAATGGCTGTTTGTGGATCATCCCGGGCACCCATCGCTATGGGGCCCTGGAATCCCTCAAAGATCGCGGGACCCTCGGCCGACTCTATACCGACGTCGACCGCCTGGAAGAGAAACCCCTTGCGATGGATCTACCCGCCGGCTCGGTGGCCTATTTCCACCGGGATATCGTCCACGGTTCACAGACGAACCGAACCGACCAGAATCGGCGCGCCTACCTGCTGGCCTACCAGCCCTCGGGTTTGCGTCAGTGGCGAAATCGCGAGCACCGGGAGATCCGCACGGACTCGCTCCCGGCCTGAATCCCGCGACCCCGAAAGGTTCCTCCATGCCCTCCTCTTCAAGCGAACCCCGAGACGGGTCCGCGGGCGATGCCCGCTGGACCGTCGCCCAGGCCAACGCCTGGTGGGACGAACAGCCCCTTCCCGTCGGCTGCAATTTCAGCCCCAGTTCGGCCATCAACCAACTGGAAATGTGGCAAGCGGCGACCTTCGATCTCCCCACCATCGAGCGGGAACTCGCCTGGGCGGGCGGCCTCGGCTTCAACGCCGCGCGGGTCTACCTCCACGACCTGGTCTGGCAGGATGACGCCGCCGGTCTGCTCGCGCGCATGGACCAGGTGCTGGGCGCTGCGGAGCGCGCGGGCATCCGCATCCTTTTCGTCCTCTTCGACGATGTCTGGAACCCCGAACCCCGGCTGGGCCCGCAACCCGAGCCCCATCCCGGGCGACACAATTCGGGCTGGGTCCAGGCGCCCGGCCTCGCTGCATTGGAGGCCTACCGGAGCGATCCGGAAATTCCCGCCCGACTCGAAGCCTACGTCAAAGGCGTCATCGAACACTTCGCCGCGGACCCCCGTGTATTGCTCTGGGATCTCTACAACGAGCCCGGCGGCTACCCCTCTCCCGGCGCTGATCCCGTGGGCGAAACGTGTCTGCCCCTATTGGAGGACGTCTTTGCCTGGGCGCGGGGTGCCGCTCCCCAGCAGCCCCTGACCTCGGGTCTCTGGTGGAACCCGCTGAATCCCCTGCCCCCGGCCATCGGTGAGTTACAACTCGCGGGCTCGGATATCGTGTCCTTCCATCATTACGGTCCGGTGGAGGATCTCACCGATCTCATCGACCGGCTTCGCGGCGAAACCGAACGGCCCCTCTTTTGCACCGAGTACCTGGCGCGGCCCATGAAGAGTCACTTCGAAACCCACCTGCCTGTTTTCCAACAACGCGCCGTGGGTGCCATCAATTGGGGGCTCGTGAGCGGCCGCTCCCAGACCATCTACCCCTGGTGGAGTTGGTTCGACAAGGAGCCCGCTCCGGAACCCGAGATCTGGTTCCACGACATCCTGCGGCCCGATGGCAGCCCTTTCGACCCGGCGGAGGTGGCCTTCCTGCGAAACGCCCTCGCTGGGGAGCGGGGCCGCGATTGAAGCGTCCAGCCAGGCCGGGCAGCCCGGGCTACGCGGCCTTTCACCGGGAGGCGTCCGCCGAGGCCTTCAGCTGAGCTAGCGCGGCGAGGGAGACGCGAAAACCAGTTCCGCCTCGCCATGGGCGCCCCGCTCCACCCGGGGCGGGGGTTTCATCCGGCATCGCCGGCCGTCAGCCGCTCGGCCATTCGCCAGGGAAAAACGATACCCGTGCCAGGGGCAGACCACGTGATCGTCCTCGAGGGTCGCCTGCTCCAGCGGGCCGCCACGGTGGGGACAAAGGGTCGGGTGGGCGAAATAGCCGCTGGCCGTCTCCACCACCCGGTACTCTCCGCGCTCGCTGGTCACCACAAGGGGCAGGCGCTCGGAGAGATCGTCCCAGGCGCCCAGGGAAAGGTTCGGCGGAGCCGTGCGCTCTTCGCCTTGCCGGCCGGCGTCGACGACCCGCTGGCGGCGAAGCATCATCTCCTCGTCTTCGTCCCAGAGCTGGGTATAGAGCACCTCGAGCGCGGCGCCGAAAGCGCGTGCCTGCGCGGCATCGGCAATGGGAAGCCAGAACTCAACGCGCACATCGGTCTGGTGCGCGCCGCGCGAGGCGAGGGTCACAACCGTATCCGACCCCTTCCCCGGACCTTCGAGGGTGCGCGTATGGTAGAGATCCCGATGCGGATCCCGGCGCAATTCGATCAGGCGGGTTTCCTGCGCCTCCCCCAATCCGGATTTGACCTGGGCCCGCCAGCCCCAGGGTCCGGCTTCCTCGAGTTCGATGCCGGAGAAAGATCCGCGATGCAGCCAGGGCAGATGCTCCCAATCGTGCACGTTCTCCCAGACCCGCTCCAGGGAGACTTCCACCGTACGCTCATAGACAGCGCCCAGGGTCAACTCATCGGTCACGGTGGCCACCCACCCCAGCGCGCGAGAGAGGCATCGAGCGCGCTTGCCTGGCCCCGCTCCAACTCGAGAAATCGAACATCTCTGGGCTCTCCGCTTGAAGCCGCGACCGGGTCTCGGGCGCCAGGATTAGTGAACCACCCGGCTCGTCTTGCTGCCCAGAATACCGGCGCTGACCGTGACGATATCGCCCGGCCGGAGATAGGCCGGGTTGGAAGCGGCGCCGCCGATCATGAAATCGAGTTTCGTCTCGGCGGGCGGATCGACCAGCACGAGCGCGCGCTGTAGCCAACCGGGAACCTGGGCCGCAACGCCGGGGGGTGTGCCGGTGATGATCCAATCCCCCACCTGGAAGCCCGTCAGCCCCTGACGCTCGGCGACCCCGGCCAGGATCCGCCTCGGACCGAGAATGATGTCGCTGGACGAAGCGCTCTGCCGCACCTCTCCATTGACCTCCGTGCGCAATTCGACACACAGCCAACCGTCCGCGATGGAGTGGGAAGGGATCCACATCTGCTCACCCACCGGGAGAAAGCCCGGCAAGCTCTTGCCTTCGGCCAGGTAGTCC
Organism: Myxococcales bacterium; assembly: GCA_014240165.1. Lineage (GTDB taxonomy): Bacteria > Myxococcota_A > UBA9160 > UBA9160 > UBA4427 > JAZXM01. The sequence goes on along the minus strand of JAAZXM010000016.1, from coordinate 17,081 downwards.
ACCGTGGCCCCAATTGTCGGCGCCATCCCGAGCAGAATCCGCGCGGTGACATCGTTGGCAACGAAATAGCCGACCGGGGGTGCATAATCCGGCCGCTCAAGATCGACCACGGAGATCGGCTCGAGTACGCGCAACCCGATTTCCACCTCGTAGTCCAATAGGGCGGGAATCTCCGGAAAGAGCGCGCCCAGGAACTCAGCGTGGTCGGGATCGACTTGACGAGCGCCCGTAAGCAGAACTTCGCGTGAGGGGTAGACGATCTCCTCGCCGGAACCGACCACGTGCGGACGTTTGCGGAAGACCGGGGGTCCCGTCTGGGGATCATAGAGGCCCGGCGACTCGGCGATATGCCCGGCGTAGCTGAGCCCCAGCCCGTAGATCTCGGCGGGCGCACCCAAGGGCTCGAAGCGACCCGCAGAGGCATCCAGGCAGGTCAAGCGAGCGGGCTGCGGGTATTGGATGAACGGCCTGAACAGATAGAGGCCGAGAAAGGCCGAAGCCAACAGGAGCACAAGGAAGACGAATGCCAGGATCCTCATGCGTTTTGGATAGCCCTCATCTCCGATGAAGCCGGAAGACCGGCATGATAGGGCAGTTTCCCGCCCGCCTCATTGACTCGCCCTGGGCCCGCGCCGCCCCGCCCCGCAACCCTGCCCGGTTAGCGAAGGGAGGTCGCGAGTTCGGCAAAGCGGTCGAGCAGGGGCAATGCCTTTTCCGAGGGCACCGAGGGAAGCGCAAAGGCCAGTTCGGTAAAACCGACCTCGATCAAGCGTTTGGCGGCATCCGGTTTGGCAGGAGGACCGAAAATCGGCTTCTCGAGCGCGTCGAAATCCCGACCCGCCTCGGCGCACGCGGCGCGGAGGTCGTTCATTCCCTCTGCGCAATCCCCCATGGCGCCAATGGGCATCCAGCCATCGCCGTATTCCACCACGCGTTCCCAAGTCCAGCGCGATTGCGCACCGATCATGACCTTGGGCCCTCCCGGCTGGACTGGCTTGGGCCAGCACCAGATCGGATCGAAGTCCACAAACTCCCCGTGGAACTCGGGTTCGTCCTGACTCCAGATCGCCTTCATGGCCAGGACCTTCTCGCGCACGATCGCCCAGCGCTTGTCGTAGCGAACCCCGTGGTTTTCCATCTCTTCGCGATTCCAACCCGCACCGACGCCCAGCACCACTCGGCCATCGGAGATCATGTCCAGGGAGGCCACCTCTTTGGCGAGTTGAATCGGGTCGCGCTCCACTACGAGACAGATGCCCGTGCCCAAACGCAAGCGCTCGGTCACCGCGGCTGCCGCCGCCAGGGCGACGAAGGGGTCATGGGTATGCCAATAGTCCTGGGGAAGTTCGCCCCCGGCCGGCCAGGGCGTCTTGCGACTGGTGGGGATATGGGTGTGCTCGGTGACGTAGAGGGAGTCGAGTCCCCGCTCCTCCAAGGCCCGGGCAAGTTCCACGGGTTGAATCGAGTAATCGGTGGGAAAGAAGGCTACGCCAAATCGGGTCACGGTTTTCTCCTGGGGTGGGTCGCGCATGATACGCCACTTTCGCCGCCGCAGGACTGTGGCCTAGAGTCGGGATATCCCGCCGCTCGCGGCTTTGTCCGCCCAGGAGAACCCGATGCTTCAGACTTTCGTGCGCCGCTTCAGCCTTGCCCTGGCCCTTTCGGCCCTGCTCGCCTCCCCCTCCCAAGCGGCCTCCCCATACGGGGACGACGATACGCTGGGCGCCATCAACAACCTGTCTCCCGCCAAGGTGGTGGCTGCCGCGCGCCTGATCAAGACGGGCAAGAGCTACCCGCTCGGCGTGCCCACCGGCCGCGAGACGCCGGCCTATGGCCCGCGCACATACCAACTCACCGTGACTCAGCTCTCGGATGGAACCGGCGCGACCCTGGGCACCAACAAGGCGACGGGGAACGACGACCTCATCAACGTGTGGATGGGCATCGGAAGCCAAATCGATGGCCTCGGCCATATGGGCACCGACCACGTCTACTACAACGACACCCACGCCAGCGAGTTCGTCACCACCGAGGGGCTGCTCAAATTTGGCATCGATACCCTGCCCCCGATCGTGACCCGGGGCGTCCTGCTCGACATGACAAAGCATTATGGGATGAACCCGGTGACCGAAGGCACCGCGTTCAATCGCAAGGAAATCGACGCCGCTGCGGCCGCCCAGGGCGTTGCATTGGAAAAGGGCGACGTGGTGCTCTTCCACACGGGCTGGCTCGACGTCGCCGAGAGCGACCCCAAGCGCTTCATGTCCGGGCAACCCGGGTTGGGGCTCGGCGGGGCCCGCTACCTCGCGGGACTCGGCGTCGTGGCCGTGGGTGCGGATACCTGGGCCCTGGAGGCTCTGCCCTCGGAGGATCCCAAGACAGCCTTTCCCGTCCATCCGGAATTGCTGGCCAAGAACGGTGTCTACATCCTCGAGAACATGGACACCCGGGCCCTGGCCGCGGACAACGCCAGCGAGTTTCTCTTCGTCCTCGGCCAGCCGCGCTTCGTGGGTGCTGTCCAGGCGGTGATCAACCCCGTCGCGATCCGCTAGGGCCTGCCAGAGGCCGGTAGCGGTCTAAATTGGCCGCAGATTCTCTCTTGACAAATCCACAACACATGACAAACTAACGCTAGTTAGTCATTGATCCTCTCCACACGATCCGTCCCCGAAAGAAACCCATGGCCACAGCCCCCCTGCCCTCGCGCCGACGCGGGACCCAGACCGCCGAATCGATTCTCGATGCCGCCGAGGCCTGCTTCGCCCGCAAGGGCTATGCGGGAACGACCCTTCGCGACGTGGCCGATGGCGTGGGCATCCGCATCCCCAGCCTCTACAACCATTTCGCCAACAAAGAAGCGCTCTATGCCGCGGTCCTTGAGCGGGGCATGACTCCGGTGCTGGAAATGCTGTCGCGATCGGTCCAGCAAACGGACGCCGACTACCCGGCGCCGGCCCTATTGATTCGCGAGATGATGGAGTTGTTGGGCAATCGGCCAAACCTGCCGAGGCTGGTCCAATACGAGTTGCTCGCGGGAGGCCAGCACCTGGCGCCCCTGCTCGAGAGCTGGCTGCGCCCGGCCATCGCCCAAAGCCTCGCCATGCTCCAATCCACACCGGCGGTCAACCGCTGGAAGCCCGAGCAGATCCCCTACCTGCTCGTCACCTTTTTCAACATCGTGGTCGGCCACTTCACCACCGCGACCCTGACCGAAAACCTCACCGGCAGCGACCCGCTCTCCCCAACGGGCATCGAGGCCAGTAGCGCGTTCTACGCCGAAATCTTCGAATCCCTGATCCAGGCCATCGAGCCACCGGGTGATTCAGGCGACTGAAGCCCCCCGCAGCCCCCACTCCACCCCACCCCAAAGGAGCCATGCCATGGACATCGACGTCCCCTACCTCGCCGCACCCAGCTGGGACCCGCGCATGAAGGATCGCCTGCGTTGGCTCCAGGACAACGAACCCGTCTACTGGTCCGAGGCCGATGAATTGTGGGTCATCACGCGCTTTGCCGACATATCCTACGTGTCGAAGCATCAGGAGCTCTTCACCTCCGCCGAAGGCGTCCGGCCGGCCCTGGGCTCGAAACTCGGCTTGATCGATGAGGCCGAGCCGCGCCACGGCCACCTGAGGGCCATGATCAACCGGGGCTTTACGCCGCGAATGGTCAAGAAACTCGAAGAGACCTTTCTCGAAATCACCACCGAGGCCATCGATGCCGTGGCCAAGAAGGGCGAATGCGATTTCGTCGACGCCATCGCGGTACCACTGCCCTTGCTGCTGATCGCCGAGATGATGGGCATCCACAAGAAGGACCGACAGCGCTTTCACAATTGGTCCGATGCCATGATCGCGGGGGACGGGAACTTCGATAATCCGGACATCATGGCGGCGGCCGGAAATGCGTTCGTGGAATACTCCTCCTACCTCACGGATATCCTCGAGACCCGGCGGCGGGAACCTCAAGATGACCTCGTGAGCATCCTGGTGGGTGCCGACGAAGAGGGCCTGCTGAAGAAATTCGAAAACCGCGATGTCATGGGCGAAGCCGCGGGCATGGATCACGGCGAACTCGCCAACCACGAACTCATCATGCTGCTCACCCTGCTGATGGTGGCGGGAAACGAGACCACACGGAATGGCATCTCGGGCGGCATGCAGCTTCTCATCGAGCACCCCGACCAACGCCAGCGCCTGATCGAGGACCCGGCGCTGATCCCCGGAGCGGTGGAGGAAATGCTGCGCGTAGTGTCCCCGGTCCACAGCTTCGGCCGCACCGTGACCCAGGACACGGAGATCCACGGCCAGAAGATCCGCGAGGGCGAGAAAGTCCTGATTGTCTACCCGGCGGGAAATCGCGACCCACGCGAGTTCGAGGATCCCGACACCTTCCGCATCGACCGCAACCCCAGCCACCTGGCATTCGGCATCGGCAGCCATTTTTGCCTGGGAGCGAATCTCGCTCGAATGGAAATGCGGGTGGCCTTTCGCGAACTCCTCGCGCGAATCCCCGACATGGAATTCAGCGCAGGCGGGCCCGTACTCAAGCCCTCGTCCCTGGTGCGAAGCTGCACGGAGATGAAGGTGCGCTTCACCCCCGAGGCGTAGGGTCGCTCGCGCGCCCCGCCGCCCTCAGGCGGAAGCGGCGGGCAGGAACATGCCCACCAGGCGATAGCCCGCCCAGACCGCCAGCAGCCCGCCGAGATTGGCCAGCAGAACGTTGGCCAGGGCCAAACCGGCCTGCCGGTTCTCGAAGAGAGCAAAGGTTTCGAAACCGAAGGCGGCGAAGGTGGTGAAGCCCCCGAGAAAGCCCACGGTGAGCGCCCAGCGGTATTCCTCGCGCACTTCCACGGGACCGGCGAAATACGCGGAGAGCCCCCCGACCAAGAGGCATCCCGCCAGGTTCACCGTCAGGGTGCCCAGGGGCAGATGGGTCTCGCTGATGCGCTCGGTGAGACCCGTAATCCCATAGCGGGCCAGAGTGCCGAGCCCACCCCCCAAGGCGATCAGAACCCACTTCAGCATCGCTTGCTTCCCCCCAAGGACTGCCCCCCGGCGCGCCCGAACCACACAGGCCGCCAGAGCAGTTCAGTTCGCGATCAAGCGGTCGACGATTTCCCCAAAAGCTGCATCGGCCAGCGCCACCATCTCGTCATCGCTGCGATCCTGGATCGGATGGGGGATATAGACCGCCGCCGGGTCGGCGCCCAGAGCTGTAGCCTGACGGATTGCACCGTCCTCGAATACATCGCTGGCAATGAAAACACCGGGCACGCCCTGGCCTTCGAGGTTCACCATGTCGTGCACACTGCACGACGTGCAGCTGCCTCAATCCGCCAGGGCTTCCACCACCGCGGCGCATTCCTCGGCGATCTGCCGGCGTACATCCGGCGGCGCGGGCTTGGTAAAAGTGGGCTTGCTGAAACGTTTGACCCGGGCACCGCGCTCGGCGAAAAGCGTCTCCAAGCGATCCATGAATACATCGCCCCGGGCCTTGGAGATATCCAGCAGGGCCAGGTCGAGCCCTTCGAGAGTCGAAGGCCGGGCCAGGCGCTCGCGAATCGGCAGCGACCGCTCACCGGTAGGGTCGAGAACGACGTAGGGCCCGGCTGTGGCCTGTTTGGATACGCTCAAGGTCGGATCTCCCGAAGTGTGGTCTGGCTGCCTGTATCGCCGGTCACCCAGCCGCCGATCATGGTGGAAAAGAGTCCGGCGTCGCCGCCACAGTAGACGAGCAGGATACCGCCGGGACGAAACTTGGGAAGGGCCGGAGCGGGAACCTCCGGGGGGATGCCTTCGGTGATGCCCCCGGCCCCCTGAACGAGTTCTTCCTTGGGGATCAGCAGCAATTCGTGAAGCCGATCGGTGATTTGCGCTTTGCTCCAGCCCGCCTCGCGGAAAACCCGGGCGTGTTCGGGGCCAATGGCCAGCACACAATCGAAAGCCAGCACGAGTTTCGGATGGATCAGGGTGCGCAGGTTCGCCGCGTAGGAGCGGGCCAGGGACTCGGGCTCCCGAGAGAGTTGGTCGACAATGATCCGCGGACCCTCGCCCGGAAAGAGTGTCACCGTGCTGACCCCGGGCTCCGCTCCCAGGTCGGCGGATAAGGGACCCCAGGGCGAGCCCTCCTCGTCCTCGGCGAAACAGAAGGAGACCTTTCCCGGGTTCCCGAACGTGGCTCGATCCACCTCCCCGGGCCGGCCGCCCCCGACGTTGCGGACCACCAATTGCAGTGCGCGGCCGATGGTGCTGTTCGCCCGGTTTCCCTGGCCGAAAACATTCCTCCCCGAATTCATTCCGATGGCCCGGCGAATCGGCCCATTGACGATGATCACCGGGCCCGCCGGCATCGTGGTGGCCAGCAGACCGTGCATATTGAATTGCTCGGTGCAGGCGGCCTCCACCGCCGCCAGGACCACGGGCAGGTACTCGGGCCGACAACCCGCCATCACGGCGTTGATGGCCACCTTTTCCACCGTGCACTCCACCAGATCCGGAGGCACCACCGCCACCACCTCGTCGGGTTTGCGCCTTGTCCCCTGGAGCATCGCCAGAACTCTCCGCTCGGTGGGCGGAACCACCGGAAGCCCGTCGGTCCAGCCCCGTTCGAAGGCCGCCTCCACCTCGTCTTCCTGGGCTGCAAACGCCACCCGGCGCGACTTCATCGTGTCGGCGCCGAAGCGAACAGCCAGATCCAGGGCGTGCTCCGGATCCACCGAGAGCGACCCACAACCCGGCCGGAAGGCCGGAAGCTCCGCGCCCAACTCGGAGAGGCCGCTCAGACGTTCCCATTCTTCGCGATCCCAGCCCTCGGTCCGCGCGCGTTCGATGCCCTCGTCCACGGCGAGCAGGGTGGGCACCGTTTCGATGCCGTGATGCCACGAGCGTTCGAGGGTCGTGTCATCCACGGCCCCCGCGCCTTCGGGAAAGGACGGATCGTCCTGGCAGTAGATGGTCAGAGCAGCATCGCCCGCCAATCGCTCGAGCACCGGCACCACCAACTCGCAGGTGGGGCAATCGCGCTTGACGAAGGCCACAAGGCCCGACGGCAGCGGCGGACGCGGGGAATCGCTCATGCTGGGGGACTCCTTGCGAAGGGCTCGGGGGGCCGCGCCCTCCGCGTTCTGAACGCTGGGAAGAGTAGCGAGCCTGGAACTTTCCGCTGCGCGGATCAGCCGGCGGCCGATGCGTTCGGCTTGGCTGCCCTTCCCTGTCTGACGTACCCTTGGGCGGATTCTGCGCCGGCCCAACGCCCGGCCCCACCCGGAGACCACGCCATGGCAACCCCCTCCCCGATTCTTTCGAAGAGCCTGCACCACGTCGCCTACGCGACCCGGGATCCCGAAGCCACCCACGCCTTCTACAGCGAAAAACTGGGCATGCCCCTGGTGCATACGGAAAACCATCGCCAGGGCGACGGCTATTTCCGCCACTTCTTCTTCGACATGGGCAACGGCGATTACCTCGCCTTCTTCCAGATCGAAGATGTGGGCGAGAAAGAGGATTATCAGACGGCGGTCTCCCTGGGCGCGGGTCTTCCCATCTGGGTCAACCACATCGCCTTCCGACTCGATAGCGAAGAGGAATTGCGCGCCATGGTGGGGCAGCTCCACGAGCGGGGCATCGATCAACTCCAGGAAGTCGACCACGGTTGGTGCCGCTCGATCTATCTCGTCGATCCGAACGGCATCATGGTGGAATTTTGCGTCACCACCGATACCCAGGCTTTCGCTCAAGGAGAGGAGGAGGCCCTTCGCCTGCTCCGATCGCCCCCCGAAAGCATTCCCGCCGATTCCGCCAAGGAAACCTCGGTCGCCACCTCGACCTAGTTCGAAAGCGACCCACGAGAGCGTTTCAGTGCGCGGACCCCGCTGCGGGCGCCGGGCGAACCGACCGAGGAAGCCAGTGAACGAGAGACCGAGCCGAGCCCGAATGCCGCGATCGGGCCCCTTATTGGCCGCGATCCTGATGGGGCTCACCCTGGCCACCGCCGCCCACGCCCATCCCCTGGCCCCCGCACTGCTCGAGATTGAATCCCAGGGCGAGGGCCGCGCCGAGATCGCCTGGAAGACCTCGCGTTTGCGACCACGCGGGGCTGATATCCGGCCCCAGCTTCCCCAAGCCTGTCCGCCCATCTCCGACCCTGTCCCGGACGAGGATGAACAGAGCGTCACCCTCCGCTGGCTCGTGGAATGCACCGACGGTGAGAGCTGGGTGGGGCGGCGAATCGCCGTTCGCGGCCTGGAGGCCACCCGGATCGACGTTCTGGTTCGCGTCACCCTGGGTGACGGACGCGTGGTGAGCACAGTACTCCGGGCCGGCGATTCCGAGTTCGAGATTCCCGCCCGGCCCGAGAAGATCCAGGTGCTGGAGGCCTATACCGGCCTGGGCTTCGAACATATCCTCACCGGCCCGGATCACCTGCTCTTCGTCCTCGGTCTCGTGCTGCTGGTGGTGGGCGCCCGGCCCCTGGTCAAGACCGTCACGGCCTTTACCGTGGGCCACAGCCTCACGCTTTCCATCGTGGCCCTCGGCCTGGTCCGCGTCCCCTCGGCCTTGATCGAAATCCTGATCGCCGCCAGCGTGCTGCTACTGGCGGTGGAACTGACCGCCGCCGATAAACCCAAGCCCAGCCTGCTGCGGCGAAAGCCTTGGCTGATGGCCTTTGGCTTCGGCCTGCTCCACGGCATGGGGTTTGCCGGTGCGCTTGCGGAGATCGGGCTACCCGACGATGAGATCCCCCTCGCGCTCTTCGCCTTCAACGTGGGCATCGAACTCGGGCAACTGGCCTTCGTCGCGGTCATCCTTCTGGTCGCCGCCGCCCTGGGCGGACGGCTCGCCACCCTACCCGGCTGGCTCCAGCGCACACCCGCCTACGCGATTGGAAGCCTGGCGGCCTATTGGATGTTCCAGCGTATGGCTTCGATCCTCTGAAGAAGGGCCCGCGCGGCCTAGGCCGATCGGGGCGAGTAGCGGATCAGCACACGCGTGCCATCGGCGTAGCCCTTTTCGAAGCGCGGCTTCCACTTGCCCCAGGCATCGGGATAACGCGGGCCCAGGGCCGCCATGGCGCGGTCGAAGACCTTGCGATCCGAGACGATCTCGGCGCGAGCCTGAAAATTGGGGGCCTTGCGATAACGATCGCCCGCCGAGCGCACCGGACCGAAATCCCCCACCCATAGGCGCGCCTGATCGAGCCCCTGGCGCACCGCCTTTGCCTTCCAGCCGTCCGCCGCTGTCACGATCATCACCGAGCCTTCATCGTTGCAATACCAGACCTCTCCGTGGCAACGACTCTCCGAGCCATCACTGCGCAGGGGCGAGATATAGACCAGGGGACTCGACTTCAGCGCTTCCCCGGTGGCAGCCGGAAGTTCGAAACCCGGCTTCGCTTCGGCGGCCCAGGGGCGACCCGCGCTCAACAAGAAGCCCGCGGACCCCGCCAGGGCGCCGGCCAGGACTTGGCGTCGTGTCCAGACCTCTTTGCTGCCTGCCCTGGGACGAACCTGGAATTTCGTCGACTCGGTCATGATTCTGGCTGCCTCCTTGAAATCAGGAATTGAATGCGAACTCCGGCAAGGTTCACGACAGCCATCTTCCGAGGCTGGTCCCCCAAAGCAAGCGGATGAATTTCTGCAAACCCGCGTCACTCTTCGCCCGGTAGGGATAACGGGAATCCGCCATCTTTCCGCCCCGGCGATCCACGATGATGGGTTCCGCATGGCAATAGCCGCGCAGGCCCGTCGCCCCGTTCACCTGGCCGATTCCGCTTTGCTTGCGACCGCCGAAGGGCGCTTCCTGAACGCCGTAGGTCATCGTCATATCGTTCACGCATACGCTGCCGGATTCGATCTGCTCCGCGATGCGAATGCCTTTGGCGGAATCGCGGGTCCAGACATTGCCCCCGAGCCCATACTCGCTGTCGTTGGCGAGTTCGATGGCCTCGGCTTCCCCGGCCACGCGCATGATGGGGAGAATCGGCCCGAAGGTTTCCTGCTGCATGATCTGCATGCTGTGATCGACATCCGCCAGAACCGTGGGCTCATAAAAAAGGCCTTCGAGATCGGGATTGCGGCGCCCACCCGTGAGCACCGTCGCCCCGCGCGCCCGGGCATCGGCCATATGCTCCTCGATCACGTCGAGTTGCTGGGGCCAGAAGATCGCACCCACATCGAACTCGCCCTCGACCCCCTGGCGAAGCTCCGCCACCCGCTCAACCACCTTTTGGGTGAATGCATCCGCCACCGAGTCGACGACATAGACGCGCTCGGTCCCGCAGCAATATTGCCCTGTATTCATGAAGGCCCCCGCCACGGCGCCCCCTGCCGCGTAGTCGAGATTCACGTCTTCGCAGACGATCATCGCGTCCTTGCCCCCCAATTCGAGGGTGCAGGGAATCAGCTGCTCGGCGCAGGACACCGCGACCTTCCTGCCCGTGGCCACGCTCCCGGTGAAGGAGACCTTGTCGAGGCCGGCCCTGCAGAGCGCAGCCCCCGTCTCCCCATCCCCGGTGAGGACCTGGAACAAACCCTCGGGCAGGCCTGCCGCCTCGAAGAGCTCGGCGGCCAACAGACCCGAGAAGGGGGTCACCTCGGACGGCTTGAGGATCACCGCATTGCCGGCCACCAGGGCCTGGATGGTCGGGTTCATGGCCAGCACGAAGGGGCCATTCCAGGGACTGATCACCCCCACGACGCCCAGCGGGCGATAGACGATGCGCAGACGTTTCATCCACTGGGTCAGGCCGTGCAGCTTGCGCTTCTCTGTCTTGAGAATCGCCTCGGCGTTCTTGGCGTAATAATTGAGCGCGTCCCCCACCGCGAAGACTTCCATCTGGATCGCCTCGGTGCGCGGCTTTCCCGTCTCGCCGATCACGGTGGAGATCACATCCTCCTGGCGCTCGAGCAGGATCTCGAGGGTGGAGACGAGATAGCGGGCGCGCTCGGAGACCGGAAGCTCGGCCCACTCGGATTGAGCCTTGCGAGCGCGTTCCACCGCAGCCCGGGCGTCGGCTTCGTCGTGGACTTCGATCTCGCCCAAGGGCTCCAGGGTCGCGGGGCTGGCCAGGGCCAGCCGGCGATGTCCCGAGGAGTCGGGTTCGAGGGGGGTAACGATGGCCATGGGGGGCTCTCCTCATCGAAAAAGGGACCCAAGGGTACACAATAGACCGAGTGCCGGAACTCTCCTCGAAGGTCATGGCGATGGCGCCGGGCCACTCCCCGAAACCGTGCCCACGCAAGAGCGGCTACACTCTGCGCTCTCCATCCGGGAAACAGGGAGCAGCATGGTCGCCGGGGGCAGATCGGCATTATCGGGCAGGCGGGTTCTCGAAATCGCCGATGAAAGTGGCGCCTATTGCGGAAAGCTCCTGGCCGATATGGGGGCGGATGTCATCAAGGTCGAGTGCCCGGGAGGCGATCCGAGTCGCCAGATTCCGCCCTTCCTCGATGACCGCCCGGGAGACGACCGCAGCCTCCACTTTCTCTATATGAACACCAGCAAGCGCGGCATCACCCTCGATGTTGAGCACCCCCAAGGCCGCGCACTCCTGCGCACCCTCGCCCTGAGCGCCGATGTCGTGCTGGAGACCCTTCCCGTGGGCCGGCTCGCGGCCTTGGGAATCGGTTACGCCTCCCTCGCGGAAGAGAAACCCGAGATAGTGGTGACCTCCATCACCGGCTTCGGACAAAACGGACCGCGTGCGAATTGGAAAGCCTCGGATCTGGTCGCGGGAGCGGTCGGCGGGCCCATGCACGTCACCGGGGAAGCGGAGGATCCTCCCGTGAGCCTGGCCGGGGAGCAGCATTTCCTGATGGCATCGACCTGCGCAGCGTCCAGCACCCTGATCGCCCTGCTGGCCGCGAGCCGCAGTGGCCGGGGACAGCACGTGGACATCTCATTGCAGGAAACCACCCTCGCGGTCTCGCATATCTCGGGCGTAGGCAAATGGCTGGACGACGGCATCATCCCGCGCCGGGTCGGTACGGGGCTCACCGCATCGGTGCCCTCGGGCGCCTATACGTGCCAGGACGGGCGCGTTTACCTGATGGTCAACCGGCCAGCCCATTGGAAGGCATTGGCCGAATGGATTCACGAGGAGACGGGGAACGAGGAAGTACTCGACCCCCTCTTCGAGGGGCCTTCCTCGAAGCGCATCGAATACCGCGAATTGCTGGACATCTTCATCTCGGATCTCACGGCCCTGCATACGGTGGAAGAAATCTTTCACGAAGGTCAAAGGCGACATATCGCGTTCACGCCCCTGCGCAGTACCCACGAAGCGGTTCAGGATCCCCACGTGCTCTCGCGGAATTATTTCGTCGAATTGAAGCATCCCGTGGCGGGCCCGCTTCGCTACCCGGGTGCACCCTTTCGCCCGGAAGCCACGCCCTGGTCCCTTTCCCGGCCGGCGCCCCGGGCGGGGGAGCACAATGACGAGATCCTGGGCGAGGAGTTGGGCCTGGCGCCCGAAACCCTCCACGGCCTGAGCCAGGCGGGGGTGATCTGAAACCGTGAGCGAGCAGGCGCTGGCAGGCATCAAGGTCGTCGAATTTACCCAGGGCATGGCGGGGCCCTGGATCGGCCGCATGCTGGCCTATTGCGGGGCCGAGGTCATCCGCATCGAATCCCACCGGGTTCCCGGCGTGGTGCGGCTCTATATTCCGCCCGGAGACGCGGAGCGACGCATTCAGCCCGAGATGTCACCCTGGTTCACCGATTGGGATGCGGGAAAACTCTTTGTCGCCCTGGATCTCAAACAACCCGCCGGGGTTGAACTCGGCCTGCGTCTTGTAGGACGCTGCGACATCGTGGTGGAGAACCACCGTTTCGGCGCGATGGAGAAATTGGGCCTGGGCTGGGAGTCCATGCGCTCGGCTCGCCCGGATCTCATCGCTATCAGCAGCAGCGGTTTCGGCGAGGATGGCCTCCATCCGGATTACGTGAGTTGGGGGCCGAATATCGAGGCCATGTCGGGCATGGCCTGGCTCGGAGGTTTTCCCGAGCAGGGTGGCGCCATGACCCAATACGCCTATCCCGATTCACTCTCGGCCCTGCATGGGCTCTTCGCCGTGCTCTGCGCCCTGGACCACCGGGCGCGTACCGGAGAGGGCCAGCGAATTTCCCTGGCGCAATTGGAAACCACCATGGCCATGATCGGCCCGGAGTTGATGGACCAGATGGCCCATGACCGAGCGCCCAGAAAAATGGGCAACCGCTCCCATCACCGCGCGCCCCAGGGCTGCTACCCCTGCGAGGAGGAGGACCACTATTGCGTGCTCTCGGTGGGGGACAACGACCAATGGCGCGCGCTCTGCGGGCTGATCGGCAAAGAGAGTTGGACGGATAATTCGCGCTTTCGTTCAAGGGAGGGGCGCGAACGTGAAGCCGCGGCCATCGACGAAGCCATCGAAGAGTGGACTCGGCGCCATTCTCCCCAAAGCGCTGCCGAACAACTTCAAGCCGCGGGCGTTCCGGCGGGTGCTGTCCAGAATACCGAGGATCAATATCTGCGCGATCCTCACCTCGCCGAGCGCGGCTACTTCGAAGCCATCCCGCACCTGAAGAAGGGCGAGGTGACGGCACCGGGCATTCCCTTGGGTCTGACGGGAACCCCGGGACGCACCACCCGGGCGGGCGCCTCCATGGGGGAGGACAATATTTCGGTTTTCCGAGACCTCCTCGAACTCTCAGAGTCGGAATACGCCCGCTATGTCGAACTCGGTGCCATCGAAGTGGGCAACGGAAACGAATCGAAAACCGGCTGAAGGTTCAGCCTCGACCCAGGAGAACACGATGACGACCAAGGCTTACGATTACGCGCATATCCAGGTGAACGTGGACGCTGGCGTCGCCTGGGCAACCCTCGACAACCCGCCCATCAATCTCATCACCCTGCCCCTCTTCATCGAATTGACCCGGCTGGCCGAAGAGGTGGAAGCCGACGACAACGTTCGCGTGCTGGTGATGCGAAGTGCGAATCCCGACTTCTTTCTCGCCCACTTCGACGTCGAGGCCATCCTTGGCTTTTCCACGGAAACCGAGGCCGAGCGGTCGCCCAACAACGCCTTCCACCAGATGTGCGAGCGCTATCGCGTGATGGAAAAAGCCACCCTGGCGCAAATCGAGGGGCGCGTGGGGGGCGGGGGAAGTGAACTCGTCTCGGCCTTCGACATGCGCTTCGGCGTTTTGGGCAAGACCCTCATCAACCAGATGGAAGTGCCCGTGGGCATCCTTCCGGGAGGCGGAGGCACCCAGCGCTTGCCCCGCATGCTGGGCCGGGGGCGGGCGCTGGAGGTCATTCTCGGCGCCGAGGATCTCGATGCGGAAACCGCCGAGCGTTGGGGCTACCTGAACCGCGCCCTCCCCGCCGCGGACATCGCCGCTTTCGTGGAGAAACTCGCTCGGCGCATTGCGGGGCATCCCCCGGAAGCCCTCAGGCTTGCCAAGCGTGCGGTGAACGCCGCCAGCCTACCCCTGGCCGAAGGGCTCATCGAATAGGATTACCTCTTTCAAAAATTGCTGCGTACCCCGGATGCACCCCGGGCCATGAAGCGCTTTCTCGAATTGGGCGGGCAGACCCACGAGGGAGAGATGCGCGTGGCCGAACTCGCGGGAGCCATCAACCGCGACTGAAACCGCGCGGCGTCTTGTGGGGGTTCGCCTGCTCGGCTAATTGATGGCGATGGACCCCGCTCCCAGCCACCGGGACTTCGACGCGAACGAGCGCCGTATCGTTCACTTCACCGGCTTCGCCCACGCGGCGACCCATTACGTCGAATTGATCTACCCCACATTGGCCGTGGGGTTGGTGGCCCAAAGCCCGGGCGTCGGCTCCCTCGAGGAGGCCCTTTCCTGGAGTTTCGGTGGCTACCTGCTCTTTGGGATCGGCGCGCTTCCGGCCGGGGTCGCCGCGGATCGCCTGGGCGGACGGCGAGTCATCCTGACGGGTCTGGTGATCGCCGGCCTCTCCACCATCCTGGCCGGCACCTCGGAGCCCGGTCTGCCCCTCGCCCTGGCGCTTTGCGGTATCGGCATCGGTGCCAGCCTCTATCACCCGGCGGGTACCGGCCTGCTCTCCCGGGCCGTCGCCGCACGCGGGCGAGCCCTGGGTATCAACGGCATCTACGGCAACATGGGCATCGCGCTCGCGCCCCTGGTCACCGCCTTCCTGGTGGAGTCCATCGGCTGGCGAGAGACCTTCTACGTGACGGGCGCCGGAATCCTCGTCGGCACCCTCGCCTTCAGTCGCTTTCGGATCAACGAACCCGGGCGTGCACCCGAACCGGCGCAGAGCCCGAATGACGTAACCACGCGCCGAGCCATCTGGGTATTCGTCCTGCTCTGCGCCGCCGCCACCCTGGGCGGGTTCGCGTATCGGGGCAACACCGTCGCCCAGCCGGCGCTCTTCGCCCAGGACATTTCCTTCATGGGCTATGGCCTGGCGGCTTCCCTGGCCATGCTCGTAGGGACTGTGGGTCAATATATCGGCGGCCGACTGGCCGATCGATTCGATCTGCGGGTGGGTTATCTGGCCTTCCATCTGGCGAGCCTGCCGGCGCTGGTGGTGATCGCCTCCACCACCGAGTGGCCGCTCCTGATCGCCTCGGCGATCTACGCTTTCTTCGCTCTGGGCATGCAACCCATCGAGAACAGCCTCTTCGCCGCGCTCACGCCTGAGCGCTGGCGCTCCACCGCCTACGGATTGAAATTCGTGCTGACCTTCGGCGTGGGGTCCACGGCGGTTTGGATGGTGCGCGCAGTGGCGGAGAACTCGGGGTGGCACGCGGTCTATATCGCCCTCTGCGTGGTGTCCTGCGCCCTCATCGCGTGCATCGCGGGGATCTTCGTGCTGACCCGCAAGCGGGAAATCCGCAATACCCCCGAGCCCAGCAGCCAGGCCCTGGCCAGCTAATCGTCCAGGGCCTCCGCCACCAATTCGGCGATGTCGGCGACGCGCACTTCGCCCTCGGGATCCAGGGCACCACTCGCATCCGAGAACATCTGCATGCAGAAGGGGCAGGAAAGCGCCGCTGTCTTCGCACCGCAGCCCTGGATCTGCTCGAAGCGTTCGTGATTGATGCGCTTGGTGGGGTTGTCGTCCATCCACGCATAACCACCGCCGGACCCGCAGCAATGGGATTTTGAACGATTTTTCTCGAGTTCCACGAAGGCCCCGGGCTCGGAAACGCTCTCCACCACTTTGCGCGGAGCGTCGTAGACCTCGTTATGCCGGCCCAGGTAGCAGGGATCGTGGTACGTCACGCTATCCACCTGGCCACGCGGTTTCAGCTTGCCCTCGTGAATGAGTTCTTCGATCAACTGGCTGTGGTGAATGACATCGAAATCACCCCCGTAATCGGGGTACTCGTTCTGGAGCGTGTTGAAACAATGGGGGCAGGTGGTGATGACCTTCTTGATCCCATAACGCTCGAAGCTTTCCAGGTTCTCCTTGGTACAAATCTGGTAGGTGAGTTCGCCGCCCACCCGGCGCGCCGGATCGCCCGTGCACACCTCCTCGGCCCCGAGCAAGGCAAAGTCGACCCCCGCCGCATCGAGCACCTTGACCATGGAACGGCTCACCTCGATATTGCGATCGATCATCGAGCCCGCACAGCCCACCCAGAAGAGATATTCCGCCCGATCCCCGCGACCAAAGACCTTGACGTCGAGATCCTCGAACCACTCCTCGCGATCGCGCGAAGCCCCCGCAAAAGGATGCATGCGGTCGTCCATGTTCTTGAGGAAGGTCTGGGCGTCCTCGCCCATCTTGGATTCGGTCATCACCAGGTGCCGGCGCATGTCGACGATCTTCGGCACGTGCTCGATATACATCGGGCACTCCTGCATGCAGGCGCCGCAGGTTCGGCAACCCCAGAGTTCTTCCTCCAGCAGCGCCGGCGCGTTTTCGTCTCCGGCTTCGCCCATCAGGGGAAAAGCCTCGGGCACCTCCTCCCCCGCCCTCAGGGCCGGGCCCACCTGGCCGAGGTGGTGGTGCATATCCTGGATCAGCTTGCGCGGGTTGAGCGGGGAGCCGCTGATGGAGGCGGGACAAACGGATTCGCAACGGCCGCAATTCAC
>JAAZXM010000015.1 GCA_014240165.1 Myxococcales bacterium | reverse complement strand
GGCCCAGGGGCACGAAGCGGTCATCCGTCCGGGTCAGCTTCACCTTGAACCCGCGCTCGCGGAGTTGGGTAGCCAGGCGCAGGCTGACGTCGAGCACGACTTCCTTCTCCGAGAGCCCCCGGCGACTGCGGGCGCCGTGGTCTTCACCGCCATGACCGGCATCGATCACCACGGTGTCGAACCCGGAACGGCTCTCCTCTGCGAAGGCCGGGCAAACGCCAAGCGCTGCCCCAAGAAGCAAGCACCCCACAAAGCCAAGCCCCCGGCTGATGGAACAGCCGTATCGATATGCGCCGTTCATGCAGGCGGCCCCCCATCCGCACCACATCTCGCTTCGGGCCGTCCACCCGGGCCCTTCCGGCCTGTGCAACGGCGGTGCGAGGGTATCACGCCGAACCCCTGAACGCTCCAAGGAAGCCCTGGCTGGCTCTTCGGGGGCTAGCGGTTATCCGCGACCACGGTCAGCGAAGGTGCCTGGGTGGCCTCGGGACTCACGGTGTACTCGGTGGTATCGGTAAAGAGCTTGATGGGCACCCATTCGGGCAACTCGGACATGCGGGGCATTCCCAGGGTCATGGCACCGGTCGGATCGATCACCCACGGATCCGACGGATCCTCGAACCAGAGTGTGACCATGTGGTGCTGCCCATCGGATGACCGATAGACGATGGCGCGGAACACCTCGCTTGCCTCGAATCCGAGTCCCCTCAAGGCGTTGAACGTCAGCAATTCGAGACCGTCACAATCGTCGCCGTTGTTCATCAAGGTCTCTTCGAGGGTGGCCCAATGATCTACGGGACCATCATCGACGTAATGCTCCAGCGACTGGCTCTGGGTCCACGACGCCACCGAACGCGCAGTGGCCCGTTTCTGCTCCATGCGAAAAGCGAAATACTTGGCGCGCAGGTCCTGGCCCACCTCGGCCTTCTCGGGTTCGGAAGCCTCGGGTTCTGAAACGTAGAGCAAAGACGGCTGAGGTTCGGGCACCGTCGGGGCGGGTTCCGAGACCGGCGCAGGGGCGAGAACGGGAGCCGGATCCACCGCGCGTTCACGGCGCTGCCATCCGGCGATCTTTGGGCTCCACTGGTCGCTGGGGTCCGGCTGGGTGAAATAGCTGTAACGCAGGGGCCCCTGGGTCACTCCAGCACAGCCCACGCCCAGCAGGCAAGCCAACAGGCAGGCGGCCAGTGCGGAAAAGCGCTCTCGTTCGGATCGGGGGTCCATGCTGAGCGTATCGGCTCAGCGGACACGGGGATTGAGGGGAAAGCGGTTCAAGCTTCCGCCCTCAACGGAAATCGGGGCAACTAACCGGAAAGGGAGAGCCCGGCGAATCAGCCTGGAATCAAAATATTGGCACTGTCGCAGCTGCCGATGGAGCCGAAGAAGAGAAGAAAGAAGAGAATCATGCAGGGAATCCCGGTGAGCACGTAAAGCCAGGAACCCAGATCGCCCCGCGGCTTGGGGCCGTTCTCGAGTTCCTCGGGAGTCAGTTCCTGCTCTTCCGGGGATTGGCTGGCCGACATCTCGCTCTCTCCTTCTGCCCAGCGCCCGTGGGATCCGTGCGGGGTCAGCCCAACTCCGGGAATACTCCCGGGGGGCCAATTCGATCTGGGCGGGCCCAGTTTAGCCGGGGTCACCCCCCCTGCAACGCAGCCTGGGAGCAACCCAGGGTTGCGGCCATGGAGCCCATTCCCGGGCACTCAAGGGGCCGAAGCGTCCTTCGTGACCCGCCACCTCGCCGGCACCCCGGCCATATCGGCCTCGATATTGAGGGCCCGCACCTTGCGCCGAATCGCTTCGAGTTGCTCCTTGCCGTCTCGAATCAATTCACGGTGCTTGAAACTCATGGGCGTGACCTCGGTGTTGTTGCTCCCCGGAGCCCCCATTTGCCAGGGACCGCTCCCGCCCTCCCCCGCCATACCATCGAGTTCTCGCCGAGCTTCGTCGATTTCCCCCTGAACCGACTCGCGCTCCTGATCGAGTTCCGCGAAGCGTCCCCTCCATTCTCCCGCCGTCAGCCCCTGGCGCTTCTCTTCCTTGCCCTGCCAGGTCGATGGCAATTTCAAGAGACTGTCGAGGCCTACGTTGGGGACAGCTTCCGGCGCAGCCCCCGTATCGGGAGCCGCCTCATCGGATTCACCTGTCACGCTCAATTCACCCGCTTGATCCGCGGATGCAATCGCCGCGCCCCCGATCCACAGCAGACACAGGAAGCCAGCGACAACCCCGACCCCGAAGCGAAGCGGTCCGGCTTCCTGGACACGTGCCGCCCATTTCTTCAACTTCTTCAACGCCCAGCCCATACGATCCCCTTCGATCGACATTTTTTCGATCGGACGCTCCATCATCGCCGGCGACCGACACCCTGAGGGATGAACCCCTCAGGCCGCCCTGATGCAGGAGGATAGCGAAACGGCCCGAAACGAACGGGGGCGCGAGACGAACGCGGGGTGGAGAGGAGCGGAGGAGGAGAGGAGTGGAGAGGAGTGAAGAGAAGTGGACTACCCCGCCTGCTCGGCGTCCTCATCGCTGGCGGGCTCGACGGCCTCGGCTTCCACCACGGCCTCATCGGCCAGGCTCATAACCGCCTCGCCCTCTTCCAGGGGATCCAGAATGCGTTCGCCCGGCTTGACGTGGGCCGCGGCAATTTCTCGGAGCGCGATCACCACGGACTTGTTGTCCTCGGCCTGAACGAGGGACGTAGCGCCCCGTTTGAGTTGCTTCGCCCGAGTGGCGGCCATCTGAACCAGGTGAAAGCGGTTCGGCACCACGTGAATGCAGTCTTCGATGGTAATGCGTGCCATGAGGCCCCCTCTGGGATCGGTCAGTCCTTCCAGGCCCTCTCTCTGGGGCCTGGAGCGAGCCGCACCATAGATCAGCCCGCCAAACAAGGAAACCCCGGCCGACACGGGGTCAGCCGGGGTCCTTTGGCTATCCAACCAAGGAAAAGACCCTCAGCGGAATAGGAGGTGGCTTTCGCTACCTCTTCTTCCGTCGAGCTGCCTTCTTCTTGCGTCCTGCCTTTTTCTTGGCGGCCTTCTTGCGGCCTGCCTTCTTTTTCTTGGCGGCTTTCTTCTTTTTCTTGGCCGCTTTCTTCTTCTTGGGGGCCGCCTTCTTCTTCTTGGCGGCCTTGCGGCGAGTCGCCTTCTTCTTGGCGGCCTTCTTCTTGGCTGCCTTCTTGCGACCAGCCTTCTTCTTCTTGGCGGCCTTCTTCTTTCCGGCCTTCTTCTTCGTTGCCTTGCGCTTGGCGGCCTTCTTACGCGTCGCCTTGCGCTTGGCGGCCTTCTTACGTGTGGCTTTTTTTCGAGCTGCCATTGCTTGGGTCACCCCCCTTGTTGGTCAACGCTCCAGTACCGAGAACTCGACGCCAACCCGAGCGATTTGCCCGGTGATCGACGGTCCATCCATCTATCTATCGCTATCTAGCCATTGAGCGGTTAGCAGTGATCGACGAGTGATGATCGATAATCGATGCACGGTGAAGACCTGCGTATTCCGCGAGCGACTCCTGATCGAACCGAGCTTTTCGCGCAATCGCTGACTTGCAGACTTCTCTTGGAGTCTTGCTTTCGTACTCTCGTACTCTCGTGCTGTTGGTCTCCACCGGTCACCATCGAGCGTGGCAATCAAGTCGTTTTTACTTCCTGGTTCCCACAATTCACGGTCGTAGAGCGCTTGATGTCGGTGATCCTAGGGCAACGTTTTCCAGATAGTCAAGTAATTTGGTTAAAAAAAACAGCAACCTGGGTTGTTGAATTGCGGCTGCAGCGATGAAAAATGGATCGACAAAGAACGACAACACCGATCACACACCGAAGCTTTGCGATCGCAAAACGCGCATTCAAAAGGAATCAACGCGCGGCATCCAACGTTGATCATGTCAATAAAAAGGCCGCCGATCCTTCGGGATCGGCGGCCTTTTCAATCTGACACACGTGCTGCGCCTACTTCTTATGACGCTGACGTTTCAACAACTTCCGCTGTTTATGCTTTCGCATCTTCTTACGTCGTTTCTTGACTACGCTGCCCACAATTTCCCCTCGAGTGTTGTTTCTTCGATTCGTGAAATTCGGTGTCTCACCGATTTTAATCAGGTTTTTCGCCGCGCGACAGACTGCGAACGAAGCGTTGGAGCGGATGATGAAGAAAGAAAAACTGGGTCTTCCTCACCGCGCAACGCATTCAACGCTCGCGCATCGCCTCACCTGGCTATAGCTGCGAACGTCCTTGCAGCCCGGCGTGTTTCGGCGAAGGCGAAGGATTAGTGAGTCTCCCTGGCCAAGTCAAGCGCGCCCAATCTCCCCGGGGGCCGCTTCTCTGGTGCAAGTCGCCGGGCACTTTCCAAACACCTTATTGAAAGTGCCCAGAGCATCGTGGGACGACGTTTCCAAGCCCGTTTCGGGCGCGAAAAAAAAATCGTTCAACGCCGCCAAAAACAGCCGAAAAACTGTTCGACCGCGCCGAAAATTCAATTCCGGCTTTGAACTGATGCGATCCCGCGCTCGCGGCGATGCGGCAAAGCAGCGAAGATCGAGCGCGAAGGCGAGACGTTGGCGACCTCGCCCCCGCCGGACATCAGTCCTCGATGATCTCGAGGATGTAGCGCTTCTTTTCCTTGCCACTGGCAGCTGTCATCAGCGTGCGAATCGCTGAGGCGTGCGCGCCACCCTTGCCAATGACCTTGCCGAGATCATCTCTGGCCACCCGAAGCTCCAGCAGGTGTGCGTGGTCGCCGATTACTTCCTTGAGCTGGACTTCGCTCGGCTTGTCCACCAAAGCATGCACAATGTCTTCAACGAGTTGCTTCATCATCATTTTGCTTCTCCGCTACCCATTCAGGTTCAACTTTGAATTTGAGTTCGCGCCTTCGTTGGGCGCGATGCAGCTTCGGCTTGTCGTCGTCGTACCTGCGTCCATCAATCGAGCCTCGGCTGAGCCACCCTTGCTTCTTTTCTAGTACTGGGTATCGGCTTGCGGCCTGAAGATCTTCACTCTCTCCGACGTAGAAGAGATGTTTTTTTCAGCCTCTCCAGGTGAGGGGTCCCAAATCCCGTCACCGCCTGGAAAGAGTCATCGCTCAGGGCGATACGCGCAACGGGGAAAGACCTGAGAGAATCAACAACAACACGCAATTCCGCATGAATTATCCGCTTCGTTGCAGGTCTGCAATCTGCTTCGAGGACCAAACGGCGGGGTGCTGTCCCGCCGAAGCCCACTCGCTACCCATGGCGCCGACCGAACCAGACCGACTCCGCATGGACCGATTTCATGCGCAACGTCTCCTTTTGATCCGCAACTGAGGCGCAGAGCCCGCAGGTAGAGAATCGCTCTGATCTGGGTTAATGACTCGGCGCTCCTTCGGGCGGAGCCGCTCCGGTACACCCTCAGCCGCCCTCGACCAAGACATGTTCTTCCCCTCTTGGCTTGAAGCGAACTCCCGCCGATCAATCCCATAGACTCCCTCAACCCGGCGCCGGCGCGCGGAGACCCCATGGCGGAACAGGACATCACAGCGGACTTCCTCGAACGCCTGCTCAGCGGCGAAGACGATGCCCTGGCCGAGGAACGCCTCGCGGAACTTCACCCCTCGAGCCTAGGCCCCCTATTGGGCGATCTCTCCTCCGACCAGATCAGGCGGCTGATCGACCTGCTCTTCGCCCGGCACCGCGCCGCACCGCTCCTGGCCGACCTGCCTCCGGAACTGCTGCCCGAAATCCTCGAAGCTGTTCGGGACACCCGACTTGCCGAGATTCTCGCGCGACTGGAGATCGACGATATGTTGCTGCTCGTCGAGCATCTGGCGGAAGATCGACGCGAGAGTGTTCAGCAAGCGCTTCCGGCTCCCTTGCGCAGCGAACTCCGACACGCCGAACTCTACCCCCCGGACAGCGCCGGGCGCGCGATGGTCACTCATTTCATCGCGCTTCGGCAGGAAATGACCGCCCAGGAAGCCATCGAAGCGATTCGCCAGGAGGGGGAAACCGGCGACTCGGCCCTGCACCTCTACGTGGTCGATGAAGCGAAACATCTGCTGGGGGTCGTCCCCATTCGCAAATTGGTCTCCGTTCCCCCGGAGACAAGCGTGGGCACCCTGATGGTTCCCGAATCCATCAGCATTTCGTCTGAAGCGGACCAGGAAGAGGCCGCTCGCCTGGTGGCCCGCTACGACCTGCTCGCGCTCCCGGTAACAGACCCTGACGATCGCATGGTGGGCATAATCACCGTGGATGACGTCATCGATGTCATCACCGAGGAAGCCACCGAGGACATCTACCACCTCGCTGGACTCTCCGAAGCGGATCGTGTCTTTACCGCGGCCCGGGTCTCCATCAGCAAACGCCTGCCGTGGATGATCGTCAACCTGGGAACCGCCTTTACCGCCGCCTTCGTCGTAGGCCTCTTCGAATCCACGCTCGATCAACTCGTCAGCCTCGCGGTCTTTCTCCCGGTGGTGGCGGGCATCGGCGGAAACGGCGGCATCCAAGCCCTGACGGTCATCACCCGGTCGATCGCCTTGGGTGAGATCGAGTTCTCGAGCGGTCTCCGCGCCGTCGGGAAGGAATTGTGGGTGGGCCTGGTTGTCGGGACGGCAGCGGGAATCCTTTCGGGCTTCATCGCCTACCTCTGGCAGGGCAACCCCGTGCTGGGCGTCGTTCTGCTGCTTGCGATGATCATCACCATGGCGGTAGCCAGCCTTCTCGGAGCCGCCATCCCGTTGCTCCTGAAGGCCCTGGGCCAGGACCCGGCCGTCGGGGCAGGCGTCCTGGTGACCTTCTTTACCGATGCGCTCGGGTTCTTCTCCTTCCTGGGCATCGCCACCCTGCTCCTGGAGAAGTTGATCTGACCCGCCCGCTGCTAGGGAGATGACGCTTTCTCACCCGGGGGCGCCGAGATCCGAACCCGCTCCCAACCGTTCGGCCCGCGCAGCAGTTCCCAGGTGGGCCAGTATTCGAGATCGAGTTTGAGGGTCTTGACCCGGGTGCGGCCCTCGAGATCGAGCATTTTCAGCCGGACCGAGCCTCGATCCGGCGTGTCCGCCACCGCCGCCAGGAAGCGGTCGAGGTCGGGGGTCGGCTCGCCGTTCACCTCGATGATGCGGCTTGTCGCGTTCAGTCCGTAGCGATTCGCGGGAGAGCCGAACCAATAACGCGCGATGTAGACGCCGCTGCGCGGCAGGGAGTGATCCCGCGCGAGGGCGGGCGGAGGCTTCTGCAGCAGGGTGCCGGCCCAGAGTACGCCGCGCCCGGTCCCGTCTCCCGAGAGCGCCTCGGTGGGCACGGTGAGTTCGAGTTCCCGGCCCTCGCGAAGCACCCTCAACACCACTTCGTCCCGCATGGAGGCCACTTCCACCTCGTGGAAGCGAGTCACCGCTTGCCCGTCCACCGAGAGCAGCAGATCGCCTGCGCGCAGCAACTTCGCAGACGGGCTGCCCGCGCTCACGCGCAGGACGGAGAGCACTCGCCTGCCCTTGGGATCGTGTTTTTCGAGCAGCCGGGCCTGGGCATCGGAAAGGCCGCGGCTGCGGGCTTCCGCCAAGGTCAGCGGCCTGAGTTCCACTCCGAGCGAACGCCACCGGACCGGTTCTCCCCTGCGCAGGACCGCGACCACTTCCTGAATCGTGCGGGACGGAATACCCGCAAAGAACTCCTCGGCGCCCATGCCTTCGCCCAGGGAGAAAGAGGCCCAGAGCGCACGCACCCGGCCCTTTCGATCGGCCAAAACCCCGCCGACGGTGGGCGTCGTATCCTCGAGCATGATGAGTTCGACATTGCTGTCGCGAAAGCGAGGCGGAAAGGGCGGCGGCAGGGAGACGGGCTCACGCCGGGCGACCCGGGTTTCCCTCGAGACGATGCGCTGGTCACTGGACATGCCCACCAGCCAAGCGGGATCCCCCGCGGCGATTTCATCGTCTCGGAAGCGAGCGCTGCGCACCGGAGAATCTCCCAGCAGTTCGGGCGTATAGCGGACCACGGCGAAATTATGTTCGGGATGCAGGTAAACGACTTCACCCGGAACCTCCACCGAGGCGCCGAAGGTCAGGGAAAGTTGTCCCAAGGCGACGGGAACGGTTTCCCGATCCACCACCACGAGTCCCCTCTCAGCGTCCACGACGAGACCGGTCCCGATGAAACGATCGTGATGGACCCCGTCGATCAGGAACGGAATATCGTAGGTCACCAAAACCAGGGAAGGCGCCAGGGCTTCAACCGCCCGGGGCCCCTCGGTCTCCATCTTGGTGGTGGCCGGTTCAGGTGGCCAAGCCTGGGGAGCCTCGGGAGACACCTCGCAGGGCCAGCGACCCGTCGAATCGTTCCGGGCGCAGTGCTGCATGGAGAACCAGCGCCGGGAAATACGAACCACCCCAACCCCCGGTGCTCGGGGGTTGCTCAGAAGATGGAAGCGGATGGGCACGCGCTCCCCTTCCGGATATTGGGCCATCTCGGCCTCGAAAACGTCCAGGGTCGGGGTGGGCACACCGTTTACGCCGGTCAACACGGAACCCGGGGGCAACCGGGCACGGGAGAACATGAAACCGGGGTTGGCCAGGTAGACGCCCCGGGCGGGCACCGAGTAATTGCGCGCCATGTGGTAGGACAGCGGATTCAGCACCGCCCCACCCACCTCCACGTAATCCGAAGGAATCAGGGCGTGGAGGTCATCCACCTGGACCTCCAGGCTCAGGGGTTCGCCTCCCCGCTCGACTTCCAAGCGCACCTGCTCGCCCACCGACTCATCGAAAACGGCTTCGAGGTCGATAAAGCCCCCGACCCTTTTCTCGTTGATGCGAACCACCACGTCGCCCGGCTCGAGAATCCCGTCCGCCGGGCCCTCGGGTACCACTTCGCCCACGACGATCATGCCCGTCCCTTCGGCGAAGGCCTTGCGGGCGGCAGATTCGGTTGATCGACGCACGCCCAGGCGCCTGACCTCGTCGTAGGGCTGATAGCTGAAAACAGTCTGAAGCGTCCCGCGAGAGACAGGCTCGCCTCGTCTCAACAGGTCCAAGGCGCGCTTGACCCGATCGAGAGGCAGGAAGAAACTCGACGCCGCGGTTCGCTTGCCCGCGGCGTTGATGGCCACCACCTTGCCGTCGATATCCACCACGGGAGAGCCCGACGATCCGCCGGAGGTCCCCGAGGCCGCCTGGATGTAGAAGGTATTGAAGTCGTTCCAGGATTCCGGCCCATAATCCGGGGCGCGGCGATCCAGGCGAGCGATGGTGCCCGGCAGGATCGCGAGTTTCTCGCCGGCGTCGTTTCCCACCACTCGAATTTCCCGCCCCACCCGGGCCCGCTCCGGGGCGAGTTCGAGTTCCCGGAGCTTCATGAACTCGACATCCTTCGGATCGAATCGAAAGAACCCGAAATCGTGAACCGGATCGCGATAGACCGCCTGAACCGGTACTTCCTCGTTATCGAGAAGCACCGCTTCGGCCACCACCGGCCCGGTGGTCACCACGTGCCGATTGGTGAGAATCAGTCCCTGTTCGGCATCCACAACGAAGCCGGTCGCGGTGGCTTAGCCCGGACTCTGCCCGTCGAAGGCCCTCGGCGAGTTGACGCGCAGCACGACCACGCCACGCACCACATCATCCAGCGTTTCCTGCCAGCCATTGCCCGACTGGCCCAGGGTCGCTGTCGCCATCAGGGCCGCCACGAGAGCGAGTTTCAATCACTCAACTCCCGAACCGGAGATCAATCTCTCGCAGCATCCGATCCCGGACATCGTCATAGCGCGCGGACAACTCGATCGGAGGGTTGGCGTGCAGCGGGGACGGACCCTCGAGCGTCATCTCGTGATAATCGCGTTTGAAGTCCGTGAACTTGAGGCCATGTGCAGTCGAGACCACCACGACCTTTTCGTCTTTGTGGATCTGACCGCTCTTCAGCAATTTCTGCATGGCGACCAGGGCCACTCCCGTATGGGGGCAGTTGAAGAGCCCCGTGCGATCCGCTGCCGCGCAGGCCTCGACGATTTCCGCCTCGCTGGCCTCCTCCACCACCCCGTCATAGCGCCGGAGGGCATCGATGGCCTTATCCCGGGAAACCGGGTCGCCGATCTGGATCGCCGAAGCCACCGTGGGGCGCGCCGCAATGGGTTCAAAGACCTCGAAATCCTTCTTGTAGGCGAGGTAGAGCGGGTTCGCCGCCTGGGCCTGCCCCACGCAGATGCGGGGTTTGCGGTCGATCAGGCCGAGGTCCAGCAGCATGTCGAGTCCCTTGGCGAGGGCCGACACGTTGCCGAGATTGCCTCCGGGAATCACGATCCAATCGGGAACGTTCCAATCGAGTTGCTCCAGGATTTCGATCCCGACCGTCTTCTGACCTTCGATCCGCAGGCTGTTCATGGAGTTCGCGAGATAGACCCCGTCGCGTTCCGAAACCTCCCGGACGATCTTCATGCAGCCGTCGAAATCCGTATCCAGCGCGAAAACGATGGCCCCGTTGGCCACGGGCTGAATCAGTTGGGCGAGGGAAATCTTTCCCCGGGGCAGGAAGACCACCGAGGGAATCGAGGCCGCCGCCGCATAGGCGGCCAGCGCCGCGGAGGTATCCCCGGTGGACGCGCACGCCACGGCGGGAATCTCCGCCCCCTGGGCGATCATCTCCTTGACCTGAGATACGAGAACCGTCATCCCCAGATCCTTGAAACTTCCGGTATGGGAGTTGCCGCAGAGCTTGATCCAAAGATCGTTGAGCCCGATCTCCCGCCCGTAGCGCTCGGCCCAGAAAAGATTCGTGTAGCCCTCGTACATGGACACCACGTTGTCGGGCTTGATATCGGGCAGAACCCATTCCTTCTTGCCCCAGACCCCGGAGCCATAGGGCCATTCGGTGCGCCGGGCTCGCTGATCAAAAAGCTGCTTCCATTCATCCGCCGAACGCTCTTTGAGGGCGTCCATGTCGTGCACGACCTGGAGAAGCCCGCCGCTCTGGTCGGTATAGACGATCTCGTCGAGTCCGTAGCGCTCCGAGGGGTCGGCGAGGCTCTCGAACCAGGCCTGGCCTTTGGGCTGAGCGGCCATGGTTATTCACCCTCCTCGATGCGGACCACGACGGTGGGCGCCGTCACTTCGCGCTCGTCGTCCACTCGCGCGAGAGCCGCGGCCAGCCCGGCCTCACTGGCCTCGTGGGTCAAAACGATAATCGGGACCGATCCCGGGGAATCGGCTCCCCCCTGTTGAACGACCGACTGGATCCCCACCCCCTCATCGCCCAGCGCGCCCGCGATTCGGCCCAGCACCCCGGGTTCGTCGGCGGCAGTGAAACGCAGATAGAAGCGCCCGCTCAGTTCCTCAAGACCCACCAGGGGCTTGGGCACCAGGTGATGCGGCAGATAGGAGAGCGGCGCCACAGGGCCCGAACCGCCGCGTTGGAGTTCCCGGGCAATCTCGATCAGATCGGCCACCACGGCGCTGGCGGTCGGCATCTCCCCCGCGCCCGCACCGTAATAGAGGGTCGGCCCCACAGCGTCTCCCCGAACCTCGATGGCGTTCATGGCGGCGTCCACGTTGGCCAGCATACTGCCCGCCGCCACCATGGTGGGGTGAACCCGGGCTTCGATGCACTCGACGCCGTCGTCTTCCCGGCGACATTTGGCGATCCCCAGCAGCTTGATCTTGTAACCGAAATCTCGCGCCAATTCGAAGTCGATGGGCATGAGTTGTCGGATGCCCTCGGTGGGGATCTGCTCGTAGGTGAGTTCGGCCCCAAAAGCCATGGCGGTGAGCAGCGCGAGTTTGTGGGCTGCGTCGATGCCGTCCACATCGAAAGTCGGATCCGCTTCGGCGTAGCCCAACTCCTGGGCCCGCTTGAGCACCACCTCGAAGTCCTCCTCGGTGCGCTCCATCTCGGTGAGTACGTAGTTGGTGGTGCCGTTGAGGATCCCCAGAACGCTGTCGATGTGATTGGCCGAGAGCCCTTCACGAAGCGATCGAAGAATCGGAATGCCACCCCCCACCGCTGCCTCGAAAGCGACGTCCACCCCCGCCGCCTCAGCCGCGGCGAAGATTTCCTTGCCGTGAAGGGCCAGCAGCGCCTTATTCGCGGTGACAACGGGCTTTCCGGCGGCGATTGCGGCGAGGATGAAGCGCTTGGCCACCTCGTAGCCGCCCACCAATTCGATCACGATATCCACGTCCGGGGCGGCGATCAGGCCCTCGGCGTCAGAGTCGAAGCGAACGCCCTCGAGGTCGACCTTGCGATCGGTCTCGGTATCGAGATCCGCGATGGCCACCATCTTCAACGGGAAACCCAGGCGCTGCTCGATCACCGCAGCGTTCTGGGCAAGAACTTTCACGACCCCGGTTCCGATGGTGCCGAAACCGATGAGTCCCACTCCAATACTGCGCCCGCTCTTGACCGCCATGCCGACCCCTAGGCCTCTCTTGCTTGTTTGAGAAATCGGCGAATGCCCCGGGCGGCCTGCCGAATCCGGTTCTTATTCTCCACCAGGGCGAAACGCACGAACCCTTCCCCGCTCTTCCCGAAGCCGATCCCCGGAGAAACCGCGACCTTGGCCTCGCGCAGCAGCAATTTGGAGAACTCCAACGAGCCCAGGGACTCAAGGGGCGCCGGAATCGGCGCCCACACGAACATCGTGGCCCGGGGTTTCTCGATCAGCCATTGCCCCTCGCCTTCCTGGCCGAGTCCGTCGATCAAGACGTCGCGCCGCTCGCGGTAGACCTCGGCATTTTCCTCCACGCAGTCCTGGGGACCCCGCAGCGCCGTGATGGCTGCGATCTGAATCGCCTGGGGCATGCCGTAATCCAGGTAACTCTTGATCCTGCGCAGGGCGTGGATCATCTCGGGATTTCCGCACGCGAAACCCACGCGCCAGCCCGCCATGGAGTGACTCTTGGACAGGGACACGAACTCGATGGCGATTTCCTTGGCACCGGGGACCTCCAGGATACTGGGAGGCTTGCAACCGTCGAAGGCCACCTCGGCATAGGCGAAATCGTGAAGGACCATCAGGTTATGGGTTCGCGCGAAATCCACCACGCGCTCGAAGAAGGCGACGTCCACCACGTGGGTGGTGGGATTGGCGGGGAACGAGAGAATCAGCATTTTCGGCCGGGGCCAGGTCAGGCTCACCGCTTCTTCGAGATTGGCGAAGAAATCCTGGGCTCCGGTGAGGGGAACCGTGCGCAGATCCCCGCCCGCGATGATGACCGAGTATTGGTGAATCGGGTAGGCGGGGTCGGGCACCAGCACCACATCCCCGGCGCCGATGGTCATCAAGACGAAATGACTGAGCCCCTCCTTGGCGCCGATGACCGCGATGGCCTCCCGGTCGGGGTCCAATTTCACGCCATGCCGGCGGTCGTACCACTCGGTCACGGCTACGCGCAGGTTCGGAATCCCCTGGGAGGACGAATAGCGGTGATTGCGCGGATCCCGCGCGGCCTCGACGATTTTCTCCACCACATGGGGCGGGGTCGGAAGATCCGGGTTTCCCATGCCCAGATCGACGATGTCTTCCCCGTTGCGCCGGGCAGCCCGGGTCAGGTCGGTCACCTCCGAGAGCACATAGGGCGGCAGCCGGTTCAACTTATTGAAATCGTGGCGCGGTAGAAACTCAGTCATCGAAGGACGGCTCCGTGGGCTCATTCTCGCTGCCGGGCTCCGCATTTTGGCCCGTCGGCCGTCGGCCCGCCACAAAGAAGGCGTAGAAGGGCAGGCCCGCCGCCAGCATGCCGACGCTCAGCAGACATTCGAGCGGGTTCCCGATCAGCATCGCCACGGCGATCGCCCCGTTGGCCACCCCATAGAGGCCCGGCACCCAGGGATAGCCCCAGGCCCGGTAGGGTCGCGGGCGATGGGGCTGGCGAATGCGAAGCCGGTAGAGGGCCAGCACATCGGCCAGAGTGGCGAGCACGATGGCAAAGACCGTAAAGCCCAATGCCGCGGGGAAACTGCGAAGAACCAGCAGGAGCCCGGCGGCGACGATGCCCTGGATGACGATGGCGGTGGAGGGCGTCCGAAAGGCCCCGTGGACCCGATCGGCGCGGCCGACGAAGAGACCGTCCAGCGCCATCGCGTAGGCAATGCGGGGGCCCACCAGGACTGTGGCATTCAGGGTTCCCAGCACCGAAACCAGCACGAAGATCCCGATCAGTGCCCCCGCCTCCGGGCCGAAAAGGGCAAGACCCGCCGCCGTCCCGGTATCGGTCGCCGCCTGGAGCGACGCCATCGGGAGCGCATAGAGGTAGACCGCATTGACCAGAAGGTAGATGCCCGCGCAAAGGCCGAGACCCAGGAAGAGGGATCGCGGCACGTTGCGGCCAGGCGAGCGGATCTCGCTGGCCACGTAAACCGACGCGTTCCAACCCAGATAGGTGAAGAGAATCGGCGAGAGGGCCTGGCCGAAGCCGACCCACGTGATGGATCCGGGTTCGGCGGTCACTGCGAGCCGAGCGGGATCGCCCGTGCCCATCAGGGGGCCCAGGACGACGAAGGCCAGGAGTGCCAGGATCTTGAACAGCGAGGTGATGTTGTTCGCACGGGCCCCCCAGCGAACCCCGACATAATTGATCGCCGAGACCCCCACGGTGATCCCCAGCGCGCAAAGCAGGACCCCGCCCTCCCCCCAGCCCATCCGCTCGCCCACGCCCTCGGCGAAAGCGGAGGCCAGGGCCGCGATCGTGCCCGCGTAGATGGCGAAGAACGTGAGCCAGCCCACCAGGAAACCCGCGATCGGGTGAAAGGCCTCGCGTAAATAGACGTAGTCGCCCCCCGCCCGGGGATACATCGCCCCGAGTTCGGCGTTGGCCAGGGCGCCGGCCAGGGAGAGCAGGGCCCCGGCCACCCAAGCCGCCATGATCCAGCCCGGTGCCGGGAGAAGTTGGGCGACCTGGCCCGGGGTAAAGAAGATGCCCGCCCCGATGACTGAAGCGACCACCAGCATCGCGGCGTCGACCAGGGAAAGTTCCCGCACCAGGCGATCGCGAGGATGGGCTGAGCCGTGATTTTCGGTCACGCCCGCGAGCATAGCGGGCGTCCCGGAGACGCATGGAACGCGCTGCGGGCGCCGTAGCGGCGAGGCGGAGGAATGACCTATACCCGCGTCCATGGATCTGGGCGCACTCTCCCTGGGCGGACTCGACCCGGCGATCGTCGGACTCTTGTCCCTCGCCGCGCTCCTCACCTCGATCCTCTCGGCCATCGTCGGCATGGGGGGCGGCATCACCCTGCTCGCCCTGATGTTGGTCTTCCTGGAACCCCTGGTGGCGATTCCCCTCCACGCCGTGGTGCAATTGGTCTCCAATGGAACCCGGGCCGTCGCCCAACGCCGCCACGTCGATTGGTCGATCCTCTGGCGCTACGCCCTCCCCCTGGCTCCCCTGGGCTGGGTCAGCCTGCAACTGGCCGAAACGATTCCGCCGGGCGGCGCCCGCGCCCTGATCGGCGTCTTCGTCCTGCTCTCCACCTGGCGGCCGGCGTGGCTGCTCCTGGGCACGCATCCGGGCGAAACCAATCCGGCACTCCGCTTTTTCGGGCTCGGGGCCGTGGTGGGGGTGGTCAACGTGACCTTCGGAGCCACCGGCCCGCTCATCGCCCCCTTTTTCCTCAATCTGGGCCTCACGCGCTTCGCCATCGTGGGCACCAAGGCCGCCTGCCAATTGGCCGGACATGCGGTCAAGATCGTCGTCTTCGGGGTGGCGGGCTTCACTTTTCCCGAGTGGAGCGGCCTGCTCGGCCTGCTCTGCCTGTGCGTGGTGGCGGGAACCGCCATCGGCACGCGCCTGCTCTCCGCTGTAAGCGAAGCCAGCTTCCTGGTGCTCTACAAGACCGTTCTCACCGGCGTCGCGGCCTATCTGGTGGTGCGCTACGCGGGAATCGCAGCCTGGAGCACAGCGGGCCTCTGAGGGGCCTCTCAGAGCGCAACCCGGCGAAAAAACAAGGCGATTTGGTTGCCTCAGAACGCCCGAGTCGCTAAATCACATCCGCGAAGAAGCCCGGATCACAGGCCGAACGTCGGGCAGCGGGCGAAGGACGATCACGCACCTCCTGGCTCAACTCCCTGATGGCAATCACCCACAAGGGATCGCCCGGCTCGAGGCGGAGTTGGGCGGGGGTTGGAGAAGAGATCAGGGGAAAGAGGGAACCGTCGCGGGTCGGGAGCCCGGAATGGCCCCATGTGTGCCGAAGGTTCACGAGACGGACCGCTGGGCGACGAAGCATCGCAACCGCAACATCACAACGAATCAAGGCCAGGGCTCGAACAGGCCCTGGGGTCACGCCGCAGACAGGGAATCAGGCGGATCGATAAGCAGAGACGCGCGTGAGAAGTCACGCACAAATAGAGGATGGATTTGATGACCGCAGGACTACTCGACCAACTCACCATGGTGCCCCTTGGGGCGGGGTTACTCGGCCTGGCCGTCGCGGCTTTTTTCTACTTCCGCGTGAAGGCCCTGCCCGAGGGCACCGAAACCATGAACCTCATCGCGCGCTACGTGCGCGAGGGCTCCATGGCGTTCCTGACCCGGGAGTACAAGGTACTCGCGATCTACACCCTGGCGGTGTTCGGCCTGCTCTATTTTGCCTTCGACTCCGAGGGGACCGGCATCCTGGCCGGTCTGTGCTTCGTCCTCGGTGCGTTCCTTTCGCTGGGCTCGGGCTTCATCGGCATGAAGGCGGCGACTTACGCCAACGTCCGGACGAGTCAGGCTGCCCGGGAGGGCTCCAAGCCCAACGCCTTGCTGACCGCCCTGGACGGCGGCGCGGTGATGGGACTCTGCGTGGCCGCCACCGCCCTGCTCGGACTCGGGTTGCTCTACTACCTCTACCGCGAAGACCCGCACCTCGGCACCGTGCTGCATAGCTTTGCGGTGGGCGCATCTTCCATCGCCCTCTTCGCCCGGATCGGCGGCGGGATCTACACCAAGGCAGCCGATGTCGGGTCGGATATCGCGGGCAAGGTTGTCGAGGGGATCCCCGAGGACGATCCGCGCAACCCCGGCGGCATCGCGGACAACGTGGGCGATAACGTGGGCGACGTCGCCGGCATGGGCGCGGATATCTACGAGTCCCTGGTGGCCGCCATCGTCGCCGCCATGGCGATTGCCCTCACGGCCAAGACCGAATACGTGGAGCGCCTCTTCACCAACGGCCTGAGTGGCAACGACGCCACCATGTTGGCCGTCACTCTGCCCGTCTTCCTCTCGGGCCTCGGTTTGCTGGTGAGTATCGTCTGTATTTTCATTGCCCGGCTTTTGCGGCAAAACAGCCCAGCAGCCGTGCTGCGCGCCGCGCTGATCATTCCCTCCTTGATCATCTGCGTGGTGGCCTTCATCGTCATGCCCATGTTGGGTGTCGTTCAGGCGGTCACCTACGCCCTGGCCGCAGGTGCCATCGGCGGCGGGATGATCGGCTTGGTCACCGAGTACTACACCGCCTGGTCGCCCATCGAAAAGGTGGCCGAAGCTTCCAAGACCGGTGCCGGCACGGGCATCATCAGCGGACTCTCGGTGGGGATGGAGAGCACCGTGGTTTCCCTGCTCATCGTTGCCAGCGCGGGCTTTATCGCCAATGCGGTGATGCCTGAAGGCATGGGACTCTACGGAATCGCCATGAGCGCCGTGGGCATGCTCGCCGGAACCGCCATCGTAATGACCGTGGATGCCTACGGGCCCATCGCGGACAACGCCGGGGGCATCAGCGAGATGAGCTCCCTGGGGCCGGAAGTGCGCGCCATCACCGACGAACTCGACGCCGTGGGCAACACGACGGCGGCCATCGGCAAGGGCTTCGCCATCGGGTCCGCCACCCTCACTGTGCTCAGCCTCTTCTCCGCGTTCGTTCTCGAAGTCAACCACAAGCGGGCGGAGAGTGGCCTGGACGCCATGGTGCTCAAACTCGATGACGCGCCGATCCTGGTGGGTCTGCTCATTGGCGCCTGTCTCCCCTACGCGGTGGGAGCCAGCACCATGATCGCAGTGGGCAAGGCCGCCCAGGCGATCATCCAGGAGATCATCCGCCAATTCAACGAAATCCCCGGCCTGCGCGAGGGCAACGCCGAGCCCGAGGGCAAGGTGATCGTCGACATCGCGACCAAGGCCGCCCTGGCCCAGATGATCCTGCCCGGAACCGTCGCGATCGCCGCGCCGGTGGCTGTGGGCTTCATCCTCGGCCCTGCATCCCTCGCAGGCATGTTGGCCGGAGCCGTAGCGGTGGGGGCCTCGCTCTCACTCTTCATGGCCAACGCGGGCGGCGCGTGGGACAACGCCAAGAAGTTCATCGAACAAGGCGGCATGCCGGGACACCCCAAGGGCTCGGAAGCCCACAAGGCCTCGGTGATCGGCGACACGGTGGGCGACCCCTTCAAGGATACGTCGGGGCCAGGAGTTGCCATCCTGATCAAGGTCATGAGCGTTGTCAGCCTCCTCATTGCGCCGCTGATCGCCACGCTCTGATCCAGCCCGCAATACTTCGCGGCGAAAAGCCCTGGCCTTGACGGCCAGGGCTTTTCTTTTTCCTGCCATCCGCAAACGCCGCATTCCCCAAGGCGTTGATCAAGCCTCGGAACGCGCGACCAGGGAGCGGTTCACCGCCGAGAGCACGGCCTGGAGCGAGGCCACCACGCTGCTGGAATGGCGACCGGCACCGAAAAACCGACGGCCCTCGGAATCGGAAACCTCCACGTAGGCCGCAGCAACCGCATCCGAACCCGCGCCC
The DNA here is from genome assembly GCA_014240165.1 of Myxococcales bacterium. Lineage (GTDB taxonomy): Bacteria > Myxococcota_A > UBA9160 > UBA9160 > UBA4427 > JAZXM01. The sequence goes on along the minus strand of JAAZXM010000015.1, from coordinate 49,522 downwards.
ACCGCATGTTCCTGGTAATCGCCCAGCGACAGCGAGAGATCAAAACGCTCACAGAGCGCGACAAAGAGCGCATCGATGGGCCCGTTGCCCTCCCCTGCCAGTTCATGGCGCTCTCCTCGGGCAAAGGCCTCGCCCCGGACGCGGCAAGCGGGGCCCGCCACCTCGTCGAAGCGGCACGCCTCTACGGAACACGCGATGGGCTCGCCCCAGGCCAGGTATTCGGCCTCGAAGAGCCGACGAATGCCCTCGGACCCGACCTCGCCCCCGGTGGCTTCGGCCGCGTTCTGAATCACACGCTGGAACTCCACCTGCATGGCCCGGGGAATCGAGTAGCCGTGATCCTGCTCGAGCACGAAGGCCACCCCCGCCTTACCCGACTGGCTGTTGACCTTGACCAGGGCGTCATAGCCCCGGCCCACGTGGGCGGGATCCAGCGGCAGGTAGGGAACCTCCCAGACTGCTTTCCCATGCTCGGCATGCGCCTTCAGCCCTTTCCGGATGGCATCCTGATGGGAGCCGGAAAACGCGGTGAAAACGAGTTCCCCCGCGTAGGGGTGGCGCGGGTGTACGGGCATGCCCGTGCACTCCGTGTAGGTCTGCACCAACGCGTCGATCTTCGACAGGTCGAGCCCGGGATCCACGCCCTGGGTGAAGAGGTTCAGGGCCAGGGTCACGAGATCGACATTGCCAGTTCGTTCGCCGTTCCCGAAGAGCGTGCCCTCCATACGGTCGGCGCCCGCCATTAGGGCGAGTTCTGCCGCCGCCACCGCGCAGCCCCGGTCGTTATGCGGATGCACGCTGAGGATCATTGCTTCCCGGCCGCGCACGTGGCGACCGAAATACTCGATCTGGTCCGCATACACATTGGGTGTGGCCATCTCGACCGTGGCGGGCAGGTTCACGATCATGGGTTCCTCCGGACTGGGCCCCCACTCTTCCGCCACCGCTTCGCAGATCTCCAGGGCAAAATCCAATTCGGTCCCGGTAAAGCTTTCGGGTGAGTACTCCAGGGTGATTTGGGTCTCGGGCATACGCGCAGCCCGCTCGCGAATCAGGCCCGCACCGCGCCGGGCGATCTCCATCACTCCGGCCCGATCCATGCCGAAGACCACCCGGCGCTGGAGCGTTGACGTCGAATTGTAGAGGTGCACGATGGCCCGCTGGGCGCCCTGCAGCGCGTCCAGGGTGGGCTCGATCAGATCCTCCCGGGCCTGGGTGAGCACCTGGATCGTCACGTCCTCGGGCACCGCCTCGGATTCGATCAATTGACGCAGAAATTCCCGCTCACTTCGCGCCGCGGCGGGAAAGCCCACCTCGATCTCGCGAAAGCCCACCGCCACCAGGGCATCGAAGAAACGGCGCTTGGCCCCCGGGCCCATGGGCTCACGGAGGGCCTGGTTGCCATCGCGCAGGTCGACGCTGCACCAGAGCGGCGGGGCCGTCAGGCTTTGGTCCGGCCAGCGACGATCGGGCAGATCCACGGGCGCATAGGGACGGTAGGCCTCCGCCCGCATCCCGGGCGCGGATCTCTTTCCGGCCGCCTGGACGGCGCCCATTTCACGTTTTTCGCGGAACATGATTTCTTCTCCTCCGGGCTCTCCACGGTGGACTCTCTCCCGCGCGATGAACCGGAGGGCGCCGAGTCGGGGCGCTCAAAAGAAATCAAGCGCAACCATCCCCAGCGCGAAGCGGGCCCCAAAGCGCGAAGCCCCCTCCGGCCATTCGGCGGGAGAGGGCTTCGCGCTTTTGAGTCCCTGTTCAGTGGCTTCGATTCGGTCTGACTCGAAGCAGATGGACCGGCGCTACGCCTCCCCCGCCTGGCTAAGAAGCAGGAGGTCAAGGAGGCCCAGGTTTCGGTTGGGACGCGTACGCATGGTGCGCCATGGATACAGGAAGCCGGGAGACAAGTCAAAAAAGACCCTGAGCCCGCTGCTGAACTGCCCTCAGCCCACATCCACCAGGGAAAGCTGGTCGCCCCATCGCGCGCGCACGGCCCGGGCCAGCCCCGCATCCCGGCGAAGCCCGGGGTCGCTGCGCACGGTGTCCAGGGCCGCCTCCCTCGCCACCGAAACCCACCGCGAGTCCCGCACCAGGTCGGCGATTCTCAGATCCGGCAGCTGACCGCTCTGCCTCGTCCCCATGAACTCGCCGGGGCCGCGGATCTTGAGGTCCGCATCGGCGATCACGAAACCATCGGTGGTGTCCAGCATGGCGCGCAGACGCGCCTCGCCCTTTTCGCCGCCGCCGCGGGCCACCAGCAGGCATTGACCGGGCCGCTCGCCGCGCCCCACGCGACCCCGAAGCTGATGAAGCTGCGCCAGCCCGAAGCGCTCGGCATGTTCCACCACCATCAGGGTTGCGGCAGGCACATCGACGCCCACTTCGATGACCGTGGTGGCCACCAGGATCTGGCTCTCGCCGCGTACGAAGCGGTCCATCTCCCGGGAGCGCTCGCCGGCGTCCAGGCGCCCGTGCACGATGCCCACCTCGGCCTGGGGAAAGGCCCGCCGGATCTTCTCCGTGGACTCCAGGGCGGACCTCAGGTCCACCTTCTCGCTCTCCTCGACCAGGGGATAGACCACGTAGACCTGTTCGCCCCGGGCCAGGGTTTCGCGGATGATCTCCACGATCCGGTCGCCTTCCCCCTCGCGCAGCAAATGGGTCTCCACCGGTGCCCTGCCCGGGGGCAACTCGTCGATCACGGATACGTCGAGATCACCATAGACCGTCAGAGCCAGGGTTCTCGGGATGGGCGTAGCCGTCATGAGCAGGGCGTGGGGGCGCAGGCCGTCGTCCCCCGGCCGGGTCAACGCCGCGCGCTGGCGAACGCCGAAGCGATGCTGCTCGTCGATGATCGCGAGGCCCAGGCGCTGAAAGTGCACATCGTCCTGGACCAACGCATGGGTCCCCACCACGAGATCGATCTCGCCGGACCGCAGGGCCGCCTTGATCCGCGCGCCTTCCGCGGCCGACCGCGAAGCCGTGAGCAGAGCCGTACGCAAGCCGAGCGCCGGCCCGGCCTGGGCCATCAGGCTCGCCAGGGTCCGTGCATGCTGCTCCGCCAGAAGTTCCGTGGGCGCCATCAGGGCCGCCTGCTCACCGCTGGCGCTTGCGGCCACCGCCGCCAGCAGCGCCACGACGGTTTTTCCACTCCCCACATCCCCCTGGAGCAGCCGGTGCATGGGATGGGGCCGGGCCAGGTCGGCGGCGATTTCCGACCACGCGCGCTGCTGGGCCCCGGTCAGGACGAAGGGCAAACCCCGAATCGCGGAATCCAGCGCCTCGCCCTGGGAAGCCAGGGGCCGGCCCGGCGATTGGCCCCGGAATTGCCGACGAAGAGCCAGGCCCACCTCCAGCAGGTAGAGCTCCTCGAGGACCAGCCGCTGATGGGCCCTGGAAACCTGGGCCGAATAAACATCGACATCCGCGTCGACCTCGGGTCGATGCACCTGTCGAATGGCATCCGGGGCCTGGGGAAGCTTTCGCTCGGCCACCAGCTTGGCCGGAAGCCAGCCCGCCAGCAAATCCGCATGGGTCTCCACCGCGTTCTGAATCAGTCGGCGCAGGGTTCGCGGATTGACTTTTTCCGGGGCGCTATACACCGGCACCACCTGGCGGACCTCTTCGCCCTCGCCGTCGTCCGCCTTTTCTTCGCCCTGACCTCCGGCCTCATCGAGCCGCTCGATCTCCGGGTGAACGATCTGCTTTGAAAAGCGGTAACGCGCCACGTCCCCGGTGATGAGCAGCCGATCCCCCTGCTTGAGGTTACGCGCGATGCTCTCGCCTCCGCGAAACCACTTGAGATTGATGGTTCCCCCGTCATCGCCCACGACGGCCTGGAGAACCTGCCTCATCCGCCCACCGGCCCGGGAACCCACGAAATCCACCGCCAGCACCGAGGCGATGAAGGTGGCCCGCCGCCCAACCTCGAGTTCGGAAATTCGCGAGAGCCGGCGGCGATCCTCGTAACGAGAAGGCAGGTGAAAGAGCAGGTCTCCCACCGAACCGATCCCCCGCTGCGCCAGGGACTCGGCCCGCTTGGCCCCGACCCCCTGGAGAACCGAGGTGCGGCGGGCGAGCAGCGCGTCCATCCAGCCGGGCTCGCGCAAAGGGGCCAGCCTGGCCCAGGCACTGCGAACACGCTCGAGGCGCTTCTCGCCCTCCAGGGGTTCCTGGAAGAGTTCTTCCAGATCCTTGAAGAAACCAACCAGGTCCAGGGGGAGGCTGTAGTGCTGGAGCGCCCGGCAGGCCGCAACCGCCCTGTCTTCCAGGTCCGGAATGCGGTCAACCCCCTCCCCGCCCGCTCGCGCGGCAAACTCCAGCGGGCGGACGAGCGCCGCGAGACTGCCCTCGAAAGGGGTGGAAGCCGAGGCTGGGCGAGAGGTCTGGGACACGCGATGGAGAACTCCGGGCTGGGGGGGCAGAGGCGCCCCGCCCCACCCAGTCTACATCCTCGCCTGGATCTCCTGAAGGGACCGGACACCAATCGACTCGGCCCGAAGCGCTTCGATGGCGGCCGCCGAAGCCCGGGCTGCGGCCAGGGTGGTGCAATAGGGAATGCCCCTTTGCAGGGCGGCCCGCCGCATGGAGAAGGAATCCGTCACCGCACGCTCGTCTGCGTCCACCGTGTTGATCACCAGGTCGACCTCGCCCGACTCGATGAGATCCACTGTATGGGGCGAAGCCTCATAGGCCTTATTGGTCTTCTCGGACTCGATGCCGTGGCGCGCCAAGGCCTGGTTGGTGCCGTCGGTGGCCATGATGCGAAAACCGAGATTCGCCAGGGAACGAATCGCTTCCACCACGCCTTCCTGGTCCACCGTGCGCATGGAAACGAGCACGGTGCCCTCGGTGGGCAGGCTATTGCCCGCCTGGATTTGTGCCTTGGCAAAGGCGCGACCGAAATCGCTATCGATTCCCATCACCTCGCCGGTGCTCTTCATCTCGGGCCCCAGCAGGGTATCCACGCCCGGGAATTTCACGAAGGGGAAAACCGCCTCCTTGACCGAGTAGTGCACCGGAACAATTTCCTCGGTAAAGCCCAACTCCTCCAGGCTCTTGCCCACCATCACCAATGCGGCGAGCTTCGCCAGGGGGCGCCCGATCGCTTTCGACACGAAGGGAACGGTTCGCGATGCGCGCGGATTGACCTCGATGACGAACACCTCGCCGCCCTTGACGGCGTATTGCACGTTCATCAGGCCCAGCACCCCGAGACTCAGCGCCAGTTGGTGGGTGGAGCGAATGATTTCGTCCACCACCTCCTTGGGGAGCGAGTAGGGAGGGATCGAACAGGCGCTGTCGCCCGAGTGGACGCCCGCCTCCTCGATATGCTCCATGATGCCGCCCACCACGACCCGCTTGCCGTCCGAAATGGCGTCCACGTCCACCTCGATGGCATCGCTGAGAAAGCGGTCCACCAGCACCGGGTGTTCGGGAGAGGCACGCACGGCAAAGCGCATATAGTCGCGCAGGCCCTTCACATCGCGCACGATCTGCATGGCGCGGCCGCCCAGCACGTAGGAGGGGCGAACCAGGACCGGGTAGCCAATCCGTTCGGCCACGGCCTCGGCCTCGGCTTCGCTGCGCGCCACGTCGCCCTCTGGGCGTTTGAGCCCCAATGTCTCGAGGAGTTCGTCAAAGCGCTCGCGATCCTCGGCGCGGTCGATGGCATCCGGCGGAGTCCCGATGATGGGCGCGCCCGCGCGCTCGAGGGGAACGGCGAGTTTCAGCGGCGTCTGCCCCCCGAACTGAACCACGATGCCCGCCGGTTTCTCCACGTCGACGATGGCCAACACGTCCTCGAGCGTCAGGGGTTCGAAATAGAGTCGGTCACTGGTGTCGTAATCCGTGGAGACGGTTTCGGGGTTGCAGTTGACCATGATGGTCTCGTACCCCGCCTCTCGCAGGGCAAAGACGGCGTGCACGCAGCAATAGTCAAACTCGATCCCCTGGCCGATGCGGTTCGGCCCGCCTCCCAGGATCATGATCTTCTCGCGATCCGTCGGGGCGGCTTCACACTCGTCCTCGTAGGTCGAGTAGAGATAGGGCGTATGCGCCTCGAACTCGGCGGCACAGGTATCCACACGCTTGTAGACAGGCCGTATATCCAGGCGATGGCGCAGGGCACGCACTTCGTCCTCGCCCTGGCCCCAGAGTTCCGCCAGGCGTTGGTCCGAGAAGCCCATTCTCTTGGCCTCACCCAACCAGGCCTCGCGCTGGCCCGCGTCTGCGCCGCGAAGGTCCTCCTCGGCGCGCACGATCTCCTCCACGCGCCGGAGAAACCAGGGATCGATCCCCGAGCGGCGATGGATCTCCTCGACCGAAACGCCCCGGCGCATGGACTCGGCAATGGCCCAGGGGCGCCCGGGTCGGGGCACGTCCACCGATTCGAGCAATTGGGCATTGCCCGCATCATCGTGAGGAAATTCGGGTGCCTCCAACCCGGCGTGGCCGATTTCCAGGGATCGGATTGCCTTCTGAAGGCTCTCCTTGAGCGTCCGGCCGATCGCCATCACCTCGCCCACGCTCTTCATCTGTGTCGTCAAGGTGCTGTCCGCGTCGGGAAATTTCTCGAAGGTAAAGCGAGGTATCTTGGTCACGACGTAGTCGATGCTGGGCTCGAAACTCGCCGGGGTTTCCCGGGTAATGTCGTTGCTCACCTCGTCGAGGGTGAAGCCCACTGCCAACTTCGCCGCGATTTTTGCGATGGGAAAGCCCGTAGCCTTGGAGGCCAATGCAGACGAACGCGAAACCCGGGGGTTCATTTCGATTACCACCAGGGAGCCATCCTCGGGATCGACACCGAATTGGACATTGGATCCCCCGGTATCCACACCGATCTCGCGCATGATCGCGACCGCGGCATCGCGCATTTCCTGGTATTCCCGATCGGTCAGGGTCTGGGCCGGGGCAACGGTGATGGAATCGCCCGTGTGGACCCCCATGGCGTCGAAGTTCTCGATGGAACAGATCACCACGACGTTATCCGCCTTGTCGCGCATGACCTCGAGTTCGTATTCCTTCCAGCCGAGGACACTCCGCTCCACCAGGCACTCGGTGGTGGGCGATTGGGCCAGGGCCCACTCCACCAGGCCGTCGAATTCGCTGTCCTCGAAGGCCACGCTGCCCCCGGTGCCCCCCATGGTGAAACTCGGCCGGATGATCGCGGGCAGGCCCGTAAATTCGAGCACGCTCCGCGCCTCGGCGACGGAGTGGGCCACGCCCGAGGCGGGAACCGAAAGCCCGATGCGATCCATGGCGGCGCGAAATTGTTCGCGGTCCTCCGCTTTGTGAATCGATTCGACATTGGCGCCAATGAGCTGAACCCCATGGCGCTCGAGCACACCCGCCTCCTCGAGACCTATGGCGAGGTTGAGCGCGGTCTGGCCCCCGATCGTGGGCAGCAGGGCATCGGGCCGCTCGACCAGGATGATCTTCTCCACCGCGTCCACCGTCATCGGCTCGATATAGGTTCGATCCGCGGTCTCCGGGTCGGTCATGATGGTGGCGGGATTGCTGTTGAGCAGCACCACCCGGTAGCCCTCTTCGCGCAGGGCCTTGCAGGCCTGGGTGCCCGAGTAGTCGAACTCGCAGGCTTGGCCGATCACGATGGGACCGGAACCGATCACCAGAATCGTATGAATATCATCTCTTCGGGGCACGGGACTTGAATCCTCTCGCTTGCCTAGGCGGTTTGGCCCTTCGCGATGGACGATCCGGTCACATTCTCACCCGCCACGTGGCGGTCGACCATCTCGCGAAAACGTTGAAAGAAGTAGGCGGCATCGTGGGGCCCGGGCGATGCCTCGGGATGGTATTGGACAGAGAAGAGCGGGCGTTCGGTATGGGCCAGGCCCTCCACCGTGCCGTCGTTCAGGTTGACGTGGGTGACCTCCACCGGTTCGCCCGCCCGCGCGAGGGAATCGGCGTCCACCGCATAGCCATGGTTCTCGGCGCAGATCGCGACCTTGCCCGTGGAAAGATCCTGGCCCGGCTGATTGCCCCCATGGTGGCCGAATTTGAGCTTTCGGGTTTCTCCCCCCAACGCGAGCCCGAGAATCTGGTGCCCGAGGCAGATACCGAAGAGGGGCTTCTGGGTGGCGAGTTCGCGGACCGCATCGCGCACCCCCTCGACTGCCCCCGGATCGCCCGGACCGTTGGAAAGAAAAATTCCGTCGGGATCCAGCGCGAGGGCGTCGGCGGCGGAAGTGGTCGCGGGGACCACCGTCACCTCGAAACCCTGCTCTACCAGGAGCCGGAGAATATTTCGCTTCACGCCGAAGTCATACGCGACCAGACGGCGCGCGGTCTCGGGGCGCTTTTCGCGCGGGACCTGTCCCTTGATGCCCTTCCAGCGCCCTTCGCTCCACGTGTAGGGCGCGTTGCAGGTGACTTCGGCCACCAGATCCCGACCGTCGAGGCCCGGTGCACTGCGCGCACGGGCCAGCAGGGCCTCGCTGTCCTGCACCTCGGGGTCCGTGCTGAGAACACCGACCTGGGCCCCCGAATCGCGAATGCGACGCACCAGAGCCCGGGTATCGATACCCGAAATGCCCGGAACCCCCGCCTCGGCGAGAAAGCCATCGATGCCGCGTTCCGACCGCCAATTACTGGGCTCATCGAGCAACTCTCGGACGACGAAGCCTGAAAGAAAAGGACGGGCCGACTCCTCGTCCTCGGCATTGGCCCCCACGTTTCCGATTTGGGTATAGGTCATGGTGACGATCTGACCCGCGTAGGAGGGATCGGTGACGATCTCCTGGTAGCCCGTCATGCTCGTGTTGAAGATCACCTCGCCGGCCCGAACGACCTCGGCACCAAAGGCCTGGCCCCGGTAGACAGTGCCATCCGCCAACGCAAGCGCGGCGGGACGGAAGTTCCCGGCGCCGCCGGACCCGAGGCCCGCAGCGAATTTCGAGGTCGAGGGGCTCATCGGACCAGCACTCCCCTGCCCGCCTGGTATACGAGCCGACCCGCGACGAAGGTCGCGAAGACCTGGCCGGTCAATTCGCTGCCGCCCCAGGGCGAGTTTCGGCTCTTCGAAAAACCCTCGGTGGGGTCGTAGACCCAGACGGTTTCGGGATCCAGGAGCACCAGGTCCGCCACGCTGCCGGAACTCAGGCTCCCCCCTTCCAGGCCGAAGATGCGCGCCGGTGTCGTGGACATTCGCCGCATCAATTCCAGGGGCGAGATCTCGCCCTGGCGCACCATGTCGTTCACCACGCCGAAGGCGGTCTCGAGACCGAGCACGCCGCAGGGCGCGGCGGTGAACTCCACATCCTTCTCGTAGGTTGCATGGGGTGCATGGTCCGTAGCCACGCAGTCGATCACACCGTCGGCGAGCGCCTTTCGAAGGGTCTCGACATCGCCCTGGGTCCGCAGGGGCGGGGCCATCTTGGTGCTGGTATCGAAGCCCTCGGTGACCTCCTCGGTGAGCGAAAGATGGTGAGGGGTGACTTCGGCGGTCACCGAGAGCCCCTCCTCCTTGGCCTGGCGGATCAATCCCACCGAACCGCCCGAGGAAACGTGGCCCACGTGGAGCCGCGCCCCGGTGAGCCTGGCCAGGCGAATATCCCGGGCCACGTGAATTTCCTCGGCCTCGACCGGATTCCCGGGCAGCCCCAGGCGCGTGGACATACGGCCCTCGTTCACCACACCATCGGCGCGTAGCCCGCAGTCCTCGGCGTGAATCACCACCGGGGCATCCACCAGCTTCGAGTACTCCAAGACGCTGCGCATGACGGCGGCGTCCATGATGGTTTCGCCGTCATCGCTGAAAGCCACCGCCCCGGCGTCCTTGAGGGCGGACATCTCGGTCATCACTTCCCCTGCCAGTCGGCGAGTGGCCGCCGCGATGGGAAAGATCCGGGCGGGAGAATCCTTGGCAGCCCGGTCCAGGATGTACTTCGTCACCGACGGGTCGTCGTTCACCGGGTCGGTATTCGCCATGCAGCAGATCGACGTGAAGCCACCGGCCACCGCCGCCCGGCCACCCGAAGCCAGATCCTCCTTGTACTCCAATCCGGGCTCGCGCAGGTGGACGTGGAGATCGACAAAACCCGGAGCAACCCATTTGCCCGCGGCCTCCACGACCTCGGCGTTCTCGGCGCTCAAATCGGGACCGACTTCGAGAACGCGATCTTCCTCGATCAGTACGTCGGCCACGGCATCGTGGTCATTGGCGGGGTCGAGCACGCGGCCCCCTCGGATCAGCACTCTGGACAAAAACTCACTCCTGGTCTTGGGGGAAAGCGCGGCCCGCGATGAGATAGAGCAGGGCCATGCGAAGGGCGACGCCGTTGCGCACCTGATCAAGAATCACGCTCGGGCGGTGATCGGCAAGGTCGTGCGAAAGCTCGACTCCGCGATTGACGGGGCCGGGGTGCATCACGATGGCATCGCGACGCGCGAAGCGTAATTTTGCCCGGTCCAGGCCAAAGGTCGCCGAGTATTCCCGGACGCTGGGGAAGATTCCGCCTCCCAGGCGCTCGTTCTGGATCCGAAGGGCCATCACCACGTCGACCCCGTCGAGCGCTTCGCGCAGGGAGGTATAGGCCTTGACGCCCAAGGTTTCGATATGGGGCGGGAGCATCGTCGGTGGGCCGGCCACCCGGACCTCGGCGCCAAGCTTCGTAAAGCCGTAGATATTGGAGCGGGCCACCCGGGAGTGGGCGATGTCGCCGATGATCGCGACGCTGAGGCCCTCAAACCTGCCCTTCTCCTGATAGACCGTGAGCATGTCCAGGAGCGCCTGGCTCGGATGTTCGTGCGCTCCATCCCCGGCATTGATTACCGGGGCGTCCAGGACATCCGCGATGCGCTGGGGAACCCCCGCCACCTTATGGCGCACGATCACCGCATCCGGATCCATGGCGTCCAGGGTCTTGGCGGTGTCGAGCAGGCTTTCGGATTTGCTCAGGCTCGAGGAGGAGACCGAAAAATTCACCACATCCGCGGCAAGGCGCTTCCCGGCGATTTCGAAACTCGTCTGGGTTCGGGTGGAGGGTTCGAAGAAGAGGTTCACCACGGTACGGCCACGCAATGTGGGGACCTTTTTGACATCCCGGGTCCCGATTTCCTGCATCCGCTCGGCGGTCTCCAGGATGAGTTCAATCTGGTCGCGCTCGAGATGCTCGATGCCCAGAAGATCTTGGCCGATCATGCCATGCCCCCCGCTCGATCCGTCCCGGAAGTAGCCGAGGGGGGCGTATCCAGGGACTGGACGACCACCTCCAGGATTTCCTCCTCGGCCTCTGCGCGTTCATGCGCCCGGAAGATCACCGATTCCCCGGGCTGGGTCGGAATATTCTTGCCGACGTAGTCGATCTTGATGGGCAACTCCCGGTGCCCGCGATCCACAAGGGCCACCACCTTCACCGATTGCGGGCGACCGAAATCCATCAGGGCATCCATCGCGGCCCGGATGGTGCGCCCGGTGCTGACCACGTCCTCCACCAGGATGACCACCCCGCGGTCCACGGACGAGGGCATTTCGGTGCGGCGCAGGCGGGGACGGGTTCCCCGGCTGGCGAGATCGTCCCGATACAGGGTGGTGTCCATGATGCCCAATTGGGGCCGGGCACCCGCCAGGGATTCCAGGTTTTCGGCCAGGCGCCGGGCCAGGGGCACCCCGCCATTGGGAATGGCCACCAGGTAGAGCGCACTCAGATCGGCATCGGACTCGACGATCTCGTGGGCGATGCGGCGCAGGGCCCGGCGGATTCGCTCGTCGTCCAGCACGACCCGCTCGTGGAGTTCCTCGGCGGCGGAGGCTTCGGCCTGATCAGCCGCAATGCCATCGAGAAGCGCAGGAGAAGCGCTATGAGCGCTTTCTGCGGGGGGGCTGTCGGGGCTTGGGGAGCGCGTATTCGCCAACGTTGCGCCTTTGACCGTCTCTCGGGACGGACTTAAAAGGGGCCGTTCAAGTCGCGGGATTCTAACCTCTGCCGCGCTGGCGTCAATCGGTCCGAGCGCCCTGGGCAGGGAATCTTCTGGGGGCCTTGTTCCGGCCTCTCAGAGAAACCCAGCCTCCTCCCGGGTCTCGCAGCGAACCCGGCTGAAAACCCGGTCCCAGCGCTTCTCGGCCTGCCACCAGTTGACCGGGTTGAAGAATTGCAGCGCGTTGCCGTTGATATTCCACGACCAGTAGAGGAGGAAGGTCGGGCCCTTCATCTCGTCCAGGCGCACCGTTCCCCAATTTCGGCTGTCGTTGGAGTGGTCCCGGTTGTCGCCCATCATGAAATAGCGGCCTTCGGGCACCACATATTCGCGATTTCGCCCGTAGGGATTGCTCAGGATCGGATCGTCGAGCACCTCGTGGACGCACTCCTCGAGCACCTCGTCGCGCACGGCCAAGGTGAGTCCGCGATTGTCCTCGAAAACTCTCCCCGTGCTGATCTGTTCCGCCGGAACGCCGTTGACGCTCACCCGGCCGTTGCGAATGGTGATGCGATCCCCGGGCAGACCCACCAGGCGCTTGACGAAATCATCCGTGGGCAGATCGGGATAGAGGTCGGCCGGGACGATCTCCGTTCGCAACTCGCCCTCGCTTCCGTTGTTCCGAGCGACCTCAAAGACCACGACGTCGCCGCGCTCGGGCGCACGAAAGCCGGGAAGGCGAATATCCGTGAAGGGAATCCGCGGCCCGTAGGTCAGCTTGTTGACGAAAAGGTGATCCCCGATCAGCAGGGTCGGGAACATGGAGCCCGAGGGAATACGAAAGGGCTCGACGATGAACGTACGAATCGCCAGGGCAATGACGACCGCGACCAGCAGGGTACTCACCTGCTCCCAGACCGCGGCCAGACGGCTTCGCCCGGGCGTCTCCTCGCCTCCGGGATCGGAGGCGGAGTCTCCCCCGTCGGGGCCCTGATTGGCCTGATCACCATCCGGGGTGGAAGTCATTCATCTCCCAACTTCAATGCGGCGAGAAAGGCTTCCTGGGGAATTTCCACCGATCCGACCATCTTCATTCGTTTCTTGCCCGCCTTCTGCTTCTCCAGCAATTTTCGCTTACGCGAAATATCCCCACCGTAGCACTTGGCCAGAACGTTCTTTCGCAGGGCCCGGACGGTCGTTCGCGCGATCACCTTGCTTCCCACTGCGGCCTGGATAGCCACGGGGAATTGCTGGCGGGGGATAAATTCCTTCAGCTTTCGGGCGAGTTCCGAGCCCCGAGCGTGGGCCGCATCCCGATGGACGATCAGCGATAGCGCATCTACGGAATCGCCGTTGACCAGGACATCCAGTTTGGCCAGGTCCGCCGGGGCAAAGCCCACCAACTCGTAGTCGAAGGACCCATAACCCCGGGTTGCGCTCTTGAGTTTGTCGTGAAAATCCGTCACGACCTCGGCGAGGGGCAGTTCGTAGCGAATCTGCACTCGGGAGCCATGGACCTGCATATCCTTCTGGCTGCCCCTGCGCTCCTGGCAAAGGCCGATCACCGGGCCGAGGTAATCCGACGGAACGTGGATATTGGCATGGATGACGGGTTCCTCGATGCGATTGATATCGCTCGACTCGGGAAGCGCCGCGGGGCTCTCGATTTCGAAACTCTCGCCGGTTTTGGGAACCACCCGATAGCGCACAGTGGGCGCCGTGGTGATGAGGTTCAGGCTGTACTCTCTTTCGAGGCGCTCCTGGATGATCTCGCCGTGCAGAAAACCGAGGAATCCGCAGCGAAATCCGAAACCCAGGGCCGCACTGGTCTCGGGCTCGTACGCGAAGGAGGAATCGTTGAGGCGCAATTTCTCCAGCGCCGCCTTGAGATCCTCGTAATCCTCAGCGTCCACCGGATAGAGCCCGGCGAAGACCATGGATTTCACTTCCTGGAAACCCTCCAAGGGTTCTGCAGCGGCGTTGGAACTCAGGGTGATGGTGTCGCCGATCCGCACATCGGAGAGGGTCTTGATACCCGCCACCACCATGCCGACCTCTCCCACCCCCAAGTCATCCACCTTGCGGGGCGAGGGGTCGATCACCGAAAGCTGGCTGATGCCGTGCTCCCCCCCAGAAATCATCAGCCGGATGGTGTCGCGGCGATTCAGCTTGCCATCCACCACCCGGACCAGCATGACCACACCCACGTAGGGGTCGAACCAGGAGTCGAAGACCAATGCCCGGGTGGGCGCTTCGAGATCGCCCACCGGCGGGGGAATTCGGTCGACCACCGCCTGCAGGAGTTCGCCGATCCCGGTTCCCTGCTTGGCGGAAACTGCCAGAACATCGGCGGCATCCAGGCCCACCACGTCCTCGATCTCCTGGGCGACGGCGTCGGGATCCGCCGAGGGGAGGTCGATCTTGTTGACGACGGGAATCAGTTCGAGATTGGCGTCCACCGCCAGGTAGGCATTGGCGAGGGTTTGGGCCTCAATCCCCTGGGCGGCATCCACCACCAACAAGGCCCCCTCGCAGGCGGAAAGCGCGCGGGAGACCTCGTAGGAGAAGTCGACGTGACCCGGGGTGTCGATGAGGTTCAAAATATAGGTCTCTCCGTCCTCGGCCACGAAACTCAAGCGGACTGTCTGGGCCTTGATCGTGATACCGCGCTCGCGTTCGAGTTCCATATTGTCGAGAAATTGATCCTGCTGGTCCCGCTCGGAAAGCGCGCCCGTCGCCTCGAGGAGGCGATCGGCGATGGTGCTCTTGCCGTGGTCGATGTGGGCCACGATGCAGAAATTTCGGATTCGCTCGATGGGCACGCGGCTCATATCGCCCCCTCCTGGAGCGCCATGCCCGCATCGGAAACCAGGTAGGCCGCCAGGGCTTCGCGCCAGGGCCGCAGCCCGATGCCCAGCGCCCGGGCCCGCTCACAGCCGAGCACGGACCAGAGCGGACGCTCGGCGGGCAGGTCGAGGTCCGGGGTAGCGAGTGGCTCGAGATCCAGATCGCCGTGGCCGGAAAGATCGAGAATCGCCCGAGCGAACTCGAACCAGGTGGCCACCCCCCCGCCCGCCAGATGAAATACGCCGCTCATATCGCCCCTATTCTCCTCGCTCTCGCCGGCAGCGCCCGAAGCCGAGGGCCGCCCTCCCCCATCGGCCGATCCGGCCCCAAAGGCAAGCCCGGCCAGGTCCAAAATGGCCTCGGCCAGGTCCGCCGAGTAGGTGGGCGATCCCTGCTGGTCCGAAACCACCCGCAGCGGGCCGGACTCGAGCCCCTGCGCCCGGCGCTGGGCCTGCCTCAGAATCGCGCCAACGAAATTCTTGCCCGGACCGAACACCCAACTGGTGCGAACGATTAATGCCCCGGGGAGGGTCTTTAGCACGCGCACCTCTCCCTCCGCCTTGCTGCGCCCGTAGGCGGTTCGAGGCTCCACGGGAGCGGTCTCGGGATAGGGCTCATCCGCGGCTCCACTGAAGACGTAATCCGTGGAAACATGGACGTAGTCGAGGCCCGCCGCCCGGCAATCCTCCGCCAACCAGCCCGGCGCCTCGGCGTTCACCCGCCAGGCCAGTTCGGTCTCGCTCTCGCAGCGGTCCACCGCGGTATAGGCGGCGGCGTTTACCAGAATATCGGGCTCGCCAGCGCTCCCCGCTTCGAGCAGACGAGCCAGGCTGCCGGGCTCGGCGATATCGCAATGGGAATGATCGAAGGCAGCGGCCACGGTTTCCCCTTGGCGCGCTTCCAACGCGTCCACCAGGCTCCGGCCCAATTGCCCTCCACTTCCCGTAATCAGCCAACGCACGGCCTCTCCTCAACGGATTCACGCGGACCGGGCCGCGTCTATCGGACCCAGTGCCCGCAAGCCTAATCCCGGGGCTCGGAAAGAACCCAAGTGGGAAGCCGATCCTCCCGCTTCAGTCGAAGCGCCAAGGTATCGGCTTCGTCCCGGCTATCGATGGGCCCGACCCGCACCCGCCAGCGATCGTCGTCGTCGGGTTCCAGGATGTGTACGGGATAGCCGGCCGACCCCAACTGCTCGGCCAGATCGCTGGCTCGGGCCGGATTACCGAAAGCGCCGACTTGGATCGAGAAGCGCAGGGCTTCCTCCTGCGCGCGCAGGAAAGCGGGAGAGGGCCCGGCGCCCACAGGGGCCAGAGCCCCGGCTTCGTCGGCTCCGGATGTGCTCGCCCGGGCGTCTTCCAGGCCCCAATCGATCTCGGTGGTGCGCCCAACGATATGGCCCGCGACCAGGGTCGGCTCCTCCAGAACGAAGCCCACCACGAGCCCCACGCCGAAACCCCCAAAAACCATCAAGAGCAGGGCCAGCAGCGTCGCCAACCAGCCCAGCCCCCAACCTCTTTTTCGTGCCGAGGACCGCGCCGCCATCACATTCGCTCCGGAGCCGACAGGCCCAGCAGGCCGAGCCCCTCGGCCAGAACACAGCGCACCGCCAGCACCAGCCCGAGCCGCGCCGCGGTCAGGGCCTCATCCTCGGAGATCACGCGATGCCGGGTGCCATCCTGGAGATAGGGGTTCCACAGGCCAGCCAGATCCCGCAGGTAGTAGGCCACATGATGGGGCTCGCGCATCTGGGCCGCGCGCTCGACCATGCCCGGAAACGCCCCGAGCTTGCGCAAAAGCTCGATCTCTTCGGGCAACTCGAGCCGGCTGGGATCCAGGGATTCACCTGAGGGCATGGGCACGCCCTCTTCCTCGGCTCTTCGCTCGATCCCGTAAGAACGGGCATGGGCGTACTGAACATAGTAGGCGGGGTTCTTGCGCCAGTTCTTGTCCTTGGCCAGATCCAGATCGAAGTCCAGGTGACCCTCCGGCTTTCGCTCGATCATGAAGAAGCGAAAGACATCCGAGCCGACCTCCTCCACCAACTCATCGACGGTGACAAAGGTCGCCCGCCGAGTGGATTGCTTGACCCTTTCGCCTCCGCTCGTGATGGTGACGAATTGATGCATCACCAATTCCAGTCGATCCTCGTCGAAGCCGAGCGCCCCCACCGCGCGGCGCACGAAGGGAAATTGCTCGATGTGATCGGCTCCTTGAACATCGATCATGCGATCGAAGCCCCTTCGATACTTCTCCCGGTGATAGGCGATATCCGGCAGCAGATAGGTGGGCTCGCCGCTGCTCTTGATCACCACCCGGTCTCGGTCGAGACCGAGATTCGTCGCCGTGAACCAGACCGCGCCTTCGGACTCATTGATCAGGCCGCGCTCGCGCAGATCCGCCACGGCTTCTTCGACCTTGCCGTCGTCGTAGAGCGACTTCTCGTTGAAATGAACGTCGAAGCGGATGCCTATGGAGGCGAGGGTCGCGTCGATATCCTTGAAGATCTCCTTCTGGGCAAAATCCCTGAAAAGACCATCGCCGGGCTCATCCACCAGCGCTTCCCCGTGGCTCTCGAGAAGTGCTCGCGCGATGTCGCGGATATATTCCCCCTGGTAGCCATCGGCAGGGAAAGCCACCGGGAGGCCATCCACCTCGCTCACCCACGCCTTTTCGGGATCTTCCAATGCCTGGGCCGGGGGAGGCGCCGCCTGACCCAACTCCTCCAGGTAGCGGGCCTTCACCGAATCGCCGAGCACGCGCATCTGGCGGCCCCCGTCGTTGAAGTAGTACTCCCGGGTCACCTCGAAGCCCACTTTCTCGAGCAGGCGGGCGAGACAATCTCCGAGTATCCCCTGCCTTCCGTGCCCCGTGCTCAGGGGACCGGTGGGATTCGCCGAGACATGCTCCACCTGGAGTTTCTGACCCGTCCCGGTCGAGCTGCTTCCGAACTCCGAGCCCGCGGCCAGGATCGTCGGAACCAATCCCTGCCACGCCGCCGGGGCCAGGCGCATATTGATAAAGCCCGGCCCCGCGACCTCGGCGTCCACCAGCAGGCCCCCGGCGTCACCCAATCGCTCGACGATCTCCTCGGCGATGGCACGCGGAGGCTGGCGAAGCCGCTTGGCGAGGGCCATGGCGAAGCTGCACGCGAAATCGCCGTGCTCCGGCTGACGGGGAACTTCGAGGACGATCTCGGGCATTTCGCCCTGATCTCCCCTTTCCTCGAGCAGGCCCGCCAGCACACGCCCTATTTCTTTGACCAGGTCTTCCTTCATCACTCGATCCATGGCCGAGCCGGCTAGAGGCGGGGCCTTTTTCCTTCAGGGGACGGCGGAGGAACGCTTGAATCGCACCACGACCTCTCCGGGCCGCGCCAACTCCAATTCCTCTCGAATCGCCCGCTCCAACGCGAAGGGGTCGGCCTCCAACGCACCGATCTCGGCCTGTAGTGCCTCCACTTTGTCTCTCAGCGTCGCGATTCGGTCCTGGGAAATGCTCAGCTTTCCGCGAATCTCGTACCAGGCAAGAGGCCCCGATTCGCGGTCGGCCAGGCTGAAGCCCAGGCCGGCCACGAGAATCGTCGGCACCAGCCATTGGGCCTTCAGTGCCCGCAGCCCCCCCCCCTTGTGGACGACGGTCATGGGGCGGGATACTACCCGGAATTGGTTGAATTTGCGCCCGAATCCGATCCGACGGCCTTCCGGGGGCCCTCAACCGCGCGCCGCCATCAGCCTCCGGATCCTTGCCACGTAGTCCGGGTGGTCCCACTCGCGAGGTCCCACATACCGCTCGACGATTACCCCGTCGGCGTCCACGAGGATCGATTCGGGGAATCCGGTCGTCTGGTACGCGCCTGCGGCTTTCTGATCCGGGTCCAGCACGATGGGGAAACCGATTCCCAGGCGTTCTTGGAAGGCCACCACATCATCCCGAGACCGATCCACAGCGATGGCGATCAGGGCAAAGCCCTCCTCCCCCAACGCGGTATGGAGGTTCTGCATGGCGGGCATCTCCTCCTCGCAGGGCTTGCACCAGGTCGCCCAGAAATTGACCAGCACCACCTTCCCGCGCAGCTCTTCGAGGGTGACATTGTCGCCGCTTTCGAGGCTCGGCAAATCGAAGGACGGCGCCCGATCACCTCGGGAGAGCGGCGGTTCGATGGGCTCGGACATCAGGATCAAGAGCCCGGCAATGCCCACGAGCACCCCGCCCACCAGCCAGGCCACGGCCGGGACTCGAGGCGGAGCTGAGGAGGAACGATCTTGGTCTTCAACCACGGTGAGCCTCGGAGGCGAACCTTTGCCAGTCGTGGCCCGAAAGGCCGCGCCTGGCGAAGCTCGACCTACTCGTCGTCTGCCTCGACCCTGTCGACGAGTTCAACGATCGAAACGGGCGCGGCATCTCCAACTCGATGCCCGACCTTGATGACCCGGGTATAGCCGCCCGGCCTCTCCCGGTAGCGGTCTGCCAACTCGCCAAAGACCTTGGAGGTCACGGCCTGGTCGCGCAGGAAACCCGCCGCCTGGCGCCGCGCATGCAGATCGCCACGCTTGCCCAGGGTGATCATTCGGTCGGCAATGCCGCGCAATTCCTTGGCCTTCGCATCCGTCGTCTGGATCCGCTCATGCTGCATCAGCGACGTGACCATATTTCGGAATAGCGCCTTGCGATGCGAACTATCCCGCCCCAGCCGTCTGCCTGATTTACGGTGCCTCATTGATCAAGCCTCGCGTTGCTCGCGCATCTTTTCCAGTTCTGCGCGAACCGGAAGATTATCGATGGTCATTCCCAGGGACAGCCCCATGGATGAGAGCGTATCCTTGATCTCGTTCAGGGATTTCCGCCCAAAATTCTTGGTCTTGAGCATCTCGCCCTCGGTCTTCATCACAAGCTCGCCAATGAATCGAATATTGGCATTCTGAAGACAGTTGGCCGAGCGAACCGAGAGTTCGAGCTCGTCCACCGACTTGAAGAGATTCGGATTGAGGGGTTCGGGCTCGTCCGCCTGGGCCGGGAGCGCCTCGTCCTGCTCTTCGAAATTGATGAAGATGGTGAGCTGCTCCTTGAGGATCTTCGCCGCATAAGCCACGGCATCCACCGGCTCCACCGCACCGTCGGTCCAGACCTCGAGGTTCAAACGATCGAAGTCCGTCTCGCGGCCGACACGAGCCGGGGTGACGAGATAGTTGACGCGCTTGACCGGCGAGAAGACCGAGTCGATGGGAATCGTGCCGATGGGCATTTCCTCTGACCTGTTCTTGTCGGCCAGGACATACCCCTTGCCGCTCTCGACCGTGGCCTCCAGGTCGAAATCCGCGTCCGAACCGAGGGTGCAGATCATCCGCTCGGGGTTCACGATCTCGACTGTCTGGTCGTCAGACACGAAATCTGCCCCGGTCACGGTTCCCGGTCCGGACTTCTTGATCCGAATCGTCCGCGGCCCCTCTGAATGCATACGCATTCGGACTTCCTTGAGGTTCAGGATGATCTCACTGACATCTTCCATCACACCCGGGATGGTCGAGAATTCGTGAAGAACCCCGGCCATCCGGACGTTGGTGATCGCGGCGCCTTGAAGCGACGAAAGAAGAACTCGACGTAGGGCGTTGCCCAGGGTCGTCCCGAAACCTCTTTCCAGCGGTTCGCATGAAAAGCGACCATAAGTCGCCCCGAGCGACGCCTCTTCGAGATCCAGGCGACGGGGTCGAATCAACGTCCGCCAATTGGCTACAACCAGTTCCTGCTGCATCGGAACCTCCCTTGAATCGTTTCCAGAAATATCTCTATCTTGGAATTTGGCTTCCCCACGGAGAACCCCGAGCCGACCTCGGGAATGCGGCTGTCGATAGCCACAGACTCCGCCAGGGGGATTAGCGTGAGTACATTTCCACGATCAGCTGCTCATCGATCGGGAGGGTAATATCCTCCCGCACCGGCAATTGCTTGATCGTGCCTACTTTTTCGTCCTTGTCGATCTCTAGCCATTGCGGAACGCTGCGACCCTCAAGTGCATCCAGCGCGCCAATGACCCGCTCGACCTTCTTCGATCGATCCCTGAGAGAGATCGTCATCCCCGGTTTGGTCAGGAGTGACGGCGTCTTCACTGTGCTTCCATTGATCTCGAAGTGGCCGTGCTTCACCAGTTGCCGCGCTTCGGCACGCGAAGTGGCATAGCCCATGCGAAAGACGACATTGTCCAGCCTTCGCTCCAGGAGAATCAGCAGATTCTCACCCGAACGCCCCTTCATGGCCGCCGCCCGGTGGAATGTCTGCCTGAATTGCTTTTCCAGAAGGCCATACATTCGCTTGACCTTCTGCTTCTCGCGAAGCTGAACCCCGTAGTCCGAAAAACGGACCCGGCCTTGCCCATGCACTCCGGGCGGATACGCCCTTCGCTCAATGGCGCACTTTTCGCTGAAGCAGCGATCGCCCTTGAGAAAGAGCTTGGTGCCCTCACGCCGACAAAGTCGACAGACCGAACCTCGATAACGTGCCATCTCTTGCCTCTCAGACTCGGCGCCGCTTGGGAGGGCGGCATCCATTATGCGGAATTGGAGTAACGTCTCGGATCATCGTAATTTTCATGCCCGCCGCTTGGAGCGCGCGAAGCGCGGACTCACGCCCGCCACCCGGGCCCTTGACCTCAACGCCCAGGGTTCGCACCCCATGCTCTTGGGCCTTCTTGGCGCACTCTTCAGCTGCCATCTGTGCGGCATAGGGCGTGGATTTTCGTGATCCCTTGAATCCCTGCTGACCAGCACTCGCCCAGGCGACAGCGTTTCCGCCCACATCGGTGATGGTGATGATCGTGTTATTGAAGGTCGACTGAATATGAGCAACACCCGTCTGGATGTTCTTCTTGACCTTCTTCTTACGAGCTGTCTTCTTGGCTACCATGAGTGTGCTTCACTACTTCCTGGGCGCGAGTTTCTTGCCCGCGACGCTCTTGGCCGGGCCCTTCCGGGTCCGGGCGTTGGTGTGAGTGCGTTGACCTCGTACGGGAAGATTTCGGCGATGCCGCAACCCCCGATAACATCCGATATCCATCAAGACCTTGATGTTCTGGCTCAATTCCCGTCGTAGATCGCCCTCGACCTTGTAGCTCCGCTCGATCACTTCACGAAGCTTGATGGTTTCAGCCTCGCTCAACTGCTCCGTCTTGGTAGCGCCGTCGACTCCGGCCGTTTCGCAGATCTTTCCGGCGAGTGTGTGCCCGACACCAAAGATATACGTCAGCGAGATTTCGATTCGCTTATTCCGGGGCAGGTCGACGCCTGCTATTCGGGCCATGCCGTACTCCTCTCAAATTTCCTGCGAGCCAGGCTCAACCCTGACGCTGCTTGTGCTTGGGATTTTCGCAGATCACGCGAATCACACCTCGTCTGCGAATGATCCTGCACTTATCACACATCTTTCGCACCGATGATCGAACCTTCATTCTGCTGCTTCCTCTACTGGGCACCCTTGAGGAGTGCTCAGTGTGACCCTTCTACCTTCGTCAGCACTTCCGGACCCGCGTCGGTGATCGCAATGGTGTGCTCGAAATGAGCCGAGAGTTCTCCATCGACTGTCGCCGCCGTCCATTCGTCCTCGAGCATCCGCACTCTCTCGCTCCCAACGTTCACCATCGGCTCCACCGCGAAGACCATTCCGGACTGGAGCCGTTGGCCCCGCCCGGGCGATCCATAATTCGGAACCTGGGGCGGTTCGTGCATCTGCCGACCGATTCCGTGACCGACGAATTGCCGGACCACCGAAAAACCTTCGGATTCAGCCCGCTTTTGAACGGCTGCGCCGATATCCGATAGTCGATTGCCCGAAACCATTTCGCGAACCCCCTCGTAGAGGGAATCACACGTGGTATCGAGCAATTTCTGAGCGTCTTCGGAGATCGGGCCCACCGGGATCGTGACTGCCGAGTCGCCGTGAAAACCCCGGCTCTCGACCCCGAAATCGAGGCTGAGTATGTCACCCTCCTTGAGTTCGCGCGACCCCGGAATTCCATGGACAATTTCGTCGTTCACCGAGGCACAAATCACCGCCGGGTAGGGAGGAAGCCCCCCGGGTGAGTAGTTGAGAAAGGGTGAATTCAGGCCCCTGCGCTTCAGCTCGCCCTCAGCGAGTTCATTCAGCTCGCCGGTGGTGACGCCCGCCTGGGCCTTGTCTCGCAGGGTGAGCAGGATCTCGCCGGTATGCTGACCCACCTCGCGCATCTGGTCCAGCTCACGCCGGCTCTTCAATGCGATGGATTCCCCGTAGCTCACGCGGCCTCCAATTCGGCGAGAATGGCACTGGAGACCTCTTCAACCGACCCCATGCCGGGCACTTCACGCAGCAACGACTGGCCGCGATAATAGTCGAGCAGGGGCGCCGTCTGGTCGTCATAGACCCGCATGCGCTCCCGAATCGTTTCCTCGTTGTCGTCCGCCCTGCCCTCGATTTCGGCGCGCGCAAGCAGGCGCTTGACGATGGCTTCCGTTTGGACAGTGATAGCGAGGCAGCAGTCGATCCCCGATCCAATTCGGGGCAAGAGCTCATCGAGCGCCTCGGCTTGAGCCAAGGTCCGGGGAAAGCCGTCGAGGATGAACCCCTTCTGGGCGTCCCCCTCCGCCAGGCGCTCCCGGGCAATCGCAATCACGATATCGTCGCCCACGAGGTGACCGGCATCCATCACCGCCTTGGCCTTGAGTCCCACGGGAGTCTCCGCGGCAACGGCGGCCCGCAGCATGTCTCCAGTCGAGACATGAGGAATTCCGATGGCTTCGGCCAGCACTGCGGCCTGGGTCCCCTTGCCTGCCCCGGGCGCACCGAGCAATACGATTTTCGTCGCGCTCATTGGCCGAGCCTTCCGCGCATACGGCCACCCTTGACGAAGCCCTCGTAATGTCGGGAAACCATATGGGCATCGATCTGGCCCACTGTATCCAGCGAAACACCCACAACGATGAGAAGAGCCGTGCCTCCGAAATAGAAGGGCACGTCCATCCGTGTCGACAGAATGACGGGCAGCAAGCAGACCAGGGCGACATAGATCGACCCGATAAATGTGAGGCGGCTCAAAACCTTGTCGATGTACTCGGCGGTGTTTTTACCCGGCCGGATACCCGGGATATAGCCACCGGATCGCTTGATATTCTCCGAGACATCAACTGGGTTGATGATGATCGCGGTATAGAAAAAGCAGAAAAAGATGATCAGAAATACGTAGACCGCGTTGTACGTGAAGTCCCCAGGATTCATGAATTGGTCGATAAAGCTCTGAACAGCCGGACTATCGCTGAACTGCCGAACCGTAAGCGGAAACATCAAGAGCGACGAAGCGAAGATCGGCGGAATCACGCCAGCCGAGTTCACGCGAAGAGGGAAATAACTCATGCCACCCTGGGTCACCTCCCGGCCAACCGCGCGCCGGGCATGCTGAATGGGAATTCGTCTTTGGCCGCGCTCCACGAACACCACGGCACCCACCACGCCGATGGCAAAGACAAGAATCACGGCTGCCTGCAGCAGGGTGAATTGATCATTTCGAATCATGTCGGCCAGGTTCGAAAGGCCCGAAGGAATGCTCACAACAATGCCCGAGAAGATGATCAACGAAATCCCGTTGCCAATCCCTCTCTCGGTCACCTGCTCCCCGAGCCACATGATGAACGCCGTTCCCGATGTCAGCGTCACCATGGTGACGATGCGGAAACCCCAACCGGGAAAGAGCACTGCGCCCTCACCGAAGCTTCCGCCCTCGAGAGCCAAGGCCATCAAAAAACTCTGAAAAAGCGCGAGCACGATGGTTGCGTAGCGCGACCATTGGTTGATCTTCTTCTGCCCCTGCTCGCCCTCTTTCTTGAGAGCTTCCAGGGCGGGAATCACCACGGTCAATAGTTGAAAGATAATTGTGGCACTGATATAGGGCATGATGCCGAGCGCGAAAATCGACAACTGCTCCATCGCACCACCCGAGAAGAGATTCATCAGCCCGAATACGGTGCCCGACATCTGGGCAAAGAAGTCCCGGATCACCTGGGCATTGATCCCCGGCGTCACCACGACACATCCGATCCGATACACGGCGAGCATTCCGAACGTAAACAAGATGCGTGCCCGCAACTCCGGAATTCGCCATATGTTCTGAATTCCACTCGTCATGCGATGAGTTCCACGCTTCCGCCTGCCGCTTCGATCTTGCTCCGAGCACCCGCGCTCACGCGGTTGAGTTTGATCGTCAGGTTCTTGGGCGCTTCGCCCTCACCCAGCAATTTGATCGCGGCACCTGTTCCGCGAATCAGTCCGTGGCTCACGAGCGCCTCGCTGTCCACGGTTGCGCCGTCGCCCAATCGCGAAAGCTCGCCCACGTTGACAATCTCGACATCCTTCCGAAAAGGATTCTTGAATCCGCGCTTGGGCACGCGCTGCATCAGGGGCATCTGGCCGCCTTCGAACCACGGCTTGATTTTCTTGCCCGAGCGAGTGCCCTGACCCTTGACACCCGTACCCGCGGTCTTCCCCAACCCGGATCCAGGCCCGCGCCCAGCTCTGCGACGGCTATGCTTCGCGCCCGGCCTCGGGCTCAGTCGATCAAGCATTTCCCTACTCCTCGATCACCACTACGAGATGGCTGACTTTATTGATCATTCCGCGTACAGAAGGCGTGTCTTCCAGTCGAACTACCTGGTGCAGACGGCGAATACCGAGACCGACCAGGGTCGCCCTCTGACTCCGGTTGTACCCGATCGAACTCTTGACCTGCTTGATCGTGATCTTCGCCTTCTCGCTCATCACCGCACCCTTCCGAGTTCAGCGAGCCGCTCTTCGGGGTCTCTCAACTCCTGCAGACCGGCCATTACGGCATTAACCACATTGCGCGGATTATTCGTACCCAACGTTTTTGTGAGAATGTCGTGGACTCCCGCCGACTCAACGATCGCTCGGACCGGGCCCCCCGCGATCACACCCGTACCTGGAGAGGCCGGCTTGAGCATCACGCTCCCGGCGCCGAAGCGGCCAAGCACCTCGTGGGGCAGCGTGCCGTCCACCAGGGGAATTCGGATCAGGGCCTTCCTCGCCTTGTCCACACCTTTGCGGATGGCTTCGGGAACTTCTCCCGCCTTGCCAAGGCCAACTCCCACGAGTCCGTTGCCGTCACCCACCACCACCAGGGCGCTGAAGCTGAAGCGGCGACCGCCCTTCACCACCTTCGCCACGCGATTGATGTGCACGACGCGATCGTTCAAATCGTGATCGTTGGGGTTGATCTCAGATGATTTTATCAGCTGTGCCATATCAGAACTGAAGCCCCGCTTCCCTGGCCGCTTCCGCCAGCGCTTTGACTCGCCCGTGATAGAGGAAGCCATTCCGATTGAAAACCACTCGGTCGATTTGTTTTTCCCTTGCGAGTTCCGCCAAGGCGGTCCCTACCTTCTTCGCGGCATCGATATTCCCCGTAGCGCCCTCGATCACGACGGATTGACTGCGCGTCGACACCGTGCCCACTGTTGCGCCGGTGTCCGGATCCAGAATCTGCGCATAAATATGCTTTGCACTCCGGAACACTTTCACAACGGGTCGATCGGCCCGTGCGAGGGACTTGTTCGTCCGCTTCCTTCGGGAATCCCATTTTCGCCGTTTTTCTTCCAGTACAGAATTCTTCATAGAAACCTCAGGCCGCTCCGGTCTTACCGACCTTGCGTCGAATGCGTTCGTTCTCGTACCGAATCCCCTTGCCCTTATAGGGCTCCGGGGGCCGGAGCTTTCGAATATCGGCCGCGAATTGCCCCACCGCCTGTTTGTCCGCTCCGGAAATCTTGAGGCTCGTATTTCCGTCCATCTTCACATCGATCTTTTCAGGAATCGGCATCTCCACCGAGTGCGAGAACCCCAAGGTCAACACCAAATTCTTGCCCTTGACCTCTGCCCGGTAGCCAACGCCTTCGATCTCGAGGCCTTTGGAGAATCCGTCGGTTACCCCGACCACCATATTGTTCGCGATGGCTCTCGCCAATCCATGGAGAGCGCGGGTTTCCTTCTTCTCGTCCTTGCGGATCAGAACCAACTTGCTCTCTTCCACGCTCGCCTCGATCGCCGGAGGCAGTGGACCGACGAGGTTTCCATTGGGCCCTTTGACCCGAATTTCACCTTCGCCGACCGAGACATCTACTCCGGTGGGAATCGTGACCGGCTTCTTTCCGATTCGGGACATCCCTACCAGACCTCACAGATTGCTTCGCCGCCGACTTTCTGGGCGCGGGCGTCTCGATCACACATCACACCGTTCGACGTCGAAAGGATTGTCATTCCCAATCCGCCTCGAACTTCGTGAACTTCGCTCGCCCCGACATAGACGCGCCGACCAGGTCGGCTTATCCGCTGAACATGGTCGATCATGGACGCGCCGCTATTCCCGTAACGCAATTCAATCACCAGAACGGGCTTTTTATCCTCGTCCTCGGTGCGAATTTGTCCAACGAAACCCTCGTCACTCAAAACCTTGGCCACTGCCACCTTGAGCTTCGAAGAAGAACAGCGCACCTCCTCGTGGTGAACGCGGCCAGCGTTCCTGAGTCGGGTGAGCATGTCGCCTATCGGATCGGTCATCATGATTTAGAATCCTTACTGCCTGAAGGGCACGCCCAGATGCTTGAGCAGGGCTCTTGCTTCGGCGTCCGTAGGTGCTGTGGTCACCATGGTCACGTTCATGCCCGTTACCCGCTCAACCGAGTCGTACTCCACTTCCGGAAAAATCGTCTGGTCTTTAACGCCCAGGGTGTAATTGCCACGGCCATCGAAAGCCCTATCCGATACGCCGCCAAAATCGCGCACTCGAGGGAGCGCCACGGTGAGCAAGCGGTCCAGAAATTCCCACATCCGCATCCCGCGCAGGGTCACCTTGGCGCCAATCGCCTGTCCTTCTCGAAGCTTGAAATTCGAGACGCTCTTCTTTGCACGCCGCAGAGAAGGCTTTTGACCCGTGATCACCGCCAACTCCTCCATTGCCTGGTCCAGCAACTTGGAGTTCTGAGTCGCCTCTCCGAGGCCGATATTGACTACGACCTTCGCCACCGAAGGGACCTGGTGGGGATTGGAATAACCGAACTCGTCCCTCAACTTGGAGACGATTTCGTCCTTGTATCGCTCTTGCAGCCGGGCAGCCATTCAGAGTACCTCCGGCGCCAGTGAAACGATCCGCATAAACCCACGCCCGCGGAGCTCGCGAGCGACCGGACCAAAGATACGGGTGCCAACCACCTCTTTGTCATTACTGAGAAGGACTGCGGCATTCTCATCGAAGAGGATATGTGAGCCGTCGGCCCGACCGATCGCCTTTTTCGTCCGCACGATGACGGCGCGGCGCACCTCGCCCTTCTTCACCCGGCCGTTGGGAATCGCCTCTTTAATCGTAACAACGATGATATCCCCGACGGATGCGAAGCGGCGGCGCGAACCACCGAGCACACGTATGCACTTGATCTTTCGGGCGCCGGAATTATCTGCGACGGACAATGTGGATTCTGCTTGAATCATCTCGGCTCTCCCTAGACCCCGGCGGCCCTAGTGACCGTTTCCTGCACCATCCACCGCTTCCGCTTGGAGAGGGGACGATGCTCAATAATCCTCACCTGATCGCCCGCCTTGCAGTCATTGTTTTCATCGTGCGCAACGAACCTGGAATAACGGCGAATGTACTTCTTGTATCGCCGATCCTGGACAAGGCGTTCGACTCGCACGACGACGGTCTTGTCCATTTTGTCGCTGACTACGGTTCCGACCATGGTCCTTCTAGTGCCTCTCTCGCTCACTTTGTCGCCTCTTGCTTCTCTAGCAATGCTGTTTCGATTCGAGCAATCTGTTTCCGAAGCCTGGAGAGCTTTGCTGTGTCTTCCAGTTGGCCCGTTGAGTGTTTCACTCGTGCGTTGAAGAGCTCGTCTCGTGCTTCTCGTGCCTTCTGTTCAAGCTCTCCCAACGCAAGCTTTCGAATCTCTGCTGCGTTCATTTTCAGTCCTCCCGCGCCACGAAACGGGTGGGAATCGGCAATTTATGTGCGGCCAGCCTCAGCGCCTCGCGCGCAACGGTCGTATCGACGCCCTCGAGTTCGTAAAGGATTCTTCCGCGCTTCACCGGTGCGACCCATGCCTCAGGATTTCCCTTGCCCTTACCCATCCGCGTTTCAGCGGGCTTCTTGCTGACTGGCTTGTCGGGAAAAAGGCGAATCCAGACCTTGCCGCCACGCTTGATGTGGCGGGTCATGGCAATACGGGCGGCTTCGATCTGCCTGGCCGTTATGAAGCCCGTGCCCAGGGCTTGCAGGCCATAGTCGCCAAAGGAAACCGTATTCCCGCGCCGAGCCTTTCCTCGGAGCCGGCCCTTCTGGACCTTCCTGTGCTTGACCTTCCGCGGCTGCAACATCGAACGTTCTCTCCCCTACCTGGCCGGACCGGGTCTGGCGGCTTCACCGGGCGCATCGTGACTGAGCGGTCCTTTTCGGAGCTCCTTATCACCCACTTCGCCCTTGAAGATCCAGCACTTCACGCCGACGATTCCGTACGTAGTTCTTGCCTCAGCGAATCCGTATTCGACTTCCGCTCGAAGGGTATGAAGCGGCACCCGGCCGTCCCGATACCACTCTCGTCTACCCATCTCAGCACCACCGAGCCGGCCTGAGCATTGAATTCGGATACCCTCGGCGCCAAATTTCATGGTCGCGATCATTGCTTTTTTCATCGCCCGGCGGAACGCCACGCGGCGCTCGAGCTGGGTCGCGATGTTTTCGGCTACGAGCTGCGCATCCAGCTCAGCCTTTCGAATTTCCTTCACGTTGATGAAGATGTCCCGAGCTGTGAACTTCTTCAGATCCTCTCGCAGCACGTCGACTTCAGCGCCGCGCTTCCCGATCAGGATTCCCGGCCGAGCAGTGTGAATATTGGCAACGAGTTTTTCGCCCGTACGTTCAATAACCACCTTCGAAATGCCGGCGTGATAAAGCTTCTTCTTGATGAAATCTCGGACGGCGATGTCTTCGTGCAACTGCTCGGCGTAGTGACGACTGGCGAACCAGTTTGACTGCCACCCGTAGAGTGTGCCGACCCGAAAGCCGTAGGGATGGACCTTTTGACCCACGTTATCTCCTCGATCTTTCCGCTAATTATCCGAAAGAATGACCGTTATATGGCTGGCGCGTTTCTGGATCCAGCTCGCACGTCCCTGGGCACGGGGCCTGATTCGCCACATGCTCGGTCCTTCGTCCACCGTGATCTTGCTTACGACGAGACTGTCGACGTCAATACCTGCGTCACTTTCGTCGTTCCTGTTCTCCGCGTTGGCGACCGCAGAGCGCAGCAGCTTCTCAATTGCGCTCGCGGATTTCTTGGTGGAAAGAGAGAGGATCGTAAGAGCCTCCTCTACGCCCTTTCCCCTCACCTGGTTCGCGACCAACCTCGCCTTGAAGGCGCTGACCCGGAACCCATTGAGCGAAGCTTGAACTTCCATATCAGCGCTTCACCTTTCGGTCCGTCGCGTGCCCGGTGAATTTTCGCGTCGGAGCAAATTCGCCGAGACGATGGCCCACCATATTCTCGGTCACGAATACGGGCATGAAGAGTTTCCCGTTATGAACATGGAAAGTCATGCCCACAAAATCGGGCGTAATCATCGATCGCCGCGACCAAGTGCGAATAACCTGCTTCGACCCTGCCCCGGATACCCGGTCGACTTTTTTCTGCAGACTGGGATCTACAAAGGGACCCTTTTTCAATGAGCGCGCCATTTACTTCTTCCCTCGCCGCTTCACGATATACTTGTCCGAGTTCGAATTTTTTCGAGTCTTGCGACCCTTGGTGGGCTTTCCCCAAGGCGTACAGGGATGACGGCCACCGGATGAGCGGCCCTCGCCGCCACCCATGGGATGGTCGACCGGATTCATCGCCACCCCCCGCACATTGGGCCTCTTGCCCTTCCAACGTGAGCGCCCTGCCTTGCCCACGCGTTGATTTTCGTGCTCCCAATTTCCCACCTGGCCGATCGTCGCGGCGCACTCGATTCGAACCATGCGCATTTCGCCGCTGGGGAGCCGCAGGGTGGCCATCTTCCCCTCACGAGCCATCAACTGGGCGCTGGTCCCCGCGGAGCGAACCATCTGGGCTCCCTTGCCAGGCTTCAATTCGACGCAGTGCAACTGCGTACCCAAGGGAATATTTGCGATGGGCATAGCGTTCCCGGGTCGCAACTCGGCGTTGTTCCCCGACTGCAATTCATCTCCCACTTTGAGACCGTTCGGGGCCAGGATGTACCGCTTTTCCCCGTCCATATAATGGAGCAAGGCAATATTCGCCGAGCGGTTCGGATCGTATTCGATTGCCGCAACTCGCGCGGGGACGTCCACCTTCTCGCGACGAAAATCTATTTTGCGATGGCGCCGCTTATGGCCACCACCGCGCTGAAATGTCGTAATTCGTCCGTGCGCGTTGCGGCCACCACTCTTATTCGCACGCCCGCCAAGAAGAGACCGCTCGGGCTGCCCTCGAGTAATCTCCTCGAAGTCCGAAACGGACATATTTCGTCGGCCCGGGCTGGTGGGCTTATAGACTTTTACGGGCATGCCCTCAGACTCCTTCGAAGAACTCGATCGACTGGCCCTCTGCCAGTTCGACTATGGCTTTCTTCCATGCAGGCCGGCGCCCAACCACTCGACCGACCCTTCGCTTCTTGCCCTGCTGGCGCATGGTTCGAACCTTTGTGACCTCGACGTCAAAAAGTTCCTCCACGGCTCGCTTGATCTCGTGCTTATTCGCCCGAGGATCCACCGCGAAAGTCGCGAGATTTTGCTCTTCGCGTCCGATCATGCTCTTTTCCGTCTGCAACGGCTTCTGAATGATCTGATGCACGTTCATGCGCTCGGCCCTTTCCCAGTACTCCTGCCGACCCTGGCCTGGAGGGCTTCAACCGCCGCCCGGGTAATGAGCATCTTTGGGTGGCGGAGTATGTCGTAGACATTCAAGCCTTCGGCCCTCACCAGCCCCACTCCTGGAATATTCCGCAAAGAGGATTCCACCATCGGGTTGGCTTCGTCGGTCACGACGAGGACTTTCTCCCCCGAGAGACCGAGGGCAGAGAGCGCCTCGACCATGCGGCGAGTCTTGTACTCATCCAGGCTCAACTCTTCCACGATGGTGATCGCGCCCTCATCCAGCCATTGCGTCAACGCGCTGATCAAGGCTGCACGGCGCATCTTCTTCGGAAGCTTGTGGTCGTAATGCCGGGGCACCGGACCGAACGCGATGCCACCCCCAGCGAATTGAACCGCTCGCCGGGTACCCTGCCTGGCTCGCCCCGTGCCCTTCTGCTTATGCGGTTTCGCGCCACCACCCGAGACCGCGGCGCGGTTCTTGGTGGAGTGCGTGCCCGCATGGCGAAGAGCAAGCTGGCGTCGGACCTCAGCCTGATAGAGGTGCGGCCGGACCTTTCCCTCGAAGACCGAGGGATCGAGATCCATCGCCCCTGATTTCTTGTTCTCCATCGTCACGATATCGGCGTTGGCCATGGCTACAGCTTGATCTCCACATCCACCCCGGCAGCCAATTCGAGCTTCATCAGGGCGTCAACCGTCTGTGCGGTCGGGTCGATGATGTCAATGAGCCTCTTGTGGGTACGCATTTCGAACTGCTCTCTGGACTTCTTGTCGATATGGGGCCCACGCAGCACCGTGTATTTGTTGATATTCGTAGGAAGCGGGATGGGCCCAGCAATATTCGCCCCTGTCCTCAGTGCGGTGTCGACGATCTCCCCCGCGCTTTGGTCGAGAAGCTTATAGTCGTATGCCTTCATACGAATCCTGATCTTCTGTGTCGCTTCTTCGGCCATTCTGATCCCCGATTCCGAACTGCCCCACGGCACTTCGCTTGATGTGCTCAGCAGAGCAGCGTGACTATTCGATTACCTCGGCGACGACACCGGCGCCGACCGTACGACCGCCTTCGCGAATCGCGAAGCGCAGTTCTTTATCCATCGCGATGGGCGTGATCAACGTCACCTTCATCTCGACGTTATCACCCGGCATCACCATCTCCGTGCCTTCGGGCAACTCAGCCACACCCGTCACATCCGTCGTCCGGAAATAAAACTGCGGGCGGTAGCCATTGAAGAAGGGCGTATGACGACCCCCCTCGTCCTTCGTCAGGATATAGGCCTGGGCCTTGAACTGCGTATGCGGCGTGATCGATCCGGGCTTCGCCAACACCTGCCCGCGCTCCACGTCATCCTTGCCCGTACCTCGAAGCAGGCAGCCCACATTATCACCGGCCTGACCCTGATCCAGGATCTTCCGGAACATCTCCACACCCGTGATCGTCGTCTTCGTCGTATCACGGATACCGATGATCTCCACTTCGTCGCCCGTATGAATAACACCCTGCTCGATACGACCCGTCACAACAGTGCCCCGGCCCGTAATCGAGAAAACATCCTCGATCGGCATCAGGAAACTCTTGTCCAAGGCACGCTCGGGCTCGGGAATATATGAATCCAGGGCATCCATCAGTTCATCGATACACCCATTCGCCGCATCGTCATCCGATGCCTCGAGCGCCTTCAATGCGCTCCCCTTAACGATCGGAATGTCGTCGCCAGGAAAATCGTAACCCGAAAGAAGCTCGCGAACTTCCATCTCGACCAGTTCCAACAACTCCTCGTCGTCGACCTGGTCCACCTTGTTCATGAAAACAACGATGAAAGGAACGTTCACCTGCTTGGCCAGGAGCACGTGCTCACGGGTCTGCGGCATCGGACCATCAGCGGCCGAAACCACAAGAACAGCACCATCCATCTGGGCTGCTCCCGTAATCATATTCTTCACGTAGTCCGCGTGGCCGGGACAATCCACGTGTGCGTAGTGGCGACCTTCGGTCTGGTACTCCACGTGCGCTGTCGCGATTGTAATCCCCCGCTCGCGTTCTTCCGGAGCCTTGTCGATTTCATCGAAAGGAGTGAAATCCGCCAGGTTCTTATGCGCCTGACGCTGGGTGATCGCAGCCGTCAAGGTCGTCTTACCATGATCCACGTGCCCAATCGTTCCCACGTTCACATGCGGCTTCGTCCGCTCGAATTTCTCCTTGGCCATTGCTCCCTCTCGTCCTTCCTTACTGTTTCTGGCTTCCTTGAATGTTGCAGGCTGCCTGCCAACAACCCTCTACCTTGAATTCACTGCGCCACGATTGAGTTCACGACCGAATCCGGTGCCTGATCGTAATGCGAGAACTGCATCGTATAACTGGCTCGCCCCTGGGTCATGGATCTCACCGACCCCACGTAGCCGAACATCTCGGCAAGCGGCACTTCGGCGGTGATCACCTGCGCGCCGCCGCGCATATCAATGCCGGTGATCTGACCCCTGCGGCCGTTGAGATCTCCCTGCACCGCGCCGCGATACTCTTCCGGTGTCACAACTTCCACCGCCATGATTGGCTCGAGAAGCACCGGATCGGCCTGCCGTAACCCGTCACCCATGGCCATGGCGGCAGCCACGCTGAATGAGCGCTCCGAAGAATCCTCATCGTGAAAGCTGCCATCGAGGAGTTCGACTCGAACATCGGCCACGGGAAAACCGGCAAGCATTCCGCTCTCCACGGCTTCCGCGCAACTCTTCTCGATCGCAGGAATGAACTCCTTCGGGATGGCTCCTCCTCGAATGGAGTTCTGAAACGAAAAGCCCTGACCACGTTCGCCAGGGCTCAACTCCAATTCGACGATCCCGAAATCGCCCGAGCCACCCGTCTGCTTGACGTAGCGGCCTTCGACCTTGATCGAACGGGTGATGGCTTCCTTGTAGGCGACCTGCGGGCGGCCGACGTTGGCATCGACCTGGAACTCGCGCAGAAGGCGCGAGGAAATGATCTCGAGATGAAGCTCGCCCATGCCCGAGATAATGGTCTGCCCGGTTTCGGTGTCGGTGGTGACCTTGAAGGAAGGATCTTCCAGGGCCAGGCGCTCCAGCGACTCCGAGAGCTTTGCCATGTCCGCGGTTGTCTTGGGCTCGATCGCGATCGCGATTACGGGCTCGGGGAATTCCAGGGACTCGAGCACCAGCGGCGCATTGACCGCACAGATCGTATCGCCGGTGGCAACCTTCTTGAGTCCAACCGCCGCCACGATATCCCCGGCATGAACCTCGTCCAGATCCTGCCGCTTATTCGCATGCATCTGAAGGAAACGTCCGACGCGCTGTTTCTTCCCAGGGCCGGCATTCAGCAGGGTGTCCCCGCTCTTCGCCGTTCCGGAATAGACCCTGAGATAGGCGAGATGCCCGGCGTGCTTGTCACTGACCAGCTTGAAGGCCAGGGCCGCAAAGGGTTCGCTGTCGTCCGCCTTTCGGGGAACGGTTGCACCATCCTTCAACCGGACGCCCTCGATCGCGGGGACATCGATCGGCGACGGGAGATAATCCACCACGGCATCGAGCAGGGGCTGTACCCCCTTGTTCTTGAAGGAACTGCCGCAGAGGACCGGGACAACCTGAAGAGCCAGCGTCGCCCTACGCAATACTTCGACCAGGCTCTCGGTGCTGACGTCCTGACCCTCGAGGTAGCGGGTCATCAAATCGTCATCGAATTCCGCTGCGGCTTCCACCAATTGTTCGCGGGCCGCGTTGGCGACTTCCTGAAGCGGTTCGGGGACCTCATCCGCTCGGAATTTCGCACCGAGGGATTCATCCTCCCAATAGAGCGCCTTGTTCTTGATCAGGTCGATGACACCCTCGAAATCTTCTTCGGCACCGATAGGGAGCTGCAACGGAACCGCGTTGGCCCCGAGTCGCTCACGAATCATCTCCACCGCTCTTGGGAAATCGGCGCCGATTCGATCCATCTTGTTCACGAAAGCGATCCGGGGAACCTCGTATTTGTCGGCTTGCCGCCAGACCGTTTCGGATTGGGGTTCCACACCGCCGACACCACAGAAGACCGCGACAGCCCCATCGAGAACGCGAAGGGAGCGTTCTACCTCGATGGTGAAATCGACATGCCCGGGGGTGTCGATGATATTCACGCGGTGATCCCTCCACTCACACGTCGTCGCAGCCGACGTGATCGTGATACCGCGCTCTTGTTCCTGCTCCATCCAGTCCATCGTTGCCGCACCGTCGTGAACTTCCCCGATTTTGTAATTGACGCCTGTGTAATAAAGGATGCGTTCGGTGGTCGTGGTCTTGCCCGCATCAATATGGGCCATGATGCCGATGTTCCTGATCTTTTCCAGCGGAGCAGTACGGGCCATCATTTCGTCTCGTCATCGCAATACGACGGTGATTTTTCCGGCGCAGGAGGACGAATCCGGCCACGCTACCAGCGATAATGGGCGAAAGCCTTATTGGCATCCGCCATCCGATGAGTGTCTTCCCTCTTCTTTACGCTCTCGCCGCGCTCATTGGCGGCATCGATGATCTCGTTGGCCAGGCGCTCCCTCATGCTCTTGCCCGGCCGTGCTCGCGAATAACTCGCCAGCCAGCGCATGGCCAATGAGGATGCCCTCTTCGGCGAAATCTCCGTGGGTACCTGGTACGTCGCACCACCCACTCGCCGGGACTTCACCTCAAGCCTCGGCCGCACGTTTTCCAGCGCCCGCCTGAACATCGCCAGGGGGTCACTTCGCATCTTCTGCTCGATCTCATCGAAGGCACCGTAAATAATCGACTCTGCGGTGCTCTTCTTGCCGTCGCTCATCAGCACATTGATGAACTGACCGACCATTTTGTCGCCATGCTTCGGATCAGCCGGCGTTTCCCGCTTTTGAACTTCTCGACGTCTCGGCATTTCGTATCCCTAAGTGACCATCGCGGGTCGCGACAGCACTTCTATTTGGGCCGCTTGGCCCCGTACTTCGAACGGCCCCGGTTTCGACCGTCGACTCCCGTTGCGTCCAGCGTTCCGCGCACGATGTGATAACGAACGCCGGGCAGATCCTTTACTCGGCCTCCGCGCACGAGCACCACCGAGTGCTCCTGAAGCGTATGACCGACACCCGGAATGTAGGCGTTGACTTCGTTTCCATTGGTCAACCGAACACGCGCCACTTTCCGAAGAGCGGAGTTCGGCTTCTTCGGCGTCAAGGTAAACACACGCAGGCAGACTCCCCTGCGTTGCGGACACTTGCCCAGGTCGGGCGAATTTGTCCGGGATTGCTTGGGCTTCCTGCCCTTGCGGATCAACTGTTGAATTGTCGGCATGCCACCTCGACTCTACGTGTTGCGCCGGGACGCCCAGTTGCGTTCGCCGACTCATCGAATGCTGCTCTTGTTGCGCGCCCGAGTTCCCTATTTCCTTACTGACTCTGCGACCCAGCCGTCTTGACCGTGCCCGCGAAGCCTCAACCCCTGAACGCTTCCGCGGGCCCTTCGGCGAACTCCAGAGACAAAACTCCCCGCTGCCCGCATCGCGGCGACGAAGGGAGCGGAGGCGGGGAATCGTTCGTTCGACCCCAGGCGAAAAGAGCGGACTCAATGATGCCTGCTCAGTTCGCTTCCTCGGCCAGCCCCTCCGAAATCCGGAGGCGGAACGCGGAGATGCAGCCCCTTGTTCCGAAGCCGCCGCATCTTAGCGACCTGCGGGGCAGTGTCAACGTTCCCCGCGACTCTCGGCCCGGTGGACCCGGGGCGAAGGGTCACCCGCCGAGGGGAATCCGGTCGCAGAGGCTTTTTCAACCCAGCGCGGAAGGCCCACTGAGAGAGGATTCGACCACCATGGACAGGGTCCTCGCCCCCGGCCCGGAATCGATCCCACGTTCAGCTGCTCCGGACGGTCACCGACCCCGCCCTGGTAGTCCCAGGGCGGGAATCGGAGTTCTTCGTCTGGATTGGCCGAGCTTCAGCCGTCCAGCGCACCGGGGTCGGCCTGGACCGTCGCCTCGCCGAGGCCCGGCTCGACGACGACTCGCTCCTCTGCCGGGCTGTCGACGCCCTCGGCCAGTTCTTCCTCGAATTCGCCTTCGGGCGCTTCCACCTGGATCCCCAGACCCTGGTATTTCTCGAGACCCGTCCCCGCCGGGATCAGTCGCCCCATGATGACGTTTTCCTTGAGACCGCGCAGTCGGTCGGTCTTCCCCCAGATCGCCGCCTCGGTGAGCACCTTGGTGGTCTCCTGGAAGGAAGCGGCCGAAATGAAGGACTCGGTCGAGAGCGACGCCTTGGTAATGCCCAGAAGTTGGGGCTCGGCGGCGGCCAATTGACGCCCCTCGGCCTCCAAGTCCTCGTTGACCTGCCTGAACCGATTCCGCTCGACCTGCTCCCCGAGAAGGAAATCGCTGTCACCCGCATCGGTAATCCGTACCTTCCGAAGCATCTGGCGAACGATCACCTCGATGTGCTTGTCGTTGATCTTCACGCCCTGAAGCCGGTAGACCTCCTGCACTTCGTCTACGAGGTAGGAGGCCAACGCCTTCTCCCCCTTGATCTTCAGGATATCGTGGGGATTCGAGGATCCGTCCATCAAGGCTTCACCGGCCCTGACCCGATCGTTCTCGTGAACACTGACGTGCTTGCCCTTGGGAATCAGGTATTCGTCGGGATCACCATCCCCCTCGAGAGGGGTCACGAGTACCCGCCGCTTGCCGCGAACGTCCTGACCGAACGAAACCACCCCGTCGATCTCGGCCACCACCGCGCATTCCTTCGGCTTTCGGGCCTCGAAGAGTTCCGCAACGCGGGGCAGACCACCGGTAATATCCTTGGTCTTACTGGCCTCGCGCGGAATCTTCGCCACCACGCGACCCGCTCCGACTTCTTCGCCTTCGGCCACTGACAGGAACGCATTCACGGGCAAAATGGATCGAGACTCCTGGCTTCCGTCCGCCGATCGAATGACGATACTTGGACGGAGGCTGGGGTCCTTCGATTCAATAATCACCTTCGAAGAAACGCCGGTGAACTCGTCCACCTGCTCCTGCATCGTCGAGCCCTCGATGATGTCGACGAATTCCGCGATTCCCTGCATCTCGGAAATGATCGGACTCGCGAATGGATCCCAATCGAGGAGAATCGTACCCGGGGTGACTTGATCGCCCTCCTTGACCCTCAGCATCGCGCCGTAGACCACCGGGTGACGCTCTCGTTCACGGCCACTCGCATCGACAATCCCGATTTCGCCGTGCCGGGTCATCACCGTGTCCTGACCCTCGGCGTTGCGGACGTTTCGGATATTGTGAAAACGAACCTCGCCTTCGGTTCCCGACTCGGCATGCGACTGCTCCGCACGCCGCGTCGCCGCACCACCGATATGGAAGGTGCGCATGGTGAGCTGAGTTCCGGGCTCACCGATGGACTGGGCCGCAATAACGCCCACGGCCTCTCCAAGGTTCACCATCGTACCGCGCGAAAGATCACGCCCGTAGCACTTCACGCAGATCCCGAAGGGCTCTGCACAGGTCAACACCGAGCGAACCATGACCTTTTCGACGCCGGCGTTCTCGATGGCTCTTACTCCTTCTTCATCGATTTCTTCGCCCGCGGCAACCAACACCTCGGAGTTGACCGGATCCAGAATATCCGTCGCCGCTACGCGGCCGAGGATTCTCTCTCCGAGGGGTTCTACGATATCGCCCCCCTCCACCAGCGGGCTCACTTCGACGGCATCCTCCGCACCGCAATCCTCGCCGCGAACGATCACGTCTTGGGAAACGTCCACCAGGCGACGGGTGAGATACCCGGAGTTCGCCGTCTTGAGCGCCGTATCCGCCAGGCCCTTTCTCGCTCCGTGGGTCGAGATGAAGTACTGAAGAACCGACAGGCCCTCGCGAAAGTTCGAGGTGATCGGCGTCTCGATGATCGCGCCGGAAGGCTTGGCCATCAGACCACGCATGCCCGCGAGCTGCCGCATCTGCTGAGTCGAACCCCGAGCTCCGGAATCCGCCATCATGAAGATCGCGTTGAAGCTGGGAACCTGTTGTTCCGTCCCCGCTGCGTCGACCACGGTGTCTTCAGCAATGCCAGCCACCAACTGTTCGGTGATCTTTTCCGTGGCTTGCGCCCAGATATCGACGACCTTGTTGTAGCGCTCGCCGTCCGTGATCAGACCTTCCTGGTATTGATCATGAATCTGGGACACTTCCGTGGTCGCCTCGGCCAGGTATCGCGGCTTGTCGGGCGGAATCGTCATGTCGTCGAGGCAGATCGAAATGCCCGCACGCGTGGCGTTGCCGTATCCGAGAGTCCTCAACCTGTCGGCGAGAAGAACTGTGGCCTTATCACCCAGACGCCGGTAGCACTGGTCGATCAACTCGCCGAGTGCCTTCTTGTCCATGACCTGGTTGATGAATTCGAAGTCAATCTCTGAAGGCACGACTTCGCTCAACAGGATCCGGCCCGTGGTCGTTTGGACGACTTCCTTGTCGATACGCACATCAATCAGGGAATGGATATGCAACTCCCCGGCGTCATAGGCTATGCGAACTTCTTCAGGGCTGGAAAATCTCAAGCCCTCGCCCAGACTGCCCGGCAGGTGCCGCGTCATGTAGTAGAGGCCAAGAACGATGTCCTGGGTGGGCCCGATGATCGGACGACCCGTCGCCGGGCTCAGGATATTGTTCGTGGACATCATCAGCACACGAGCTTCGATCTGAGCTTCCACTGAAAGCGGGACATGGACAGCCATCTGATCGCCATCGAAGTCGGCGTTGAACGCTGCGCATACCAGCGGGTGCAATTGGATCGCCTTGCCCTCGATCAGCATGGGCTCGAAGGCCTGCATACCGAGCCGATGAAGCGTTGGCGCGCGATTGAGCAGCACGGGATGCTCTCGAATTACATCGGCGAGAATATCCCAGACCTCCGGGCGCTCGCTCTCGACCATCTTCCTGGCAGCTTTGATGGTCGTGACATAGCCCTGCTGTTCCAAGCGCGAATAGATGAAGGGCTTGAAGAGCTCCAAGGCCATCCGATTCGGCAAACCGCATTGATGCAGACGCAACTCGGGACCAACAACGATCACCGAGCGGCCGGAGTAATCAACCCGCTTGCCCAGCAGGTTCTGCCGGAAGCGGCCGCCCTTGCCCTTCAACATATCCGAGAGTGATTTCAGCGGTCGCTTGCTGGGGCCGGTAATAATGCGACCCCTTCGCCCGTTGTCAAAGAGGGCGTCCACCGCCTCCTGAAGCATCCGCTTTTCGTTGCGGATGATCACTTCCGGGGCGTTCAATTCCTGAAGTCGCTTCAGGCGATTGTTGCGGTTGATCACACGGCGATAGAGATCATTGAGATCGCTCGTCGCAAAGCGACCCCCATCGAGAGGAACCAGGGGGCGGAGATCCGGCGGAATCACCGGAACCACCTCGAGGATCATGAACTCGGGGCTATTGATTCCCGATTCACGGAAGGCGTCCATCACCTTGAGACGCTTGGCCACCTTCTTGCGCTTGGCTTCGCTCGTCGCCTCGCGCATCTCCTCTCGGAGAATCTCGCACTCCTTCTCTACGTCCAATTCGGTGAGCAATTCGCGCACGGCTTCTGCACCGATCCCGTACTCGAAGGCATCTCGACCGTATTCCTCGCGCAATTCGATCAGGCGTTCGTCGTTGATCAGCTCGCCCTTGACCAGTTCGGTGTCCTTGGGATCGATCACCAGGTAGGCCTCGAAATAAAGGACCTTCTCAAGGTCTCGTAGAGTAATTTCGAGGATATTGCCGATCCGGGACGGGAGCGATTTAAGGAACCAGATATGCGCAACCGGCGAAGCCAGCGTGATATGGCCCATTCGCTCACGCCTGACCTTCGACTGGATTACCTCAACACCACACTTCTCACAGACAACACCGCGATGCTTCATGCGCTTGTATTTGCCGCAATTGCATTCGTAATCCTTCACCGGACCGAAAATCTTTGCACAGAACAAGCCATCTCTTTCGGGCTTGAACGTCCGGTAATTAATGGTCTCCGGCTTCTTTACTTCGCCGAACGACCACTCTCGGATCGTATCCGGAGCTGCGAGAGAAATCCGCAGAGCATCGAAACTGAGCGGATCCTTGGGTTTTTCGAAGAGGTTGTAGAGATCGCGCAAGGTGGCTGTCTCCTATCCAAACTTGTTTCCGGGAATCGTTCCCGTCCGCGGTAGCACTAAGTCACCGCTCTGATTTTTCCTGGCTACTTCTCGACCATTTCCACATTGAGGCCGAGAGCGTGTAGCTCCTTCATCAACACGTTGAAACTCTCGGGCAGCCCAGGCTCCAGGGTATTCTCGCCCTTGACGATGGACTCGTAGATCCGAGTTCGCCCGTTCACGTCGTCTGATTTGACCGTGAGGAACTCCTGCAGAGCATAAGCTGCTCCGTAACCCTCGAGGGCCCACACCTCCATCTCACCCAGTCGCTGACCACCAAATTGAGCCTTGCCGCCCAACGGCTGCTGGGTCACGAGGCTGTAGGGGCCAATGCTCCGAGCATGGATCTTGTCATCCACCAGATGGTGAAGTTTGAGCATGTAGATGATCCCGACGGTGACGGGTCGGTCGAAGGGTTCACCGGTCTTCCCATCGAAGAGCACCATCTGCCCGCTCTCGGGTAGATCTGCCCGGCGCAGTTCTTCCTTGACCTGCTCTTCGCTCGCCCCGTCGAACACTGCCGTCGATACATGAATTCCCTTGGCGACGTTCGCCGCAAGGGATCGTATGGCATCAGGTCCAGCCTCATCGAGGAGTGCGCTGATCCCGCTATCCGAGTGGATCTCTTTGAGTTTCGATCGCAGTTCCTCGGGCTCGGCCCCCTTTTCCGCCAGTTGACCGATGATATGGCCGAGGCCATGGGCAGCCCAACCCAGGTGGGTCTCGAGGACCTGACCGATATTCATACGCGAGGGCACACCCAGGGGATTCAGCACGACGTCGACGGGCGTACCATCCGCCAGGTAGGGCATATCCTCCTCGGGAAGAATCCGCGAGATCACACCCTTATTGCCGTGCCGGCCTGCCATCTTGTCGCCCACCGAGAGCTTCCTCTTGATGGCGAGGTAGATCTTGACCATCTTGAAGACGCCCGGCGGCAACTCATCGCCCTTCTTGAGTCGGGCAATTTTTTCATCGAAAACCGCCTTGATGACCATCGCCTGGTCTTCGATGTTCGCGAAGATGCGGTCGATCCGATCCTGGGTCGCGCTCTCGGCAACCTGGATTTCCCGCCAACGTCGATCGGGGACCGCCGCGAGCATTTCCTCGGTGATCGTGTCGCCTGCCCGGAGCCATTCCAAGCCCCGGCGCTCGTCGCCGATTGAATTTGCGGCCCGCTTTCCAATGATCGCTGCAGCCACGTTCTTGAACGCACCCTTGCGGATGATGCGGATCTCGTCTTCCTGATCCTTGCGGAGGCGTTCGATTTCGGCCTCCTCCAGCGCCTTCGCGCGCTCATCCTTCTCAACGCCCCGGCGCGAGAAGACCTGCGCACCGATCACTGTGCCAATGACACCCGGCGGGACCCTGAGAGACGTATCCCTCACATCACCGGCCTTCTCGCCGAAGATTGCGCGTAGCAGGCGCTCTTCCGGCGAGAGCTGAGTCTCTCCCTTGGGCGTGATCTTCCCGACCAGGATGTCATCCTGCCTTACTTCCGCGCCGATTCGGACAATGCCGGCCTCGTCGAGGTCGTTCAGTGCCTCTTCACCGACGTTCGGGATATCCCGAGTGATGTCTTCCTTGCCCAGCTTGGTATCCCGAGCGACACACTCGAACTCTTCGATATGGATCGACGTAAAGTAGTCGTCCTTTACGATGCGCTCCGAAATA
The DNA here is from genome assembly GCA_014240165.1 of Myxococcales bacterium. Taxonomy (GTDB): domain Bacteria; phylum Myxococcota_A; class UBA9160; order UBA9160; family UBA4427; genus JAZXM01. Next base: position 6,059 of record JAAZXM010000015.1, on the reverse strand, counting down.
AGGATCGAATCCTCGAAGTTGTATCCGCCCCAGGGCATGAAGGCAACGCGCACATTACAGCCAAGGGCCATCTCACCGCGATCCGTCGCGGGGCCGTCGGCGATGACCTGCCCCTCCTTCACAGAATCACCAGGCTTGACGATCGGCGTCTGGTTGATGCTCGTATTCTGGTTCGACCGCTGATATTTGATCAGGTTGATGATGTCGACGTTCGATTCGGCAGGATCCGTATGTGTCGGTTTGAGTACGATTCGGGAGGCGTCTACCGACTCCACCTCACAGTCTCGCTTCGCGACAACCGTCACACCTGAATCCCGGGCCACCACCGACTCCATCCCGGTACCGACGAGAGGCGCCTGGGTTCGAAGCAGGGGCACTGCCTGGCGCATCATGTTGGAACCCATGAGCGCGCGATTTGCATCGTCGTTTTCCAGGAAGGGAATCAGGGACGCCGCCACCGAAACCAACTGATTCGGCGATACGTCCATCATGTTGACCGCGTCGGGTTCAACCATCTCGAACTCGCCCTGCCTTCGGGCCGAAACCCGATCGAGCTCGAATCGGCCCTCCTCATCGAGAGGCGCGTTGGCCTGGGCAATCGACATTCTCTCCTCATCCAGAGCCGAGAGGAAATTGACGTCGCTCAGCACCTTTCCTTCCTCGACACGCCGATAGGGCGTTTCGATGAAGCCCATGTCGTTGACCCGGGCAAAGGTGGAAAGAGAGGCGATCAGACCGATATTGGGGCCCTCGGGCGTCTCGATCGGACAGATCCGACCATAATGAGTCGGATGAACGTCGCGAACTTCAAAGCCCGCCCGTTCTCGAGTCAGGCCGCCTGGGCCCAACGCCGAAAGGCGCCGCTTATGGGTCACGCTCGAGAGCGGATTGGTCTGATCCATGAACTGTGACAACTGACTCGAACCGAAGAACTCCTTGATCACCGCGGTGACCGGCTTGGAGTTGATCAGGTCATGGGGCATCAGCGTTTCGATCTCTTGGAGCGACATGCGCTCCTTGATGGCTCGCTCCATGCGCACCAAACCAATGCGATATTGATTCTCGAGCAACTCGCCAACGACTCGCACGCGCCGGTTACCGAGGTGATCGATGTCGTCCACGCGCTTGGTGGCATCGGTCCCATTCTTGAGGTCGACGAGATATTTAACAGCCGCCAGAATGTCGTCCCGGCGAAGCGTCTTCAGATCGGCCAAACGCACGGATTGCGGCTCTTCGTCGGCCTTCAACCCGTCGGTGATCGTCGCGTATTCTTCGCTATCGAAGTCAAGTTTATGGTTCAGCTTGAGCCGACCCACGAGCGAGAGATCGTAGCGCTCGGGGTTGAAGAAAAGGTTATTGAAGAGGTTGGTCGCCGTCTCGAGGGTCGGCGGATCACCCGGGCGCAGTCGGCGATAGATTTCGATCATCGCCTCGTCCTGGCTCATGGTCTTGTCCGCGACGAGCGTGTCTCGAATAGCGGTTCCCGTAGTGAGCGGATCCAGGAAGAGCAGCGGAAATTCGTTGATACCCCTGGACTTGAACTCCTCGAGGTGCTCCTCAGTGAGTTCTTCGTTGCACTCCATCAGGACTTCGCCCGTGGTCTCGTCCACGATATCCACCGGAACGACCCGCTTGACGGCATCGACCCGGATCAAGTCGCTCATACCCACAGGAATCCACTCGAGTTCAGCCGCGCGAATCTTCCTTGCCGCTGCCTTGGTGAATTTCTTGTCCTTGCGAACGATGACCGTGCCCGAAGAGTCCTTGACCTCCTTCGTGCAACGTTGCCCGATCAGATCCTCGGGCACAGCCTTCTTGAGAACCTGCTTCCCCTCGATTCGGATCGTTTCGCGGGGGTAGAAATGCTTGAGCAGATCCTCGGGCTGATAGCCGAGCGCCTTGAGGAGCACGGTGACGTGAATCTTCCTACGTCGGTCGATTCGGGCGAATACCAGGTCCTTATGGTCGTATTCGACATCGAGCCAGGATCCGCGGTAGGGAATGATCCGGCACGAGTAGATCTTCTTGCCCGCCGCGCTCACCGTTGTTGAAAGGGTTGTGTCGTAGAAGATGCCGGGGGACCGATGCAGCTGGGAAACGATGACGCGTTCGGTGCCGTTGATCAGGAAGGTGCCGTTGTCGGTCATGATCGGTATTTCACCGAAATAGACTTCCTGCTCCTTTACGTCGCGAATCGTCTGGGATCCGTCCGAGTCCTCCCAAGCCACCAAGCGAATGGTGACCTTGAAGGGCGATGCGTAGGTCATGCCGCGTTGGAGGCACTCCTGAACATCGTATTTGGGTTCTTCGAGCGTATACCCGACGAACTCCAACGAGGCTGTATTGTTGAAATCGCGGATCGGGAAAACGGCGTCGAATACGCTCTGAAGGCCGACCTTCTCCCTCTTCTCCATGTCCAGATTGGCCTGGAGAAAGCGATCGAAAGAAGCCCGCTGAAGCTCAAGCAGGTTGGGAATGTCGATGATCTTCTTGATCCTTGCGTAGGATTTCCGAAGACGAGGTGCGAATTCTGAGTAGGTAATTTCTGACACTGCTGGAGATTCCCCTCCTGGCTACATGATCACGATGCCCCTCTGCGGGCATGCGAACCGGCAGACCGAGACGAAATGCGGAGATTGCTGGAAACGAAGCCGAACCCATGACCCTCTTGGGGTCATTTCACTTGATGTCGACTTGGCCTCCGACCTCTTCGATCTTCGCCTTGATCGCTTCCGCCTCTTCCTTCTCGACGCCTTCCTTCAATGCCTTGGGCACACCTTCCACCAAGGCCTTCGCTTCCTTCAAGCCGAGCCCGGTCACCGCGCGCACTTCCTTGATGACCTGGATCTTCTTATCGCCGAAGGAGATCAGCACTGCGTCGAACTCTGTCTGCTCGGCAGCGGCGGCTTCGCCACCTCCTGCGGCGGGACCTGCGGCGACCGCTACTGGTGCAGCGGCGGATACGCCCCATTTCTCTTCGAGCAGCGTCGCCAATTCGGCAGCCTCCATGACTGTCAGACCCGAGAGCGTTTCGGCAATTTCATTCAGATCGGCCATTTTCTTTCAACCCTTCTTTATTGCGGCGGTGTTTGATGGGCCCGGTCTCTACCGGCCCCTCCCGCCTGTCAACGAAAAACAAGCAGAGCTCCAAGCAGCCCTACTCCTCGAGCGCATCCTTGCGCGCGGATACCAACCGAGCCAGCTGTCCGCCGGGCTCATTCAACAAGCGTGCGAGCTTGCCGGCGGGAGCCTGTAGCAGCCCCACCAACTTCCCTCTCAACTCCAGCAGATTCGGCAGAGTTGCAAGATGTGCGACTTCTCCCGGATCCAGAGACTTGCCGTCGAGCACGCCTCCCTTGATCTCGAAGACGTCATGATCCTTCGCGTACTTGACCAGAACCTTTGCCAGGCTCACCGGATCTCCGTAAGAGAGGGCGACCGCCGTCGGACCCACGAAATGATCCTTGAGGACCTCAGCATCGTGGCCATCCACCGCGAGAGTCAAGAGTGAATTCTTGGCTACCCGGTATTCACATTCGTCGTCGGACTCGTTGCGAAGCTGCCCCCGCAATTCGCGAACCTCCTCGACGCTCAGCCCTCGGTAGTCGGCTACAAAAACACTGGTCGCCCTGCCGAATTTCTCACCCAACTCGGCGACCGCATCTCTTTTTTGCTCACGCGTAAGCACAGCTGCAATCCTTCAAGTCAAGCGGCATTCGCAGCAAGAGGCGCAGAGGGATCAACTTTGACCCCCGGGCCCATTGTTGTCGAAACCGTGATCTTCTTCATATAGGTGCCCTTGGTTGTCGAGGGCCGCGCCTTCTGCACCGTACCGATCAGCTCCGAGGCGTTCTCAAAGAGCGCCTGTGCCTCAAGAGACATTTTACCGATGGCGCAATGGATAATGCCTGCCTTGTCCACTCGAAATTCGACCTTGCCCGCCTTCTGTTCGCTGACGGCCTGCCCCACGTTGGGCGTCACCGTGCCCAGCTTCGGATTCGGCATGAGCCCACGAGGGCCCAGAACCTTTCCCAACCGGCCAACCACACCCATCATGTCCGGTGAAGCGATGACGCGATCGAAATCGAGCCAGCCCTCTTCCTGGATCTTCTTCGCCATATCGTCGCCGCCCACAAAATCCGCCCCTGCGTCCCGAGCCTCCTGCTCCTTATCTCCCTTGGCGAAGACCAGCACCCGGACGGTCTTTCCGATGCCGTGAGGCAGAACGATCGCCCCGCGGACCATTTGGTCGGCATGCTTCGGGTCAACAGCCAGGTTGATCGCTAGATCAACGCTTTCATCGAGAGACACCGCTGGAAACTCCTTGATCAGACCGATGGCCTCTTCAAGGTTGTAGAGCTTCTCGGAATCGATCAATTCGGCCGACTTTCGGTAGCGCTTACTTCTTCGAGGCAACGCTCAGCCCTCCACCGTCAGGCCCATGGACCTTGCGGTCCCGGCAATAATCTTTTTCGCCGCCTCAAGATCCCAGGCGTTGAGATCAGCCTTCTTGATCTCGACGATTTCCTCGAGATCCTTCTGGCTGACGGTTCCAACCTTTTCCTTATTGGGTTCACCCGAACCCTTCTTGATCTTTGCCGCCCTCTTCAAGAGGACCGCAGCCGGCGGGGACTTCAACTCGAAAGTGAAGGAGCGATCGGCGTACACCGTGATCACCGCGGGAATAATCAGGCCAGCCTGCTCCTGAGTTCTCGCGTTGAATGCCTTACAGAACTCCATGATATTCACGCCATGCTGCCCGAGCGCCGGACCCACCGGCGGCGCGGGATTCGCCTGTCCAGCCGGACAGTGCAACTTGATCATGCCAATAACCTTCTTGGCCACTCCAACTCCCCTCCAGGGTTCGGCTTCTAATTAGACGCGCCGAGAGCCGATACTTGGCTCCAGCGCCGAAGCTTCAACTCAGGCCTTTTCCACGTGCGCGTAGTCCAACACAACGGGCGTCGCTCGCCCAAAGACCTGGACCATCACGCGGAGTTTCTCTTTATCTTCCATCACTTCATCCACGTAACCGGAGAAGTTCGCAAACGGGCCGGTGACGACTCGCACGGCCTCTCCCTCTTCGAAGAGGATCAGCGGCTTGGGCTTGGAGGCCCCTTCCTTCATCCGCTGGGTCATGCGTGCAACCTCGTCCTCTGAAACCGGCGGCGGATCGGTCGCGTTGCCCACGAAGCCCGTGATCTTGGGCGTCCCCTTCACGACATGCCAAGTCTCGTCGTCCAGATCCATCCGGACGAGGATATAACCCGGGAAGAACTTCCTCTTGGAAGTCCGCTTATTCCCGCCCACCATCTCGACAACGCTTTCCTCCGGAATCAGGATTTCCTCGAACTTCTCCTCGAAGCCCAGGGTCTGGGCCCTCTCCAGGAGCGACTGCTTCGCGCGCGCCTCCTGCCCCGAGTAGGTATGGACGATGTACCAATTCTTAGCCATGCCGACCGCGGTGTCCTCCATCATCTGAGTGCCGAAACCTTCAATTTGGCTTTCTCTACTCACCGACTAGCTGAGCAGGTATTGCATGATGCGACTGAGGAAAAAATCGACCAGACCCAGCGCGGTTGTGACCACCGTAACGATCGCTGCCACGCCGACGGTCCCGGCAATCGCCTCCGCCTGGGGAGGCCACGTGATCTTTTGATATTCCCCCTGCACGTCACTGAGATAGCTGCGAGTGCCTCTTGCCCAGTCCGCCGGGTTCATCGCCATTTTTGACCTCTGTCTTCAAGCCCCTGTAGCGGCTCGATCAATTCTTTAATCATCGGGTGGGGCGTTTCTTTTTTAACTGCCGACGTGGCAGGCGCGGAGGGACTCGAACCCCCAACCTCCGGATTTGGAGTCCGATGCACTACCAATTGTGCTACGCGCCTTCGTGATCCATTGACGGCCACCCCATTGCAGCCCCTATTCGATTACCTCGGCGACGACACCAGCGCCGACCGTACGACCGCCTTCGCGAATCGCGAAGCGCAGTTCTTTATCCATGGCGATGGGCGTGATCAACGTCACCTTCATCTCGACGTTATCACCCGGCATCACCA
>JAAZXM010000156.1 GCA_014240165.1 Myxococcales bacterium | reverse complement strand
GGCGGAGATCGGTGGCGGCTTCGGCGGCAAGACCATTGTCTATCTGGAACCCCTGGCCATGGTGCTGGCGCGCAAATCCGGCGCACCGGTCAAGATGGTGATGAGCCGGGAAGAGGTCTTCCGCGCCACGGGCCCCACCTCGGGCTCGTGGAACAATGTCAAGATCGGCGCCACCAAGGATGGCAAGATCACCGCCGGGTCCGCCACCTTCCGCTTTCAGGCCGGCGCCTTTCCCGGCGCCCCCGCCCGTCCGGCAGCTATGTGCGCCTTTGCCCCCTATGACATCGAGAATGTGGAAACAGTCGGCATCGACGTGGTCATGAACCGGCCCAAATCCAGTGCCTACCGGGCGCCCGGCTCTCCCATCGCGGCCCAGATGCTGGGCATCGACTATAACCTGGTGCGGGCCCAGATCGCCGATACCAATTCCATCGGCATCTCGGCCACCACGGGCGGCAGTCGCGTGACCTTCGCGGCCGGCATGGCGGTGACGGATGCTACAAA
>JAAZXM010000155.1 GCA_014240165.1 Myxococcales bacterium | reverse complement strand
GCAAGTACTCGAAAAACAACATTTTTCATGTTCAAAATTATAGACGATTCTGGGGGGGTCCTTAACCTTAAGGTAAAATACAGAAGAGTACCGAAATATTTTGCCAAGTTGTGAAACCATACCAGCGAACATGCTTTTACAGTAGTACAGCTTAGATAATGACGTTCTTGTCATGTTTTTATACGCCCGTTTGAAAAACGGGACGTATTATGTTATCACGCGAGCGGGCGGGCGCGCACACATTGGTTTCCGCTCAATAACTTGAGTAGTTCTTAACGGATTAATTCGAAACTTCATGGGAAGGTTCATTACCATGATAGCTCGGACAAGTTCGATAACCAAAATTATTCGTGCGTTTTTAAAAGAGTTATAGCCCTTTAATTATTGGCGAAAACGGTTTCCGCTCATTAAACTTGAGTAGTTCTTAAAGGCATATAATCCCATTTGAGCGTCAAAGAACATGTCTGACAGTTCAAATATCATCCAAACTTTTCTAAAAAGGTTTGATAGTA
>JAAZXM010000154.1 GCA_014240165.1 Myxococcales bacterium | reverse complement strand
AGGGTAAAACACCCACCACGAAAGGAGGCTTTGATGGCCCGAACCAACCTGGAAAAAACCCTGACCACCCTTCGCAAGTTGACCAAGTTCGACCCCGACATGACGATCCAACAGCTCCGTGTCCTCATCGAAGTTGATGTGGGCAACGGGGAGATCACAGCCAAGGAGATCGCTGAACGCATGAACGTGTCCGGCCCAACCGTGAGCCGGGCACTTGACCTGTGGGGCAAGTACGGGGCAGGTGACAAGCCGGGCCGGAACTTCTGCGAGCGGACCCCAGACCCTGATGATCGACGGGTCGCCCGGCTCAGTTTGACCCGATCAGGCAGGCAGTTCGTGGACACGCTGACGCATGCGAACTAGGTGCGGAGGCGCACTGGCGTGACAGGCCAGTGCTCTAACCAATTGAACTACCGCCCCGCGCGGCAACCTGCTGAAAGGGCAGGAGAAAACCTACCAGAACCGACCAACAAAACCAACACGAGACACCCGCTCTCACGCCAGTGTCTCAACCACACAGGCCCCCGGA
>JAAZXM010000153.1 GCA_014240165.1 Myxococcales bacterium | reverse complement strand
CCGGGAGCGCCGCGACGAGCCGCGCCTGGAGGGCGGGCGCCTCGTCCCTCGAGCGGGCGACGATGACGATCTCGGTGACGGCATTGTCCATTCCGAAAAGGGAGGCGGCATCGGTCAGGGAGACGAAGAGCGTCCCGCGATCGAGTTGTGCCGACGGGGTGCGGAAGATGCCTCCGACCCGAAGCGACTCCCCGGTCATGTCGCCCGCGAGATCCTGGACCGAGATCACGATCTTGTTGCCCACGTCCACACCCAGGCGCCGGGCGAGACCCTCGCCGATCATCGCGGTGCGCCTCTTCGTGAAATAGGCGCCCAACACGATGGCGTCTCCCACCATCGAGACCGAGCGCTCGGCCTCCGGGTCGACCCCGATGACGCGAACGCCCACGCTCGCGCTCGGCGAAGTCACCAACCCCTCGCCGCGAATGCGAACGCTGGAAGCCCGGACGGCCGGGTCCGAGGCCACGGCCCGGCGCTCGGGGTCTGCGCCGCTGGCCAGGAAGAGTCCGATCTCGGGATCGGCATCGTAGCCCGA
>JAAZXM010000152.1 GCA_014240165.1 Myxococcales bacterium | reverse complement strand
CTCGCAAAGGCTACCGCTTGCGGGATCGCCTGCTCAGGGCCGCCTCCGTCGTCGTGGCCGCCCCACCCGGGGATGCCGGTGAAGCCAACGAGAAATAAGAATGGCCAAGCGCGACTACTACGAGGTGCTGGGCATCAGCAAGGGGGCATCAGCTGATGAAATCAAAAAGGCTTACCGCAAGCTTGCCGTCAAATATCACCCTGACAAAAACCCCGACAACAAGGGAGCCGAGGAGAAATTCAAGGAAATCGGCGAAGCCTACGAAGCCCTGAGCGACCCCGAGAAAAAATCAGCCTACGACCAGTTTGGCCACGCCGCTTTCGGCGCAGGTTCCCGGTCTAGCCGCGGCAGCGGCGGATTTCACGATCCGTTCGATATTTTCCGGGAAGCGTTCAGCGGCAGCGGCAGCGGTGGTGGTGGTTGTATTTTTGAGGATTTGTTTGGCGGCGGCCAACGCCGGTGCACTTGGGGCATGGCTTGTCGATTGAGGCACCACTGCCGTGGCAGCGGGGACAGGTCTGCGCGACGCTGAAAAAGCCC
>JAAZXM010000151.1 GCA_014240165.1 Myxococcales bacterium | reverse complement strand
ATTGGCGATCATACCGTCGCTGAGCAGTATCACGGGCGTCATGTGGCGAATAGCAATGCGGGCAGCTTCGATTGCACTATAGAAGCAGTCCCCGGGGCTCGAGGCGGCGATGACCGGCAGAGGTGACTCGCCGTTGCGGCCATACATCACCTGCAGAAGGTCGGACTGTTCGGTCTTGGTCGGAAGGCCCGTGCTGGGACCGCCTCGCTGGATGTTCACAATGATCAAGGGAAGTTCCAAAATCATCGCCAACCCCATCGCCTCGCCTTTGAGCGCGATTCCAGGTCCGCTGGAACCGGTGACCGCCATGACGCCTGCGAAGGCGGCACCTATCGACGAGCAAATCGCGGCGATTTCATCCTCGGCCTGAAACGTCTTGACCCCGAAGTGCTTGCGATCGGCGAGCTCTTCCAAGATCTGACTGGCTGGGGTAATGGGGTACGAGCCGTAGAACATGTCGATGTTGCTACGTTTCGCCGCAGTCAGCCAGCCCCAAGCCAGCGCGGTGTTGCCCATCAAGTTCTTGTACGTCCCCGGCTTCAATTTGGCCGGCTCCACCTT
>JAAZXM010000150.1:310-562 GCA_014240165.1 Myxococcales bacterium | reverse complement strand
CCACCAACGAGTTATAAGAGTAAGAAAATGTAATTAAAAACAAGGAGTTTTTAAGAACGTTTTAATACCTATGGAACCCTTTAAAACCCACATAAACAGAGCGGCGATAGTATCTAAGCATGTGGGTATTGTCAATGAAAAATCGTTTTAAATAGAGAGGTTTTCGGGTACATAATGAAGGGGAGGGAACAGGTGGCATTGGTTCTTAAATTAAAAGTAATAGAGGCATGATTAATTAGCAAACACGGAAGA
>JAAZXM010000150.1:0-300 GCA_014240165.1 Myxococcales bacterium | reverse complement strand
CATGCAAGAGTTTTTGGGGTTTACAATAAAAAAACCCGTCTAGCGAACTAGACGGGTTTAATAAATGATCCGGCCTCGTCCTACTCTCCCACACGCTCTCGCATGCAGTACCATCGGCGCAGAAAGTCTTAACTTCCGTGTTCGAAATGGGAACGGGTGTGACCCTTTCGCTATCAAGACCGGAATTCTAAATCAAATTTCGGTTGAAAATATTTTAACAATTGAATTCGTTTGAAGTAAGCATGAGAAAATTAAAGATCAAGCCTCGCGACCAATTAGTACCGGTTAGCTGAACACATT
>JAAZXM010000014.1 GCA_014240165.1 Myxococcales bacterium | reverse complement strand
CCGAACATCTCACGACACGAGCTGACGACAGCCATGCAGCACCTGTCTTTCGGCTCCCGAAGGCACTCTCGTCTTTCGACGAGATTCCGAAGATGTCAAATCCAGGTAAGGTTCTGCGCGTTGCTTCGAATTAAACCACATGCTCCACCGCTTGTGCGGGCCCCCGTCAATTTCTTTGAGTTTTAGTCTTGCGACCGTACTTCCCAGGCGGGGTGCTTCTCGCGTTAGCTTGGTCACCGCAGGGGTCAATACCCGCGACGACGAGCACCCAACGTTTACGGCGTGGACTACCAGGGTATCTAATCCTGTTTGCTCCCCACGCTTTCGGGTCTGAGCGTCAGTCACCGTCCAGATGGCCGCCTTCGCCACTGGTGTTCCTCCAGATATCTACGAATTTCACCTCTACACCTGGAATTCCGCCATCCTCTCCGGGACTCTAGCAATGCAGTATCGAATGCAGTTCCTGGGTTGGGCCCAGGGATTTCACACCCGACTTGCAAAGCCGCCTACACCCGCTTTACGCCCAATAATTCCGAACAACGCTTGCACCCTCCGTATTACCGCGGCTGCTGGCACGGAGTTAGCCGGTGCTTCCTTTGAAGGTACCGTCAGGGGCCGAACCTATTTGAACCGACCCTTTTCTTCCCTTCTGACAGAGGTTTACGACCCGAAGGCCTTCATCCCTCACGCGGAGTTGCTGGTTCAGGCTTGCGCCCATTGACCAATATTCCCGACTGCTGCCTCCCGTAGGAGTCTGGACCGTGTCTCAGTTCCAGTGTGGCTGATCGTCCTCTCAGACCAGCTACGCATCGTAGCCTTGGTGAGCCGTTACCTCACCAACAAGCTAATGCGACGCGGGCTCATCTCCGAGCGGTAGCTTCCAAGGAGAGGCCACCCTTTTCCCACATGACCCGAAGGCCTCGTGGTCTTATCTGGTATTAGCTCCAGTTTCCCGGGGTTGTCCCAGTCTCGAAGGCAGATTGCCCACGCGTTACTCACCCGTGCGCCACTTTACTAATTGCCCGAAGGCAACGTTCTCGTACGACTTGCATGTCTAAAGCACTCCGCCAGCGTTCGTTCTGAGCCAGAATCAAACTCTCCAGTTTAAATTATGGCTGAGTTGGCAAGAGCGAGAAGCTTGCGCTTCGCACTTCTGCCCACTCAATGTTCTTGGCATCGCGACTGCCGAACGAGGGCCCGGCCGCCGCGAAGCGGATAAGGAAGTATTAAAACTCTCTTCCGTCTTGCCGGGACTTCCTCAAGACCCGGCGAGACCACACGCTATTCAGCTTTCAAAGATCGGGCGAAGCCCTGCACGGCTTGTTTGGAGCCGTCAGTCGCACTATTCAATCTGTTGCTTGATTCCGGGCGGTGAAGTCTCACCCCCGGTGGGCGGCCCACTTTAAGAGAGGCGGACCGCCCGGTCAAGTGCCTGTTTTTTCGTTTGAGGCTCTTTTCCAGACGCCTCCCTTGGGGTCCGAGTCGAATCCCGAGCACGGCCCGATCGGCCGCGAAACCGGCACCCGAATCCACGCCAAAGGTCGCACAATGGGTCTAAAAAGACCCATTAATTCTCGGAGTGCAGGGTCAGCCTGACAAAGCGGCGTTTGCCCACTCGAATCAGGTAGTTGCCCGCGACCAGCGGCCAATTGGGATCCTCCACCCTCTCTCCATCGACCTCTACGGCCCCCTGGGCCGCCAGACGCCGGGCTTCGCTCCGGCTCGCGGCCAGTTTCAGGTGGGTCGTCAGGGCATCCAGCAACGACAGACTCTCCTGGCCCTCCAGCTGGATTTCGCGTTCGGGGACATCCTCGGGCACACCCCGCTGCTGGACCACCCGGCGAAAATGAGCCGCGCCGCTCTCGGCGGCCTCGGCACCGTGAAGTCGCTCGACAATCAGGCTGGCCAGGCGGTGCTTCAGCGCCATGGGATCGCCCTCTCCCCCGCGAAAAGCCGCGAAGGCGCCCCGGTCCGCCTCCCACTCCCCCGCAGAAAGAAGGTCAAAATAATCCGCCATCATGCCGTCCGGGATACTCATCACCTTGCCGTACATGTCCTCGGGCGCATCGCTGATTCCGATGCTGTTGCCCAGGCTCTTGGACATCTTCTCGTGTCCATCGGTCCCGACCAGAAGCGGGTGCGTAATCACCGCCTGGGGAACCTGACCGTAATCCCGCTGAATCTCCCGAGCCATCAGAAGGTTGAAAGTCTGATCGCTACCACCGAGTTCGACATCGGCCTCGAGAGCCACCGAATCGTACGCCTGGACAAAGGGATAGAGAAATTCATGGGCGTAGATGGGAACGCCGGCTTCGAAACGGTTCGCAAAATCATCGCGCTCGAGCAGGCGAGCCACGGTGTATTTTGAGCAAAGCCGCACCATGTCTCCCGTCGTCATTGCGCTCATCCACTCGTCGTTGAAGCGAATCTCCGCCTTCTCGACGTCGAGCACGCGAGCCACCTGATCGACGTAGGTCGCGGCGTTCCTCCGCACTTCTTCCTCGTCCAGAGGGGGGCGAGTCTTCTTCTTCCCCGACGGGTCGCCGATCCGCGCTGTGAAGTCCCCGATGAGAAAGATCGCTGTATGACCGAGATCCATGAAGCGTTTCAGCTTCATCAACACCACCGTGTGGCCCAGGTGCAGGTCCGGTGAGGAGGGGTCCATCCCGAGCTTGATCCGCAGCGGCCTTCCCTCTTTCAAACGGGCGGCCAATGTCTTCCGGAGTTCATCCTCCCCGTAAAACTCGCTGCTGCCCTCGCGCATGGCTTCGATCTGTTGATCCACCCTATCCTGGCCGAGGCCCTTCGCCATCTCGAGATATCCCCTGACTTGCTGCGTACACGACGCTTGCACGAAGCACTGTCGCCGCCCAGAGGGCCCTGCGCAATGCCCCGGCTTTCCTATTCCGGCTCAGCGGATTCGGTCCAGCCCCGGTCGGTCAGAACGGCATCGACGCGGCGGTCGTGAGAATCGGCAGGGACGCGCTCGATCAGCCGGAAGGCAAAGCCCACTCCCACGGTTTTCGGCCCCTTCTGATCACCCACCCGAGCCAGGGATCGATCGTAAAACCCACCCCCCCGGCCCAGGCGCCGGCCTCGGGAGTCGAAGGCCACCCCCGGAAGGAGCATGAGATCCAGGCCAGAAAGGGGCTCTGGAACACCTTCGCCCGGGGGCTCCAGAATGCCGAAGCGACCCTTCCGCAACTCCTGCCAATTTCGGATCCGAACCATGTCGAGGGCCCCGTCGTCGCGGCAGCGTGGGAAAAACGCAAGCTTGCCCGCGCTCTGGATCGCATCGAATACCGGCCGGGTGTCGGGCTCGTCAGCCAGCCCCGCGAATAGAGCAACGCGACCGGCCCGGCTCCATTCGGAGCGCGCAAGGAGAGTAGCCGCCATGGCGCGGCCGGCTGAGAGAGCGTCCCCGGGCTCGAGTGCCTCGCAGCGAAGAGCCATCTGCTGGCGCAATGACGCTTTGCTGGGCACGACTGAATTTGTGGAGGGCATGCCCCGGTCGATCAGCCCGACTAGCCGCGTCCAGCCTTGTCGACCTTGCTGGAGCGAGAGCCCTCGATGGGGGCCAGCAAGTCCCCCTCCAGGCCATCGAGTTCATCGCCGGCGGGAAGCGTGAGAAGCGGGGTATCACTCCCCGAGGTCCCGGAGCCTCCCTTTCCGCGAGAAGGCGAAGACCCGGGCGCCGCCCCCACCGACTCCACGAGTTCGATCAATGATTTCAGCCGCTCGTCGTCCGGAGCCCGGACAGGCGCCCCGCCGTCGGCCGCGCGCCCGCGCGAATCAACAACTTCTCGGGCAAGGTTGAGCGAAGTCAGCATGGCCACGTCGAGACTGTCGACGGTTTTCGTCTCTTCCCGGATGCGAGTCATCGCAGCATCCACATAGCTGGCCACTCTTCGCAGCCATTCGGGATCCGCGTCGCTGCGAATCTGATACTCGCGCCCCTGAAGTCGAACACCAACTGACTGACTGCTCATCGCTGGTCTCCATATCTCTTGGGGGGGGGTGTCAGCGGGACGTCTTCGTCTTCTTACGTTTGGCTGCCGGTTTCGCACCCGACCCAGCCGCTCCCGAACCGTCGCCGAGTTTTTCTTCCAGCCGATCGAGCTCGGCAATCAAACCATCGAGCCGCTTATGGGTGCGGTCCCGGCGCTTTTGCAGATCGCTGACTTCTGCCTCAAGAGCCCGGGTGCGCACGTCGCGCGCATCGATCTGGCTTTGCAGTTCGGCGTTCTCACGTAACAACGCCCCATGACGGTCGACCAGATCGGTCACGACGAGTTCAAGTCGCTCGAAGTCGTAACGGGTCGCATCGAAAAGCTCGGGACGCGACTCTTCTGCGACCTTTGCCTTCTTCTTTCGGTTCTCGACTGCTTGTCGAGAAGCTCCTGAAGCCATGCGCCCTCCCGAGAGTTCCGCCCTAATCTACCACGAACCCGGCGCCTTGGGCCGACGGAAAACCACACCTCGAGATCTTTTTCGGACGGGCACATCGGCGGAGGCGGTCCATACCCGGCCGGGGCGAAAGCTCCCCGCCAGTCTCCGCATGGGCAGGCGGTTCTCAGTCCGGGGAGTTGCCCCGGCTATTTCGCGACTGCAAGCGCGACTCGCCCATCAAATATGCGTCCACGGCCCGGGCCGCCTCGCGACCCTCGGAGAGCGCCCAGACCACCAGCGACTGACCTCGGCGACAATCCCCCGCGGCGAAAATTCCGGGCTGGCTCGTCTGGTATTCCGCCGTATTGGCGAGAACATTCCCACGGCCATCGTAATCGAGACCGAGATCATCGAGCAGTCCTTCGTGCACGGGTCCCAGAAAACCCATAGCCAGCAGAATCAGGTCGGCGTCCATCTCGAATCCGCTGCCTTCGACCTCTTTCATTTCCGGGCGGCCGCCAGCCTCGGGCTGATCGAAGCTCACCTGAACCCCGTGCAGCTTCTGGACTTGGCCGTCTTCACCGCTGAGTCGGCGGGTCATCAGGGAGAACTCCCGGGTTCCCCCCTCATCGTGCGAGCTGGAACTTCGGTAGACCATCCGCCACATGGGCCAAGGCGTCGAAGCGTCGGGCTCCTCGGGCGGCCGTTCGAGCAATTCGATCGAAGTGACGGATTTCGCCCCTTGCCGGAGCGAGGTCCCCACACAATCCGAGCCCGTATCTCCACCCCCCAACACGATGACGTTCTTGCCTTTCGCGTCGATGGCCACTGCCGGGTCGATCTCGTCCCCATGACAGCGCTTGTTCTGTTGGGGAAGGAAATCCATCGCGTAGTGGACGCCCGAAAATTCCCGCCCCTCCACCTCGAGATCGCGCGCGTGCTCTGCACCCACGCAGAGGAGTACGGCATCGAAATTCTTGCGCAGATCTGCGGCGGTCAGATCGACGCCCACATTAACCCCGGTCTGAAACGAGACTCCCTCGGCCTTCATCTGCTCCAGCCGGGCGTCGACCAGGCGTTTCTCCATCTTGAACTCGGGAATTCCGTAGCGGAGCAAGCCGCCCACGCGGTCGCTCTTCTCGAAAACCGTGACACTATGACCTGCACGGCACAGCTGTTGGGCCGCAGCCAAGCCCGCCGGGCCCGAACCCACCACCGCGACCGATCGGCCGGTTCGCCGCTGGGCCGCCACGGGCTGAATCCAGCCGTTCTCCCAGCCCTTCTCGACAATCGCCAATTCGACATTCTTGATGGTGACAGCGTCCGAGTTGTAGGCGACGCAGCACGCCTCTTCGCAAGGTGCCGGACAGATACTCCCGGTAAATTCGGGGAAGTTGTTGGTGGAATGAAGCCGGGCAAGGGCGTCCTCCCATTTGCCGCGAAAGACCAGATCATTCCAATCGGGAATGATATTGCCCAGAGGGCAGCCACCGCGCCCGGCGTTGGGGTTCGAGCAGAAGGGAATGCCGCAATCCATGCAGCGAGACGCCTGCTCGCGAATCACCTCTTCGGGCAATTCCTCGGCCACCTGCTTCCAGTCTTCAATGCGGCTGTCCTTGTCGCGATACGGAAGCCCTTCGCGCTCGTGATCGAGAAACCCCGTGGGCTTACCCATTGCCAGCCTCCGCTTCTCTCGCCAATTCGGCCAAGGCCTGCTTGTACTCCTGGGGGAACACCTTCACAAACTTCCCGGCCATCTTCTCCCACTTCTGAAGGATTTCATCCGCTCTGGGGCTCCGGGTGAACTGGAAATGCCGGCGCAGCATGCGCTGGATGTACTCCACGTCGTCTTCGCCGAGCGGGTCGAGATCCAGCAGGTCGTTGTTGATTTGGGACGGGAAGTCTCCCGCTTCATCGAGCACGTAGGCAATCCCGCCACTCATTCCCGCGCCGAAATTCCGGCCGGTGCTGCCCAGGATGATCGCGCGCCCGCCCGTCATGTACTCGCAGCCGTGTTCGCCAACGCCCTCGACCACCGCCTCGGCACCGCTATTGCGGACACAGAAACGTTCGCCCACCACTCCGTTGAGATAGACCTCTCCGCCGGTCGCTCCGTAGAGAATCACGTTGCCCGCGATGATATTCGTAGCCGGATCGAAGGAGGAGACGGCGGGAACCCGCAGGATCAATTTGCCCCCAGACAGGCCCTTACCCGCGTAGTCGTTGGCGTCGCCGTCCACCGTGATCGTGATGCCCTTCGGCAGCCAGGCGGCCAGGCTCTGGCCAGCGGAGCCGGAGAGGCGAATATTGATGGTGTCATGGGGAAGCCCCTCGAGGCCGAATTTGCGGCTGACTTCGCAGCCCAGGATGGTCCCGACGGTTCGATTCGTATTCTCGATGGGAAGATCGATCTCGACCTTTTCGCCCCGCTCGAGCGCCGGGGCCGCCAACTCGAGCAAGCGATGATCGAGTGCGTGCTCAAGGCCGTGATCCTGGACACCCGTATGGAAGACATCGGCGTCCCCTTCGGATCGGTGGAGCAGGTCCGAGAGGTCGATATGGCGAGCCTTCCAATGCTGGACATCGCTGCGCATCCTGCAGCGCTGGGATTGGCCGATCATCTCGTTCATCGTCCTGTAGCCCAGCTCCGCCATCAACTGCCGGACCTCTTCGGCGACGAACATGAAATATCGAACCACATGTTCCGGGGTGCCTTCGAAGCGCTCCCGGAGTTCTTTGCGTTGGGTCGCAATGCCCACTGGGCAGGTATTCAGGTGGCAGACCCGCATGAGGAGACAACCCATGGTGACCAGGGGCGCCGTGGAAAAGCCGAACTCGTCGGCCCCGAGTAGCGCACCGATCACCACATCTCGGCCGGTCTTGAGACCACCATCCACCTGGACGCGGATTCGACCCCGGAGATCGTTTTGCACCAGGGTCTGCTGGGTTTCTGCCAGACCGATTTCCCAGGGACAGCCCGCGTACTTGATGGAAGTCTGGGCCGAAGCGCCCGTGCCGCCGTCATTGCCCGAGATCAGCACAAGATCCGACTTGCCCTTGGATACGCCCGCAGCGATGGTCCCGACCCCGGTCTCGGAAACCAGCTTCACGCTGACATTGCCATACCGGTTCGCATTTTTGAGATCGTGGATCAACTGCGCGAGATCCTCGATGGAGTAGATATCGTGATGCGGCGGCGGAGAGGTCAGCCCCACACCCGGCGTCGAGTAGCGGGTGGCCGCAATGGTCTTGTCCACCTTATGGCCCGGGAGTTCGCCTCCCTCTCCGGGCTTCGCCCCCTGGGCGATCTTGATCTGCATTTCCTTGGCGTTGGCCAGGTAGGCGCTCGTGACCCCGAAACGTCCCGAAGCCACCTGCTTGATCGCGCTGTTGCGCGAGTCGCCGTTGGCATCCGGGGTCCAGCGCTTGGGATCCTCTCCTCCCTCGCCCGTATTGCTCCGGCCGCCCAGGCGGTTCATCGCGATGGCCAGGGTTTCGTGGGCCTCGGCGGAGATCGAGCCATAGGACATGGCGCCCGTACAGAATCGCTTCACGATCTCGGTGGCGGGTTCCACCTCGTCCAGGGGCACCGCATCCTGCTGGCCGAAATCGAATTCCATCAGCCCCCGCAAGGTGCGCAAGCGAACCGCGTCGCCATCGGAAGCCCGGGAGAAATCCTGAAAGGTCTCGAAGCTGTCCTGGCGAGTCGCCCTCTGCAGAGTCTCCACGGTATCCGGGTTGAAAGCGTGCTGCTCTCCCCGAAGCCGCCATTGGTAGAGACCCCCTGCGGCCAACTCCGGGTACTCGTATTCATCGCTGGCGAAACCCCGGGCATGGCGCATGGCGGCTTCCTGGGCCAGGACATCGAAGCCTACACCCGAAATCCGCGAGGGCGTGCCCGAAAACGCAAGGTCAATCACCTCGCTGCCCAGGCCCACCGCCTCGTAGATCTGGGCTCCGCGATAACTCTGAAGCGTGGAGATTCCCATCTTGGCGAAAATCTTCAGCAACCCCAGGTCGATGGCTTTTTTGTAGTTGGCCCGGGCCTGTTCGGGGCTGAGATTGGCCGGGGTATACGTACCCTCTTCGAGCAACTCGTCCCCGGTTTCCAAGGCCAGGTAGGGGTTCACGCCCCCCGCCCCATAACCGATCAGCATCGCATAATGGGCCACCTCGGAAGCATCGCCCGTCTCCACGATCAGCCCGCATCGGGTGCGGCTCTCTTCCCGTATGAGATGGTGATGAACCGCGCCCGTGGCCAGCAGTGCCGGAATCGGCGCGAGTTCGGGAGAGATATCGCGATCCGACAGGATCAGAACCGAAGCGCCCTCCTCTACCGCGCGCGCGGCCTGCTCACACAGGCTACTGAGCGCCCCGCGCAGGCCATCGCCTCCATCCGCCACCTTGAAGACCGTCGGCAAGGTGACCGCCTTGACCCCGGAAGCTTCCGAACGCCGAATCGATTCGAGTTCCGCGTTGCTGAGCACGGGGTGCATCAGACGCAGGAGGCGGGCGTGTTCGGGGGTCTCCTCCAGAAGATTCTTTTCCGCGCCCAGGGTCGAGTGCAGGGTCATCACCGGCCGCTCGCGAATAGAGTCGATGGCGGGGTTGGTGACCTGGGCGAAATGCTGCTTGAAATAGTGATAGAGCGGACGGGCCTGATCGGAAACGCAGGCCAGGGCCGCGTCGTCCCCCATGGAGCCCAAGGCTTCCTTACCCCCGGAGAACATCGGGGCCAGCAGCATCCTCAGAGCCTCGGAGGTATATCCGAAAACGTTCTGGCGCTGGAGCAGAGTCGTCGGCTCTTCCCGCTCGGACTTCTCGGTACCGCCCAGATCGTCCAGCGTCACCCGCTGAGCCTCCACCCACGTCTGGTAGGGCTTGCGAGAGACGTAGCGGTCCTTGAGCTCAGCATCCTCGATGATGCGGCCCTCTTCGAGATCGATGAAGAAGGTTCTGCCCGGCTCCAGGCGGCCCTTATACTCGATATCCTCGGGCTTCAGCGGCAGAGCGCCAACCTCGGAACCCATCACCACCCGGCCGTCCTTGGTGACGACGTAGCGCGAGGGACGCAGCCCATTGCGGTCGAGGACCGCTCCGATGCCGCGACCGTCGGAAAAAGTAATCGATGCCGGGCCATCCCAGGGCTCGAGCATGCACGAGTGGTACTCGTAGAAAGCACGCCGGGCCGGATCCATGTCCTCCTGGTTCTCCCAGGCCTCCGGGATCATCATCATCATCGCATGACAGAGGTCCCGCCCGGTCATGTGAAGGAATTCCAAGGCATTGTCGAATTGGGCCGAATCGCTGGCGCCCGCCGTCATCACGGGAAAGACCTTCTTGAGATCGTCGCCGAGCAGGCTCGATTCGAGGGTTCCCTCTCGCGCGTGCATCCAATTGGCATTGCCCGCCAAGGTGTTGATCTCGCCATTATGCGCGAGGTAACGGAAAGGCTGGGCAAGATCCCAGGTCGGGAAGGTATTAGTGCTATAGCGCTGGTGAACCAGGGCGAAGCGAGATTCGAGATCGTCCGCCTCGAGGTCCGGAAAGAATTGCGGCGTCTGGTGGGCGAGGAACATGCCCTTGTAGAGCAGCGTCTTCGAGGAAAGACTCGGAATGTGGAAGAGAAGCCCCCGCTCGATCATCTGCTTCTCGATCAGGCGACGAATCACGTAGAGCTTTCGGTCGAAGAGGTCCGACTCCAGGCCCTCGGCCGCACCGATGAAGACCTGCTCGATGGTCGGCATTCCCTGTCGCGCGATCTCGCCGATCTTGTCGGGGTCCGTCGGTACTTCCCGCCAACCGAGCAGCGACTGTCCCTCGGCGGCGATGGCCGCCGCGATGACCTCCTTCTGCCAACGACGCTCCGCCGCATCGGTCGAGAGAAAGATCAGCGCCGACGCATAGGCGCCCAGATCGGGCAGACCGAACCCGCTCTCATCCGCCACCCGGCGCAAAAAGCGATCGGGTGTTTGCAGCAGAAGACCCGCACCATCTCCCGTACGCGAGTCGGAACCCGTCGCTCCCCGATGAGTCAGATGACAGAGAATCTCCGTCCCCATGGCGACGATGTCGTGGCTCGGACCGCGGCGCAGGTCGGCCACGAAACCAATTCCGCAGGCATCGTGTTCCAGGGCGGGGTCGTACAGGCCCTGTTTCGGCGGCAATCCGAAGCGAGTCATGAAAGGGTTCCGGGGTTGAAATGCGTGGTTGGGCGAAGGCTAACCGTCGGCAAGAGTGCTCCCGGTTCGCGCGTCAGGGATGAGCCGCTGCCGGGCTCGAAATCCCTAAGTGTTCGCCGAATCTACGTTTTTTGGATTTCCGACACTATTATACTGACCCGGACATGTCAACCGGCCGAAGGCCACTCTCCGGGACCTCTCGGCGAGAAGTCCTCCCCGCTTTCGGTCAGGATTCGCCTGCCTTCCCGCCACCCGGAGCCCGCGCATCCACCAAGGCCCGCAGGATATCTGGACAATTCGTGAAAAGTCCATCGATTCCGTTGTCCATCAGGCCCTGCATCCAGGCCGGATCGTCGACCGTGTAGGCATTGACCGCCATCCCCGCCGCGTGGGCATCCCGAATGCACTCGGGGTTCGCCAAGCTGAAGTGGGGGTTCACCGCCTCGGCACCCAGACCTTCGGCTCGCTCCAGCATACGCCGCGGCTCGGGCTGTCGCGGATCCACCAGAACCGCCAGGCGAGCGTCTGGAGACAGGCGGCGGAGTTCCCGGAGGATCTCGTCATGAAAAGAAGAAAACAGCGTTTTACTCAGCACGTCATAACGTTCAACCGCTTCGAGGGTCGCCGCCTCGAGCCCCGGGTACGGCCGCCCCCCAGGTGCCGCCTTGAGTTCCAGGTTGAAGGGCGCGCGTGAGCCAAAAGCGCTGAGCACCTCGTCCAGCGTGGGGATCGTGTCGCGGGGGTCGCCCCCCTGCCCCGCGTCCAACCGCTTCAGCTCTTCGAGGCGCCAATCCCCGATTACGCCCTCACCGCCCAGACGCTTCAATTCCGCATCATGGGCGATAACGATGGCCCCGTCACGGCTGAGGTGGAGATCGATCTCGATCATGTCCGCCCGCTGTTCGAGCGCCAAGGTATAGGCCGAGAGCGTATTCTCGGGCCGATAAGCGGATGCCCCACGATGGGCGATCACGAGGGGGAAATCCCCAATGCTGGACACGATGACCTCCGGCTCCTGTTTCCTGCCCTTGATCGGGCTTGGACCTGCTCGGAATTCCATACCCTCAGCGGCTGAATGCGCTGGGCGGCCGCATCCCTGGGGCCAGGAAAAGTTATCATGCTGGACCTGAAAACGAAGGCAGACGAAAGGTGAATCAATGGGTAAATTCGACAACGGTTTCGAGGGATCCATAGCGCTGGTCACCGGGGGGGCTTCGGGCATCGGCCGAGCGACGGCCCAGAAATTGGCCGAAGCGGGCGCCACGGTGATCATCGCCGATCGCAACGAAGCCCTGGCCAAGGCGAGTGCCCAAGAGATGGGTGTGGAGGCCGCTGTCTTCGACGTGGCCGACCCGGAAGCCTGGCAGGACGTGGTCTCGGGCATCAAGGCACGCCATGGGGGCTTACACCTGGCCTACCTGAACGCCGGCATCATGACCTACCGCGCGGAATCCCCCGGAACCCCGCGCCCGGGCTTCGACCTCGCCGCAATGCCCGACGCGAACTACCGCCAGATCATGGGGGCCAACGTGGACGGAGTGATCCTTGGGGCGCGCACCTGCATTCCCCTGATCGCCGAGAGCGGCGGCGGCGCGATCGTGGCCACGGCTTCGGCCGCCGGCGTCATCCCGTTCCCGCCCGATCCGATCTACACCGCGACCAAACACGCGGTCGTCGGCTTCGTCCGCTCCCTCGCGCCCCTATTGGAGCCCCAGGGCATCGGCTGCCACGCCATCCTCCCGGGTGTCGTCGATACGGGCCTCCTCGGCGAAGGAACGGCCGACAAGGCTCGGAGCCTGGGCGTTCCCGTCATTGCCCCCGAAGAGATCGCCGACGCGGTTCTGGGCGCGGCCCAATCGCCGAAAACCGGCGGGCTCTGGCTCTGCCTCGCGGGACGCCCGCCCAGCCGATATGCCTTCAATCCCGTCGACGTTTTGGGAATTCCAAAACCCGAATAAACCATCGAAAACCTGGGGGAGCCGCCATGTGGACGATCATTGCCGCCATTTCAGGAGCCCTGGCCGTTGTGGCCGGTGCGTTCGGGGCCCACGGTCTTCGCGATCGTGTCACCCCGGAGCAACTCGACGCCTGGTCCACCGCCTGCCAATACCATCTGCTGCATAGCGTGGTCCTGCTCGCGCTGGCGCTCTACGCCACCGGCGCCGACCGGGCGATTCGCCTGCCCGGGGTGCTCTTTCTCGTGGGCACCGTCCTCTTTTCGGGCTCGATCTATCTCCTGGTCCTGAGCCCCCAGCGTTGGCTGGGCCCGATCACCCCGATCGGAGGGCTCTTTCTGATCGCGGGCTGGGTGTCGCTGATCTCCCTGGCGAACAACGGGAGTCGTTAGTGGATCCGCTCGGGGCGGGGCTGTGCGCGAATTGCCAACACGGCCGACGCTTGCGCAACCCTCGCGGCAGTGTCTTCCAGCGCTGCGAACGCGCCCGAAACGACAAGAACTATCTCGCGTATCCGCCCCTGCCCGTTCGGGTCTGCCCCGGCTACGAAGAACAGGCGAGCGCCGAGAGCGAGGATCCGTCCCCGGGCGGCGGTTCCTAGTCGGCCCACTCCCGTGAGCGTTCCACCGCGCGCAACCAGTCGCGGTAAAGCGATTGCCGCTGGTCCTCTCCCAGGCTCGGCTCGAAGCGGGTGAGGGGCCCCTTGGAGGCCTCGAGATCGGCCCGATCACGCCAGAAGCCCACCCCCAATCCCGCCAGGGCAGCGGCCCCCATGGCGGTCACCTCGAGTACTTCGGGCCGCTCCACCGTGAGCCCCAGGATATCGGCCTGAAATTGCATCAGAAAATCGTTCTCACACGCACCGCCATCCACGCGCAGGCTATCCAGGGAGAGTCCGGCATCCGCCACCATGGCGTCCACCACGTCCCGACTGCTGAAAGCGATGGATTCGAGGCCCGCGCGCACGATGTGCTCCCGGCCCGTTCCCCGGGTCAAGCCCACCAGCACGCCCCGGGCCCGCTCGTCCCAATAAGGGGCGCCCAGGCCCGTGAAGGCCGGCACCAGGTAGACCCCGCCCGTATCCGGGACCGAGCGTGCCGCCGCCTCGCTCTCCGCTGCGTTCTCGATCAGGCCCAGCCCATCGCGCAGCCATTGAACCGCGGCCCCGGCGACGAAGACGCTGCCCTCCAACGCGTACTCCACCTCTCCGTCCAAGCCCCAGGCCAGGGTGGTGAGCAGTCCCGACTCGGAGGTAGCGGGCTCATTGCCCGTATTCATCAGCAGGAAGCAGCCCGTTCCATAGGTGTTCTTCAGTTGTCCGCTCTCGAAACAACCCTGGCCGAAAAGCGCGGCCTGTTGATCCCCAGCGATGCCCGCCACCGGAACTTCCCCGCCCAGCCAGCGGGCACTCGCGATACCAAACTCGCCGCTGCTATCGCGCACCTCGGGCAGCATTGCTGCCGGGATATCCAGGGCCGAGAGCATGAACTCGTCCCATTTCCGCTCATGAATGTTGTAGAGGAGCGTGCGCGAAGCGTTCGAATACTCGGTGGCATGAACCCGGCCCTCGGTCAATTTGTAGAGCAGCCAGCTGTCCACCGTTCCGAAACACAGTTCACCCGCCTCGGCCCTCTTCTGCGCACCCTCCACCGCGTCGAGAATGAAGCGCGCCTTGGTCCCCGAAAAATACGCGTCGATCACCAGACCGGTGCGCCTCTTGACCTCATCCTCGAGACCCCGGCCACGCAAAACTTCACAAATCGCCATGCTCTGGCGCGACTGCCAGACGATGGCGGGATGGATCGGTCGACCGCTGTCGCGCTCCCAAACCACGGTGGTCTCGCGCTGGTTCGTAATGCCCAGGGCGACCAGGTCCGAAACCGCGACCCCCGCCTTCTCCAATACGCCTCGGGCGGCTCTGAGTTGACTCTCCCAGATTTCCTCGGGATCGTGCTCCACCCAGCCGGGTTCGGGAAACGATTGGCCGAACTCGTATTGGTCGACGGCCACCACGCCTCCCCCGTGATCGAAGAGCAGAGCCCGGGACGAGGTCGTCCCCTGGTCGAGCGCGAGTACGTAGCGGCTCAAAGCCTCGTCCCCCTCATGGCCATCCCCAATTCCCGCCTAGGCGTCGCCGAAGAGCGCGTCGACGAATTCGGCTGCCTGAAAATTCCGCAGATCCTCGATGCCCTCACCGACCCCGACGAACTGTACGGGAATGCCGAATTCGTCGGCAAGGCCGACGATCACGCCCCCCTTGGCGCTCCCATCGAGCTTGGTCAGAACCAGGCCCGTCACCTCGGTCACCTCGGTAAAGAGCCGGGTCTGGGAGATCGCATTCTGGCCGGTATTGGAATCCAATACGAGCAGGGTTTCGTGCGGTGCACCCGGAACATCGCGGCCGAGCACCCGGGCGATCTTTCCGAGTTCCTCCATCAAGGGCTTCTTGGTCTGAAGCCGGCCCGCCGTATCGATCAACGCAATATCGGCCTCTTCGGCGACCGCGGCCTTGACGGTATCGAAGGCCACCGCGGCGGGATCGCCTCCGGGCTCTCCGGCGACCACCGTGCAGCCCACCCGCTCTCCCCACACCTGCAGCTGATCGATCGCGGCCGCTCTAAAAGTATCCGCGGCGCCCAGCACTACCTTCCGGCCCTCGGCTGCGTGGCGGGCGGCGAGTTTGCCGATGGTCGTTGTCTTGCCTGAACCGTTGACACCCAATACCAGGACAACATGCGGCGGCCCCCCCGACACCTGCTCGCTCGCCTTGGGTTCGACGCGGTTGAGCTTCTCCAGGATGGAATCGCGCAGGATCTCCCGCACCCGGCTGGCGTCGGCGCCTGTGGCTTCCTTTTTCACGCGCTCGAGCAGGGACTCCGCGGTGGCAACGCCGAGATCCGCGGTAAAGAGCGCGGCCTCGAGCTCATCCATGAGCTCGGCATCCAGGGGGCGCCCTCCCAGAACAGCCCCGAGTCGGCCCACCAGGGTTTCACTGGTTCGCGCCAGGCGCTCGCGCAAGGACACCGGGGCTGGCGCGGGCTCGGGCGGGATGGCCTCGGCCACCGGGGGCGGCGCGGGCGCGGGTTCGCTGACCGCGACAGGCTCGGGAACCGCTTCGGGAGCGGGGGCCGGAACGGGTTCCGCCGGCTCTAGACTGGCCGGCTCTGCACTGAGCGGTTCGGTACTGAGCGGTTCGGTACTGGGCGGTTCGGTACTGGGCAGCTCGGTACTGGGCGGCTCGGTACGGGGCGGCTCAGTACGGGGCGGCTCTTCCGGCGCCGGCTGGCTTTGCTGACGGGGCCAGATCGCTTCGGCCAGCAGGGCAACGGCGCCCGGGGCGAAGAGGATGAAGAGCGCGGCCACGCGGGCGTTCTCGCGCAGCCAGACGAAAACTTCGGGAGAGATCCAGGACGGAGTCGGTTCCATAGGCGCCGGAGAATAGAAGACGACCGAGCCGATTCCACTCCTGCCCAGCTTTCCCGGTTTTGGCACCCGGGGGCCCTGGGGCTAGCTCAGCTCCACCCCGACCAATTTGCTGACGCCCTTCTGCTCCATGGTCACGCCGTAGAGGACGTCGGCGACCTCGATGGTCCGCTTGTTATGGGTAATGACCAGGAATTGCGACACCGCGGCCATATCCGTGATCAGGCCGTTGAAGCGGCCCACGTTGGCGTCGTCCAAGGCCGCGTCCACCTCGTCGAGCAGGAAGAAGGGTGAGGGGCGGACCTGGAAAATCGCGACCAGCAGGGCCAACGCCGTCATGGTCTTTTCGCCGCCCGAGAGGAGATTCACGTTCTGGAGGCGCTTGCCCGGTGGCATGGCCATGATGTCGATGCCCGCCTCGAGAATGTCTTCGGCCTCGGTGAGCTGGAGACTCGCCTTTCCCCCACCGAACAGGCGCGGAAAATTCTCTGAGAAGCGTTTGCTGACCGCCTCGAAGGTTTCCCGGAAACGGCGCCGGCTGGTCCGGTTGATCCGGGCGATGGCTTCGCGCAGGGATTCGATCGTCTGCTGCAGGTCGAGTTGCTGTTCCGACAGAAAGCGAAAACGCTCGCTGAGTTCCTCGTGCTCCTCGATGGCTCCCACGTTGACTTCGCCCAGGGATTCCAGGGCCTTCTGGAGATTTGCGAGTTCGCTCTCGCGCTCCTCTTTCGGACTCCGGGCCAGCTCGGCGTTCTTGCGCGCTTCCTTCAGCGCATTGGCCGTATCGGCGCTGCCCATCAGGCCGCTCGCGCTCGGGTCAGCGCCCTCTTCATTATTTCCAGGTTCATTGTCTTCAGAGCCGGCCTCGGCAGCGCGCAAACGCGCGGCCACCTCGGCTTCGGCGGCGGAGGCTTCACCGGGAGCGGCGGGCGCTTCCTCGAGAGGCGGCAGTTCCCAGGTGGTGAGATCCACGCCCCAGCGCTCGCGAATCTGGCCGAGCTGATGTTCCAGGCGCATCTCGCTCTCGCGTAGCTGCAGCTCGGCGGCAGTCGACTCTTCCTGTCGGGCCGTCAGCTCGCTCCGCAGATCGCGCAGGCTTTCGTCGAACTCCCGCACGCTCTGGGACTCTCGCTCGTACGCATCCCGCGCGGAATCGTTCTCCACCCGTGCGGCCTCTTCGGAGACGAGCCGCTCTTCCAGACCCGACTCGGATTGCACCCGCTCGGATTCGAGTTCCTCGGTTCGCGCCACGCCTGAACGAATCTCCTGCTCGCGGCGCGAGATCCATTCGGCGGTTTCCCGAGTCGAACTGTCGAAACGCGAAACCGTCTCGGAGAGGCGGTCTCGATGCTCGATGCGACTGTTATGGGCCACCCGCAACTCGGTCAAGCGCGTTTGGCGACGAGCGAGTTCTCTTCCCAATGAGCCATGCTTGAGCCCCAACGTATCGAGCGCAGCCTGCCCCTGGGTCCGCTGCTCGCGCCAGGTTTCGAGTTGCGCCTGAAGGGCCACCTGCTCTTCGGCCAGGGTCTCGGTCTCGGCGACCAGTTCCGCCCGTTCCATGACGCGGGTCTCCCGGGCTTCACCGACGGATTTCCGGCGTTCCGACGCCCGCTGGAGATCTTTCTCGTGGGTCGCCACGGCGAGCGCAGCCGTGTGATGCCGGCTGCGCATATTGTCGAGTTCCTGGTTCGCCGTATCGAGTTCGACCACGGCGTTGCCGTGGGCGGCCTCGAGTTGCTTGACCTCGGCCGAGAGCGCGTCCACCTCGACCTCCAATGCCCTCACCTCCGCTTGCCGGCCCAGGGATCCCGTGGCCCCGCCCTGGCCTCCGCCCGTGACGAGCCCTTCCGCGGTCACCATGTCGCCGTCCCATGTCACGAAGGTCGCGGGCAGGGAAGTCGTTCCATAGAGGTCCAGGGGCTCCGCCAGGCTGTCCACCAGGTAGACACCTCCGAGGAGGCGCTGGGCGAGGTTTTCGTGGCCCGGATGGGGCTGAACGAATTCGAGGATCGGCTCGCCCAGGGGAACGATCCCCGAGACGGGTTCATCCGCCGCATCGAGGAGGAAAACGCCGCGCCCCGCCTCTGCGGCGCGAAGGGCATCGAGGGCGTCCATCACCTTGGCGCCGGACTCCAAGACCAACGCGTCCGAGCGATGGGCAAGGACAGCCCCCACTGCGGTCACCGCCCTGTTGTCCACGTCCAGGAGCTCCCGCACCAGGCCGCGCACGCCGTAGCGATCCGCCGCCTCGGCGCCCTCGGCCATGATATGACGGGTTCCCGGCTCGAGGTCTTCCTTGCCCTCCAGCAATTCCTTGAGCGAGGTCAATCGAGCACTGCGGGCGCCGAAGCGCTCGCGCTTATCCTGAAGAGCGGAGGTGGCTGTCGCCAGCGTCTCCGCCGATCGCTCCTGATGCCGCAGGGAAACGATCAGCTGCTCCTGGAACCGATCTCGATCCCCAAGGAGGCTGCGGAGTTCGCGCTCCAACTCGCCTTCTTCCCCGACGAGTTCGCTGGCTGCCGTCTGTTGTTCTTCGTCATCCCGGTCCACCGAACGCAATCGCTGGTCCAGGGCGGCCCGCATATCACCCAGCGCAGCAATCCGATCGTCCCCTCGCGCAAGAGCGGTAAGGAGAGCGACCTGGGCATCGTGCGCCGCCTCACGTTCCGCATCCGAGGCGGCGGACTCGGACTCGGACGCCGCAACCTCCGCTTCCGCGGCATCGACGTTGGTCTGCTGACCTTGGACGACTTGTTCGAGTTGGTCGAGTTCCTGCCGAGCCTCCACGGCTTCGGCTTCGACCTGGGTGAGTTGCTCCCGGAGTTGATCGAGTTCTCGCCGCCGACCCTCATTGCTTTCGGCGATGTTCTCACATTCTCGGCGGCCCAATTCGATCTGGCCTTCGAGGTCCTTGATCTCGCTCCTCAGGCCATAGAGCCGCTCGGAACCCTGGCTGACCGATTTCTCGGCCTCGGTGAGACCGATTCTTTTTTCCTCGAGCCCCAACTCGCGCTCGGCCAGTTGCGTCGAAAGCACCGTGGTCGCATCGCGCAGCTGGGTCAGGCTCCCCTTGGCAGCGCCGGTCTCGGTGAGCAACTCGGCCCGATCGTCTCGCGCCACGGACAGCTCCAGGATCCTCTGGGTCTCCTTGAGCCGCTTGTAGCGCGCGGCCTTTCTCGCCTGGCGCTCAAGGGAACTGATCTGGCGACGGATCTCTCCCAGGACGTCGCTGACCCGGTCCAGGTTTTGCTCGGTGGACTTGATCTTGCTTTCGGCCTCGCGGCGGCGCGCCTTGTACTTGGCGATGCCGGCCGCCTCCTCGATCAGGAGCCGCCGATCCTCCGCCTTGGCGGAAACCACCTCGGCCACCTTGCCCTGCTCGACGATGGTATGGCCCTTGGCACCGACGCCCGTGTCACGGAAGAAATCACTGACGTCCTTGAGCCTGACCGGGGATTTATTGATGAGGTACTCGGACTCCCCCGAACGATACAACCGGCGACAAATTTCGATCTCGGCGTATTCGGCATATTCGGCGGGTGCCTTGCCCGCGGAGTTCTCGAAGGAGAGCACGACTTCGGCCATCCCAATGGGCGGTCGATTGGCGGATCCGCCGAAGATGACGTCGTCCATCGCCTTGCCGCGCAATCGCCGGGCGGACTGCTCACCCATCACCCAACGCACCGCGTCGGCCACGTTGGATTTTCCGCAACCGTTCGGACCCACCACGGCGGTCACGCCATCCTTGAACGTGAACGTCGTGCGGTCGACGAACGACTTGAAGCCTTGAAGCTGCAGAGACTTGATTCGCACCGATTCCTCGATTGCTCGAATCGAAGGCCGCGGCCCCGTTGGGGAAGCGACCTCGCTGGAACCTACCCTCGCCCGCTGACCCGTCCCTGGGGGTATCCCGGATCGGCTTGACAGCACCGATCCCACCCAGTCCGGAGGACGAAATTCAATAATGATGATGCACGCTTGGATCAGTTCGGGGGGTGTTCTCTAGGTACCACTCCCGGCCCGGACTTCGCAAGCCAATTGAGGGCGTTTCACCCATCCGGTCGATATTTCGCCGTCCACCCGGCCGTGCTCAGCCGGCCGGCGCCTCCACTTGGGCCAGTTCGAGTTCGGCCTGGAGAGAATAGAGCCGTCGGTAGCTTCCCCCGAGGGCAATCAACTCTTCGTGGGAGCCGGACTCGACGAGCTCGCCGTGGTGAAGAACGTAAATCCGGTCCACATCCCGAATGGTCGACAGCCGGTGGGCAATCGCGATGGCGGTCCGCCCCTGCATCAGGGCGTGAATGCCCTGCTGGATCATGGCCTCGGTCTCGCTGTCGATGGAACTCGTGGCCTCGTCGAGAACCAGGATCTCGGCGTCGTGGGCCAGTGCCCGGGCAAAAGAGAGCAACTGACGCTGGCCCGCGGAGAGGTTCGAGCCCCGCTCTCGAAGTTCGGTCTCGTAGCCCTGGGGGAGACGCTCGATGAACTCGTGGGCCCTCACGGCCCGCGCCGCGCGTTCGACCTCGGCAGACCCGATATCCTCTCTCCCCAGCAAAATATTGTCGCTCACCGTGCCGCTGAAAAGAAAGACATCCTGGAGCACCGTCGCCACCCGGGCCCGCAATTCGCCCTGGGGAATATTTCGCACGTCCACCCCGTCCACCAGGACTCGCCCCCGGGTCACCTCGTAGAAACGGGAGAGCAGGTTGATCACCGTGGTCTTGCCCGCACCGGTTGCACCCACAAAGGCCACCCGCTGACCCGGTTCGACCTTGAAGGAGAGATCCCGCAACACCCAATCCTCTCCCTGGTAGGCGAACCAGACCCCCTCGAATTCCACCGAACCCAATCTCTGAACGGGCGCGGGAAGCTCGGCGCCCCAATCCGGGTCTTCGATGGCGATGTCCGTGTGGAGCAATTGAAAAATTCGCTCGCTACTCGCCATGGAGGATTGCATCACCGAATACTTGGCCGACAGATCCTGCAAGGGCCGCAAGAAACGCCGCATATAGTCGATGAACTGGTAGAGGACACCGGCTTCCACGAGTCCTGTTCCCACCCAGATGATCACCGCGATCGTGACTCCGCTGACGGTCTCGACCACGGCGAAGAGCAGCGCGTCGTAGCGAATCGACTGGTTCCAGGCATCTCGATGATCCGCGTTCATGCGGTCGAATTCACGCATATTCCGGGCTTCCCGGGTAAAGAGCTGAACCACCTTCATGCCGCTGATGGTTTCCTGGATATGCGCGTTGATACGGGCGATGCGAACGCGCACGGCGCGAAAGGCCTCGCGCACCTTCAGGCGAAAGATCACCGCCGCCACCGCGAGGAAGGGAATCGCCGCGAATGTCGCCAGGGCGAGTTTCGGATTGATATAGAAGAGCACCACCGCGAAGCCGACCATCTTGAAGACATCGCTGATCAACGCCACGACGCCGGCTGTAAACATTTCCGCCACGTTCTCGACGTCGTTCGTTGCCCGGGTCACCAGCCGCCCCACCGGATAGCCATCGAAGAATCCAAGGTGGAGTTCCTGGATCTTGTCGAAGACGGCCCGGCGAACATCCCGCATCGCGGACTGACCCGTCACCGCCATCAAGACCATGTGGGCGAATTGCAAACCCATCCCGATCAGGGCCACGAGCAGGTAAAGAAAAGCCAGCCAGGCCAGGGTCGAAAGACCCAGGGGCGGGTCGAAGACCCAGGACGCCGCCGCGCTCAGGTCCTCGCCCGTCTGCACCGGCTGGAATGCGTGGTCGAGCCCGGTCTTGATAATCCAGGCCGGGGCGAGTTCGACCAGGAAAATGGGAAGCACCATCAACAGCGTCACCGCCACCTGCCACCGGTAGGGCGAGACGTAGCGCCAAAGCAGAACCAGCAGGCGGGTATCGTACGCCTTGCCCAGGGCCTCCTCTTCGTAGAAGAGATCGCTCACGAGGCCTGCCCCCCCTCGCCGCTCTCCCGGCTGCCCCCAAGGTCCGATTCGATTTGCCGCCGGCGTTCGGCCGCGGCCTGCTCGCTGGCCAGCCGCGAGTAGAGCCCACCGGCCGCCACCAATTCCTCGTGCCCACCGATTTCCGCGATCCGGCCCTCCTCGAGGACAACGATCTGATCGCAATCCCGCACGGTGCTGACCCGGGACGCCACGACCACCACGGTCCGCCCCTCGAAGACCTCCTCGAGCCCGGATTGAATCGCCGCTTCGGTTTCGGCATCCACCGCCGATAGGGTGTCATCGAGAATCAGGATGCTGGGACGAAGCGCCAGGGCCCGAGCCAGGGCGGCCCGCTGGCGTTGCCCGCCGGACAGCATCACCCCCCGCTCGCCGACCAGGGTCTCGAATCCCTCGGGCAATTCATGAATATCCTTGGCGAGTTGGGCCATTTCCGCTGCCTCCCTCACCTGCTCCGCAGGCGCGTCCTCGGGCAGCCCGTAGGCGATATTGTCCGCCAGGCGCGTGGAGAAGAGGAAGGAATCCTGGGGCACCATCGAGATGCTCGAACGCAGGATTTTCAGGGGAAGCCGGTTGATATCGAAGCCGTCCAAGAAGACTTGCCCGTCCTCGACTTCGTAAAGCCGCGGAATCACCGAGGCCAGAGTGGTCTTCCCTGAACCCACACCCCCCACGACGCCCAGGGAACTGCCCGCCGGCACGCGCAAGTGCAGGTCCTTC
This sequence comes from Myxococcales bacterium, assembly GCA_014240165.1. GTDB lineage: Bacteria > Myxococcota_A > UBA9160 > UBA9160 > UBA4427 > JAZXM01. Next base: position 48,159 of record JAAZXM010000014.1, on the reverse strand, counting down.
AGCGCCGGCTCGAAATCGTCGGCGTGATAGCGAAAGCTGAGCCCCCGAAACTCGATCTCTCCGCGCAGGGATTCGACGGATTCGAGTTCGCTGTGGTCGCGGATCGAGGGCTCCACCGACAGCACCTCGTCGATCCGTTGCATCGCCGCCGAGCCCCGCTGCACCAGCGCCACCACCCAGCCCATGATGAACGTGGGAAAAGTCAGGTCCCAGATATACATCGCGAAGGTGAAGAACTCCGCGACCCCCATTTCCCCCTTGCTGATGGAAGAACCCCCAACGATCAGGACCACCCACATGGCCACAGCCGGGAGCAGGCCCGTGATCGTGGGCATCGCCCCGTTGATCAGAACCAGACGCAGGGCCCGGCGATAGAGTTCTTCGTTGGTCTCCTGGAAACGGCTCGCCTGCTCCTTCTCCATCGAGTACGCCTTGACGACGGAGATCCCGGAGACCACCTCCTGCACACGGTTGGAGAGATCCGCGAGCCCAACCTGAACCGCCAGGCTCCTGGAATAAAGTGCCGTGCCGAAGACCCGGGCAATCACGATGAAGAGCGGATAGGGAAGCAGCACCAGCGTCGCGAGCACCGGATCCAAGACGAACATCGCCGCCAGAACACCAAGAAAGAGTACGGGTGTCTGAACGATGGAGAGCAGGCCGGGCCCGAGCATGAGCCGCACAGCGTTCAAATCGTTCACGCAGCGACTCATCAGGTCGCCGGTTCTCCAGTCGAAATAAAACGACTGGGGCAGCCGCTGCAAGTGCGCAAAGAGGTCGTTGCGCATCTCGTATTCGACCTCGCGGGCGGCCGTGAAGACCAGCATCCGTGAAAAGAAGCGAAGCAGCCCTCGCGCCACGGCCACAGCCAGCAGCGCCAGGAAACGCATCTGCAGATCTTCGCTGGGCAGTTCCGGGTCCATGGCGCCCGCGATGGACCACCCCACCAGCATGGGAAAAGCCACGAAGGCCGCGACATAGGCCAGGGTAATCAGGGCCCAGAAGCTGTAGTAGATCGAATTGCGACGCAGATAAACCGACAGGCGCCGAAGCGCGTGGCGAACGGGGCTGTCCCCGGTTTCCGCCGCCGAAAGTACCGGGGCCGCGCTCACCGGCCGACCCATCCCGCGATACGCCCGCGCTCGACGCCCATCCACCAGCCCACGAGGGCCGCCGCATTCCGGCACAGGGTGCGCGCGACGCCCCGCAGCCGGTACCTCCGCGCCGAGGTCGTCGCCACCGGCGACAAGGCAGCGAGACGGCCGCGGCGCTTCATGGCGCGCACCAGGTCGAGATCCTCCATCAATTCCGCAGCGGGCACGCCCCCCATGGCCTCGAGTGCGGACCGGCGCACGAAGATCGCCTGGTCGCCGTAAGGCAAGGAGAAGAGCCCAACCCGCAGGCGAACCACCCATTCCACCAGCCTGAAAGCCAGGGCCGGGTCGTCGAAGCCCAGGCGAAAAGCGCCCCCAACAACCCGGGGATCGACCAGCGCTTCGCGAAGCGCGGCGTTCCAGCCCGGCTCCAGTCGCGTGTCCGCGTGGAGAAAAACGATCACGTCGCCGGCACTCGCCCGCCAACCCGCCTCGAGTTGATGGGCCCGGCCACGCGCGGCGGATAATACCCGGGCCCCGGCCTGACGGGCGCGGGGGAGGGTTGGGTCCGAACTGCCCGCATCCACCACCAGAATCTCGGTTTCCACAGAGGCGGATGACTCAGAGGCGGCTGAGGCCCCGTTCAGCTCTCCTGCCCTCACGCTCGCGATCGCATCCAGTATCTGCTCGGCTTCGTCGAGCACGGGGATGACCACGGCGATTTTCACCCGAGCACCTTAGCACGGCGAAAGTCGCGGCCTAAAGCCTCGGTCGCCGATTGACGGCCTCTCTCGCGTCCCCTATTCCATTCGCGTGACCGACCCCACCGAGCCCACCGCCCCCGCCTACGCCAAAGCCGGCGTCGACCTCGACCACGACGAGTCCTTCATCGACGAGGTGAAGGAAATCGTCCGGGGCACCCACCGGCCCGAAGTACTCTCCTCCATCGGGGGCTTCGCGGGGCTCTTCAAGACCCCGGACCGATACCGCGACCCCGTCCTGGTGGCCGCCACCGATGGTGTCGGGACCAAGATCAAATTGGCGGCCCAAATTGGCCGCTTCGACACCATCGGGGTCGACTGCGTGGCCATGGTGGTCAATGACCTGGTGGTTCAGGGGGCCGAACCCCTGATCTTTCTTGATTACATCGCCATGGCGAAGCTCGAGAAGGAAGTGGCGTCGGACGCCCTTCGGGGCCTCGCCGAGGGCTGCCGGCGGGCGGGCTGTGCCCTCTTGGGCGGAGAAACCGCAACCATGCCAGGCGTCTACGCCAAGGGCGAACTCGAAATGGTCGGCTTTTCCGTCGGCGTGGTCGAGCGCAACGCCATCGTCGACGGCTCCACCATCAGCGAGGGCGACGCCGTGATCGGTCTGGCGTCGAGCGGCTTCCACAGCAATGGCTACTCGCTCGTGCGCAGTGTGCTCGACGAGGGCATCCAAGCCGGGCGACTGGAACTCTTCGGCGACCACCCCGACCTCAAGAGCAGCCTGGCCAGCGAACTCCTGGCCCCCACCCGAATCTACGTCAAGCCGCTGCTCAATATTCTGCGCGACTTCACCGTGAGCGGCCTGTGCCATATCACGGGTGGAGGGTTTGCGGGCAACGTGCCGCGAATCCTCCCGCGGGGTGTTCGCGCCCGGGTCAACCCGGCGTCCTGGCCTCGACCCGGGGTGTACGCATGGATCCAGCAGCAGGCAGAACTCCCTGAGGACGAACTCTTGCGGGTATTCAACTGCGGAATTGGAATGCTCGTCATCGCACCCCAACACCAGGCCGCGGATATCTGCCAGCGCCTGTCCGGGCTCGGCGAGCGGGCTTACGTGATCGGCCAAATCGAGCGGAAGAGTCCCGAAGAACCCGCCCTGCTGATGGATCCGGCCTTCAGGCCGCCGGGCTGATGCGTCGCCTCGCCCGGGTCACCGACACCTCCAGGCTGAGGGCCCGTCGCTGGGACGCCATCGTATTGGGCAGCGGCGTCAGCGCCCTGGTCGCAGCGGCCCGACTGGGAGCGCGCGGACAGCGGGTTCTGGTGGTGGAGGAAGACGCCGCCCGGGCGCTTCACCCGGCGCTTCGCGAGCCTTTCTTCCTGGCGGGCTCCCGGGATGGGGGCGTTCTGGACGGGTGCATCCGCGAGTTGAGTATTCCGCTGCTGGACCGCCGGCGCCTGGGCGCCGAGCGCCTGGCCTATCAGGTCACCGGCCCCGAACTCCGCATGGACGTGGGCTCGGCCGACGTGACCGCCGACGAACTCACCCGCTGGGGGCTCTGTGGCGCCCACGAGGCGGGGGAAATGGTCCGGGCCTTGGCCGAAGCCACCGAAGCCGAGCGCAAGGTGATGCTGAATTCGCCCCTGGTACGCCTGGGGCGTCGCCTGGGGATGGGCCGCGCGGGCATCACCGGATCCCACGTGCGGGGACTGCCGGCGGAAGTCGCTCACCCCGGCCCCGCCCTGAGGCCCGTTCTGGACGCCCAGGTCTCGGCGCTCTCCAACCTCGCCACCGCGGATGTCACCGCCGAGGCCCGGGCCCGGCTGCTGGGCTGCGCACTCTCCGGGGGCGCAGGATTCGGCGACGGTCCCCCCTGGCTACTCGGTCTCTTGCGCAAGCGTGTCGAGGAAGTCCACGGCGAGTTTCGCTCCCTGGCAGGCGGCTTTCGGCTGGTCTCGTCGGAGAACCGCCCGGCCATCCTGGTGGACGATACCGACGAGATCTGGGTGGGAAGAGTGCTGGCCATCGCCGCCGCGCCATCGGCCCTGGCCGCGGTGATGGACCCCGAGGAAATGCCGGATTTCCTCAAACTCGACCGGCCCCGACGCCGCCGGATCGGGCTGCTCCTTCAGATCGATCGCGATATTTTGCCCCGGGGCATGTGTCCGCGTGTCATCGCCTTGGGAGCCGCGCCCGGAGAAGCCGCCCCGGGATCCTTCGCGGACCGCGTTGCCAGCATCACCGCCTACGCGAACCCCGATGACAATGCGTGCTTCGACCTGGTGGCCCGAATTCGAGTCGATGACGACGAGGACATCGAGGCCGCCGAAGACGAACTCGAAGCCCGGCTGCGCGCCCTGATGCCCTTCGCCGGGGATCGGATTCGCCGCCGAGGTCATCGCCGCCCGGTCTGGGATGACGATGGCTGGCTCGAGGATCCACTCCCCGGTGAGGGTTGGCCCGCCGAGATCGACATTCGCGCTTCGAGCAAGCCCTCGATCTACCGACTCGACCGGGCCGGGGTCGGAAGCCTGGGAATCGAGGGCGATCTCCTGCTGGGCTGGCGCGCCGGGGATGCCATCGCACGCGAACTGGCCTGAACCGGCCCTCTCCCGGACCCTCGGCCCCCGGTTCAAGGGGATTGTTGCCGGTTCCAGTCGACGCAATCCGCGTAGCGAACGCCGCTTCCTCCAAAGAGGTCGAGCGCGCTTCCAAAAGTCAGATCGACGCTTCCGCCCGAGAGCGACTCCACGGTCTTCAGGTCCTCGATGGCGCGGCCGCCCCCCGCATAGGTGCACGGAAGCGGCGATGACTCGCCGAGCAGCGCCACCAACGCCTCATCGATCCCGGCCTGGCGCCCCTCGACGTCTGCGGCGTGGACCAGGAATTCGCTGCAATACTCCGCCAGGCTCGCGAGGGTCTCCGCATCCACCGGGGTTCGGGTCACGGTTTGCCAGCGGTCCATGGCCACCCACCAACCCCGCTCCCCTTGGCGGCAGGAAAGATCCACCACCAACCGATCCGGCCCTACCCGATGAGACAGCGCTTCAACCCGCTCCATGGACAATTCATCCGCCTCGAAGAGCCAACTGGTGACGATGACCTTCGCCGCCCCCTGCTCCAGCCAATACTCGGCGTTGTCGGCGTTGATGCCCCCTCCGAGTTGAAGGCCGCCCGGCCAGGCGGCCAGGGCCTCCTGGGCCGCGTCGTCATTGCCCTGCCCCAGGCGAATCACGTGCCCGCCGGGAAGGCCGTCATCGCGGTAAAGCCCGGCGAAATACCCTGCACTCTGCTCGGCCACGAAATTCGTCTCGGGCGCCGTGCCACTATCCCGCAGGCTGCCGCCCACGATCTGCTTGACACGCCCTTCGTGAAGATCGATGCACGGGCGGAAGACGGTCACGGCAAGAGGCTAGCCGATGGCATGGACTCATCCCCACCCCGGCCCCGACGCCCACTAGCCGATGCGCGCACTCTGAGCGCCATCCACGGGAAGGGCCACGCCCGAAATGAATTGGGCCTCGTCCGAAGCCAGGAAGACCGCCGCATGGGCAACGTCCCACGCTGTCCCCATGCGAGCGCCCAGGGGCACCTGGGCGTTGCGCCGGGCGATCAATTCCGGCTTGGCCATGCCCGTCGCTTGGGAAATCCCTTCGATCGCCATGGGGGTCTCGATCAGACCGGGCATGATGACATTGGCCCGAATTCCGTAGCGCCCGTTGCCCACGGCGAGGGATTGGGTGTAGGCATTGATCCCGGCCTTCGAAGCCTTGTAGGCCACCTGGGGCGTCGAGCAGATCGCCGCGATGGACGAGATGTTGACGATGGACCCCCCGCCGCTCTCTCGCATGGTCGGCAGCACATGCTTGCAGGGAAGCACCACGCTCTTGAGGTTCACGGCCAGGATGCGGTCCCAGCCGGCCTCCTCGAGATGCGCGGGCCCCGCGTCGCCGTCCCCGATGCCCACGTTGTTATGGAGAATATCGACGCTTCCGAAAAGCTCGAGGCAGCGGGCCACCATGGTCTGGCAATCGGCCTCTCGGGTGGCATCGCCCTCCAGGGCATGGGCTATGCCGCCCTCGCCCTCGATCTGGGCCACGGTTTCCCGCGCGGAAGCCAACTTCAGGTCAACCGCCAGAACCCGGGCCCCCTCCCGCGCCATCAGGATCGCCGTGGCGCGGCCGTTGCCCACCGTATCCCCCGGTGTCTGCCCCGCCCCCACCACCAGGGCCACGCGACCCTCGAGTCGGCCGCTCATTGTTCGGGAAGCCTCGGCAGCCCCTCTTCGGGCTGGACGCCCAGGGTGTTGAGCGCCATGGAGACGAGATTGTACTGACCCACGGCGAAGATCAGATCCATTCGCTGCTGGACCGAAAGCTTTTCCGCCAGCGCCGCCCAGGTCGTGTCGCTGATGAAGGCATCCCCGTGCAATTCGTCCGTAGCGCGCAGCAGCCAGCGGTCATCCTCGGACCAGCCAGCGGCCTCGGCCCCGGCCGGGATCCGCTGGATTTCCTCATCCGAAAGCCCGGCCTGGCGACCGATGACCACGTGTTGGCCCCATTCGTAGCCCGCTTGGCAGAGCCACCCCACCCGCAGAATGACGAGTTCGCGCTCTCGCGGCGGCAGGGTCGATTTGGCGAGTACGTGATTTCCGAACACCAGCCAGCGCTTCATCAAGGCCGGATGCTGGGCCAGGGTTCGAAAGATGTTCAAATGGGGGCCTTCCCCCAGTCGGGCCAGGGTTTCAGCATCGATTTCGTCCGGGCTGAGAGGCTCGACCCGGGGCTTGTCCATCCGCATGGCGATTGTCCTCCTTTTGGACCGGGAATCACCCGGGCCGCGCACGCTGCCGCTGGAAGCGAGCAGTATGGCTCTCTACTATACCGGCCGCTCAGGGCCCAGACGGGAACTCCCCCCCTCCGGCCGAACTCCAAGTCCGGGCGGACCAGGGGATGAACCCGATCCAAACCGGGAAGGAAGGAAACGAACCATGACGCAAGAGATCGGCGGCCAAGCGCCGGTGGACGAACGGCTCCATAAGCTGTGTCCAGCAATCCAGAGCGAGATCGGCAAGGTGCTGGTGGGCCAGGACGAAATGGTTCGCAGTTTGCTTGTGGGGCTTCTCTGCGGTGGCCATGTGCTGCTGGAAGGCCTGCCCGGACTGGCCAAGACCCTCGCGGTGCAATCCCTGGCCCAGGCCATCGCCACGGGCTTTTCCCGCATCCAATTTACCCCGGACATGCTGCCCGCCGATGTCATCGGAACCCAGATCTTCAACCCGAGCGACGGCAGCTTCAGCGTCAAGCAGGGTCCGATCTTCTCCAACCTGATTCTCGCAGACGAAATCAACCGGGCCCCGGCCAAGGTTCAGGCGGCCCTGCTTGAAGCGATGCAGGAAAGACAGGTCACGATTGGCGGGCAGAGTTTCCCCTTGGAGGATCCCTTCCTCGTGCTGGCGACCCAGAACCCCATCGAACAGGAGGGGACCTATCCGCTCCCCGAAGCCCAGGTGGATCGCTTCATGCTGAAGGTCAAGATCGGCTACCCGAGTTCCGAGGAAGAGCGCCGAATCCTCGATCGCATGGCCAGTGGTCAGCCCATCCCCGAGGTGCAGAAAGTCGCCCAGGCTGCGGACATCCTGGCCGCGCGCGCCACGGTGGACCAACTCTTCGTCGACGAAAAGGCGCGCAACTATATCGTGGATATCGTACAAGCGACTCGAACGCCGACCGAATCGGGCGTAAGCGATTTGGAGGGTCTGATCGATCACGGAGCGAGCCCGCGAGCCAGTATCGCGCTGATGAAGGCCGCGAAGGCCCACGCCTTCATCCAAGGAAGGAGCTACGTGACGCCCCACGACATCCAGAGCACTGTGCCCTCCGTCCTCAGGCATCGCGTGGCGGTGAGCTACGAAGCCGAGGCCGAGGGCATTGCTTCGGAAGACGTGATCCAGAAGATCATCGACACCTTGTTGGTGCCCTGAGGGCGGCGGCGGAAGAGATCATGCTGCCCAAAGAGATCATGCGCCGTGTTCGGGAGATCCAGGTCCGGACGGGCCGCCAGGTTGCGGATGTCCTGGCGGGGGAATACGTATCGGTCTTCAAGGGAAGCGGCATCGAATTCGACGAAGTTCGCGCCTACACCCCCGGCGATGACGTTCGCAGCATCGACTGGAACGTCACGGCCCGAATGGGCGAGCCCTTCGTCAAGCGCTACGTCGAAGAGCGGCAGCTCACCCTGATGCTGATAGCCGATATCTCCGCCTCCCAGGATTTTGGCTCGGGAGGGCGGTCGAAGCGCGAATGCGCCGCAGAGTTCTGCGCGCTCCTCGCCTTTTCGGCCAGCCGCAACGATGACAAAGTGGGGCTCCTGCTTTTCCACAGCGATATCGAGCAATATATCCCGCCGCGCAAGGGACAGAAGCACGCGCTTCGCGTGGTTCGCGAAGTGCTCGCCCACGGCGAGGACAGCCCACAGGGATCGTCCGGGGAGATCCCCCCGCGCGTGCCCTTCTGGAAACGTTTGCTCGGAAATCGCGGGCGCTTGCGAACCGCCCGGGAAGGCACCGAAATCACCCGTGCGCTTGAGTTCTTTCTTTCAATCAACAAGCGCCGAAGCGTCTGCTTCGTGGTGAGCGATTTCATCGATGAGGGCTACGAGCAGGCCCTGCGCAGCGCCAACCGAAAGCACGACGTGGTGGCCGTGCTGATCACCGATCCGCGGGAACTCGAGATGAAGCCCGTGGGCCTGATCACCCTGCACGACGTAGAGACCGGGACAAAACGCGTCGTCGACTCGGGATCCCAGGCCTTTCGAACCCACGTGCAGGAGGAGGCCACCCAGCGCATCGACGGAATCCGGCGACGTCTCGCTGGATCTGGAATCGACCTGATCCATATCGACGCGGCGGGTTCGGTGGTGGATCCCCTGGTGCGCTTCTTTCGCGCACGGGAGCGCAGAACCCGCAGATGAAACGCCCCCTCCTCATGCATCCCAGAGCCTGGCTATGCACAGCGCTCCTCGCCTCGGGCTCCCTGGTGGCCGGCGGAGCCCACGGGCTGGAAACATCCTCGGTCTCGGGACCAGTCCAGGTCCGCGTGGAACTCACTCCGGATAGCCCGGTCATCGGGGATCCCATGGTCCTGCGCATCGAGGCTCTGGCCGAAGCCGGGGTTGAAATCCTGATGCCCGCCTTCGGTGAGGCCCTGGACCGTTTCCGAATCGTGGATTTCGTTCCCCGGGAAGAACTCACCGAGGAAGGACTCACCCTGCACAGCCAGCGCTATACCCTGCAGGCGCCCGCGTCGGGCGAACACTCGCTGCCTCCGATCCTGCTCGAATTCATCGACCATCGGCCCGGCATGGCCCCTGCCCCGGAAGATCTCGACGCGTACGAAATCCTCACCGAAGGCCTCGCCTTCGAAGTCCTCTCGGTGGTTCCCGATAGCGCCAGCGCCGACTTGAGCCCGCCCATGGATCGCCTGGGGCCCCGGGGCGGAAATTCGAATCGCTGGACATGGCTGCTGGCAGGGGGGCTCGTCCTCGCACTCGCCCTGCCCTTCGCCCTGCGCGCCTGGCGGAATTGGTCCGCGAAGGCCGCCGTGCGCAGTGCCTGGGATGTGGCGAATGGCGAATTGGAAGCGTTGCTGGCCAGCCCGCTCCCGAGCGAGGCGCGAATCGATGGTTTCTTCGTCGATCTTTCGGGCATCGTTCGCCGCTATCTCGAGAACCGCTTCTCGGTTCGCTCTCCCGAACTCACCACCGAACGCTTCCTCGAAGAGGTGAGCGGGTCTCCGGACCTGGGAGCCGAGCACCAACAACTCTTGCGCGATTTTCTCAGCCAATGCGATCTCGTCAAGTTCGCGCACCATCTCCCGGACCAGGAAGCCATCCGTGAGAGCATCCGGAAGGCGCGGCGCTTCATCGACGAAACCCGGGAAATAACCGAAGCCATGGGCCTCGAAGGCGAGGAAGAAGCGGTCAGCGCCCAGCCCCGAAATGGGGTGAGCGCGCCATGACGAATCTCGAATTTCGCGATCCCGTTTTCCTCGTCCTTCTGATCCTGGCTCCCCTGGTATTCGGGCTGGCTCGGCGCGCTCCATCCCACGTCGGCTTTTCCAGCCTGAAACTCCTGGAGCACGCGCCGGACTCCTGGCGCGCCCGCCTGCTGATCGTGCCTCCTCTCGGGTTGGCCCTGGCGAGCGCTGCCCTGGCCATTGCCCTGGCGGGGCCGCGCACCGGCGAGGCCAATACCAAGGTCTACCGGGAGGGCATCGCCATCATGCTCGTGGTGGACCGATCCGGGTCCATGAACGCTCGGGACTTCGTGCGCAAGGACCAGAGCATCGACCGACTCCAGGTGGTTCAGCAGGTACTCAGGCAATTCTTGGGCGCCAGCGATGACCGCGACGGCCGACCGGACGACCTCGTCGGTCTGGTCACTTTTGCGCGCTATGCCGATAGCGTTGCCCCCCTCACCCTGGACCATGTGAATCTCACGGCGATTCTCGACGAAGTGACCATCGTCACCGATCGAAACGAGGACGGGACCGCGGTCGGGGAAGGACTCGCCCTGGCGGTGGAGCGACTCCGCCGGCACAAGGCCAAGAGCAAGGTCATCGTGTTGCTCACAGACGGTGTCAGCAATACCGGCGACATCTCCCCGGGCCAGGCCGCGGAGTTGGCCGCGGCCAACAACATCAAGGTCTACGCCGTAGGGGCCGGGACAACGGGCTACGCGCCCTTCCCCGTGGAATGGCGAGGACAAACGGTTCTGCGCCAGGCCTATGTCGAACTCGATGAGCGCACCCTCGAGGCCATCGCCGAGCGAACCGGGGGCGAGTATTTCCACGCCGACAACAAGGAAGCGCTGGAGCAGGTCTACGAGAAGATCGACGCGCTCGAACGCAGCGAGATTGTCGAAATTCGATACATGCAATACGAGGAGTACTACGCGAGTTTCGCTTTGACGGGGCTCGTCTTGATCGTCCTGTCCACATTGCTGGCCCAAAGCGTCCTGCGGAGATTGCCATGACGGGACTTAGCTTCGCCCAGCCGCAATACGTTCACGGGCTTTGGATCGTTCTTGTCCTGGCTGCATTGTTGATCGGCCTCGAGAGACGGCGCAGTCATCTGCTCGACCTCTTCATCGGCGCCACCATGCAACCGCGGCTGGTGGATCGTCCGGGCGAGTTCCGGCGCGGCCTCCGCAGCGCCCTGCTCTGCCTTTCCATGCTGGCCATCGTCATCGCCCTGATGCGCCCCCAATGGGGCTTCGAATTCATCGAAGCGCCCCGGGTCGGCGCCGAGATCATGGTCGCCCTCGACGTTTCGCGTTCCATGCTCGCCGAGGACGTAGCGCCCAATCGCCTGGAGCGGTCCAAGGCCGAACTGCGGGACCTGCTCCCCTACCTGGGCGGCGACCAGGTGGGTTTGATCGCTTTCGCGGGCCGCGCCAGCGTACTCTGCCCCCTGACGCCCGACTTCGGTTTCCTCCGCGTGGTGCTGGACAACGTCGACGTAGGAAGCGTCGCCCGAGGCGGCACCAGGCTCGAAGAGCCGATCCGCAAGGCGACGGCGGGTTTCGGAACCACCGGGGACCTCTCCCGGGTGATTCTCCTCTTCACCGACGGCGAGGACCACGACTCCTTCCCCCTGGACGCCGCGCGGGAAGCGGCCGAGCGCGGGATTCGCATCATCGTGATCGGCTTCGGCGACGAGAACGGAAGCGAGATCTTTGTCAGGGATCCTCAGACCGGGGCCCGCACCCGGGTGGTGGATGCGAGCGGGCGCCCGGTGATGAGTCGCCTCGACGGCGACTTGCTGCGCGAACTCGCCCTGACCACCGAGGGCGCCTATATCCCAGCGGGCACGGGCGTACTCGACCTCGAGTCGATCTTCGAAGCGCATATCCGCCCCTTGATGCGCGCGGTGGGGGAAAAGCGCGGTCGGACGGTTCAGAAAGACGGCTTCCAATGGGCGATCCTGGTCGCCCTGCTGGCGTTGCTCGGAAGCGCGATGAGCCCATTGGGGCGATCGGGAACCCTGCCCGTTTTGCTTCTGGCGCTCTCCCTGGGCGGCGTACCCGAAGCCCGGGCCCAGGCGCCGCCCATGCCCGCTCCAGACGAAGAAGCAGAGGTCGTCAGCGGCGACGAAGCCGGGCAAGGGGAAGCCCGGGCCCGCATCCCGATCCCGGAACAACCGCGAGAGGCCTACAACCAGGGCCTATCGTCCTTGCTCGCTGATGAATTGGATGAGGGCGAACGTTTGCTGGAGTCCGCACGGGGGGGAGCGGGCAACGACGGCGAACTCCGCTACCGGGCCACCTTCAACCTTGGCTGGGTGGAGATCAAGCGAGCCGACGCCTCCATGGAAGCGGAGCCCGAATCCGCACTGGCCAACCTCGAACGATCGGCGGATTGGTTTCGGGAAGCCATCGCCTTGCGACCCGCTGACGAAGAACCTCGACGCAACCTCGAGATCGTCCTCCGCCGGGCGCTCATCCTCGCCGATGCCCTCGCCAAGGCCGATGGGCTCGACCTCGCCGCGCGACTGGACGCCCTGATAGAAGAGCAGCGGGCGGCTGCAGCGTCCATCCGGGGCGTCGCGGAGACCGTATCCCTTGACCCCGACGCTCATCTCGGGGCAAGCGCCCGGGGACTCTTCAAGGCGGCGGCCCTGGAAGAGCGCCAAGCCCTCTCGGCAGCTGGCGCCTTGGCGGATTTTGCCGGCGACGAGCTCGAAACATTGCAGGACATCGGTGAGGAGGCGCTCTCGCCCGAGCAACGCATGCGGACCTTCCAGCTCGAAGCCCTGCTCGGCTATCTCCACAGGGCCCGCGAAAGCATCGGCCAGGCCCGCAGCCAACTCAGGCGCAAGCAAGCTCTAAGGGCCCATCGCCGGGCGAGTTCGGGGCTTTCGCATCTGAAACGCGCCCGTGAGCAACTGCAAAATCCTGTGGAGATCCTGGATGGATTGTTGGCCGATGCTTCCCGGGTGACGACCGAGACCGGGACCCTGGCCGCGGCCACCACCGGCTTGAGACTGAATAGGGAATCCGGCGACGGTCCGGCCCCCGAAGCCCCGGATTGGTTGGACGCGGAATACCTGGCGGAAGCCCAGGAAGGGGTCACCGAGCGGGCCGCCGAATTGGACGCGAAGCTCCTGGCCGGCCTCGACCAGGGTGCCGGAGAGGATCCCGAGCAAATTCAGCTGCTGGAATTGCTGGGGGCGGCCCAGCCCCATATCGCCCGGGCCACGGGCGAACTCGCCGAAGCGGGGATCGCCCTGCACGACGAACGGCTGGTGGAGGCGGGACGAAACCAACTCGAAGCCCTGGCGGCCCTCGCCGAGGCCCGGGAACAATTCCTCGACCTCAAGGGCTTGGTGGAACTCGCCTACACCGACGAGAGCCGGATTGCCGACGTACTCGAACAAGCCGCATCCGAACCCGAGATCGATCTCGCCGAGTTCGGCCCGGGGCTCGTCGCCCTTCAAGAGCGCAATCTCACTCGTGTCCAGCGCATGTCCGGGATGGTGGAGCAGATGCGCCTCGAACTCGATGCAGCGGCTGCACAGGCCGAAGACCCCGAGCCCGACGAAGCGGCGGAAGCCGAGCGAAAGCGATTGGAACTCGCCGATGGCATCCTCGCCCTGAGTGAATCGACAATGCAAGGGGCAGCCGAATCCTTTGGGCAATTGGGCGACGATCCCGCGGCCGCCCAACTCGCCGAGGAACGCGTGGGCGCGGCACTGCGCGGCCTCGACGGCCTGCGTCGGCTCTTCTTTACGCTCATCGAGCATTTGCGCGACGCGGGCCAGCAACAAATCGACCTGGGCGATGCCACCGAGGTGGCACCCGAATTGGACGGTGAGGAGCGCGGCCCCGAATCCCGCCGTCTCCAAAGTCACCAGCGCGACCTGGCCCAATACACCGAGTCCCTCGCCACCGCGCTCCACGAACAATCCTTCGCCGACCCGGCGGAACTCGCTGGCGGTCAGCCGCCACCGGACGCCGAGGCCGCCCAGGCCCTGGCCGAAAAATTCGTTCGGGCGGCGGAATTCGTTCTTGCCGCGGCAGACGAAATGACCCGGGCGGCGGACGGAATCGCCAACTCGCCGCTCGGGGAGGAAGCAAGCGGGGAAGACGAGGCCCAAGCAAGCGAAGGCCGCGAAGAGGAGCCTGCGCCCCCCCTCGGCCGGGACGAAATTCGCGAACACCAGTCGACTGCAGTACAAAACATCCTCGAAGCGCTGGCGGCCCTCGAACCCCCGCCCGAAGAGCCCGATCAGGGCGAAGAGCAAGAAGGGGATTCCGGTCAGCAAGAACAGGAGCAGCAGTCCGGCGCCCAGGAAGAGGAACAGGAGTCCGAAACGAGTCAGGACCCCGGTCAACTCCTTCAGGCGGTGCGCGACCGCGAAGCAGAACGCCATCGCAATAAAAACGAGCGCAATCAATCCGGCTACGAGCCGGTCGACAAGGATTGGTAGGCCGATGGGCGATGGGTCTACAGATCGGAAGCGTCGCTCGGCCGTCCGGCTCCTCTCGCTGCTCGGCCTGCTCGTCTGGGCCGGGGCCGCCAGCGCCCAGGTCTCGCCACGCGCCGATTTGAAGATCGCCCAGGCCCCCTATTACGTCGGCGTCCCCATCGACCTTCACCTCCAAGTCGAGGGATTCGAGCGCGAGCCGGAGCCGCGCTGCTCCGGCGCCCCGGTCGACGGGGGAAGCCTGGATCTGGTGGGCATCGTTCCCAACGTCACCACCCAGGTCACCATCATCAACGGGCGCACGACGCGAACGGAAAGCGCCACTTTCATCTGCCGTTTCGTGCTGACCCCTTCGCGCTCGGGAAATCTGAGGCTGGGCCCTTTCGTCGCTGCCCAGGCAGGGATCGAAGCGAAATCACCGGTCTATTCGATTCCGGTTCAAACCCTCACCCCGGACCGCCGTGTCCGGCTGAAATTGCTGCTTCCCGAAAAACCCGTTTTCGTGGGGCAGCGAATCGAGGTGGGCATCGAGTGGTGGCTCGCAGAAGACCTTCAGGACAGTGTCCAGAATTACGAGATCCATAGCCGACTCTTCGAGATGCCCGACACGTTCCGCTTCATCCAGGACACCCAACCCGTGCGAGGCCAGCAGACCCTCGCCATCCAGACCGCAAGCGGCGAAAAGGTCCTGTCTGCCGAGGTGGAGTCCCGCTCCGATCTCGGACGGCCCTTCCTGGTGGTCAAGGCTCAGCGCACCCTCGTCGCGCTCCATCCCGGCGAGTTCGACCTCGGTTCGGCCACCATCAGCCTCAACGAAGTGACCCGTTGGCAACGTGATTTCTTCGGTGGAAGACGGCCTTCAAATACCCGAAGGGTTTTTGCCCGAGACTCGGACCAGAAATTGGTCGTGCGAGAAGCCCCCAAGGCGAACCGACCCGCGAGCTTTGGCGGAGCCATCGGCCGGGGTTTCTCTTTCGAAGTGACCGCCGACCGGAGCGTCGTGCAACGCGGAGACCCGATCCTGCTGACTTTCACGGTGCGGGGTGAAGGCGGCCTGGAGAATGTCGGACTCCCTCCCTTCGAAGGAAACGAAGCCCTCCCCCCTGATTCCTTCAGCCTGGCGAGTGAGCGGCCCGCCGGTGAGATCGTCGAGGGTGCGAAAATCTTCCGCGTGCCGGTGCGCGTGCTCGACGAGTCCTTGAACGAAATTCCCGCACTTCCCTACTCCTGGTTCGACCCCGAACTCGGCCAATACCAGACCGCCTACTCCCGCCCCATCGCGCTCGTGGTTCGACCGGCCCAATTGATCTCGGCGGCGGATGTCGTAGCCGCTCAGCCGGCGGAGACCAAAATCGCCACCCCAGAGACCAAAGACGGGAGCAGACGCCAACCAGGAGAGTCTGTTTTCAGCTTGAGCGGAGCAGACCTCTCCATCGAATTGGACCGGTCGCGACTCCTCCGGGATGAAGGATCCCAGACCCTGGGACTGGCCTTCATGTACGGCCTTCCCCTTCTCGCCCTGGCGGCATCCCTGGTCTACCGCCGTCGCCGAAATCGTGACCCGGAGCAGCTCCGAATCCGCGCCATCTCCAGGGAACAACTCGCGCGTATCGAAGCCGCCGCATCCAAGCCCCAAAAAGAAGCCTTGGGCGAGATCGCTTCGGCGCTGCGAGAACTCGCCGCCTTGAAGCCCCGAAGCGCCGACCCGGCCAGGGAAGCCCTCCTCGCCGAATGCGACGCGGTCTTCTACTCGCCCGGCGCCGAATCATCCACCCGCGCCGAGGAGAGCCTGGTGGAGCGAGCGCGCACCCTGGCTTCGGAACTCGTCGAAGAACTCGCGAGGTCCGAAACATGATCGGGCCGACCAAGCAACGGACTCTACGCTGGGCCGCGGCGGTGATTGGCTTGGCGCTCCTTCTCCCCGTCTCGAACGCTGGGGCCGAAGGCCCCGAGCGCTGGATCGAATCCGCGATCTCCTCGTACGACCTCGGCATGGAGAGCAAGCAGCGCGATGAACGCCTGAGGCATTTCGCCGAATCCGAGCGCTTCTTTCGCGCGGCCATCGAGAACGGAGCGGGAAGCGCAGACACCTGGGCCAACCTGGGGAACGCCGCCCTGCAGGCCGAGCGCCTCGGCCCTGCGATCCTTGCCTATCGGCGGGCGCTGGTGCTCGCGCCCGACCATACGCGAGCCAGCCAGAACCTGGTCCACGCCCGCGGCCTGCTTCCCGAGTGGTTGCCTGTTCCCTCGAAAGGCGGGGTATTGGACAGTTTCTTTTTCTGGCGGCAAAGCCTCTCGGAATCGGCTCGCGCCCAGGGTGCCGCGGCCTGCTTCGCCATCGCCGCCCTGGCGCTCGCCATCGCGATTTCGACGCGCCTGGTTTTCGCCCGCTACCTGGGAGCACTCTTCGGCCTGCTCTGGCTCGGAATGCTCGGGTCGGATCTCTTCTACTCCGGCTCGAAGGCCAGCGGGGAAGCGGTCGTCATCGTTCCGGAGGTCGTGGGGCGGGCGGCGGATTCGATCAATGCGCCCCTGCGTTTTGGAGAGAGCCTGCCCAGCGGAACCGAAGTGCGCATCCTGGAGGACCGCGGCGGCTGGCTCCACATCGAATTGCATAATGGCCGCGACGCCTGGCTCGTGGAGAGCGCGGTTGAGCCCGTCGAAGAGCTGTCACCCTGAACGAAGTTGGCCCCAACTCGGCCAATGAGGAGGCGCCTGAATCGCCTCAATTCTGGATGGACATGCCCCCATCCACCATGAGCACCGCGCCGTTGATGAACGAAGAGGCGGGCAAAACCAGGCTGAGGGTGGCGTGGGCCACTTCTTCGGGATCGCCATACCTGCGCAGAGGCACGCGCCGGCGAGCGAATTTTTCCTTGGCCTCGTCGGGAATTTGCGCCGTCATGCCCGTCTTGATCGGGCCAGGGCAAATGCAGTTGATCGTCACGCCCTTCTGACCGAGTTCTACCGCCATGGCCCGGGTCAGGCCAATGACACCGTGCTTGCTCGCCGTGTAGGCACTGACGAAGGGCTGCGCCCCCACACCTTCTGTGGACGCGATATTCACCACGCGCCCCTCGCCGCTGGCGCGCAGATCCTCCAGCGCCGCCCGGACCAGGCGAACATGCGCGGTCAAATTAACGTCGATGGTCTCAGCCCAACCCTCTTCATAGGCCTCGGCTTCGAAAGGAGCGGGGCGACTGATCCCGGCATTATTCACCAGGATATCGATCCCCCCGAAGCGCTCCCGCACGGCGTCGACGAGCGCGTTGATTCCCTTCGGGTCGCGAAGATCGAGGGGCCAGCCCTGGGCTTCTCCACCGGCCTTCTGGATCTCAGCCACAACGTCTTCAACGCCCTGGCGATTGACATCCACTGCAGCGACCCGGGCCCCTTCGTCGGCGAAGAGGAAAGCCGTCGCGCGCCCCATTCCGCTGGCCGCGCCGGTGACCAGCGCCACCTTGCCCTGGATCGATCGTTTGAGTTGAGTCAGCTTCGGCATCTTCGAACCTCTTTTCTGGGGAGTCGCCTTGCAGCGTGAGGGCCAACACCCTGGGCGCGACTAGAGCCCCAGCCAAGGTCGGGAAAGAATACCGATCACCAGGAGCAGCCCAAACCCGCACCCCCAGGAGATCCAACCATTCTCCACCCGGCTATCGACCCATGAGCGCAAATAGAGCACGGCCACCACGATGCCCGCGATGGAAATATTTCTGAGCAGAATTTCATCGAGGCCCGGATCGCCTCCGCTCTCCAGGAACGCTCCGAGGGAAACGCCCAGAATGCCCAACCCGGCCGCCAGAGCCCATTGCAGGTGTGGAGAGAGCCCCGCCCAGAATACCCCGATCCGAGACGGCGACTCCGCTTGAGGTTCGGAATCAATCTCGACTCGGGAATCCGGGGCGAAGGGCCCAAGGCTCCGCGCCTTGAGTTCCGCGGTGGCGAGTTCGATGAAATCCGCGTTTCGACCCATCACCATGTCCACCAGACCGACATAGCCGACGGGCAGCAGGGGGGCGTCCTCTCGAACCCTGAGTTGTTGATAGGGCCTCTCGGGGCGCGCATGGTGATCTGCATGGCGCGATAGCCCAACAAGACCGTAATAGGTGAACCAGGAGTGCGTATCCCAGGAATCCGAGGGTCGGACCCGGCCCCCGCGCCGCTCCAGACCCCAATGTTCGAAATAGTTGACCGCTTCCAATAATCGCACCGCGACGAAGGCCTGCAGGAGGTAGGCGAAAAACGCGACGGGGCCAAAGAAATAGAGAACCCCGAAAGCGATCCCCCAGCCGACTCCGATCCCGTGTAGAACTCGATTCGACAGGGTGCGCCGATCCAGAAGCGGCATCTCCGGATCGCCAAGCCTTGCGGACTCCAATCGCCAGGCGCTGCGAAACTGACCGGGCACGGTTCGGCGCCAGAAGGCACGATAGGTCTCCCCGAAGCGAGCCGTGGCGGGATCCTCGGGAGTCCCCACCCGCACATGATGTCCACGGAGATGCTCGGTATAGAAATGTTCGTAGAGCACGGTGCTGAGCATCAGCCTTCCCATGAGTCGCTTGAGCGAACTGCGACGATGAATCAGCTCATGCGCGGTGATAATCGAGAAACCCGAATTCCCCCCCACGAGCACAAAGATCATCGCTGTGTCGAGAGAAAAGAAAGCTTGCTCGGTAAAAAGGCGGACGAGGCCCAGCAGAATCGCGAAGTGGATGCCGACCAATACGAAGACGAGAAGGTCAAAGGGCCACCCGGGAAGCAATTCGACAGGCTGCCTTCGCTCATAGCGCGGCCGGGTATCCATCCACGTAAAAACCGCCATGGGCGCAATGAAGACGAGCGCGACATACCAGGCATGGGGCCCGGTCCAGACAAAGGCCAGGGTTGTCAGCGGAATCAACAGACTCATCAGGTGCCCCAGCCAGATCTCGGACACATCGCTCGGAGCCACCTTGGGGCTCGTCTCCAGCAGAATATCGGCCGTCGCCATTTCCATCCTTATGCTTCCCCAACCCGGAACGCACGATCGGGGGCGTGATTATCCTCGCAATCGATCCACTGACAAAACCCCCTTCACTCTCGAGAGTTCCTTCATCACGGCAGTCAGCGTCCGGGTATTGCTGACCCACAACTCATAGCTTTGAATCGCACGCTCTTTCTCGTCGATGTTCACCTTCACACCCGAGATATTGATCCCGGCTGCCGAAATCGAATTGGTCACCTTGGCCAGGATTCCGGGCTTGTCCCGCGAAGTCACCCGGATCCGAACCTTGCGCGGAATCGCCTTCTCGGTATCCCATTGCACCTCGATGCGCCTGTCGGGATCCAATTCGAAAACCCGCGCACAGCCGCGAGCGTGGACCGTCACCCCGCGTCCCCGGGTCACAAAACCCAAAACGTCATCCCCCGGCAGGGGATCACAGCAACCACCGAAGCGCACCATGACATCTGCCTCTCCGCTCACCAGGATGCCGCTTTGCCCATCGGGCGCCGCATCTCCCCGCTTCCAAAAGAGGCTTCGCAAGCGCTCCTGGAGAGGCTCGGAGCTTTCGGCCGGCTGCTCTTCTTCGGGTACCGGCTTTCCCTTGAGAACATTGACGAGGCGGCTCGCAGGAATCTTCCCGTAACTGACTGCCGCAAAGAGATCGTCCTGCTTGGCTCCCTTGATCTGCCCCGACGCCAGATCGTCCAAATCCCCGCCCTCACTCAGCTTGGATAGGGACAACCCCGCCTTGCGAAACTCACGGGACAAAATATCCCTGCCGAGTTGAATCGACCGGGCACGTTCGTTCAGCCGAATCGAATGACGAATCCGGCTTCGCGCCTTGCCCGAAATTACGAAGTCGAGCCAATCCTTACGGGGAAATTGGTTTGCGCTGGTGACGATTTCCACGGTATCTCCATCCACCAGCACTTGCCGCAATGGGACCATCTGTCCATTCACCCGGGCTCCGGCACATTTATCGCCCACTTCACTATGGATCGCGTAGGCGAAATCGATGGTACTTGCTCGCCTGGGAAGATTGATCACTTCACCCCGCGGAGTGAATACGAAGATCTCGTCGGGAAAGAGATCCATCTTGACGGTATCTAGAAACTCGTGAGGGTCCGATAGCTCCCGCTGCCATTCGAGAAGTTGACGCAGCCACGCGAATCGGTTCTGATCCTCTTCGTTCTCGTTCTCGCCCTCGGATTTATATCTCCAATGCGCGGCGACGCCGTACTCGGCATCACGGTCCATATCCTGGGTTCGGATCTGGATCTCCGTGCGCTCGCCGTAGGGGCCGATCACCGTGGTATGCAGGGATCGATACCCATTCGGTTTGGGGTTCCCGAGGAAGTCCTTGAAGCGAGAGGGTACGGGCCGCCAGGCGGCATGAATCAGGCCCAGGGCTGCGTAGCAGTTCTCGGGCGACCCATCGATCACCACCCGAAACGCGAGCACGTCGTAGATCTGGTCCACGTCAATATCCTGCGCCTGCATCTTCCGGTGAATCGAAGCAAGCTCCTTGAGCCGACCCTTCACCTCGGCCTCGATCCCACCCGCTTTCAGCGTGGCGGTGATCAGCCCGATCATTTCCTGGACATAACGCTCACGCTCATCTCGACTTCCCGTCAGTTGACGCGAAATCTCTTCGACCGCCTGGGGGTGAAGAGACCGAAAACAATACTCTTCGAGCTCTTGCATCATCCAGCGAATGCCCAGCCGATGCGAGAGCGGAACGTAGATCTCCAACGTCTCCTGGGCGATGCGCTGGGCGGCTTCATCCTCGAGATGCTCGAGGGTGCGCATATTGTGGAGACGGTCGGCAAGCTTGATCAACAGGATTCGGATATCCGTCGACATGGCGATCAACATCTTGCGGAAATTTTCAGCCTGTCTTTCCCGAACCGAAGTAAATTCGATCTTCGCGATCTTCGTGAGGCCTTCGACGATAAAAGCGACCTTCTCGCCGAAAATTCGCTCGATCTCCTCGCGGGTGGTCAGGGTGTCCTCGAGGGTGTCGTGGAGCAGCGCCGCCGCGATGGTCACGTCGTCCATTCGCAAATCACCGAGGATGCCCGCCACCTCCAGGGGATGAACGAGATAGGGCTCTCCGGACAACCGCTCCTGACCCTCATGCACCTTCGCAGAGAAGACGTAGGCCTTCTGCATCAATTCGAGGTCAGCGTTGGGGCTGTAGTCGAGGACGCGGTCCGCTATATCGTTGAATCGCAACAAGGCGAATAAATTTCCTCTTTGATATCAGCGACTTGAGGAGATCTTACCCAGACCTCGGTCAAGTGGCAACGCGCGGGGGGCCTGGAGCGGTCTCGAGCCCTCTGGGCAGCGAGCGGAGCGGACCCCTAATTGCCCGGCAACCAGGCCGAGAGAACTTGCTCCCGGCCGTGGCGTTGACGGGCAGCGGCCTTGAGATCCTCGTTGAGGGATCTTTCGGCGCCGATGATTTCGAGCATCTGCTCCACGGCGGTGTCGAGGTCATCGTTGATCACCGCGTAGTCGAAGAAACGGATGGCCTCGAGTTCTCGGTCGGCCATGGCGAGCCGACGATCCACGGCAGCGTCACTATCCGTCCCTCGACCGCGCAAACGGGCTTCGAGAACCTCCATGCTCGGAGGCAAAAGGAAAATAAACCGGGCATCCGGGCGCCGCTCGCGGACCTGGGCAGCCCCCTGAACTTCGATCTCCAGAAGAACGTCGCGGCCCCGCTCTTCCAGGGGTAGCCGAAGAGCTTCGTGGCTCGTTCCGTAGTTTTCGGCGTTGTATTCGGCGTGCTCGACAAAGGCTCCTTCTTCCACGAGCCGCCGAAATTCGGAAGCGCTGACGAAATGGTAGTCAACGCCATTCCTCTCACCCTGACGCGGGCTGCGGGTGGTATGGGAGATCGAGAAATCGAGGTGATCGTCCCGCTCCAAAGCACTGTGGCATACCGTGGTCTTGCCTGTCCCGGATGGGGCCGAAATGACGAAGGGAATACCAAGCCGACCCACCTAGATCCCCTTCCCATCGGAACCAGCCGGATCCAGTCGTGACGCAATGGTCTCGGGGTTGATCGCCGAGAGCACCACGTGGTCGCTATCCGTGACCAGGATGGAGCGGGTCTTGCGGCCCTCCGTGGCATCGATCAGCTTTCCCGTCTTGCTCGCCTGCTCCCGCAGCCTGCGCATGGGTGAAGACTGAGGGGAAACGATCGTCACCACTCGGGAAGCGGCGATGAGGTTCCCGTAACCAATGCTGATCAGCGTGGCCACGGAGACTTCCCCCTTCCCCTTCGCACCTTCGCTAGGCAACGTTCTGCACCTGTTCCCGCAGCCGCTCGAGCTCCGTCTTCAGCTCCACGACCTTATGTGCGAGGGGTGCATCATTCGCCTTCGACCCCACGGTATTGGCTTCCCTGGCCATCTCCTGGAGGAGAAAATCAAGTTGCCGACCCACGGGCTGAGCATCCCCAGCCCCAGACGTGACCTCGCGAAATTGCGAAACATGGCTCCGGAGCCGGACCAATTCCTCGACGATATCCAGGCGATCGGCGGCGATCACGATCTCTTGATGGAGCCTGGCCTCATCCAGCAGACCCACATCCTGGCGGATCTGCTCGGCCCGATTGCGCAACCGCTCTCGCGCGGCCTCCACAACGAGTTCCGAGCGTTCCTCGAAGCTGTCCACCAGCGCCATCACCTTTGCCAATCGACCTTCGAATTCGGCTACGAGCTTTTCTCCTTCCGTGGCTCGCATATTGACCAGCCCGGAAAGCGCTTCGCCAAGCCCCTGCTCCAGGCCCGCGACCAGATCGGATTCCGGCAATTCGGGCTCCACGACTCGAACCACGCCGGGCATGGAGAGCAGGTTCGTCACGTCGAGCTTCGACTCCAGGCCGTGACTTTCCCCCAATTGGCGCGCCGCGTTGACGTATTGCGCAGCGGCTTCGGCGTCGAGCTCGATCTCTCCGCTTGACGCCCCGGCTTCGACCTGCGTGACGGTGACGTCCACCTTGCCCCGCCCCACCGATGCCTTTACCTGGGATTTCGCCGCTGTCTCCTGGTCGGCGAGCAAGCGCGGCAATCGCACGCGAACATCCAGGTGTCGATGGTTGACGCTCCGAACCTCGATCTCGAAGTTCTGCCCCTCAACCTGGAAAGCGCCTCGACCGAACCCGGTCATGCTGTGAATCATGCACCCTCCAGCACGTTGATCGGGTTCATCGCGGGAGAAGGGCGCGGTTCACGCCAGCCAACTCACCCACTTCGCCCCGGGCAATGGGCTGCGAAGAACGAAACACACAATGCATGCGCGCACGAGATGCCGTCACTCGCCGCCCTTCTCGACCTGGGCAATCACGAGATCGGTGATATCCAGGGCTTCGCGGCTGTAGAGGATCGGCGGCTGACCCCGAACAAGAATCAGGGAGAACCCACCTTCTCGTCCCACTTCGCTCACCGCTTTATCCAGTTGCTGTTGAAGCGGCGTGATCAGGCGTTCGAAGTCCATCCTCAGGCGAGTCTGGGCTTCCTGTTGCTTGAGTTCGATGCGATTCTGCAATTCGGTGATGTCGAGTTCCATCTCCCTGCGCTTCTCATCACTGAGCACGACTCGCTTCTTCTGGTACTCACCCCCCAGTTCCTGGTATCGCTCGATCATGGGCTGGAGTTCCAGCTCAGCTTCCCGTTTCTTCTGATCGAGTTCCTCCCTGGCAGATTTTCCCGCGGCAGTAGCTCCGATGGCCTGGTCAATATCGACGATGCCGATCCTCACGGGCTGATCTTCCGCCCCGAGTCCCCAACCCAGAACCAGGACAGCGATGGCGATCACGATTGCCTTATTGCTTCTCACGAATAGCCTCCTTGCTAGAAAACATGAACTCCGAGCGTCTCTCCCTCTCCCTGAGGGTCGGAGACCGCTCGCACATAGATACCTACAACCCGAAACCACCCACGGAGAATTCGAAGACCGGACTCTCTTCAAATACCTCCGGGTCCACGGGAAAGCCGAGAATCAGCTGAAGGGGTCCGAATGGCGAAAACCAAAGGACCCCTGCCCCATAACCGTAGCGCCATTGAGTCACGTCGAACATGTTCTGACCCTCGTAAAAAGCGTTGCCCCCGTCCACGAAGACGACGCCTTGAAGGCCTACCTGCTCGGAAATCCCGAAGCGATATTCGATGCTCGACGAGATGAATGAGTTGCCGCCCACCACATCGGTCTCGGCAAGGTCGGCAAAGTCCCCGATATCCTGAGTGTTGAGCTCATTGCAGCGTCCATTGCCATTGCCCTGGCTGAATATGCCTTGATCAGCACAGACCGCGATCAACCTATCGTTGACGCTGTCGTATTGAACGCTTGTTCCCACCGGATGAAAGAGGCTGCCCTCGCCCGTAATGCCCGTGCGCTGGAGAATCGCTCTCCTCGGCCCGAGGGAACGAGCCCGGTAGCCTCGCAGTTGATAATTGCCGATGCCTCCGAGGAAATAGCGCTCGGTGAGAGGCAGCTTGAGATCGGTATCGATTTGATCCAGGCGTCCGACGTTCTCACAGCTTCCCGGATCATCGCAAAGGGTCGTGTCGTCAATGGCCAGGTCCCAATCGGAGACCTGATTGAAAGGCAGCGCATAGCCCATCCTCGAACTGAGAACGAAAGCGGATCGTTTCAGCAACCAGGAGGGCGCGGTGACATACCAGGACCCGCGCAATTCAGCGCGCAGAAAACGAGAGAATCCGCCCAGGCCGGCATACTCGAGATTGGCCGCGACGTTGGTGCCGCGTGTTGCCGAAAAACGATCATCGCGCGTGTCTCGCAGGAAAGAAACTCCGACGATGCTGGCTGTCTCGTTGCTATGCAGAAGCTCACGGAAAATCGGTGCAGCCGTATTGACACCGGAGGGCTGACGCACCTCTCGGCTTCGCCACGAGTAGCTGAGCGCCACGCGCGCCGAGTTGTCCTCGGTCAATGAGTGGCCCACCGAGAAATTGATCCCCCGCTGATATTGCTCGAAGGATTCGAATTGCACATCGGTGACGTAGACCGTTCCCGAAAAGCTGAAGCGGCTGCCCAGAAAATACGGGTCCATCAGGGAAACGAAATAACGACTCGTCTCGCGCCCCACGTCTACTGAAAGATTGACGAAATAGCCGCGGCCGAAGAGATTCGATTGCGAGAGCGAAGCCGTAAAGAGCAGACCGTCCTGGGATGAATAACCGGCGCCGAAACTGAATGAACCCGTCGGGCGCTCCACCACGTTGACGTTCAAATCGAGCTGCGAGGGGTCATCCGTCGCCTGGGACTCAAATGAGGCATCCTCGAAAAAGCCCAGGCGACGAATTCTCTCCTGACTCAGCCTCAAACCCCGAGCGGAATAGAGCTGCCCCTCGACGACTTTCATCTCCCGGCGGATCACCGGGTCGACCGTCCGGGTATTCCCCGAGATGTTGATATTCCGGATGAAGTAGAGGGGCCCCTTTTCCACCACGAACTCGACGTCGACGACCTGTGCATCCATGTTCATGCGGGTCGCGGGCTTGACACTGGCCAGGAAGAAGCCTCGATCCGTGTAATGACGCTCGAGAGTCTCCACATCGATAGTCAGGAAGGAGCGATTGAAAACGTCGCCCTGCTCGAGCCTGACCTTCTCGCGCAGGGCTTCGATATCCATCGTCTCGTCACCATCCACCTCGATGGCGCCGACGAAAAACTGGAGACCTTCAATGATCGGGATGGTGACGAAGAGCCCTTCCTTGTTGGCCTCGACGATCGGATCACCCACTTCCACCTGCAGGTACCCGTCATCTGTGTACTTGGTTTCCACAGTCCGGATATCCCTCATGAAGATCGGCTCCGCGTAGGTGCCCGTCTTATCGAGCCAACTCGTCGCCCAGGAATACCAGCGGTAGGTGGATGTCTCGAAGCCCTCGAGCAACTCCTTGTCTGTAAACGCCGTATTCCCCTCGAAGGTGACCTTTCGAAGCTTGAGTTTCTCGTTCTCCTTGATCTTGAACTCAACTGAAACCGAGCCTTCCGAGATCGGATCAATGGACGAGTTCACCTCCGCCAGGTAGTAGCCTTCCTGGCGATATCGCTGTTCGATTCGGTCACTATTTTCGTGAAGCAGCGGGTAGTCGAGGGTGGAACCCGTAGTCAGAGTCAGGATCTCCTCGATCTTTTCAGTATCGATATTGTCGTTGCCCACGATCGAGACTTCGCGGATCACCGGGTTCTCTTCGACCTCAAAGGTGAGAATCAGGCCTTCTGAGGTGCGATCGGCGTAGACGTTGACGTCGTTGAAGAAGCCGAGGGATTGAACTTCGCGCACATCCCTTGCCACTCGGGCACGGTTGAATGGGTCCCCTTCCCGGCTGCGAATGCGGCTTCGGATGGCATCCGATTCGATCCGGCGGTTGCCTTTGACACGCACCTGGGCGATCAGGTCACCCGCGCCGCCGAGCCCCGCTCGGCCAACCAGCGCCTGGGTCCGGACGACGCGATACGTAAGAACAACACCTTCCGCCTGGCGCCCCGTCTCCACGTTGACCCGCGTCACGCCGGGCTGGGATTCGAGTCGATCGCGATCGAGGCGTACCTGCTGGGGGTCGTAGACCGTCCCCGCCTTCGACTCAATCAACTCGCGAAGGGCGGGCTCCAACTCCCGGGCACCCTCCACCCGGAGGCCGACGATCCTGTCGGGATCCGAGCCGGAAACCACCGCGATGACCTGCTCGGACAACTCGCCCAGCCGGCTGACCAATTCCTCTTCGCCCTGGGCGGTATAGGCCACCGTTCGGTTTTTGCCGTCGGGTTCGGCGGAGGTAAAACGCGCATCCAGGCTGTAGCGCCCGGCCAGCTCTGTCACGCTGGCGGTCAACACACCCTCGGCGTCAAATTTTCGCGCCAGCGCTCGCAGGCGATCCTCCTGGAGATCGGCAAGCGCTTCTTCGTCCAGCGCCTCCTGGGCCCGGGCCGGGTCGACCACGACCATCTTGCCCGTTGCCTCCAGGCGCGCCGCGAGCAAACTCGGCAGCGTCTCTGACAGGTACTGGATATCTCGGCCGCTGTGCACCTCAAAGGGCAGCACGATGACTCGCCGCTCCTGGGGCGGACTTTCACCGGGGTCGATCGGGTCCTGCGCGCTGACCGCGCCCCCCATCAACAGGATCGCCGTGCAGAAAGCCCTCGAGATCAGCGAGAGCCTATACAGCGATCCGATTGGGCGCTGGAAGCGCAAGAACGTCCTCCGATCGATGGCGCCGATGGAAAGAAGTAGCCGCGAACCCGGAGACCCGGACGATCGGCACCGTCCTCGACCGCTTCGGCCGCCCGGATCACCACGGCAACGCGCGGGATTCTAGTGGCACCCAGGTTGGGTGACAAGACCTCCCACGCCCTCGATTCACCTTGAAATTCGGATATTTATCGCGAAGCCGGGCACCCGGTGGAGCGGGGCAACACTTCCCGCGGTCGCGGTGTCTACGCGAGTTGGCTCGCGGGTTCGGCGCGCCAGCCCAGAACTCAGGCCAGCGCTTCCCCCACCTCGACGCCCTCTTGCAGGCGCCCCTCCACCAGGACCAGGGTCCGGCCGAGTTCCTCCGCCATGCGCGCGCTATGGGTCACGACAACCAGCGTCGTGCCGCGGGTACGATTCATTTCCAGCAGGAGCCCGGCCACGTCGGCGCCCGTGGCGGGATCGAGGTTGCCCGTGGGCTCATCCGCCAGCACCAGGGGGGGCTCGAGCACCAGGGCCCGGGCGACGGCGACGCGTTGCCGCTCTCCTCCTGAAAGCTTGCCCACAGGATGATCGAGACGATGGGAAAGCCCGACTTCCCTGAGGATCTCTCCTGCCCTTTCGTACATTTCACCTCGACTTCGTTCCTGGAGCAGGCCCGGCATCATCACGTTCTCGATCGCGCTGAATTCGGGCAGAAGATGGTGAAATTGAAAAACAAAGCCGAGAAAGCGATTGCGCAGGCGGGCGAGTTCCCCCGAGGAGCGACCGAAAACGTCCTCACCCTCGAAAGCCAGCGATCCCGACGTCGGCTGCTCGAGGGTTCCCAGGATATGCAGCAGCGTCGACTTGCCCACACCGGATTGCCCAACGACGGCCACGCGATCCCCGGGCTCCAGGACCAGATCGACCCCATTGAGAACGTCGATGGCGGCCTCCCCTTCCCCAAAGCGCTTGCATAGCCCTTCCACTCGAATCAACGGAGCCTGCTGGGTATCACTCATGGCGAAGCCCCTCTGCAGGATCGATCCGGGCGCCCTGGCGACTCGGAAGCAAGGTGGCACCCAGGGAAAGCACCATGGCGATCAGCGCAACGCTGCATACCTGAAGGGGATCCAGCCGGGATGGCAAGGTCGAGAACTGGTAGAGGCTCGCCGGCAAGGTGTCGACCCCCATCAACGCCTCGATGCGTTCCTGGATCCAGCCCAATCTATGGGTGACCGCCACCGCCGCAACAACACCCAGAGTGGTACCGACCAAACCAATCAGCGTGCCTTCCAAGGCGAATATCCGCTCCACCAACGAATCCTCGGCGCCCATGGCCTTGAGAATCGCAATATCACCCGACTTTTCCATGATCATCATGATGAGGGTCGCGACGATGACGAAGGCCGCTACCACCATGATCATCGCAAGCAGCAGGAACATCATGATCCGTTCGGTCTTGAGCGCTTGAAAAAAGGCGGGAAAGAACTCTTTCCAGTCCCGGGTGCTGAAGGGGTAGCCCAACTCGCCCTTCACCGCGTCGGCCACACGACTCGATCGATAGTGATCCGTTGTCAGTGCTTCGACGCCATCGATCACATCGCCAACCCGCCTGAACGCCTGCGCCGGGGCGATCTCCACGTAGGCGAAAGCCTCATCAAATTGATAGAAACTCGATCGAAAGACCCCCTGGACGCGAAAGCGGGCCAGACGCGGTGAGGGGCCCATGGGAGTCGGGGCCCCTCCAAAGGGCGAGATCAGGACAATGGAATCGCCCACATCCACCCCCAACGCCGAGGCCAACTGGTTTCCGATCACGATGCCCGGATCGTCCATGGCTTCGGCTTCGCCGATCTCGCCCGGGGCTGGCCCCGAAGACACCAGGCTCTCAAGGGACCCGCTCACCATATCCTGAGCCAGCCGCGTGACCTCGGCCACGCGAGCCGGGTCGACCCCACGAACCCGAACGCTGTAGATCTCGCCGGCCCGGCCTCGCACCATCGCATCCGAGTCGATATAGGGCGATACCGCAACCACCCCCGGCACGCCCTTCACCTGCTCCATCACGTCTTCATAGCCGGGAAATGCCCCCTCCTCGTTTTCAATCACGAAGTGGGCCCGATTCCCGAGGATTTCCTGGCGCCATGTCTGCTCGAAGCCATTCATCACCGACAGGACCACCACGATCAGCCAAACGCCGGCGGCGATCCCGAGAATGCAGATGGCCGTAATGGCCGAGATGAAAACCTGTCTTCGGCGTGCGACCAGGTAGCGGGTGGCGATGAACCACTCCGCGGAACCCCGCATCTCGATCAACCCCGCCATGGCCAGGGGAAGCAGGCCACCCATCACGCCGAGCCCCATCAGGGCGAGCAATCCCCAAGCCAGGGAGCCCAGCATTTCGCTGTATGCGCCCGGCAGAAGTGCGGCGCTGGCGCCGACGAGCAGGGCAAGCACCAGCAGACGCAGTTCTGCTTCCCGGCGCCCAGGCGTATCCGGGCCGCGGCGGCGGCGGCGCAAGAAAAGTATCAACGCTCCCAGCAGCGGGATGCCAGCGAGGCCCAGCGGAATCTCGGCCAGACCGCGCACGGCAAAGAGAACCGAAAGACATGCCGCAGCGCCCACTTGGAGAATCCCGCCGACCCGGGCGGGATCCATATATTTCAAGACCCCCCAGACCAAAGAGACGGCGGCGAGCACCAGGAACGCACCCCAGCGAAGGTGCTCCAGCAGCGGCGCCCGCCATGCCGACCAGGGCTCCTGGGCAAGTTCGGGACGACTCAACTGGACGGCTATGAACGAACCGAGCAGGGCCACCCCGGCCCCCCCCACGATGCGCCAGGTCGGTCGACTGGACACCCGGGCGAAGCGATCGAGAACCACAACTGCGCTTGCGCAATAAACAAGCGTCAGCCCCATCATCCCCAGGGCGAGGGAAACGATGAAGGCCAGGGCCACCCCACCCCCCAACGACGTCAATCCCTGCCACGCTGCGGTGAAAAGTTCCAGCTCCTCTTACTCCCCGGGCTTACGAAAACGCATTCCTGCCGCTCAAGGCTCCACGGCCAAACTGCCCGATTGCTTCAGCAGAGCCGAGCGGATCAATCCGTCCAAATCCCCGTCGAGGACCCCCTCGACGTTGCCCACCTCGACGTCCGTCCGATGATCCTTGACACGCTGTTGAGGATGAAGCGTATAGGAGCGGATCTGGCTACCGAATCCGATCTCTCGCTTCTCTCCCGCAATCTCGGCCATCAATGCCTGCTGTTCGCGACGTGAAATCTCGAAGAGTTGAGCGCGCAAGACCTTCATGGCCGTCGCCTTATTCTTATGCTGCGAGCGCTCATTCTGGCATTGAACCACGGTGCCGGTCGGAATGTGCGTGATACGAACGGCCGAATCCGTTTTGTTCACGTGCTGCCCACCGGCTCCACTCGAGCGATAGGTGTCGATCCGAAGATCACCCTCATCCAATTCGACGTCGACATCGTCGTCGATCTCCGGAATAGCGGTCACGCTGGCAAATGCCGTATGTCTCCGAGCCTGGGAGTCAAAGGGTGAGATCCGAACCAACCTGTGCACGCCCTGCTCCGCGTTCAAGTGGCCATAGGCATAGCTTCCGCCGATGGAGATCGTCGCGCTTCGAATACCCGCCTCTTCCCCGGCTTGCACATCGATCACTTCGGAATGAAAACCCCGACGCTCCGCCCAACGCAGGTACATACGCAGAAGCATCTCGGCCCAATCGCAGGCATCCGTCCCACCCGCGCCGGAGTTGATGGAAACGATGGCGTCCGAGTGGTCGTATTCACCCCCCAGAAGTTGACGAAGTTCGGCGGTATCGAGAGCCGTCTCGATTTCGCCAAACTTTTCGGAAACCTCGTGCCGGACCTCGGCATCGTCCGCCTCGGCGGCCAATTCCAGCAGCACCCCGGCTTCCTCGAGAGCCGACTCGACCCCATCGTAGAGGCCGATCTCGCCCTCGAGTTCGCTCTTGCGCTTGGACACCTTCTCGGCGTTTTCGCGATCGTCCCAGAATTCGGGACGCGCCATCTCGGATTCCATCTCCTCGTGGCGGGATCTCAAGCCAGCCAGGTCAAAGACGCCCCCGAAATTCGTCGAACCGCGTACTCAAGGAGCGAAGCTGTTCCTCGAGTTCGTTCTGGTCCATCCCAGTTTGGGCATTCTCCGTCATGGCGGCTCCTGGTGCCTCCTGGGCCGGGGGTTGAATGCCGGCAACGGGTCCCTCTGGCGGAGGCCCGAAAAAATCACGGACGCGTCGCGGAACCCTCTGGCCACCCACCCCCCCGCCCGGAGGGCAGTAGATAGCAGATCACGACGTGAAAGCGGGCCCGGAAGCGGCGCGCGACTTTCAGCCGAGTGCGCGCCAGAGCCGGCGCTGCTCCGCACGCATCACCTTGGCCTCATCGGGATCCTCGTGGTCATGCCCGAGAATATGGAGCAACCCGTGAATCAGGAGTCGGGCGATTTCTTCGTCCAGACCACGGTGGCGGCGGGCTGCCTGACGGGCTGCTGTCTCCACACTGATGACGACATCGCCCAGCAGACGGCCACGATGCAAGCGGCCCTCTCCCTCGAGCAAGGAAAAGGAGAGCACATCGGTGGACCGCTTCTTTCCCCGCCACTCTCCGTTCAACTTGCGGATCTCGCGGTCGTCGACCAACGCCACTGACAATTCCGAGCCCCGATGGCCCACTGCCCCAAGCATGGCTCTCGACCGACGGCGCAAGAGGGGCAGATCAACTCCCGCCCCGCGTATGCCCGCGGGCGGACCGCTCATACGGACAGGCATCAGCCCTCGGCTTCGGAGCGGTTTTTTCCGTCCGCCCGGGCGCCGTAGGCCTCATAGGCTTCAACAATGGATTGCACCAGGGGGTGTCGAACCACGTCCGAATGGGAAAAGCGTTGAATCCCGATCCCCTCCACTCCGCGGAGCACGCGCTGGGCTTCCACCAGCCCACTCTCCTTGCCCGCCGGCAGGTCCACCTGGGTGATATCTCCGGTAATCACCGCCTTCGAGCCGAAGCCGAGCCGAGTGAGAAACATCTTCATCTGCTCCCCGGTGGTGTTCTGGGCTTCATCGAGAATCACGAAGGAATCGTTCAAGGTCCTGCCCCGCATGAAAGCCAGGGGGGCGACCTCGATGACACCGCGCTGAGACAAGCGTCCGATCTTTTCGAAATCCATCATATCGTGCAGCGCGTCGTAGAGCGGCCGCATATAGGGGTCGACTTTCTCGGTGAGATCACCCGGCAAGAACCCCAGGCGCTCGCCGGCCTCCACCGCCGGCCGGGTCAGGATGACTCGGATGACTTCCTTGCGGTTGAGCGCGGCGATCGCCATGGCCATGGCGAGGTATGTCTTTCCCGTACCCGCCGGGCCGATACTCACGGTGATATCGTGGGTTCGAATCAACTCGACATAGCGTCGCTGGGAAAGATTCTTCGCCCGGATCTTGCGCCTGGACCCGACACTCCCCAGAACGTCCTCATAGATATCCTGGAGGTCGACGTCGGGCTTCTCCTCCACCATGTCGATGGCCGCACCCACATCTCGCGCATGGACAGTCCGTCCCGATCGCAAAACATCGTAGAGTTGCTGGAGAACGTTTTGCGCCAACTTCACCGGGGCCTCTGCCCCCAGCAGGCGGACCTCGTTGCCCCGGGCGTGGGCCTCGATTCCCAACCGCTCCTGAATCAGGCGCAGGTGACCTTCTCCGTCACCGTAGAGTTCGGCCGCGGTCAGGTTGTCTTCGAAAGTAATGACTTTTCGGGTACTGGAGGCTGCGTTGCCCAGTGGGTCCCCCGCGCTTCAACGCCGTGGCGCCAGAAGGACGATGCCGTCCCCGCGCCGCATGTAATAGTACGCGGAGACGGATTCTCGCGTCAATCCCTCATGCTCTCCCCATGGGCCCTGGGAGAGAAAGTCCAGTCCATGAGGCCAGAGGCCATTTTCGTGCCGACGCGCTTCGAGCACATTGTGCAATCGCTGGCGGGCAAATTGTGCCCTGGCTTCTTCGAGGGGGCGATGGGCGATGACCCTTCCCGGCGCAATGCGGGAGTCAAGGGACTGAAAAAAGAGCCCCGCCGTCACCATCCCGAGCAACACCAGGGGGATGACCGCCGCCAGGGCGAGCCTGGCGACCCCGGCAACCCGGGCCAGCATCCCCGCCGTTCTCCTTCGACGCGGACGCAGCGCCGGACTGGCGACCTCGAGAAGACCGACCCTGCGCAAATCGGCGACGATCTTCCCAGCGGCGAAAGTCCCCAGGCGAGAGCGGTCGATGATGTCTCGAAAGGAGCGCCTCCCGTTCACCAGCGCCGAGACAAGCCTGACTCGCTCAGATCCACCCTGGCCTCCATCTTCCAGACGCTGGCAATAGTCTTCTGCTGAACCGAAGGATTCCAGGATATCGCCCTCCGCGGGCAACTCCTCGGCGAAAGTGCGCCACTCGTCCTGCATGCGCATGCCGTCCATGAGGACCTGCTCGGCCACCATCATCTGGCCAGGCGGTGTCTCGTGCGAAATAGACCGAGCCAGAAATTCGAACGACCCGCCTTCAAGGCCCATCAACTCGAAGAGTGTCTCCTGGGTCATCAGAAACGAAACCGCCTCGATATCCTCCTGGGACACCAGGCCTTCGGAGACGATCAGATCGGATAGGGGCCTCGCGGAAGCCCGGCTCTCGTGCATTTTGGCCTCGAGAACCCGGGACGAAACCAGTCCGCTACGCGCGAGAAAATCCCGGAGTGCGCCTTCCTCGCCATCGCCCACGGGCGCCGCCCACACCAGGGCGCCTCCGTCAAAGGCGACGCGCATGCGGGACATCGGCGCGTTGATCTCGAGCAACCCGGTCTTTCGCTGATGACCAATCAGCTGAAAAATCTCGGCGATCGCAAAGTCCTTCAGATTTCCGCGCAGAGCCACGACCATCCTAATCCCTCCTCCAGCTGATCAGGCTGGCAAAGAGGACCCCGAGGTAGACCACGGAGACCAGAAAGGCAGCCACGCCGAGAACGAAACTTCCACCGGCGCCCACCGCCAGCGGATCGGGCACGACCCCGTCCCGCCAAAGTACGAAGAAGCCAGCCGCAGCGAAGAGATAGAGCGCAGCCAGGGCGAGATCGGGCCGCTTCGCCCGAAGCCCGGCTACACCTGGCAGCAAAATCGAACTGATGACGCCGACCTTTTCCAGCCGATCCTCGCGCGCCTGCAGCACTTCGATCCTGACTTCACGCAGGGCGGCGTCGGTCTCCTGGGGCTTGTGAAAAAGATGATGGCAGGCCCCGCAGAGTTCGGTGCTCCAGATCTCGCCATCGCAACGGGCACAAATGCGTCGTCCACAGCGAACGCATCCACCCGCGTGCTGGAACCGGCCCTGAATGAACAAACCCAGGAGCACCGCAAGGGCCAGGGCGCCGGCGGCATAACGAGGCTGCTCGCCCAAACGACCCGGGGCCAGGGTACGCAGAACCGCCGTCACCATCGGTTGGCCGCTGGCCGCCGCCACCATCCGGCTACGAATCGGAGCGATGGGAAAGGGCGGGTCCGCGACGAAGTTGGAATCACCGAAGTGCAAAAACTCGGCCACCGTGGCGCCGTTGATGGCTTGGGCGCGCGCCATGGCGAACTCACCATCCTCCATGCGGAAAACCTTCGCGTAAGCCTGGGAAAGGTCGAACATCAGTTCGGCGGACTCACCTTCCCCGCGAACGCCGGCTTCGTAGAACTCGATGGCTTCGCGGGTTCTTCCGGCCTCGAAGGAGATATTTCCGAGAATGGCCAGGGCAAAGGGGTCAGCCGGCGCATCCCTCACGATCTGCTGAAGGCGCCCGGCCGCTTCCTCATTTCTCCCCAAGCGGCGGGCACGGATCGCCAGGGTCCGGGCCACCAGCGGATCGTTCGTGCGGTCGGCTTCCAGAAGAAGCGCCAACTGCTGAGGCGTTTCGCTGCCTCGAATCAACGCCAGGGCGGCCGAGGCCAGGGGGTCGGCGTTCAGGGACATGAGGAGCTTTCCGCCTGCCTGGAGGCTGGGGTAGAGCCCGACCAGGAAAAGAGCCACTGCCCCGATCAGAACGGCACGATCCAGCGCCCGGCCATACACGGTCGCGATCACGAGAAAGACGCAGGCCACACCCAACAGGCCCTCTCCCAGCACCAGGGGAACGCCCACCACGGCACTCAGGAGCGCGGTTCGAGCAAAGGCGGGCATGCGGCGGGAAACCAGATCGCCGGCGTCGTGCGCCGCGCGTCCGAATCCCAGGAAGCCCGAGGCAAAAATAAAGACCAGGGAACCGGTGACCAATACACTGGCCAGGATCAGCAGAAGCGAACCCACCAGCCAGACGCTCGCTTCGAGATGCCGGGGGATGCTGAAAAAACTCTCACCGAACGAGCCCAGGGCACGGCCCAACTCGCCCCGACTCCAATAGGCAGCGCCCAACGCGGTATGGGCCAGGGGAAGATCCGGGGCCAGGGCGACGGCCAACTGGCGGCGCACCAATTCCTGATCATCGGGCTCTGCGGCGATCAGCGCCCGGGCCGGCGAATCGAGATTATCGGCGCCCAGGGCCAGAGCGCGGCGCCGGAGACCCAGCCCCCGCTCCTCCAGGCTCGCCCCGGGAGCCAACCAGATCCGCTCGAGTTGAGAGCGGTACCCCGCCGAAGGGCCCTCGGCCGGTGAATCCCCCGCCGAGACCGAAGCGGGCGCAGCCAGGCGCTCGGCGCCCATTCCGGCCCCGCCCAGGAGAATCAGCCCCAAGACCCAAAACCCGGCCCAGGCGATTCGCACTCGTCGTGAACTTGCCTCTCGCATCACCCCTCTTTTCGGCCAACACCGTCAGGTCCTGTAGGGGTTTCCCCGAGGGGGTCCCGACTTGGATCCTCTGCGGAGCATCGACATTCGGCCCGGGCGGGACTAGTATGCGCGCCCCAGCGACACCACCGGAGACCCCATTGGCCAATCACAAGTCCGCGCTGAAGCGTATCCGCCAATCGGCGCGACGCCAAAAACGCAACCAGCATCTTCGCACCGGAATGCGCACCGAGATCAAGCGCTTTCGCCAGGCCCTCGAAACGGGGGATGCCGCCGCAGCCAGCGAGCGCTTCGCCGCCGCCGAGCGTGCGATTCGCCGCGCCTCGACCCGGGGCCTGATTCCCAAGCAGCGGGCCAACCGCAGCGTGGGTCGGCTCGCCAAGAGCCTCAACGCCCTGAACGCCTGATTCACTGGGCACGCGCCCGCTCCCCCGTCCTCGATCAGCGCGACAAGTCGATCACCAGGTTTTCCATCGCCATGTCCCGGGGCAACGAGCCCACCCCCTTGAGCGCCGCATCGGTTTCATGGATGCGCTCGAGGCATGTGCGTAGTGCCTTCTGGCTATAGCGCCGGGCCTGGCCTTCCATGCGACGCCGGATGAAGGGACTCCCGGCGATATCCGCTCCCCCGCGAACCCGAGCCAGCCGGCGGAAGTGGGCGGCCAGGGCTCCAAGAACCGCTTCCGGGGCCGAACCCGACGCGAGCATTTGACCGAGTTGGGTCACGGCGGAACCCGCATGTCCCTGCCCGATGGCATCGGTCAGGTCCCAGATGGACCGCTCGGCCACATCGCAGGTTGAGATGACGATGTGCTCACGAGTCACAGGGTTGCCTTCCCCGGCCAGCAGCGCCGCTTTGGCGAGTTCGCCCTGGAGGACGAGCAACTGCGGACCGATCCGCTCGGCGAGGTGCTCGGCGGCACCGCTCCCCAAGGACACGCCCTGCCTCTTGGCATCGCCCTCGATGAAGCGCGTCAGGTCGGGCATTTTCTTGGGCGGCTCGCAGTCCACCAAAGCCGCGGGGGCCTTGAAGGCCTTCACCCAGCGGGAGCGTTTGTCGACCTTCGGCACGACAACCACCATCACCGCTTCCTGCTGATTCTCCAGGCTTTTCACCGCCTTCAGCAAAGCCTCGGCGAGTTCCTCGCGCACCGTGGCCCGGCCCCTGGAATCGAGATGGCTCACGACCACAAGCCTGCGCTCGGCCATCACTGGCAGGGTCTGCAGGCTATCGGACAGGATTCCCGCAGACAGGCGGTCGCCGGTCAGGCGATCGAGATTGAAATCCTCCGAGGCCCCCGCGAGCACCGCCTCCCGAATCGCAGCCAGGCACTCATCGCGAAACAAGGGCTCCGAACCCGCGAGCAGGTAGGCCGGCCGAATGCGGCCCTGAGCGAGTTCCTTCTTCAGCTCCGATGTCTTCAGCGTGCCGCCTCCCGCCCGTGATCCGGGCGACGGGCCAACCCATAGCAAAGGCCCGAGCCACGCGGTCGAGATCTCGCCTCAGCCCGCTCTGCGGTCCTCGGCCACGCGCATCAGTTCTTCGACCAGGTAGTCGCGTTCGGAGCGTACGCGCTCATCGATCCGGTCGGCGAACAATTGGCGTGCCTCGGCGATCTCGATTCGAAAATCCTCGACCAAGGTGCCCGCACGGGAGGCGCGTTCGAAGTTCTCGGCCTGATAGAGAGCGATATCCGAGACAACGATGCGCGCGAGCCGCTCGGCCTTGGCGCGCTCTTCGTCGAGCCCATCCCGGGAAGCGGAAGGAGGCGGCGGCGCCAGATCGCTTTCGGGTGGCGGAGCCGGTCCTCCCGCATCCAACGAGAGACCGAACTCGCGCATGATTTCGTTGAGATTGTCCAGGAGTTCGGGCCTCGCCAGGCAGGCGTCCGCACCGAAGCGCTCGGTGCCCGCCAAAGAGGCCAGGGCCCGGGCATCCCCCGCCACCAGGATGACCTTGATTTCGCGCAGGCTCTCGTTGCGCTTGATCACCTCGCAGATCTGCTCGCCGTTGATGCCGGCAAGATCCACCCCGAGAATCGCCACCTGGGGAAGAGAGCGCTGGATCGCCAGCATGGCCTCGGCCCCATCCGACGCAATCGAAACGCCGAGACCCCAGGACTGCAGGGCGCCCGCGACAGATTCATCGTCGCCCGTTGCCAACACCACCTGGCAATTACCCGGGGAATCCGAGCGGGCGGGAAGGCCGGACGCGTCGAATTCGGAAAAAGCCGGGTCGACACCGGAACTGTCCAGGGCAGCCGACGATTCGGGCGCGGCCACCCGAAAGATCGTCGAACACTTCACGCAGCGAATCCGGGCACCGCGGGGCCCCACCTTCGCGTCTTCGACCCGATAGCGGGCCGGGCACTCGGGACAGGCTGCGATCATCGACCATCTCCTTCGTTCAGGTATACGAAACGAGCGCGGGGCCCGGGACAGGAATGCTCCCACCTGCCGGCAATGCCTCCCGCGCAATCAACCCTCAAACCTTCGGATTTCCTGGCAAACCGGGCTTCCCAAAATATCGGCCGCGCACCGCGATTCTTGAGTTCATCCGCCGCCCGACGCGACTCGGCGGGCCGGGCGCGGGGAACCTGCAACTCGCTTTCGGCGGCCGATCAGGGGAGGGCTTGGATCGTGCCTCTTCCTGGCCCGCCTCGCAGCGGCGAGGGTCGATGCTGACGAAGAGGAGCCGGACGGGTCACGATGCCGGGCTCCTCGAAAGCCTCCACCGCGCTGTCCAGAGCCTTCGAGGCAGTTTCCAGGGCCGACTCCGGAAGGGAAAGCAAAACTTCGAAATCCATCGGAATGTCGGAGTTCGTGTCGTAGGAACGAATGGCCTCGGCGGCCCCGCCCACCACGGCCGCCGCATGCCTCACGAAATCATCCGAGGCAATACCGAGCGGCGCGAAGGCCACACGATTCACCCCGAGATCGAAACAACGCACCATGGCCTCGCGCATCGTGTCCTGGGCCACGGTGAGCGCAAAGTCGGCCCGCGCCCCCAGCCCGAGCAGCAGAATCCGCGGCGCCTTGAAGGCCCCGGGGCCAGCAATCAGCAGGGCGGACCCGCGCTCGGCGGCAATCTCTTCGCGCACGAGCATCTCTGAAACCATCCCGCAAAGGCGCCAGTCCACTCGCCCCGCTCCGCCCCGCAGAGGACGATCCTCAACGAAGAAGCCGGCCACGACGAGTTCGGCATCGATGCCGTCGAGGGGGAGGGACTCCAACCCGATTTCAAAATGGGACTTCACGTTTCCAACTCTCGCACGCCATGGGCCACCGCGTCGAGGATTCCGTTCACAA
This sequence comes from Myxococcales bacterium, assembly GCA_014240165.1. Classification (GTDB taxonomy): domain Bacteria; phylum Myxococcota_A; class UBA9160; order UBA9160; family UBA4427; genus JAZXM01. The sequence goes on along the minus strand of JAAZXM010000014.1, from coordinate 8,530 downwards.
AAGAGGGCGAGGGCTCGTGGCTGAAGCGCCGGGCCAGGTCCACGGCTTCGTTGAGAATCACCGGAGCCGGGGTCGCGGTGTGGGCCAGTTCGTACGCGCCCAGGCGGAGAATATTGCGGTCGACGGCGGCCATGCGCTCGATACGCCAATTCGCTGAGTATTGGCTGATCGACGCGTCCAACTCCGCCAGATGACCCTGAACCTTCTGCACGAGTTCGCGGGCAAAATCCCGCGCCCCCTCGGGCATCTCGAAATTCGTCGCCACTGCGTCGAATGCCTGCTCGGGCCCGCTTGGATCGGGTCCCGCGCCCTCTTCGGACGGGTCCTGGGAAGCCTCGGCCCGGCGCTGGGCAGAGCGATCGCCGAGATCGATGGCGTAAAGAACCTGCAGAGCCACCTCGCGGGCCCTGCGGCGCGAGGAGGCGGGCATCGACTCCTTCACTCGCCCTGGCCCTCGGGCGGATGGACGAGTCGGCCACATAGGCGTGCCATCTCGATGGCCGCCAGGGCGACCTCCTCACCCTTATGCCCGTGCTGCCCCCCGCAGCGGTCCAGGGCCTGTTCGATGTCATCGGTGGTCAGAACCCCGAAGGCCACCGGGATCCCGGTGTCGCGCATGACCTCGCCGATGCCGTCGGTCACCCCCCGGCAGACGTAGTCGAAATGCGGCGTCCCGCCCCGAATCACCGAGCCCAGGACAATCACCGCGGCGTAACGGCCGCTGCCCGCCAGGGCCCGCGCCGCCAAGGGAATCTCGAAAGCACCCGGGACCCAGGCGACGTCGACCGCTTCGGCGGCTGCGCCGCGCTCGGCCAAGATCCGTTCGCACCCCTCGAGCAAGGCCGTGCTGACTAGATGGTTGAAGCGGGAGACCACCACCGCGAAAGTCAGGCCGCTGGCATCGAGATCCGAGGGGTAGACGTTCACTTTTTTCGGCCTCCCTTGGCCGCCCGCGGGCGCGCCTGGATGTGAATATCTGCGCCCAGACGACCCACCCGCCAAGCATCGAGTTTCGGCGCCTGGGAAAGGCCAACGACGCCAAGCCCGGCCAGGGCCGCATGGCCATCGCCCCCGATGAGACGCGGTGCCAGCAGCCAGTGTATCTCGTCAACCAGATCCGCGCGCAGCAGGGCCGCCCCGAGTACGCCGCCCCCCTCCACGAGCAAAGTGGTGAGCCCGGCATCCGCCAGGGCCCTCAGGCCAGCGGGCAGGTTGAGCGCACCCGCGGCGCCGGGCAGGTCGAGCAATTCGGCGCCCGCCGCTTCCAGAGCGCGCCGGCCCCTGGCCCCCTTGCGGGTCAAGACCAGGGTGCGGCTGCCCTCACCGCCGGCATAGAGCCGAGCGCTTGCCGGCACCCGCAGCCGTGAGTCCACCAGCACGCGAACGGGCGTCGCGACAACGCGATTCCCCCGGCGCGCGGTGAGTGCTGGATCGTCGGCCAGGGCCGTGCCCGAACCCACCATGATGCCATCGGTGCGGGCCCGCAGACGGTGGACCCACGCCCGGGCGCTCGGGCCCGTGATCCAACGAGAGTCCCCGGACGCCGTGGCGATTCGCCCGTCGAGGGTGGTAGCGAGCTTGAGGGTCACGAAGGGCCGGCCCCGCTGATGGACGGAGAAAAAACCCCGGTGATGCTCTCGGCAGGCCGCTTCTTCGATCCCGACTTCAACCTGGATACCCGCCCTTCGGAGCTTGGCCACGCCCCGCCCGGAAACCCGCGGATGCGGATCCCGGCAGCCGACGTAGACCCTTGAAATACCCGCGTCGATGATCGCCTGGGTACACGGAGCCGTCCGCCCCTCGAAGCAGCAGGGCTCGAGGGTGACCCCGATGGAAGCCCCGCGAAGCGCGCGCGCGCCGTGCCGGCGCCCTGCTTGGCGCAGCGCAACCACCTCGGCATGGGGGCCGCCGGCGGGCCGCGTAAAGCCCCTTCCCAGAATCTCCGCCCCCTTGAAGACCACGGCGCCCACGCTCGGATTCGGGTAGGTCCGCCCCTCACCCCGGCGAGCGCTCTTCAGCGCCAGGCGCAGATGGGCTTCGATGGCCGCGCGGCCCCTCATCGCCCTGCCCCCGGTTCGCCTTCCAGATCGGCCATGAAGGCGGCGTAATCCGCGGTGCTCTCGAAGCCCTGGTAGACCGATGCAAAACGAATCGCCGCCAGGGAGTCCAAGGCCTTGAGTTCATCCATCACCCGATCCCCGATGCTTCGGCTCGAGACCTCGCGCTCCCCACCTTCGTGAAGCCAGGCCTCGACCCGGTCGGCGAGGCGGGCGATGGCGTCGGCTGATACCGGGCGCTTCACGCAGGCGCGGGTGACTCCGTCCAGCAATTTCTGCCGCACGTATTCCTCGCGTCGCTGATCGCTCTTGATGATCTGGGGAAGCGAAACCTCGAGCCTTTCCCGGGTGGTAAATCGGCGACCGCATTCCTCGCAAGCGCGGCGGCGGCGAATTTCTTCCCCGTCACGGCCCACACGGGTATCGATCACCCGGGTCGTCTCGTCGCCGCAGGATGGGCACCGCACGCTTCAGTCCTGATCGCTCCAGCGATGGGCGTAGAGCGGAAACCGTCGGCAAAGCGCTTCCACATCGGCGCGAATACGGTCGAGCTCCTCGACATCGCCGGGATTCCGAAGCACCCGGTTGAGAAATTCGGCGACTTCGGCCATCTCGGGCTCCCGCATTCCCCGTGTCGTTACGGCGGGGGTTCCGATGCGCACGCCCGAGGTCACCATGGGCTTGCGGGGATCGAAGGGCACCATGTTCTTGTTCGCCGTGATTCCCGCCCGGTCCAGGGCCAATTGGGCGGCCTTGCCCGTGGTATCGCGGTCCACCAGGGAAAGCAGAAAGAGGTGATTGTCGGTTCCGCCGGAAACGATCTTGTAGTCCATCGACCCGACGGCCTCGGCCAGGGCGCGGGCGTTGGCGACGATCTGACGACAATAATCCTTGAACGCGGGCGAAATGGCTTCCTTGAGCGCGACGGCCTTGCCGGCAATCACGTGCATCAAGGGACCGCCCTGAAGCCCGGGGAAGATCGCGCTGTTGATCTTCTTGGCCAGGAAATCGTCGCAGAGAATCAAGCCGCCGCGGGGGCCGCGAAGCGTCTTATGTGTCGTGGTGGTAAAGACCTGGGCCAGCCCCGCCGGGCTCGGATGAACCCCGGTCGCGACCAGACCCGCGATATGGGCGATATCGGCGAAGAGAAGCGCCCCCACTTCGTCCGCCACTGCGCGAAAAGCAGCAAAGTCGATCGTGCGGGAATAGGCGGTGGCGCCGCATTGAATCAACTTGGGCCGATGCTCCAGGGCCAGGCTTCGCACCTGGTCCATGTCGATACACTCGGTCTCCTGGCTGACTCCGTAGGGAACGATTTGATAGGTCTTGCCCGAAAAATTGACCGGGCTCCCATGGGTGAGGTGGCCGCCGTGATCGAGATTCATGGCGAGAATCGTATCCCCGGGGTCGAGGAGCGCGTGGTAGACCGCGGCGTTCGCTTGAGAACCCGAGTGCGGTTGCACGTTGGCATGGTCGACACCGAAGAGCTGCTTGGCCCGCTCGATGGCGAGGTTCTCGACCTCGTCGACGAATTCGCAGCCCCCGTAATAGCGCCTGCCGGGATAGCCTTCGGCGTATTTGTTCGTAAGCACGCTGCCCACGGCTTCGAGAACGGCTTCGGAAACGAAATTTTCCGAAGCGATCAGCTCGATGGAAAGGCCCTGACGCCGGCCCTCCAAGCGCACCCAATCCGCCACCTCCGGGTCGGTGACATCGAGTTCGGGAGTCGGTGAACGATCCATGAATTCCTTCCAGGGAGAGCCGAGCAGCGGGTCGGCCCCTTGCGGGTTGGCCGGGCATGCCCGGCGGGGCAAGCATAGCGGCGATGATCCCCAGAGTCCGGGGGAGGAACCTTTGTCCGGCCGATCCCTTCAGATTCCGTTCACGCCGAGGATCAGGGAAGCATTCGTACCACCGAAGCCAAAGGAATTCGAGAGCACGACGCTCACCTCCGCCCGGCGCATGGTCCGAGTCACATGATCCAGATCGCAATCCGGGTCGGGATCGTCCAGGTTGATCGTCGGGGGCAGGCAATGCTTTTCCAGGGCCCCGATGGCGAGGATCGCTTCGACCCCGCCAGCAGCGCCCAGCAGATGTCCGGTCATGGACTTGGTGGAGGAAACTGGCAGACGCTCCAGATGGGAGCCGAACGTCCGCCGCAGAGCGGCCACCTCGGCCATGTCGCCGGCGGGGGTGCTGGTGGCGTGGGCGTTCACATAATCCACCCGCTCGGGTGCCAGGCCCGCGTCGACCAGGGCCCGCTCCATGCAGCGCGAGGCCCCTTCCCCGGCAGGGTCAGGCGCCACCATATGGGTGGCGTCCGCCGTGGCCCCATAGCCCAGTACTTCGGCCCGGATCGAGGCTCCACGCGCGCGGGCGTACTCCAAGTCTTCCAGCACGAGAATCCCCGCGCCCTCCCCCACCACGAAGCCATCTCGCCCGCGATCAAAGGGACGACTCGCAGCCTGGGGCGCCTCGTTTCGGGTACTCACCGCTTTCATGGACGCAAAACCCGCCACCGTCACCCCGAGGATCGGAGCCTCGGCCCCGCCCACGATCATGGCATCCGCCTGCCCCCTGCGAATCAACTCGGCCCCCTCTCCGATGGAGTGGGAACCCGAGGCGCAAGCGGTGACATGAGAGACGTTGGGCCCGCGCGCCCCATGATGAACGGAAATCATTCCGCTCGACATATTCACGATGCCCATGGGAATGGTGAAGGGCGAAACCCGGCGCGGTCCCTTGTCGCGAAGGACCGCATCGTTTTCGAGAATCGTTCCCAGGCCCCCGATGCCGGAGCCGATGGCCACGCCCACGCGATCCCGATTCTCATCATCGATCACCAGGGCTGCGTCCGAGAGCGCTTCGGCAGCGGCCTCCAGGGCGAAGAGCACACATCGATTCGTCCGGCGCAGATCTCGCGCTGCCAGAACTTTCGGTTTCACGTCGCCAGGCACTTCGGCGGCGATCTGGCAGGAAAAATCCGTGGCGTCGAATTGCGTGATCGGGCCCACTCCGGACCGACCCGCCAAAGCCGCGTCGAGGGTCGCCGAATAATTCGGACCCAGGGGAGTCACGCAGCCGACCCCGGTCACCACCACCCGTCTGGCCCGGGCCGATTCCCCTGCCATGGGAGTCAGCTCTCCAGGCGTTCTTTCAGGTAGCTGACCGCATCCCCGATGGTTTGCATCTTTTCGGCGTCATCGTCCGGAATTTCGATATCGAAGGACTCTTCCATGGACATGACCAACTCGACGATGTCGAGGGAGTCGGCTCCCAAATCATCGACGAACGAAGCGGTCGTAATAACCTCATCCCGGGATACGCCGAGCTGTTCGACGATCAAATCGGTCACGCGAACTTCCAGTGACATGGACCACTCCCTCCAAACGAAAAACCGGCTTCACCGGGCCCGCACCGTTCGAACCTCAACGGCGAGGTCCGAACCATAGCACTGTCCTAAAGAGGACAAGATTCCTCAGCTATCCGCGAGGAATTTTCGAGCATTTTCGAGATCCGCCGCTGACGAAAGGCTCTCGCGCTGGCTGCGACGATCAATCCTGGCCAGGAGGCCACTGAGAACTCGGCCGGCCCCAACCTCCAGGAAATGCGTAACGCCTTCTCCCTTCAAACGTTCGACCATCTCCGTAAAACGAACCGGGGCGGTCACTTGCTCACGGAGCAATTCTGGAATTCGCGCCGCATCGGCGTTGGGCGCAGCGTCGACATTGGTCACCACGGGAGGACTCGGGTCGCGAAAGTCGATTTCATTGATCTTCACGCCCAACTTTTCGGCGGCTGGCGCCATCAATGCGCAATGAAAAGGGGCGGAGACGGGCAAATCCACCACCTTCTTCGCACCGCTCTCTAGGGCTTTTTCCCGAACCTTCGCCACCGCCTGGGCATCCCCCGCGATCACGGTCTGCTGGGGAGAGTTGTAGTTGGCGGGCGAAACCACCTGTCCGCTCTCGGAGGCGACCTGGGCGCAGATCTCGGCGACATCTGCGGCGGCGCAGCCCAGAACCGCTGCCATCGCCCCGCTCCCCTCCGGCACGGCCTCCTGCATGTAGCGACCCCGGGCATTCACCAGGCGCACGGCATCCTCGAACGCAATCGCTCCCGAGGCCACCAAGGCGGAGTATTCGCCCAAGCTATGGCCCGCGACGAATGCGGGTTTCAGGGCTTCGCTCTCCTCCAACGCACGCAACAGGGCGATACTTGTGGTCAGAAGCGCAGGCTGTTGGTTCTCGGTCCGCCGGAGTTCTTCTTCCGGCCCCTCGAAGCAGAGACGGGAGACCTCGAAGCCCAAGGCCCGATCGGCAGCGGAATAGACCTCCCGTGCGGCCGCGGAAGACTCGAAGACATCCTGGCCCATCCCGACTTCCTGGGACCCCTGGCCGGGGAAAAGCAACGCAAGCACGTGGCTCAGTCCTGATCCGTCTCGATCACTGTGCGCCCCTTATAGCTTCCGCACTCACCGCAAATCCTATGCGGAAGTTTCGGTGCGTTGCACTGCGGGCAGATACTGCGGGGCGGGTTCGTCAGGCCGTCGTGACTGCGGCGCTTGTCCCTTCGGGCTTTGGATGTTTTTCTTTTCGGGACGGCCATCTCAAGAACTCCCTTCCCGCTTGCCCCTCAGGCTCGCCAATGCGGCGAAGGGGGACGCGGGGTTGATGTCTTCACAGTTGCAGTTTTCTTCGCTTCGGATGCTTCCACAAACCGGGCAAAGCCCGGCACATTCTTCGCCGCATAGGGGCTGAAGCGGGATCTCCAGGGAAATGACCTCGGAGAACAACGCATCCAACTCGATTTCCCCGCCACGGTACCAGCCGGTCTCCAGATCTTCCCCCAAGCACATTCCGCTGCGCTCGAGTGCCTCCATGCCCTCGGGATCCGCCGGTCGCCGGTCGCTGCCCAGGGGCTCGAGAACCAGCCGGAAGGAATCTCGAAGGGCGTGACGATAGCGCTTGGTGCAGCGGCCGCATTCAGCCTCGAGAAATCCCTCGAACTCGCCCTCGATATAGACCTTTTCCCCCAGCGCGCGGGCCCGAACCTCGAATTCCGGCTCCCCGTCCAGGCGCACCCCGGACGCCTCCAGATCGGCGAAGCCTTTCCCCCACCAATCTCGACTGATGCGGTAGTGAAAGGCTTCGGCGACATCCTTCAACCGCTCCACGGCCAGTTTCATGGCTTCTTGTCCTTGCGGCCAGCCATCGGAGTTCCCTTTCAATTACGAATACTTGTATGGTTCCGAATACGCTTTCGCGGCCCACCGAATAGCAAACGCCCCCAGGCCTCGCCAAGGGCTGCGGTATGCTGCGCCGCCCATGACGAAGATCCGTACGCGATTCGCCCCCAGCCCCACGGGGTTCCTGCATCTGGGGAGCGCCCGGACGGCCCTTTTCAACTGGGCCCACGCCCGCCGACACGGGGGCGAGTTCGTGCTCCGCGTGGAGGACACCGATCTCGAGCGCTCCACCCGAGAGTCCGAGGAGGCCGTTCTCGACGGCCTGCGTTGGCTCGGCCTGGAATGGGACGAAGGCCCCCACCGCCAGACCGAACGACGCGACAGGCACCTCGAGGCCATCGAGTCGCTGCTGGGCCAGGGCAAGGCCTACCGCTGCCAATGCTCCCGGGAGGAACTCGAGGCGCGCAAGGAAGCCAGTCTCGCCGCCGGCGGCCCGGGCACCTATGACGGTCGCTGCCGGGAATTGGGCCTGGGGCCGGATTGCGGCCCCCATACCGTGCGCCTCCGGGTGCCCGATACAGGCACCCTCGCTTGGGACGACGAGGTCTTCGGGCCCAGCGGCCAGGAAGCCAGCCAAATCGGCGACGCGATCATCCAGCGCGGCGATGGGAGCCCGCTCTACAATCTGGCGGTGGTGGTGGACGATATTGACATGGAGATCAGCCACGTCATCCGCGGGGCCGACCACCATCCGAATACCTCCCTGCAGATCGCGCTCTACCAAGCGCTCGGTGCCCCCCTTCCCCGCTTTGCCCACCTGCCGCTGATCGTGGGCGAATCGGGGAAGAAGCTTTCAAAGCGCCGGGACAACGTTTCCATCCAGGAATTCCAAGCGGAGGGCTACCTCCCCGAAGCGCTGACGAATTGGCTCGTCCGGCTGGGCTGGTCCCATGGCGATGACGAGATCTTCTCCCTCGACGAAATCGGGCAACTCTTCAGCCTCGAGAATGTGGGGCGCTCCCCGGCACGGGCCGAGCCGCCCAAATTGGACTGGCTGGGTCAGCATTACATCAAGCAGCTCTCGAGCGACGATCTCTTCACCCGGGTGCGGCCCCAGCTGGAAAGCGTGAAGGGCGCGCCGGTCGAAGACGAAATCGCGCTCCGCAAGCTCCTGGACCTGCTGCGCGAGCACGTGCTGGTACTCTTCCTGCTGCTTCTGTTGCTGGCGCCGCCGCCGCAGCTCCTCCTGCTCGCGGAGGCGCCGCTGCTGCTCCAGCTGCTGCGC
>JAAZXM010000149.1 GCA_014240165.1 Myxococcales bacterium | reverse complement strand
TTCCACGCCGAGCCCCTGGGCGCTGCATCGGTGGCCCAGGTTCATCGGGCGAAACTCCCGGATGGCACATCCGTCGCCGTGAAGGTCCAATACCCGTGGCTTCGCGACTCCCTCCCCGCCGACCTGAAGGTGCTTCGCGGCCTCGCCCGCATCGGGGTGGCCATCGCCACGCGAGGGAGATGGCGCGTGGACTTCGAACGCTTCTTCTCCGAGTTTGCCGAGGGACTCGCCGAGGAACTCGACTTCGAGGCCGAGGCCCGGGCCGCCGGAGAGATCGCGGCCAACCTTTCGGCCGACCCGGGAGTCAAGGTGCCCCGGGTGATCGCCTCTCATACCCGAAGCCGGGTGCTCTGCATGACCTATCACCCGAGCGTGAACATCGCCGATCGTGCGGGACTCGAGGCCCTGGGCGTAGAGCCCGCCAAGCTGCTCGAAATCATCGCTCGTGCCTACGCGAAGCAAATCTTTGAAGACGGGCTCTTCCATGCCGACCCCCATCCCGGCAACCTCTTCGTCCTCGATGAAGCAGGTGCCGACGAAAACCCCAGGGTTCTCTTCGTGGAT
>JAAZXM010000148.1 GCA_014240165.1 Myxococcales bacterium | reverse complement strand
TCCACGGTCAATTGGCCAAAGATCTCCCGGCCCTGGGGCACGTAGCCGATCCCCAATCGGGCGCGAAGCTCGGGGGGACGGCCCATCAGGGATTCACCACGAAAGACGATCTCGCCGCTTCGCGCCTGCACGGAGCCCATGATGGTTTTGAGCAGCGTCGTCTTCCCGACGCCGTTTCGGCCCATGAGACAGGTACACGAGCCCTCTTCGACATTCAGGCCGACATCCCAGAGGATATGACTGCCGCCATAGAATTGTTCGAGCGCTTCGGTTCGCAGCATCGATCAGGCTCCCAAATACACTTCGATCACGGCGGGATCCTCCTGGACCTCGGCCATGGGACCTTCCGCCAGCACCCGGCCCTGGTGAAGAACCGTCACCTTGCGCGCAATGCTGCGAACGAATTCCATATCGTGTTCGACCACCACCACGGTTCGCTCACCCGCCAGGCCCGCCAGGAGTTCGCCCGTGCGCTCGACTTCCTGCTGGGTCATGCCCGCCACGGGTTCGTCCACGAGCAAGAGCCGGGGATCCTGGGCCAAGAGCATGCCGATCTCCAGCCATTGCTTCTGTCCGTGGG
>JAAZXM010000147.1 GCA_014240165.1 Myxococcales bacterium | reverse complement strand
GCGGCTTCCTCCACCGACGAGGGTTCGGGCAAGAAGGAACTGAAGGCCGATTGGCCCGAGTCCTCTTCCACCACATCGGCGAGCCAATATTCGATATACCAGGCGGTGAGCGTATCCACGAGTCCAAGGTCGTCGGTGGGAATGCCGCGCTCGATGATGTGGCGCATGACGCCAAGATATTCCGCGTGATCGGAGATCACGAGAAAATCCAGTGGCGTCTCGATCTGAATCCGCCCGCGGTGGTAGGCGTGGACAACAGGAAGCCCCTTCGCGTAGCGATAAGCGGTGGCGGGGTCCGCCGACATATTTCGGTTCAGGTAGGCATCGAAGGAATTGCTGCTGTGCAGGTGCGTATCGCCCCAGAGCAGTTGCCTGGGTTCTTCCGCCGCTAGCGGCCGGGTGAACAAAAACAGAAACAGGGCAAGCGAAAAAATGACAGCGAGCGCACGAATGGATCGATCGGGGTTCATTCAGGTTCCTCTATGGCCTTTTTCCGTGAGCGCTGGATAGCGACCGGATTGAGGTGTCCAGGGAGGGCCGGCTGCTCATGGCGCCTCGCACCCCACCCCCTTTTTTTCTCGCTCAGTAGCTCG
>JAAZXM010000146.1 GCA_014240165.1 Myxococcales bacterium | reverse complement strand
CGCACCATCGGGATCTACCTCGTCACCACGATCTTTTCCATCAGCATTGGCCTGGTGGTGGTCAACGTGCTCCAGCCCGGGGCCTCGCTCCCCGCCGAAGTGAGCGCCGATCTCCAGGCCTCCTACGTGGCCGAAGTGGCGGGGCGCGCCGACACCATCGACAAGGTGCGCGAGCGCGGTCCGCTCCAGCCCCTGGTGGATATCGTGCCCCAGAACATCTTCTTCGCCTTCGGGCAGAATATCCGCATGCTCCAGGTGGTTTTCTTTGCGCTCTTTTTCGGGGTCTGCCTGGTGCTCGTCCCCAACGAACATACCCGGGTGGTGAAATCACTCATTCAGGGCCTCAGTGATATCACGATCAAGATGGTGGACCTCATCATGGTCGTCGCGCCGGTGGGCGTCTTCGCCCTGATCGCCGGCACCATCACGGCCATCGCCGGCGATAACGTGGGCACCGTCCTCAGTCTGCTCAGTTCATTGGGCTTCTACACCTTGGTGGTGCTCCTGGGCCTGGGGCTGCACGTGCTGCTCGTCTACGCCGTGATCGTGCGTTTCTTTACGCGCTTTAGCCTGCGCGAATTCTTCACCGGCATCGCC
>JAAZXM010000145.1 GCA_014240165.1 Myxococcales bacterium | reverse complement strand
GTACCTGGGGACAAGCGGCGACGCCCCTGGCCACCACATCGGGAGCCACTCCCAAGGCGGTGGCGAGTCCGCAGGCCACCAGGAGGTTCTCGAGGTTGAAGTCCCCCAATAGGGGCAACTCGATCTCGACGACTTCGCCATTCAAGTCGACCTGTGCCCGGGTCCCACCGAGTTGGATTTCCGCCCCCAGGAGCTTGATCTCGGCATCGGCCTGGCTGTTTCGGCTGCAGCGAAGGATTCCAGCGCCAGCTTTTACGGCGGCCACGATGACCGCAGCCGAAGACGAGTCGTCGACGTTGACCACCGCGGTGCCTTCTTCGGCCATGTGCTCACTGAAGAGAAGACATTTGGAGTCCAGGTACGCCTGCATATCCGAATGGAAATCCAAATGATCCTGGGTCAGGTTCGTAAAGCCGGCCACCTTGAAGCGACATCCGCGAACACGGCCGAGTTCGAGGCCGTGGGACGAAACCTCCATCACTACCGCGTCGATCGCCTGGGTGCGCATCGCCCGCAGGGTGCGCTGGAGGTCGAGACTTTCCGGTGTCGTGTTCGTGGACGCGATCTTTTCGTTGGCGTAGCGAATTTCGACGGTTCCGATCAAA
>JAAZXM010000144.1 GCA_014240165.1 Myxococcales bacterium | reverse complement strand
CGGCTTCGGCGAGGGCCATGCATTCGGCCCGTCCGATCCCGCGACCTCCGCCGGTCACCACTGCAACTTTGCCCTTGAGTCTCATCGTTTTTTACTCCTTCGCAGATCGTTCGGTCGTCGCCGACCCGGGCCAACGACTCAGGTGGAGATGTTGACCACCCGACGTTGGGTAAATTCTTCGAGTCCCTCGCGGCCGAGTTCGGTTCCCACACCCGACTGCTTGGCTCCGCCAAAGGGAATACCCGGATCGAGCTCGGCGTGCTTATTGACCCAGACCGTGCCCGCGTCCAGGCGCACGGCCAAATCGCGCGCCGCTTCGACATCGGTGGACCAAACACTGCCGCCGAGTCCCTCGGCGGTTCGATTGATGCGCACCAGCGCTTCTTCGGGATCCGAAAACTTGATCACCGGAAGAACAGGGCCAAACTGTTCCTCGTCGACCAGGCGCGAACCCTCCTGGATATCCCGCACGATGGTGGGCTCGATGAAATAGCCGGGTCGGTCGAGGGCCGATCCGCCCGCGATCACCGTTCCCTTTTCGGCCGCGTCGGCGATGATCGCCTTGACCTTCTCGTACTGCGCCTTGTTCTGGAGCGGGCCGAGTTCAA
>JAAZXM010000143.1 GCA_014240165.1 Myxococcales bacterium | reverse complement strand
GCGCGACGCAATCATCAGCTGCGAGTGCGAGACCATCATGGGGATTTGCCGCGCCATGCTGCCCTCGTTTGTAAACCGCAGCCGATTCAACGCCGGCACCACCGGATCCATGGGCGTCGGGCTCCCCTACGCGGTGGGGGCCAGCCTGGCCTGCCCGGATCGACTCTCCCTGGCCGTCCTGGGCGATTACGCCTTCGGGGCCGCCGCCATGGCGGTGGAGACCGCGGCGCGGGTGGGCGCCAATCCCGTCCTCGTGGTGATCAACAACGAGGGCATCGCGGGCCATATGCTCCAGGACCACATGCTCCCGCCCGATTCGCCCCGGATCGCCTCCCTGCTTCCCGCCCGCTACGAAAAAATGGCGGAGATGGTGGACGGCCACGCCGAGTACGTCGAAAACCCCGGCGACATCCGCCCCGCCCTCGACCGCGCCCTGGCCTCGGGCAAACTCGCCATCGTTCATGTCCGAGTCGACCCCAAGGCCACGCGCATGGGCGGGACCAATTATCTCAAATAACCACGACGAAAACCGGCCGCAAGAGACTGGGGAATGAAGCTGAAGATTCCACAAAGCAATCGATCGTCGCAGCCCACTATCGCCACGAGATTGTGGTTCC
>JAAZXM010000142.1 GCA_014240165.1 Myxococcales bacterium | reverse complement strand
ATCGAGGCTGTAGGCGGTCATCACATGCTGGATCTGTTGATAGGCCCAGCAGACAAACCGAACCGACTCCTCCGATACCTCGTTGCCGTGGAACGCCTGGATTCTCAGTTCATTCTCATACTGAAGTGCGGTATCAATGATGGCTTCGTACTTCTGGGCGACGACCCGGTGTGCCTCACTTACCATGGTCGGTACGTGATCAAGCTCGATATTGATATACGGGTACAGACGCGTGTTCGAATGGCTCACCTCCTCGTTCTTGGCGACAGCGAAGGTCTCATCCGACCAGGACTTGGCAATCGTCCCGTAGCCCTTCTTGACTTGCAGGTTGGCTCCGACCTCGGCAATGCGCCGCGACACCTCGACAAATGCGCCGTGCCCTGATGACTCGAGCCTGCGCACCGCATCTCTGACGAGCTCGACGTGCGCTTGTGCGGCGAGTTGATGGGACAGGCAGATACCGATGAAGGGAACGCCGCGGAGCATCAACTCAACGAGCGTCTTTGTCGCGGCGCTGCGCGGGTAGGCTTCGCTGAAGGAACCAGCCACGTGAACATCCGGCTCGCCCCCCTCGAACGCCACCAGCATGGCGCGGCTGGCCAGTTCTGCAAAGCACCCCGGATCG
>JAAZXM010000141.1 GCA_014240165.1 Myxococcales bacterium | reverse complement strand
GGAGAGATTTGTAAGGTATCTTTGGTCTGGCCCATTACAGTGGGGTCGTTGATCCTTTTCGGCCCTAGTAGATGCGCTTAGACGTTCTTAAAAGCGCAGGCACATCCGCAACACAGGCTAACTATTTATCACGGGAGAATACATGAAAATCGAAACCAAAGCGGTCCATTCGGGCTACAAGCCGGACCCCACTACCAACTCAGTGGCCGTTCCCATTTATCAAACCACTTCTTACGCGTTCCGCGATACCGAACATGGTGCGAACCTCTTTAATCTGGCGGAGCTCGGAAATATCTATACCCGGATCATGAATCCGACCAGCGATGTACTGGAACAGCGGGTAGCGGATATGGAAGGCGGCGTAGCGGGTCTAGCGCTCTCTTCGGGGCAGGCTGCAACCACCTACTCCCTAATGACCATTGCCGAGGCCGGTGACAACTTCATCTGCATGTCCACTCTGTATGGTGGGACCTACAACCTCTTTGCCCATACCTTTCCCCAGTTTGGGATCGAACCCCGGTTTATCGATCCGGAAAATCTCGATGCAATGGCTGGATTGATCGATGGCAAGACCAAGGCGGTCTACTGCGAATCTATTGGTAACCCGGCAGGAAACGTGGTGGATCTTGAAAAGGTCGCGGACATTGCCCATGCACACGGGGTCCCGGTCATCGTCGA
>JAAZXM010000140.1 GCA_014240165.1 Myxococcales bacterium | reverse complement strand
CGTCGACTTCACCATCGTCGAAGCGGATCTGGCTGACTTCACCGGCACTCTCCCGACGTTCGAGCGCACCGTTCCCAATGTGAATGACCCGAATGATCTCCAGATCGATCCGGGCGCAGAACTCGCAGTGGGGAATATCTTCGCGCGCTTCGTCAATGACCTGACGGGCGAAGAAACCGCGGTGGTTGCACCTGAGATCGTCGCGGTTCTCGAAGATGAACTCGTTCCCTCATTGGGCACCAAGAATGGAACCGTAGACATCTCGTGGTCGATCCGTGGAGACGACGTCGCGCCCCTCGTGAGCGGGAACGCGACTGCGACCTTTGCGCTCGATATCGGTGGCGGGCAGGAATGTGTGCTCGGCACGGTCAACATGACCGGCATGTCCGCGGTGGGCGATGCGGCCAACGTGGCCTTTACTCTGGTCAATGGCCAGGTGGCCGATCCGCTGGCTGGCTTGCCCCGAGCAGGCTTTGTCGGTACTCCGTTCGACATCACCGATCTCCAAGGCACAGCGGTCTTCGAGAACGCTACGAATGCGGCGCTCGATCGCTTCGACGTCATCATTCCCGGCGTTCGTCTCGACCTCTTCGCCAACCTGGGTTTTGCGACTCCGGTGGCAGCTGGCGATGAGATCCTGATCGATACCTTCACCCTGACCTTCCGAGATTCGGATCCGGCTGCGATTACGGGTACGTTCTCGGGTGAGAT
>JAAZXM010000013.1:74812-75126 GCA_014240165.1 Myxococcales bacterium | reverse complement strand
ACCTGCAGAGAGTGCGGCAGCTTGCGACGAAACTTCATCGTCCAGATGTTCGACGACGTTTGCAGCTTCGAAAGCAGTGTCCTCAAAGAGGTAGATTTGCAGATGTGTGCCTTCCGAACAAGGTTCCATCTCAATGTACTTCTCAACTGTTTTTTCTCGGGTCGTTCTGTTGTGGTAGAGAAAAACGAAGTGGAACAGGTGAGCGTGTTTCAGGTTTTTCGCGGATCCGCGTCCACGTGAGGGGAAGTGATGATGCACCCGACGCTTTTCTCTCCCGTCCTTGCTCACGCTCATCCGGTAACGGATGTTTGGGA
>JAAZXM010000013.1:0-74802 GCA_014240165.1 Myxococcales bacterium | reverse complement strand
CTCGAAGACAGCTTGATTCTTCCAATACGCGTTGGGGTAGAAATCTAGCCCCTTCCCCAGCAGGGCCGCGCCCATGGCCACATGGAGCTGGTTAGTCTTTACCCTGTCGAAACGGTTTAAGTAACGCAGGAACTCCCACGAGGTATATCTGACAGCCGCACGATCTCTCATGCTGTTATCTCGGGGCACTTGATGGGAAAGGTCGAAATTTCGCATCGGACGGGGCTCGTTTGTTTTTCAGAGTCCTTTCGAAAGCAGTAGGACACCCGGTTCTGGTCCAGCCCGAGACGAACCCGCAGCTCGGCCAGTCTGCTGCGGTGTTCGCGATGCAGGCGGAACCGGTGGGCCTCGCGTTTCAGGCGCTCTTGCTTGAAGACTTATTCGAGCGGACTCGGGTTTCCCTCAAGGATGCTGCGGGTGTCCAGTTTGAGCGCCATATCGGTGGCGAGGTGGACATTGGCTCCTCGCGCGAATCGGTTCGCATGCGCGTAGCTCTTTGGTTCTCGGCAGATAGAGATCAACGTTTGGTCCCAGTTCGGCGAGTCGTTCTTCATGCCCCCAAATTGTATGGGGCAATATAATCAGGCGTTTCGCATCCCTATGCTTTTATTGCACCTACGTGGCCATGTCATGGTAGTAGGGCACTAAGTTTCCACCTCCGCTCGCAAGAATAACTGCACCTTCGGGGTTCGAGTCATCCTGCCAAGGCTCGAGTTCGATCCCTATTCGTTTAAAGAGCTGGTAGGTGGCTTCCACGATCAGGGCATCCCCACCATTACCCGGATTGGGGGCGTAGAGGACGCGCTCTCCCTGTAGCGTCCGCAGGAAGTCGGGAATGTTGACCCATGTTTCAATTGCTCGGGAATCCTCCCTCAAAACCTTTGATCCGTTCATCATTTTAATTCTGAACGATTACACGATGGACGTTGGTTCCGGCTGTTCTTGGAGCCGCAAAGTAGAGGAGGGCGTTCGCCGGGCGGCGCAGCTTTTGACTTCGAGGTTTCTCGGTCTGGCTCCGTGCTGAAACTGCGTATAGGTTTTAAAGAGGAGGTGTTGGGCGATCTCGCACAAGCTGCTTCCACATTCGCAGGGCCAGGTCGCTGCTGTCGGCACTACCTCTATCGCCAGACCGATACCGATCGATCAAAGAAATAACCTCGCCATACCCTCTTGGGCCTCCGAGCTTGGTGATGGAAATAAGCCTGGAGAGAAGTTTCTGGAGGAAGAGCGGTGACCATTGCGGCGGCGGAAACTCTCGGTTCGCTCCGATCGCTGAGCCGAAAACGGATCGGTCCTGGTTGAGAACCCGACGGGCCGCTCCGAGCACGAAGAGATCCTCTCTTTGGGCGAAATCGCGCAGGTAGCGATCTACCGCGTTGTTGATGGGGGTCCAGGAGTCGAGCATGGCGTCTCGTGCCTGAGACCGGACCGCGTAGGCGTTCGTACACAGCTGGCCGACGATTCGATAGACGCCTTCGGCTAGCCTCTGGCTTCTTTGCATGTCCGCGTGACTGTATGAAAAGTAAAGTAGTTGCCACTCAAAGGAGGCTGCGGAGCGAATTAGGGAGTTGATATCGTCTCGGTCGTCGTAGATTTCGTTGTCATCTTCAAGGTGGATATGAACGTCGAATCCGGCGAGTTGGGAGTCCAGGGTCGCAGCGAGGTGCCCGAGGGAACAGCAAATTTCGCGAATGCGCGTTTCTCGGTGTCGACCTTGTATGAACCCGGAAGAAATAATTCCGCGCTCGACGAGTTCAGGCAGGTTGAGGCTATCTGGAGTGAATGCCCTGATGATTGAGACCTGGTTCTCAATACCGTTTTCCTCGATGAATCGGCGAGCGTGATCCAGTCTGTCTTCCATGCATACCATGTATGCTGGGCCAAGGCCGAATGCAGGTCGATTGGATTTTTCAATCCACTCGACTTTCGAAGCGAACCACTTGAGTGCCTCGTATCGGGACGGTTTCAGGTGCGATGATGAGTTCATTTGCCTGTTTGTGGTTCCACCGCTCGGGCTCCTTTGGCAATCTGGATGTGCTTATTGGCGGACGGCTGGTGAGGGCTCTTTCGTTGCCCCGGCTCGCCAGCATAAGCTGAGCGCGCTGGCGATCTAATCGTCGCTTTTCCTGGGCTTGTCACGGGTTCAGCCCCCGTCATGTTTTCGCTGCTGGTGGCGGTTGGTGTCAAAGGCTCAAGACGTCGTTCTCTCCGGGCGAAGTCGGCGCTCATTTCGGCGCGGTGTTCGAAACAATGCGCACGTCCTGCTGGGGGAAGGGGATCGAGCAGCCGCCGGCCTCGAGCTTTTCCTTCAGCGTGCGCAGCAGGTCCGAGCGGAGCGCCCCGTAGTCGGTCCTTTCGCACCAGGCGCGGACGGTCAGGTTGACCGAGGAATCGGCGAGTTCGCTGACGAGAATGGCGCTGGCGGGTTCGGACAGGACGCGCGGGTCGCCCGCGGTGATTTCTTCGATGATCCGCATCGCCGAGCCGATATCGTCTTCGTATCCGATACCTACGCCCACATCGACCCTGCGTGTCTCGTTGGCGCTGTAGTTCGTGATGGTCTTTCCGTAAACCGCTGCGTTGGGAATCAGCACCTGGAGGTTTTGGGGGGTGTTGAGCGTCGTGGTGAAGAGATCGATCTCGCTGACCGTGCCCGAGGATCCGCTCACCTCGACGTAGTCGCCGACCTTGAAGGGCCGGAAGATCAAGAGCATCACCCCGGCGGCAAAACTGGAAAGCGTTCCTTGCAGCGCGAGGCCGATGGTGAGGCCAGCGGCGCCGATCATGGCCACCAGCGAGGTGGTTTCGATCCCGAATAGCTGGAGGACCGCCACCACCACCAGGGCCAATACGGTGTAGTAGGCCCCGTTTGCGCAGAAGGGTATCAGTTGGACATCGATCTCAGCAGCCTCAAGCCCCCGGCGAACGGTTCGCGAAATCAGCGACGCTGCCCAGCGGCCGGCGATCAGGAGCGCCACGGCGCCGATCACCTGGAGCCCCCAATTGGAGACCACGGCGACGGCGGTGTCGACGACGACCTGGCTGTTGTCGCGAACGGCGTCCACGTCCATGGTCAATCCCCCCAAGCGCATTCGCAATCCGGTAGCCCTCTCAGGCTAGCCGACGCGTGCGCCTCCAGCAGTCCCTGACTGGGACCGGGGGAGCCGGAGCCGAGACCGGTCGGCGATCGCCGATTCTCGACCGGGGTGGATCGCTTCTACTCGTGGCTGTAGCGACCGGGTTCAGGCTTGGCGTCGGCCCAAGCTCAGCAGCAGCAGGCCCGTACCCAAGAGCATCGCTGTAGTGGGTTCCGGGATCACGGCGCCAAAGGCGCTGTCTTCGTTGCCGGGACTTTCGGGGTCATCCGGGCCGTTGACGAATTTGGCGGCAGCCAGGTAGCCCGAGCCATTTCCCAACACGAAATTCGCTGCGGTACAGGCGGTCGTCGTACACGAGCCGGTGATGGTCATCAGAAAGACGATGGATTCGCCCGGCTGGATCAGGTTGGGGTTGCCCGCCCCGACGCCGTCGGTCAGCGCGAAATCAAAGGCACCGAAGCCGTTCGCAGTGGTGGCGGCTTCCACCGGGGTCCACGCGGCCAGGACGTCCCCGTTGGCCGAGTGGGTCGCGCTGGTCACGCTCAGCCCCGAGACGCCAGCATCTCCGTTCCACCACACGCCATTCATGTTGAAGGCGTCGGGCGCGGAGGTTTGATTTAGCAGGGTCAGGCTGAGTGTATTACCACCCAGAACGTCCAGGGTGATCGTTCCCGATAGATCCGCTGCGGGTGTTGCGTCACTGCTGACATCGCTCAGGGTTAGCGTCGCTGCGGAACTCGCCGTTGCGAACGTCGCGGCGGCCAACACGGTCAGGGCGAACCCGGCCGTTCGAATCATGAATCGCATCCAACCATCTCCTTGTGCGTCGGCCGCGCTCCCTCGCGGTCGACGAAATTTCTTCCCGAACATTATTTAAGCAATATATATGCCGAGAACCGGATTCTGATGTCTGTGCTTCAGAAATGAATAAGCATTAATAAAAACAGAGACTTCCGGCCGTAGGTCAATTCGGCGGGAGTCGGTGGTTCGAGTATTACCGCGAAATTTTTTCCGCTGGCGTGGAAAACTTTTATCAGCAGGGGTGAATCCTAAGTTGGGCGTAGTTTTGCCGGGGGTCGCCTCGGGTCTGTCGCGGACGGAGCAAGGAGGCGACCTCGACCCTATACTGCCCCGCCATGGCGCCCAATCCCGGGGTGTCGCCAGGGGGAATCCCTGGCCGGCATGAGCAGTCCCGATGGATACGGCTGGAGTCCGGCCGATCCCCATTATTCGTGCGGTTATCTGGCGGAGCCGATGCTCGATATATTAAGCGCGCTGCAGGTGGGCAGCGTCTTGGACCTGGGCTCGGGAACGCCTCGGATCACGGCCTTCGATTTATTCGCGGTCGCTCGCCCGCCAAGGGGACCGAGAACGATGAGGTCGATCGAGAAAGCGGGCGGGCAGTGGGGCTGAGTGGGTGCCGGGCTTCCGCGTCAAGGGGCCATGTTCATGGCTGAGCCTGCCCCGCTTCGCCGGGCCCTTTTTCGCTCCGTGGGTGCCGTTTTTTTTATCATGGCGACTCTGGTGGGTTTCGAACTGCTCTGCAGAGTCTACGCCGCCTATGTCGTTTTCCCCGAGTTGGAGAAGGCGAAGCTGGCGCCTCTTCATTTCTACCAGAAATCCGACAACCCCGTTCTCGGATATGAACTGCGCCCTCATTTCGAGTTGGAGCACGAGGGACGGAAACTCCACATCAATCGCTATGGGCTTCGTGAGTCCGACGACGAACTGGCCCCGCATCATCGGCGGATCGCCCTCCTGGGCGACTCGGTGCTCTTCGCTGTGGGGCTATCCCAGGAAAACACCCTCGGTGCACGTATCCAGGACAACCTGGACGCGAAAGGGGATGCGGTCCGGGTGCTGAATTTCGGTGTGCCGGGCTATGCCTTCGCTCAGGTGGAGGAGAATCTTCGCGTCAAGAATGAAATCTACGATGTTTCGGACGCGGTATACCTGCTGAATCTCAACGACTATTCAAGGCGTAACAGTATCTACGAGGGGGCGGACAATGGCCTCTACCGTACTTATCACCGGCCCTCCCTGCTCGCACCCTGGTTTATTCGCAAGGCGATCTATCGCTACGCCAAAGGCAGCCAATGGGGCGACGCCGATTGGTATCGCTGGTTCTTCGATGGCAACGAAGCTTATGGCTACGCGTCCCTGGACCGAATGATCGACTACACGCGCTCCCAAGGGATCGCCTTCTCGGTAGTTCTTGTGCCAGCTGGGGCTGCCTATATCGATGATGAGTATGCCCTGGCCGATCTGCACGACCAGATCGAGGCCTATCTAGTGGATCGGGGTATTCGAGTGCTTAATCCAGTGAACGAATTCTTATTGCGCCGAGAGGACTTGATCGATGAAACGGACCATTTGCATCAGCCGGGAATCGACTTGATGGGAAACTTAGTCGCAGAATTCATCGAACAGGGTGGTAAGCTCTGAAATGCAAACGTTGGGATTTTGAGGCTTTTTACTTGCAGCAGGCCGGGTTCGCAACTCGCCCCAAGCTTTCGAACGAGGTCTGAGTGAGGCAAAGAGGAAATTCAGGCCAGGACTTAGTCATGCGAAAGAGCAATTTCATCGGAGATTGAATCGAGAATGCAGGCCGAGAAGGAACAGGTTCGAGAATTTTGGGATGCCGCTCCCTGCGGCACCCGTGATACCGAAGATCTCGAGGAAGAGGAGCAAAATCTCGAACTTGAAAGGATGAGGGACGAACGCGAACCCTTCATTGCAGACTTTGCGCGCTTTGAGGAGGCACAGGGCAAGCAGTTGTTGGAAGTCGGAGTGGGCGCGGGGACCGATCATCTCCGCTTTGCTCGAGCAGGGGCGGTTTGTAGTGGAATCGATCTGACCCAAGCTGCGGTGGAACTCACGGGTCGTCGGCTCGCGGGAGAGGGGCTCAGTTCGAACCTTCGCACTGCCGATGCCGAAGCCTTGCCATTCGCCGACGCATCTTTCGACCTTGTGTATTCCTGGGGGGTCATCCACCACACACCCGATGTACCGCGAGCAGCGGCCGAAATTTTGAGAGTCTTGCGCCCTGGTGGACGCTTCTGTGTGATGGTCTACAACCTGTATTCACTGGTTGCGTTGCAGACCTGGATTCGGTTCGCGCTTTTGAAGGCGAGGCCCATGACTTCACTGCGCAAGGTGATCGCCGACAATATGGAAAGCCCGGGCACGCAAGCTTATGGTGCGGAGGAAGCCCGAAGCCTGTTTCCAGTTGATTCCGCTCAAGTCGATACGCGGATTACGGCTTACGACCTGCGGTTGGGGCGACGCCATTTTCTTCCCCGCTGGACCTGGCACCTCGTGCCGAATTCGATCGGGTGGTTTCATATCGTGAGCGGGTCCAAGTAGCTTTCCGCGAGGGGTCGCGGGTTTGGCCGTGCCAATCGGCCGATTAACGGGAAGGAGGCGTCGGGAATTCACGCTCCTGACGGCCATTTATGGACGCCTACGTGATTTGCAAGAATGAAGAGAGCAATATTGGACGTTGCGTCCGAGCCCTTCGAGCAGCGGGTTATTCGGTGGTCGCGCTTGATTCCGGTTCGACGGATCGCACGATCGAGCGCGCCGAGGAAGAGGGCGCTGAAGTAAGAGCTCACGTCTACGAAAATCATTGCCAGACCTACAACTTCATTACCGAAGGTCTCTCTGCGGATACCTGGTGTGTAATCGTTGACGCCGATGCCATCGTCTCGCAGGACCTCGCCGAAGCCGTCAAAGAGGCTGTTGTCGGGGGGGACTATGAGGTGGTGCGCGCTCCGGTTGGAATGGTCTGGGAGGGCTTTCGCCTGAATTACGCAAGCCTCTATCCCCCGAAACCATTTGCGTTTAGAGGCGGGCGCCACTACTTCACTGTAGTTGGTCATGGTGAGACATTGGTGTCCGACGTTCTGGTTCGCGACGTCAACCCCGAGTTGATTCATGATGATCGAAAGCCCTACGAAGCTTTTCTGGGGAGCCAGGCACGCTATGGCCGGGCTCTGGCCCGCCAGTCGCGGCAGGGTCCACTCACTTGGCGCGATTGGATGCGGGTCTATTTCCCTCTCTGGTTCATGGTGCCTGCCCTTGCATCGCTTATCCTGCGGCGAGGGATACTGGACGGCCGAGCCGGCCTTCTCTATGCCCTGGACCGGATCGTCGCTGAGGTGGTTTTTCAGAGGCAGATCTTGTTGGGTCGAATGCGGGCGGATCGGGAAGGAGACGATCAAGCCGGAAAAGGGGAGAGTCGACCCCGATAAGCGTAGGGTCAAAATGAGTCATGACGGAAAGCAATGACAGATTCAGTCCGGGCGAAGTAGAGGCCGAAGGCGGGGGGGCGAATAGTTCGCATTATTCGAATTACGTGCTCGGCGTTCTTTTCGTCGTATACGTAATCAATTTCATTGACCGCCAGATCCTTTCGGTATTCATCGGGCCCATCAAGGAGGAGTTTGGGGTCTCGGATACCATGATGGGCCTGCTGGTGGGTTTCGCCTTTGCGCTCTTCTACACGATCGCGGGTATTCCCATCGCGCGCTGGGCGGATCGGGGCAATCGGCGCACCATCATCGCCCTGGGCCTCACTGTTTGGAGTGCCATGACTGTGGGCTCCGGCTACGCGCGGAGCTTTGTCCAACTGGCGCTTTTTCGGGTGGGGGTCGGGGTGGGAGAGGCCGCGGGCAGTCCGCCTGCTCACTCGTTGATCTCGGATTATTTTCCGCCTTCGAAGCGCGCAACGGCTTTGGGCATTTATGCCTGGGGGGTCTATATCGGCTCCGCTCTCGCCTATTTGTTCGGCGGATATCTGCGTGAGCAGTTCGCGGAGGATTGGCGAACTCCTTTCATCCTGCTCGGGTTGCCGGGTTTGTTCTTCGCCCTGGTTGTTCGTTTCACCGTGAAGGAGCCGCCGCGCGGCTACTCGGAGTCGAAACCGATCAGTTCGGAACCGAGCACTTTTCGTCAAACGCTGAGTTACCTGGTCTCCTGTCCATCATGGACGAACCTCGTTGCAGGTTCCTGCTTTCTCTCCCTGATGGGCTATGGCGTGTTGATGTGGGGCTACGAGTTTTTCGGCCGGGTCCACCACATGTCGCCCCTGGATATCGGACTCTGGATGGCGGCCATCGTGGGTTTGGGGGGAAGCCTGGGAACATTGGCTGGAGGCACGATGACTGACCGGCTATCCCAACGCGACCCCGCCTGGGCGATGCGATTTCCCGCACGGGCGACCTGGGTATGTCTTCCCTTCGCGTTCCTGTTTCTGTTATCGGATTCGAAGTTGCTTGCGATGCTGAGCTTTTTCGTGTTCTACGTTCTGGCGAATATCTATGTTCCCGCGATGCATTCCCTGAATCAGAACCTGGCAAAACTGAGCATGCGGGCCACCGCGGCGGCGCTTCTTCTTTTTATCGTGAACCTCGTGGGGGCGGGCCTGGGCCCACTGGTCGTCGGATTTCTGAATGACCAGTACGCGCCGTATTGGGGTGACGAGGCGATCCGCTATTCGCTTCTTTCGATCAGCGTTTTGGGTGCATTGGGGGCGATTTTTTTTCACCGCTCGGCACGCACGTTGGCCGAAGACCTTGCGAATCGGGACTCGGTGGGCCGATAGAGGCTTGGGCCCAAGGCTTTGAAGGCTAAGAGATTCTGAAGAGAAGCCCGAAGGTGTCGCGCGCTACTTAAAACAAGTAAGGCGCGCGAAACTCCAGCATGCCGTACTCGGCGCAAGTATCCCGTCGATATATGTACTTGCCAACCCAGTCGAGTGGCAGTCATGGTGCATGTCTGAGGTAGCTCCCGAGGCCAAGTCTGGTGTCTTGGATTTTTCAAGCGGAGAGCCAGAACGGACGCCATGTTTTTCTTGAAGTGGTGTGCGCGAGCAGTTAGTAGTGGGTCTGTTTAGTAGGTCACTGAAGTTGTTGACGTAGTTGAAGTTGGTGTGATTGAGGGGTGTTTTCTATGGCGATTAGTCGTCGGTCTTTGATTAAGCGGAGCCTTCTCGCAGGTCTTGCAGGTGCGGTCAGTCTTCCATTCGATGCCTCATCGAGACGCGGGAGGCGCGGGGGTAAAGGCAAAAAGGGTAAAAGAGGTGACAGGAAGAGCGAAGACAGCGCCAATCTGTCGGCTGAGGGGGAGGGCCTCTTCTTCGGCTACGAGCCCTTTACCCAGAAACTCGTATTGCCGAAGGTACTCGAGCCGCTCAAAGACGAGCAGCGCCTGGACCCCAAGCCCGCAGCCTACCCTCGGAACGGGGGCGCGGGTCGAGACCCCATTGCACCCACGGGCTCATTCGACGACGTCACTCACGCGATTGCGCCGGAGTTCGGCCATTTCCCCGACATGAATCAGTTTAATACTGGGTTCAGCGACGGGGATACGCACGAAGTGGAGTGGGGTCTGGTTGTTGAGGAAACGCTCCACCGCTTCGTTCCCGGCGGTCCGGAAGTTCCTATTTTCACCTATAGAGATGTCAACGACCCGCCCGGTTCAGGCTCAAGTCCCGGCCCCACGATGGTGGTTCGCTACCGGCAGCCCTCTGTCCTGCGCTGTTATAACGATCTCACGGAACACCGTGGCACAGGGGAAGACGGTCAGGTCAACTCAACGCACCACGCCCACGAGACTTCAATACACCTGCATGGCGGGCACAATACTGCGCACGCCGACGGCTACCCGGACTTCTATACGCTGGCGGGGGAAGCTCGGGACTACTGGTATACGAATTGCGGCCCCCAGGCGACGGACCCGGAAACCAATATCGCGCCGGTCCATGGGGACAATTTCGATGAGGCATGGATCCCCACCACCTTGTGGTATCACGATCACGCCATGGACGTGACGGGCTTCAAC
Source organism: Myxococcales bacterium (assembly GCA_014240165.1). Lineage (GTDB taxonomy): Bacteria > Myxococcota_A > UBA9160 > UBA9160 > UBA4427 > JAZXM01. Next base: position 64,861 of record JAAZXM010000013.1, on the reverse strand, counting down.
GTGATCAAGGGGCTGGCGGGTTTTTATCTTGTTGTCGATGAGCGCGAACTCGAGTTGGCCAAGCGAGGTGTGCTCCCTGCTCCCGGCGGTGATCAGGATATTGGGCTCGCCTTTACAGACCATCGCTTCAACGCGGACGGCACGATCTATTACGATTTCCTGGATCACAATGGTCACATCGGTGACGTCTTTACTGTCAATGGTAAGGTCCAGCCGTATTTCAACGTCGAGCGCAGGAAATACCGCTTCCGGATCCTGAATGCCTCCAACGCCCGTGTTTACGAAATGAGGCTGAGCAGTGGTCAGAAGATGTGCATTATCGGGACCGATAGCTGGCTTTTGCCTCGTGGAATCGAAGTGGAGAGCTTCGAAGTCTCCTCGGGCATGCGGCACGATGTGATCATCGACTTCTCAATTTATGATGAAGGAGACGAGGTCTATATCGAGAACATCATGGAGCAGACCGACGGCCGAAAGGGCAAGAAGGTCGATCCGGACAGTCCGACCCGCTTGCTCAAGTTCAACGTTGTCGGAGATGCGCTCCCCGAGCCCGAAGTTCCCTGCGAGGAGGGGACTGTGATTCGCGGCTTCGCCGTAGATGTTGGCGAGGGCGTAGACGATGACCCTGATCTGCCGGGGCAGTGGGCCCCGATCAGGGAGGATGAGATCGTCGAGACACGGACTTTCCGAACGGATAGAGCGATGGGCGCGTTCACGATAAACAACCGCTTCTTCAACCCGCGGCGTGCCGATGGCGTTCCCGACCTGGGAGTCGGGGCCGAGCGTTGGTGGTTCGCCAACAATGCTGGGGGCTGGTGGCATCCCATGCATACGCACCTCGAGGGCCATCAGGTGAAGTCCCTCAACGGAAAGCTTCCCCGTCGCGAAAGGCGTTACAACCAGGATCTGACGCTTCTACATGGCGGCGAAGAGGCCGAGTGTTTCGTCAAGTTCCGGACGTTCAGCGGTCCTTTTGTATTTCACTGCCATACCGTGGAGCATGAGGATATGCGCATGATGGGCGTCGTGGACCCGACACCCACTCCCGAGAACACAGAGGCCTTCGATGATGCCGCACCGCTCGATGGTGAGCGCCAGATCGACGCCATCGTGTCGGGCGTGGTGCCGAGTTGCCTCGACCTCGAGCATGACCACTATCTCTATTTTGATGTGGCGGGCGATCTCGATCGTCTGGCAGGGCGCGGGGTAGGCTTTTTGGAATGTGATTTCGATATCACTTTGCGAGGGAACCAGGGGCGAGAGAAGAATTAATTCGCCTCTTCGTTATTGGTTCCGGTCGGTTCTGAGCGCGTGGTATCAGCCAGTGCGACTGCGGAGCAGAACGCGAAGGGCTCGAAGTGCAATCTTGTTTTCCAGTTGAGGGCAGTACTCGGCGCATAGGGATTGAATATCCGAAGGCTTTGACTGTCCCGGGCTGAAGAGTTCCTCGGGAAGGGGAAGGCCCGCGAGTTCGCTGGCTACGTCGACTTCGCGGAGGCCGAGCGTGTGGACGCGAACCTCCTCAAGATGGTCGGAGATCGGGCGGATATCCAGGACGCGACTGATGGCGCCGATGCGCTCGCCCGGGGCGACTGGGTTGATATGGTGCGAACGCTCGAGTCGTTCGTCCAGGATTGGCCGAAACTCGCGCTCGCTGCAGGCCTGGGCGAGGGCTTGGACGAACCCGCCGCACACAATCAGGCCGTCGTGCCCGAAGTGTTGGGTGTCTGAGTGCACGGGGTGGGTGTTCCGGAAGAGCGTGGTGAGCAGAAGGTTCTCGCTGATTCCGATGGGCCGTACAGGCGGGTGCAGGATGACTTCGCCGGGGGTCAGGGGAGCGCGCGGTCCTTCCGGGGGGGCTGCGCAGGCTTCGATGCGGCCGCGGTGCGTTTGAGGCGCGTCACCGAAGAGGCTGGCGTATTGCGAATTGGGGTTCGCTTTCTTCCGCGGTTGCTCGCTGGAAAGGATGTCGTAGTAGGAGTCCTTGGAAAGCCGAAAGACGCGCTCGCCTCGCTGGTTCATCAGGATATGGGTCGTGCGAATCACGCTGGCGTCTCCGCGTGATGTGTTCGCCATGCTCTCTATGCGCACATAACCGCGGAAGGTGTCGCCGATGGTCGCGCAGGCTTCCTGGCGGGCATCCTCGAGTCCAAGATGCAGGCGGCAGGATTCGCTGAAGGGTTCCACCGCCAGGCAGAGGGTCAGGTTCAGGAGCATGCCAAAGGGGAGGGCGGTGTCATCGAGGCCCCACCCCCGGGCGTATTCGCTGCTCGAGTGGATGCGTGATGAAGACGGGAACGAAGCTTGCCAGAGCGTCCGCCAACCGGCGTCCACGGTGATTTCCACGGGGCATTCCATCACCTGCCCCACCCGGGCACTCGCGAGGTCAAGGCCGTAGCGGGGAACGCGGCCCTCGATGACAGAGATCGGCCCAGGGCGCTTCGGCCGGGCTTCCGCTCGCCTGAGGGTCTCCTCGGCCTTGGCCAACATGGGCGGGCCCACCATTTTGCCCTTGTGGACCCGGATGCCCCGGCCGTTCTCGAATTGGTCGATGAGTTCACGCGCTTCACGCTCTTCGCTGGCGCTCGGGGCAAAGATCTTCCGCGCGGGGAGGTCCTGCCCCGGATGAATCGTGAAGATGCCCTGGAAGCCGAGGCTCTTCATTTTTTCGCATTCTCGCCCGAAGCTGCGTTCGTCCTTGAAGTCGAGGAAAGGCGAGGCAATCGCCGGGATAGCGTGAGCGCGTGCGGCCATGACCACCGCCGAACGGGCGCTGGCCAGGCTGGCATCGCTGGCCACGCCGCCGAGTTCGGCGAGGAAATCCGCATGTCCGAACCCCGCGGCGCGAACTCGGGGTGAAGCGCCGACGATCGCATGGGCGTCGAGGATGGCTGCGGGTCGCTCGAGCAGGCAGAAAAAGCCGATCGATCCGACATGGATGCCCAGCCGGGCTTCTTCCGCTGAGACCAGTTCGTCGAAGCGGCGCACGTCTTCGGCACTCGTCAACATGGGGAGGATCAGTTGGTCGATATCCGGGTGAAGACACGTCTGAAGGTCTTTGATCGCCTCCTCGAATCGATCCAATCCGTTGACCCGGACCATCAGTCCGCGGTCTCGAAAAGAGCCGGCCTCGAGTAATGAGACCAACCATTGCCGCATCGCGGGCTTGCGGTGCAGGGGGACGGAATCCTCGAGATCGGCGATGCACCAGGGGGCGTCGACCTTCGCGACCGATGCGGCCGAGAGCCCGCTGCGCAAGAAAAGAAGACTCTTCGGCGGGGCGGTCGCGGGAGCGGCCGACTTGCTCGGGTGCTGAGGATAGTCTTGGGTCGTGATCGGTGCGCGCCCCAGAGGCGACGGGTCGGCCGAAGAGAGTGGAATCGCGGCGCCGATGGGCCGTTCACGCTGAAAATTGGGCTGGGTCATCACGTTCCCTCGCTGCGAAGAGCGGGTCGGATGGGCTTGGTTGGTCGAGGTTTCTGCACCCCCCCGAAGGTCCGGGACCCAGTGGAGTTGGCCCGGTTCTCCCCCTCATCCACCCGCCGATCGCTCCTCGTTTCTCCCCCTCGAACCATGAGGAAGTAGTCGGCGGGGGAGCGCGATTCGGATCGAATCGCGGAAGCGGCGAGGGAGAGTACGGGAGGGGCTGATCCCAACTTTTCCGACGATCGGCGGTTTCCCGGGTCAGACGGAGCGGGCGGCCCTCGGGGAAGTCACGATTTCGCGGAGCGCCGTGGCCAAAAGGAGCAGCCCCAGAAGCAAGATTCCGCCGGGGCCGCCCGAGGGCACCGAAACCGCGCAGCCCTCCACGGCGACGTTCGAGCAGCCGGTTGTCGAGTCGCAGATCTCGGCTGTGCAGGGGTCGCCGTCGTCGCAAACCCCGGCATCCGCAACGTGAGTCAAGACATCGCCGACTTCGTCGCAGGCATCCACCGTGCACGCCACGCTGTCATCCACCGCCACCGGCGTCCCGGCCTGGCAGTCGTTGATCGCGTCGCAGGTCTCGGAGCCGTCGCAGAACTGTCCGTTGTCGCAGTGGGCGTTGTTGATGGCGTTGACGACCACGTTGCCGACTTCGTCGCAGCTGTCGTCGGTGCAGGCGACGCCGTCGTCGATGACCACCGGCGTCCCGGGCTGGCAGTCGAGTACTGGGTCGCAGATCTCGGCGCCGTTGCAGAAGACCCCGTCATCGCACTCGGCGTGGGTCGTGCAACCCGTGGCGTCTACTGTGATCACGGCGCTGTTGCTCGCGGTCTCGCCGCCATCGTCTGTCACTGTCAAGACGACGGTGTGGACACCCGCCGATAGGGGGGCGACGAGGGAAGCGGTGCTCCCCAGCAGGGTGGCGCCGTCGCGCCATTCGTAGGAGACGATGCTTCCGTTCGGGTCCGCGGATCCCGAGCCGTCGAGGGTGAAGGATTCCACACCATCGCCGTCCGAATCCGTAGCCGACTGGTCGGGGCCTGCGTCGGCGACGGGCGACGGGTTTCCGATCAGGGCCCGCACCTCGATCGATCCGCCGATGGTGAAGAGGCCGCTGTCCATGTCCGATTGAATTTCGAATACGACGTTCGAGGCGGTGGCGGGCACCCAGGTGGTGCTGACCGGGCCATGACCGACGCTTCCGCCATAGAAGCTCATCGCATCGTTGTCGAGTCCCTCGTCCTGGGGCCTGAGCGTGTCGAAGGTCACAAACGGCCCCCCACCAACGCTGGCCTTGATGAGCAACTGGTCCGACGCCCCGAACTGGCTCGCCTTGCCCCAGAATCTCAGCTTCATTCCCGTGCTGCCCGCCGGCATCGCGACCGAGAGGCGCATGAAAGCTCCGGCGGCGCCGATCTGGGCCCACGTTCCACTCGGGAAGCCCGAACTGGGGATGGTCGTGATGTCTCCGTCGACGACCCAGTTGCCCAGCCCGGAGCTGAAACTTTCCTGGTGGGCAAAGACGTCGGCTGGCGCTTCGACCCGGACCGTGAGCCCATCCGATGCAGTCGTGCCCCCGTCATCGGTCACCACCAGGGAAACGCTCTGGGTGCCCGTGGTGGGGAGCGCGGTGGTGAGCACGGCGCCGGTGCCGAGCGGCGTCGAGCCCTTGAACCATTCGTAACTCACGATGGAGCCGTCCGGGTCGAAGGATGCGCTGCCGTCCAGGGTAATCTCCTCCGAACCATTGCCGTCGGCATCCTGGACTGATTGGTCGGTGCCCGCGTAGGCAACCGGGGCCTGGTTGACCGGGCCCCCGGAGCCAGCCCCGCCGTGATAGACGAAGACCACGCCCTCGTCGGTTTCCCCCGCGTCGTAGAGTCCGGCGCCCATCAGAACGTCCGCGAAGCCATCGCCATTGACATCGCCCGCCCCTGCGACGTCGAGGCCGTACCGGTTGCGCTGTGCCCCGCCCGTCTGGCCAGTCTGGAGACGCACGTGGGCGTCCGCCAGGCTGCTTCCTACCAGCCCACTCGCGCTTCCTCGGAACACGTACGCGACGCCTTCGTTGTCGAGGCTGCCCGGGAATTCGAGGCCCCCCACCAGGATGTCCCCGAAGCCGTCGCCATCGATATCTCCGGCTGGGGCAAGGCGGCGGCCCAGGGCCTGAACCGGACCCAGGATCACGATGGGGAGGTCTCCCTCGATCAAGGTATCTGCAGCAGAAGTTGTGGTGGCGGTAATGCCCGCCGCACTCCCGTGGAAGAGCATGAACGCTCCATGCCCGCCGCTGGTGAATCCGGTCGGGTAGCCGGTGTCCGCGAGGAGGATGTCGTCGAATCCATCGCCGTTGATATCGCCAGCGCCCGAAAGCCCCACGCTCAGATCGACGGTCGCGTCTCCTGTGATCGTGTGGTTCGCGGAGGCGGGGGTCGTGCCGGTGATGCCAGCAGGACTCCCGTGGAAAACCATCGCGTAGCGGCCGTCATCGGGGTCGAAACTGACGCTTGCGGAAATGAGCACATCGTCGAAACCGTCGCCGTTGACGTCGCCTGCTCCCGCGACATCCTCTGCCAACCGGCCGACGGGCGCACCTGGAACGTGGAGGATGACCCGGTTTGCGTCGTCGACGCCGGTGCCGGTGATTCCGGCCGGGCTGCCGTGGAAGACCAGGGCCGCCCCGCCGACGCTACGGGGACCGGGGGTTGCGGCCAAGATGATGTCGCCGAATCCATCGTTGTTGACATCACCGGCCGACGCGACTGATCTACCGAGGTCCGAGTCGGCGTCGTTCCCGAAGATGCGCGCGTGGGCATCGGCGGGCCCGGTGCCGACGATCCCCGCCGGACTTCCGAGGAATACGAAAGCGGCTCCGCCCGCGACCGTCGGGCTGCTGTAGGAGGGCGCGCCGATGACGATATCCGAGAAACCGTCGCCGTTGACATCGCCCGCCCCCGCGACGCTGGTCCCGAACTCCGCGGGAGCCTGGTCGCCCAGGAGCACGGCGTGGGCGGTGGCGGGGTCGGTGCCCACGATCCCATCGGGACCGCCCAGGAAAACGAAGGCGGCCCCCTCGTCGAAGAGACCCCCGGCGAGGTCCCAGCCATACGCGCCCACCACGATGTCCGCGTAGCCGTCTGCGTTGACGTCTCCTGCACTCGCCACGGAGTGGCCGAACATTGCCGAGTCGAAGGATCCGGACCACACATGGTTCGACTCGAGGGTGGCGTCGGGGACGGCGGTGATCAGCGGGTCGATCACGATGGGATAAGCCGCTCCCTGGTCTTCCACCACCAGTCGCACCACGTGTTTCGAGTACACTTCCAGTCGGGAGGCGAGGGGGTGCCCCAATGCGTCCCAGGCTACGAGCTTGCTGTAACGAAGTCGTCGCCCCGCCTGCGTGTTAAGCAGGACGAAGTCACCGTGAAGGGATGCCGTGGCCCGTCCGACGTCGAGTTCCACGACCAGCGGGCCCTCGCCCGGGGGCGCTGCATCCACGTCAAAACCCTGCTCAAGACCGCGTGGGGAGTTCTCATACCATTCGGTGACGCCGGGTCGTGCGATCTCAACCCGGGCGCCGCGGTGGGTAATCTCGCCTCTCCCCGCGCTCACGAGTGCCGAGCCTCGCCCCAGGCCCTTGAAGGTCAGAGTGGCCAACGCATCACCGTCCAAGGCTGAGCGTTCGTGCAGGCGGATGCGGCTGCTTTCGAAATAGGTGCGCAGACCGTGGGCACGGTTGGGCGCCTGGAGTCCGCGGGGCGTTGGGCTCGCGCGGTATTCGCTTGCGGCCAGGTTTCCTTGGGCCGTCTCCCACCAAGCGGGTTCGGCGGCCAGGGGCGTGAAGAGGCCCGCTTTGATGGGTCCCTGTGAAAAGCTGATTGTGTCCAGGCTTGGCAAAGCGGGGATTGGTGCTTTTCCCGAGGCGTGAGTCGCGAGGCCGAGCAACCCGGCCGCGACCGCGAATAGCAGTTGCACCCACTGCTCCGTCACAGTTTTGGACGAATTGGACTCGATCTGGCGCATAGCTCTCCATTATGACCAGAAACCAGAGTCGGAGATGATCAGAAAAGTCTAGGGCGCCTGTATTCGCTTACGCGCTTCGAGAGCGCTTTTGCATGAGTTAAGCCCCCCGGGCCAGTGGCCACTGTTGCCAGCGATTGGCGTGCTTGGAGTCATGCTCCCCGCGATGGGATCGAGGCTCGGGACATGGGTTTGCGGAACGACCAGGGGAGATCGAGTATCTGCCGATGCGCCCGGCTTCGCTTATTTGGCTCTTTGCCCTGCTCCTCTCCGCATTTGCCACTGATTCGGCCGCGTCGCCCGGGACTCGCCCGGCGCCGGCGCTGGAGCTTCCAACAGGTTTTTCGGCGGCTTCCCGGGCGCGCTGCGCTGAGAGTGACCTCCTGCGTCGGCCCTTCTTCGGGGACACCCACGTTCATACGACCTTTTCCCAGGATGCGAGCACGCAGGACACCCGGGTCACTCCCCGGGACGCGTATCGCTTTGCCCGGGGCGCTGCGCTGGGCATCCAACCCTACGACGAGACGGGTGCGCCCGGGCGCACCGTTCAACTGTATCGCCCGCTCGATTTCGCGGTCATCACCGATCATGCCGAGCAGTTGGGGGAGACCCATATCTGCAAGACCCCGGGATTGCCGGGGCATGGCTCCTGGGTCTGCCGGGTCTACCGTGCCTTTCCGAGGGTTGCCTTCTTTCTGATGAACGCGCGCTACGCGGTGCTTGGCACGCGCTGGGGATTTTGTGGCGACGAGGCCGAGGATTGCCTGGCCGCTGCGGGCACCATTTGGGGCGAGATCCAGGCCGCCGCCGACGAGGCCTACGATCAAGGGGACGCGTGTGAGTTCACGAGTTTCGTGGGCTACGAGTGGACGGCGGGCCCCGGGGCGGGTTCGCATCTGCATCGCAACGTCATCTTTCGCAATGAGAAGGTGCCCGCGCTGCCCATTTCGGTGATGGAAACAGGCTTTCCCGCCATGAACCTGTGGAAGGGGTTGGACGCCGAGTGCCGGGACGCCCGGCCGGGCTGCCAGGCCATCACCATTCCCCACAACTCGAATATCGGCGGCGGTTATACGTTCGGCTCGGCGCGGGAATTGGACGGCGAGATCGACGCCGAAGAGGCGGTGCTGCGCCAACGTTACGACCGCCTCGCCGAGGTGATGCAGCACAAGGGCGATTCGGAGTGCATGCTCGCGCTCGGGGCCCCGGACGAGGCCTGCGCGTTCGAGAAACTTTCGAGCCCCCACATGATTCCCTATTTCGGCGAAGAACCGCTTCGTCCCGCAGACTTCGTTCGTCACGCGCTGGCGCGAGGGCTGGACCTCCAGGGCAAACTCGGCACCAATCCCCTGAAATACGGAATGATTGCGAGCACCGATACGCATCTCGGGACCCCGGGGCTGACCCGGGAGCGCGGCCATCCGGGCCACGGTGGGGGCGGCAAGCACGCCCGGGACGGTGTGCCCCCGGGCCTGCCCGACAACCTGCGCTTCGGGCCGGGGGGGCTGGCGGTGTTATGGGCCGAGGAGAATTCCCGGGAGGCGCTCTTCGAGGCCATGCTTCGCCGGGAGGCCTACGGGACCAGCGGGACCCGGCCGGTGCTTCGCTTCTTCGGCGGCTGGCAATATGCGGACGATCTTTGCGAGAGGCCCGATCTCGCGGAGCGCGGTTATGCCCAAGGGGTTCCCATGGGTGGCGATCTGCGTCCGCAGCCCGCAAACGCGGAAGGGCCCAAGTTCGTGGTGGCGGCCCTGCGCGATCCCGATCCGTCGGCGGCGCCCCTGGAACGCATCGAGATCATCAAGGGATGGGCCACGGGGGGTGAACTGCATGAGGAAGTCATCGCCGTGGCGGGCGGGCCCAATGGCGCCGGCGTTGATCTCTCCACTTGCGAGCGCCAGGGGGCCGGGGCCGAGCGCCTCTGCGCGGTCTGGACCGACCCCGCCTTCGATCCGGACTCGCCGGCCTTCTACTACGCGCGGGTGCTCGAAAACCCGAGTTGCCGTTGGAGCCAATGGGCCTGCGTGGAAGCTGGGGTCGATTGCGATGACCCCGAAACCATCGGCGAGGGTTTCGAGGATTGTTGCTCAGAGGCGCATCGGCCGACGCTGCGGGAACGGGCGTGGAGTTCGCCGATCTGGTTCTCGCCCGGAGAGGTTCCCCAGTCGGCATCCGGCGCCAAGTTCGCTGAATAACAGGAAGGGCCAGCCGGAAGATCCGACTGGCCCTTCTTTGTTTTCTGGCTGTGTTCTGGTTTGATGCCCCGGCCGAAGCGGGCCCCGCTTGAGGACCGATCCCCGGCGGCAGGACTTCAGTTCATCTTTTCGAGGATGTGAATCCCGCAGGCACTGCCCAGTCCGATGACATGGGTGAGGCCCATGCGGGCCCCCTCCACCTGGCGGTCGCCCGCCTCGCCCCGGAGATGAGTGCTCACCTCGTAGATGTTCGCGATGCCCGTGGCGCCCAGGGGATGGCCCTTGGAGAGCAGTCCGCCCGAGACGTTCACCGGGATGCGGCCGCCGAGCGCGGTCTGTCCCTCATCCACCATGCGACCCGCGTCCTCGGGCTTGCCCAGGCCGAGGTTGCCGTAATGAAGGATCTCGGCGGTGGCGAAGCAATCGTGGAGTTCCACAAGGTCGATATCCTCGGGACCCACGCCGGCCATCTCGTAGGCCTTCTTGGCCGCCATCTGGGTGCAGGTGTTCACGTCGGGCATCTGGAGGTTGCGCTCCTGGTAGGGGTCGCTGGTCATCACCGACGCCCGCACCCGAACCGCCCGGTCCAATTTGCCGAGTTCACGCGCTTTCTCCTCGGAGCAGATCACCGCCGCGGCGGCCCCGTCGACGTTCACCGAGCACATCAGCTTGGTATTGGGGTACGCGATCATCTCCGCGCCCATCACCGTCTCCAGGGGCGTTTCGATCTGGTACATCGCCTTCGGGTTCAGGGTCGAATGGTGGTGGTTCTTCACCGAGACCTTGGCGAATTGCTCGAAGGTCGTGCCGTATTTGCGCTGGTGCTCCATGCCGGCTTCGGCGAATACCGCGGGCATGGTGCCCGAGCCCAGCAGGCCCTCGGTGGGGATCCCCTTGCCGCCGCCGGCGCCGCCCAGCAGGCCCTTGCCCATCTGTTCGGTGCCCACGCAGAGAACCATGTCGTAGACGCCGGCCTTGATGGACATCCAGCCCTCGCGGAAAGCGGTGGCGCCGGTCGCGCAAGCGTTGGCGCAGTTCACCACCGGAATGCCGGTCTGCCCGATCTCGGCCAGGATGCGCTGGCCCACCATGGCGCCCGCCTGGCCGAGGTTTCCGCTGTACATGGCCTCCATGTCTTGAATGGTCAGCCCGGCGTCATCCAGGGCCAAATGGGCCGCGGTGGCACCCAATTGGGGCACGGAGGTATCGGGAAAGCGCCCGAATTTGATCATGTCGATTCCGATTACACATACTTCGCTCATGGCTTGTTCTCCGATTCAGTTTTTCTCGGTTCAGTTCTTGGGCTGAAAATAGTACGCCAGGTATTCGTTGCCTTCGGCGTCCTTGCGCGGGGCCTTCTGGTAGACGACCTCCACCGGCATCCCCATCTTGATTTTCTCGGGCTCGGGGTCGATGTTGATCAGGTTGCCCTTGATGGTTCCGCCGCCCTCCAGGTCGACGATCGCCGATACGTAGGGCACTTCGATACCCGGGAACGATCGGCAGACAATGCTGAAGACATAGAGTTCGCCCTGGTTGGACAGGGTCTGCGCTTCCATCTCCTTGCGGGATCCGCATTTGGCGCAATTCGCGCGCTCCCCGAGGAAGGTCGTTCCGCAGTCGGAGCAACGGCAGCCGGCGAGGTAGGGGTCGCCGTCCTCGGGAATTTTCAAAAAGGGGACAACGGGCAGGAGGCCCGAGGTCTCGGTGGCTTCGGCATTCGGGGGCATTTCGTTTTCCCTTGTCGGCTTGAGTGAATGTTCGGTCCGAAGTCTCAGCATGGGCCGATTTCCCGGCCGCTGTCGCGCCGCAAAGGGTCGCGATGTTTCGGATGTCGCCGACCGACGCGTGGCCATCTTGGGGACGGGGACGAAAGGTCAGCGGGCGAAGCATGCCAACCCCATCCTCGGCCCGCCATAGAGCGCAAGGGGGGGAGCCCCCATGGGGCTGAGGGATCGGTTCCCGGGGCGCACCCGCCGAGACCCGGGGCCCGCACGGGATCCGGTCCGGTTGGGTGCTTTGGGCCGGTTGAAAGCGGGTTCAAATGGCCTCGGCGCAGGGTGCGTGCTAAACGGAGAGAACCGACGGGGAGAGGCGATGTCCGGGCATTCAAAATGGTCGACGATCAAGCGCAAGAAGGGCGCAGCCGATGCAAAACGCGGCAAAATCTTCACCAAACTGATCCGTGAGATCGCGACGGCGGCCCGGATCGGGGGCGGCGAGCCCGATAGCAATCCCCGCCTTCGCCTGGTGATCGACAAGGCGAAGACCTCGAATATGCCCAAGGACAATATCCAGCGGGCGATCCAGAAGGGCACTGGCGGCGGAGAGGGCGAGGCCTACGAGGAGATCGTGTACGAGGGCTATGGCCCGGGCGGCACCGCCATCCTGATCGAGGCGCTCACCGACAACAAGAACCGTACGGTGAGCGATGTGCGACACGCGCTCACCAAGAACGGGGGCAACCTCGGTGCCAGCGGATGCGTGGCCTACCTCTTCCAGAAGCGGGGCCTTTTGCAGTTCAGCCAGGAAGGCCTGGACTCGGATGCCCTGATGGAAGCCGCCCTGGAGGCGGGGGCCGACGATATTCTCGAGGAGGGGGAGACCCTCGATGTCGTCACGACACCCGCAGAGTTCAGCCAGGTCAAGGAGGCGCTCGAGGCCGCGGGCTTTGTCCCGGCGGAGTCAGCCGTGACCATGGAGCCTTCCACCACTGTGGCGCTGGGGGGGGAGGATGCCGAGCAGATGATGCGTTTGGCCGATTCGCTCGAGGATCTCGACGACGTCCAGAATTTTTTTGCCAATTTCGACATCTCCGAAGAGGAGATGGAGCAATTCGCCTAGGAGCGGACCGGAGTGAGCCATTTTCCGGGTATCGGACGGTCGATGGATCGAGCCGAGCGTAGGACACGGATCGTACGGGGGGTGCGATGAGGATCCTGGGAGTCGATCCCGGTTCCAGTGCCACGGGCTACGGGGTGGTGCAGTTTTCTGGAGGGCGACTTCGGCATATCGCTCACGGGGTGCTGCGCCCGCGCAAAGGCGCTGCCCTGGCAAGCCGGCTTGCCGAGATTCACGGCGGGCTGCTGGAAGTCGTGGCGGAGCACGGCGCCGACCTCGCGGCGGTTGAGCGGGTTTTCGTGGCCTCCAACCCCAGGTCCGCCCTGGTTCTCGGGCAGGCTCGGGGGGCGGTGCTCGCCGCCCTGGCGGGGGCCGGGCTCGAGGTGACCGAGTTCGCGGCGCGTGAAGTCAAGAAGGCCGTGGTGGGGACCGGGGGTGCGCGCAAGGCTCAGGTCCAGACCATGGTGACCCGTTTGCTCGCCCTGGAAGCCGAGCCGCCCACCGACGCCGCCGACGCCCTGGCGGTGGCCATCTGCCAGGCGCATGGCGGCCGGTTGGCGGGTCTCGGGGTCGGCCGGCAGAGGCGCAGTCTGCGCCTGGCCACCGTGCCCAATCGTCTTTCGAGGTCGCCGCGATGATCGCCCGATTGGAGGGCCGGCTGCGCGAGAAGGCGCCCACCCGGCTGGTGGTGGACGTGGGGGGTGTGGGGTACGAACTCCTGGTCTCCCTGCAAACCTTCGAGGGCTTGCCCGAGAAGGGCAAGACCGTCGCTCTGGAGGTCCGCACGGTTGTCCGAGAGGATGCCTTTCTTCTTTATGGTTTCGCGACTGCGCTGGAGCGCGATGCCTTCGACCTCCTGGTGAAGGCGAATCGCGTGGGGCCCCGCCTGGCCCAGGCGATCCTGTCCGGCGTGGCGCCTCAGCCCCTGCTTCGTGCCCTGCGCGAAGGGGACGCCGCTGCCCTGCAGCGCGCTCCGGGCGTGGGACCGAAGTTGGCCGAGCGCATGGCCCTGGAACTGCGAGAGGGCGCCGGAGAGTTGATCGACAGTGTAGGCTTGCCCGGCGCCTCCGAGCCCGGCGCCCCAAGCGGCGGCTCGGCCGAGGTTCGCGAAGAGTTGCTCTCAGCCCTGGTCAATCTGGGCTATCCCCGGAGCCACGCCGAGCGCGTGGCGGAGGTCTCCGCCCGGGAGGCCGGGGAGGGCGCTTCGATCGAGACCCTGATCCGCATCGCGCTCAAGAGGTTGGCGAAATGACGTCCGATGGCGCAGATCGAGGCCCCCTGAGTCCCGAAGCGGATGCCCAGGAGGTCGCTTCGGACGACGGCCTGCGTCCCCAGAGCCTGAGCGAAATGATCGGCCAGGACCGTCTTCGCGAAAACCTCGCGGTTTTCGTGGAGGCGGCGCGGAGGCGGGGCGAACCTCTGGATCATCTTCTCTTCTATGGGCCGCCGGGCCTGGGCAAGACTTCCCTGGCGCGCATCGTGGCCAACGAGATGGGGGCGCAATTTCACGCCACCAGCGGTCCGGCCATCGAGCGGCCGGGAGATCTTGCGGCGCTGCTCTCCAACGTCGAGGAGGGGGAGGTTCTCTTCATCGACGAGATTCACCGGCTTTCGGCCAGCGTCGAGGAAATCCTCTATCCCGGCATGGAGGATTTTCATCTCGATGTGCTGATCGGGGAGGGGCCCAGTGCCCGCTCGATCCGGCTCGATCTGCCTCGCTTCACCCTGGTGGGCGCCACCACGCGCGCGGGGCTTTTGACCTCGCCCCTGCGCGACCGCTTCGGCTGGAGCGCGCGCCTGCGTTTCTACCCGGTTCCGGATCTCGAGCGGATCGTTCTTCGTTCGGGCCAGTTGCTCGGTATCGGCCTCGAAGCCGACGCTGCCCGGGAGATCGCCGGGCGCTCTCGGGGGACGCCGCGGGTCGCGAACCGATTGCTTCGCCGGGTGCGGGATTTCGTGGAAGTCGCCGAGGGGCGCGGGGGACGGGTTCAACTCAAGGCGGCGGGAGATGCCCTGGAGCGGCTTGAGGTCGATTCGGCGGGCTTCGACGCCCTGGATCGCGCCCTATTGGCCAGCTTGATCGATAAATTCGATGGCGGTCCCGTGGGCCTCGAGACCCTCGCCGCCGCGGTGGGCGAGGACAAGGGCACCCTGGAAGACGTGGTGGAACCCTTTCTCATCCACCAGGGTTTTCTCGACCGCACGCCGCGCGGAAGGGTGGCGACCCCCCGCGCCCTGGAGTTCTGGCGGTCGCGCTGACCTCGTTCCGTGTCTACGGGGCCGGGCTGCCGGGAAGTTGGCCGCGGTTGTAATAGACCCAGACGGCGCCCACCGAGGCCTGGGGATCGTAGAGAATCAGGTCTTCGAGCCCGTCGCCGTCGAGATCGGCATGGGTCGAGCGGCCGGCGCGCAGCGGGCTGGTCTGGCTCGCCACGCGGTTGCCGAAACTTGGCCCGCGCGCTCCCGCCTTGCCCAGACGCAGGGCGATCTCCCCGTCGCTCTCCATATAGAGCAGATCGTTGCGCCCGTCGGCGTTCCAATCCGTATCCAGGACCGGAAAGAGCCCTTCGATGCGGGCCTCGCCGAAGTCGATCTTGAAGCGAATATCCTGTTTCCAGGACGAGACCAGGCGGTGAGGGGGCTCGCGCTCCAGCGTCAAGATCTCCACCCTCGCTTTGCCTCTCCGGGTTAGGAGCATGCGAACGGCCTGCACCAAACCGAATTCCATGGAGGTTTCCACGCCCTCGAACCAGCCATCGCCGTCGAGATCCAGGAACTCGATGGTTGAAAAGCCATCCTCCCGTTCGCGCAGGACATCGGGAGCGGCATCCGGGCGGGCGCCCTCGCCGGCGTTGAAAAAGACACTGGTGATCCCCCGGCCGCGCATCATGCTCCCCCAACTGCGGTGAAGCACGAGGTCCGTGAGCCCGTCAGCGTTGAGGTCGGTGGCCCGGTAGGTGGTGCCGCTCTGCTCCGGGCGAATTTCGTGGCGGTCTTCAAAGGGGCGGAGTTCGACCAGGCGTGAGGGTTGCTGGGCGATTCCCTCCTCCCCGGCCCGCAGCACCGCCAGGTTCCAGCGGGTGAGGGCGAAGAGATCGGTTCGGCCGTCGCCGTCATCGTCGCCTGGCAGCAGCAGCGGCCAGGCGGCGCGCTCGAGCATGAAATGGTCCACCGGGTTGGGGAGTCCCGGCGCCTGGGTTTCGTAGTCGGCCATCATGGGCAGTTCGATGGAGCGCTGGCTTCCGTTCTCGAGATCCACCGCCAGCGCCCCCGTCAGGGTGGGAAGCAGGGCTCCGGGCCGACCTTGGGCGCCCCAGGGACCTATCAGGGGCATCCGAGAGAGTCCGCGGCTGCGGGGGACCAGGGGGAGGCCGCCGGGGACGTGAATCTCCCGACGCTTCTCCGGGTCGGCCAGGGACACCAATTGCAGGCCCGAGGGGCGCAGAAAGGCCAGCTCCGAATGGGGGCCGTAGGCGTCCACCGCCACTGCGTCCCCCGGGACGGCGAATTCCCGCTCCGCTTGGGGGTTCAGCCGCTCCCCGGCCTGGCAGGGAAAGTGGAGAACGCGCCGCTGCTCCCGGGGCGGCACGCCCTCGATGGCGATCACCAGCATGTCCTGGGCGCCCTGCTCGCAATTGCCGGAGAAGGATCCCGTCCAGACCTCAACCGGTCGTCCGGCCACGGCGAGGCGAACGGATTCGAAGGGCTCGTCGTCGGCCGCCGCGGCCCGGGGGCCGAGGCTCGCAGCAGCGAGCCAGAGCGAGCCCAGCACAAGCAGGCGAAGCATCGGCGCGGGGGTTGGCATAAGCCGGATCATACGTGACTTCCGGCGGATTTCGCTCGGGTCCGGAACGCTCCAGGGTCCGGAATAGGGCGCTTTCGAGCGGGACCGTTGCCCGGCAGGGGCGCCCCGCGTGGAGGTTCCGCGCGGCCCGCGCTAATAACCCGTTGCGCCAGCCCAAATCCCCATGACTCAGTCCCCCGACGCCCAGAGACCGAGCCCCACCCCGATCCGGGTCGATGCCGAGGTGCTGGAAAATCATCGCGACGCCGGGGGCAACCACTGCCTCACCCTGGAGATCCCGGGCTGGCCGGGCGCCGAGCCGGGCCAGTTCGCCATGCTCAAGCCGGGGGGCCCCGAGGAGTCGGATCGGACGGATCCGTTGCTGCCGCGCCCCATGGCGATTTACCGTGGGCACGCCCCGGCCCAGTCCGGGGGAGCGGCTCGGGTGGACTTTCTCCTCAAGGTGGCTGGCCGGGGGACGCGTCTGCTCGCGGGTGCCCGGCCTGGGGAGTTCATTCACCTGGTGGGTCCCCTGGGCGGCAGCTTTGCGCCCATCGCCCGGGGCAGCCGGGCGCTGCTGGTGGGCGGCGGGACGGGGATTGCGTCTCTTTACGAGTTGGCGGCGCGGGGGGCCAAGGGAGCCGAGGTCGAAGTGATTCTGGGCGCGCGGCGGGCTGAGGACCTGATGGGCAGCGACGCTTTCGAAGCGCTCGGGGTGAATTTTCGCGTCACCACCGAGGACGGCAGCCGGGGCCTGGCCGGGCGTGTGACCGATGGCCTCGAGGACGCGCTCGCCGCCGCTGAGGGGCCGACGACTCTCTACGCCTGCGGGCCGACTCCCATGATGCGTGCCTGCGCGGAGATCGCCGCCCGGGTCGGGGTGGCGTGTCAGGTTTCGCTGGAGAACACCATGGCCTGCGGTTTCGGGGTTTGCCTGGGCTGCGCGGTGCCCGTGCGCTCGGGGGGCTTCTCGCTGATCTGCCGTGCCGGCCCCGTCTACCGGGCGGAAGACGTGGTGTGGGAGGGCCTGCCGTGAGCGGCGCAGTCGACGAGCGGGTCAATCTCGCGGGAATCGAGCTTCGTAACCCGGTCCTCACGGCTTCCGGGACCTTCGGCTACGGGAGCGAGTTTTCTCCCTTCATGGACCTGGGGGCCATCGGGGGCTTCGTGGCCAAGAGCCTGACCCTGCAGCCCCGGGCGGGCAATCCGCCGCCGCGCATCGCCGAGACGCCCTCGGGCATGCTCAACGCCATCAGCATCGAGAATATCGGGGTGGAGGCTTTCCTCTCCGAGAGCCTGTCGGCATTGCCCGAGAACGTGGTGGTGATCGCCAGCTGTTTCGGGACGGAGCCGGACAACTACGCCGAACTCGCCGCCAAGCTCTCGGAATCGCCCCGGATCGCCGGCATCGAGATCAACGCCTCCTGTCCCCACGTCAAGAGCGGGGGAATCGAGTTCGGGCAGGATCCGCGCCTGCTCGGCGAACTCATCAGCCGGGTCAGGGCCGTCACCGCCAAGCCCCTGCTCGCGAAACTCTCCCCGAATGTCACGCGAATCGATGAGATGGCGCGGGTTTGCGAGGGGGCGGGAGCCGATGGCATCTCCCTCATCAACGCGGTTCAGGCCATGGAAGTCGACGTCGAAACCCAGCAGCCTGTTTTGAGCAATATTCTCGGAGGGCTCTCGGGCCCGGCGATTCGGCCCATCGCCCTGCGGATGGTCTGGCAGGTGGCCCAGGCGGTGAATATCCCGGTCTGCGGTATCGGGGGGATTATTACCCCGGAGGACGCCATCAAGTTCCTGCTTTGTGGCGCCACGGCGATCCAAGTGGGGACCGCGAACTACCTCAACCCCGCCGCCGGACGCGAGATCGCGGAGGGAATCGCCGCCTACGCGACCCGAAAAGGCTTCCCGCGGGTCGCGGATCTGATTGGAGCGCTGCGGCTCCCCGAGGCCTGAATCGCGCTTGCCAATCCGCCGGTTTTCGTTTACTTTGCGGCGCCTTACGGCGGCAGTTCGTGGCTTCCCTCGCACTTCCGCCCGCGGGCAGCAAGGCTTCTGAATGGGCGAAGGCAGGCCGGAGAGAGCGATTCCGGCAGGCGGGTCCCGAGGGAGCGAGGCTGAATGAGTACGGCGTCACGAAGAAGCGATTCGAAGTTCGACGGGGTCGAGTCCTCGGGCGCTGAGAGTGGAAGTCAGAGACTGAGCAAGAGAATGAAGCAAGAAACACAGCAAGAGAAAGAAGAGTCGAGCGTGGCCAGAGTAATAAAGATGGAAGCGGAAAATTCGTCCCCCAAGATCCTGCGTGCGCTTGAAGCTTGCGCGAAGGGTCTGGTGACGCGTGCGGGGGCGGGTGAACCGTGAACGATCGATGACTGGCATTAAGCAGGCGGTAAGCCAGTGTAGGTAGAATGCTTTTCGGGTATTCGGGGTTGGGTCGATTCCCGCCAGGCCAGCAAGTGAGCGATGGCCTGGTGAGTTGAAGCCGGGAAAGCGGACGAGCGTCCGTTTTTTTTTTGCTGAGTCCCGGAAAGCGGAGTTCAAAGTGGGTTGCAGTCGAGAACGACGGGAGGGCCAGAGTGGTGTATCGGGATATACCCGAGGAACTCAGGAAGGCCATAGAACCCGTCGTGACGGAGCATGGCCTCGAGTTGATGGACGTTCAGACCGTGCGCGACCGCGGGCAGGCCATCTTGCGCGTCACCCTGGACAATACGTCGGGCGACGGCAGGATTCCTGTGGATCATCTGGCCCGAGCCTCCCGAGAGATCGAGAGCAGTCTCGATGCTGCCGACGTGATGGAGACGGCCTATCGCCTGGAGGTGTCTTCTCCGGGACTGGACCGGATGCTCGCCCGGGAGAAGGATTTTACTGCAGCCTGCGGAAGCGGGATAAGACTCACGACTCGCCGCCCGCTGGATGGGCGGCGGCGTTTCAGTGGCCAGCTGGTCGCGTATACGGACCGAACGGTAAAAGTGAATGTCGATGGGCAGGACGTGGAGATTCCGTTCGATGACATCGAAAAAGCCAATTCGGTCTATGCGTTCAGCAGTGCCGATTTTCAAATAGATGGCTCCGCCTGAAGCGGAGCGGCAAGCGACCCCGAAAGCGACTCGGGGTTCAATGATTGACTGGAGCAAGCATGCTCATCGCGACTTTGAAGCGTGAAATTGATCAGATTGCGAAAGATAAAGGGATCGATTCGGGCGAGATTATCGGCGCTCTTGAGGAAGCCATGGTCCAGGCCGCACGCAAGCGGCACGGCCAGGAAAAAGAGATCGAAGCCCGCTACAGCGAGGAACTCGGCGAGATCGAACTCTTTGAGTTCATGGAGGTCGTCGAGGACGTGGACGATCCCAAGAGCCAGATCGCGCTGGCGGTGGCTCGCGCTGAATACGATCCCGAGGCCGAGGTGGGCGACGATATCGGTGTGAAGATGGATACCACCGGCTTCGGTCGCATCCTGGCCCAGGCGGCCAAGCAGGTGATTATTCAGCGCCTCAGGGATGCCGAGCGCGATCATACCTACGACGAGTATTCCGATCGTCAGGGCGAGGTCGTCAATGGCATCGTGCGGCGTTTCGAAAAGGGCTCGTTGATCGTCGACCTTGGCAGGACCGAGGCGATTCTTCCGCCCAAGGAGCAGGTGCCCCGGGAAGGTTATCGACCCGGCGATCGGATCCGAGCCTACGTGCTCGAGGTCAATCGGATGAGCAAGGGCCCCCAGATCGTCTTGTCCCGAACCGCCACCGAATTGCTCACCAAGCTCTTCGAGCAGGAAGTGCCGGAGATGTACGAGAAAATCGTGTCCATCGAATCCGCGGCGCGCGAGCCCGGCGGGCGCTCAAAAATCGCCGTGTCGTCTCGGGATAGCGATGTGGATCCGGTGGGTGCCTGCGTGGGCATGAAGGGAAGCCGCGTGCAATCCGTGGTGCAGGAGTTGAGGGGAGAGCGGATCGATATTGTGCCCTGGAACGCCGACCCTGCGCGTTATGTCTACAGTGCGCTCTCTCCGGCCCAGGTCTCGAAGGTCATCATCGACGAAGAAACCCGGTCGATGGATGTGATCGTTCCCGATGATCAGCTCTCCCTGGCCATCGGTCGCCGGGGCCAGAATGTTCGCCTGGCGGTTCAGCTCACGAGCTGGAAGATCGACATCAAGAGCGAGTCGAAGATGAGGGAAATCGCGGAATGGCTTTCCAGGGCGGTTTCCGTTGTGGAGGGGTGTGGCGATCCCGAGGCTGAATTGCTGCTCCAGCAAGGTGTGACCAGCCTTGAGGATCTCTCTCAGAGCTCGGTCGAGCTTCTGACGTCCTTCCCCGGAGTGGACGAGGAGGGCGCCGCCGGAATCAAAGCTCGCGCTGCAGAATTGGTGAGCGTGAAGGTCGAAGAAGAAGAACAGCAGCGGCTGGAAGAGGAAGCGGCGGCGGAAGCCAGCCGGGCCCAGTCGGAGGCCGAAGCTGAAACGGGAGCCGAGTCCATCGCGGAGATGGATGAGGAAACAGCGGATATTCCAAGCGATGAGGCGGCAGGGTAGCCTCGGATACGGAGCGCATGGCCAAGATCAGGGCGTATAAGCTCGCTGAAGAGTTGGGGATCGACCGGCACGATTTCGTCGAAAAAGCGGCGGAGGCGGGCGTTGAGCTCAAGAGCGCGATGGCGTCGCTCGACGAAGAGCAAGTGGCGGAGTTACGGCAGAAACTCGGTTCGCCCCCGGAATCATCGAAGCAGGTGGTGGAGAGTCGGGTCGAACGCAAGGGCGGGAAGACGGTTCTTCGCCGCCGCCGGCGCGCGAAGGTCGAAGAGCCCGTACCGGAACCCGAGCCCGCACCGGAGCCCGAGCCCCTCGAAGAAGCGGATCTCGAGCCTGCTGCTGTCGAAGAGCCGGTCGTTGAAGAAGAAGTGGCCGCTGAAGCCGAGACCGAAGACGAGGCTTCCGCTCCGGCGGAACCCGAAGCTCCGGTCGTCGAACCCGCATCCGGTGCGCCGGAAAAGAAGCCGAGCGCGCCCCAGAGACCCGATGCTGCTCAGCCTGCCCCGGATCGAAAGGGACGCCAGCGCAAGCGCGTCCGCGAAGTGGTGAACCTGCAGGAGCAGGAACGCTTTGCGCGCCAGATCACCGGGCGGGGAGGGCAGACTCGCCGGACGACGGAAATTGCGCCTCGCGTTGTGACGAATCCCCGCCGGAAGCGGCGAGACAAGTTGGCCCTGCCGGCCGCGAAGCCCGCCGCCGACCAGAAGCGGCTTCTCAAGGTCGAAGGCGAAATCAGCGTCGGAGAATTCGCCAAGCTGCTGGGTGCGAAGTCACCGGCGGTCCAGGGCAAGTTGATGGCCATGGGAATCATGGTTTCCATCAATCAGGCCATCAATGTGGAGACCTGCCGGAGCCTGGCGACCGAATACGGCTTCGAAGTTCAGGATGTCGGGTTCAAGGAAGAAGCATTCCTCAATACCGGCGAAGTTGCGGGGGAAGGCGAGGAAATCGAAGAGCAGGGTGCAGTCGCGAGTCGCCCGCCGATCATCACGGTGATGGGGCACGTGGATCACGGCAAGACGTCGCTCCTGGACGCGATTCGCAATACCCGCCTCAAGGTCGTCGATAGTGAGGCCGGCGGAATTACCCAGCATATCGGGGCCTACCAGGCAGAGGCCGGCGACAAGAAGTTGACGTTCATCGACACCCCGGGACATGCCGCATTTACCGCTATGCGCGCGCGCGGCGCGGCGGTCACAGATATCGTCATTCTGGTGGTGGCGGCCAACGACGGCGTGATGCCTCAAACCGTTGAGGCGATCGAGCATGCTCAGGCGGCGGGTTGCCCCATCGTGGTGGCCATCAACAAGGTCGATCTTTCGGACGCCGACCCATCGAAGACCTTGCAGCGGCTGACCGAGCACAATCTCGTGCCCGAAGAATTTGGCGGCGATGTGATCTGCGTCAACGTATCCGCGAAGACCGGTGAGGGGATCGAGAACCTGCTGGAGATGATCGGCCTCCAGACCGAGGTCATGGAACTCCAGGCCAGTCCCGAGCGCCGCGCCCGGGGCGTTGTTCTTGATGCTCGGCTCGACAAGGGCCGTGGGCCCGTGGCGACGGTTCTGATCCAGGACGGCACGCTGAGTCGCGGCGATGTGATCGTCGTGGAGACCGAGTCGGGCCGGGTGCGCGTGATGGAGGATGATCTGGGCACGAAGGTCACCGAAGCGGGGCCCTCCATGCCGGTACAGGTGCTTGGGCTTTCCGGGGTTCCGTCGGCGGGTTCGGCGTTCCATTCGGTGGAGACCGATCGCGTTGCCAAACAGATCACCGCGCATCGCGAAGATCAGGAGCGTGGCAAGGTGAGCGCTGCACCCGCGAAGTACACCCTTGAAGAGTTTTTCGCGCAGGCGGATGTGGACGGCCCGAAGGAACTCTCTGTCGTGCTGAAGGCCGACGTCAAGGGAACCTGCGAGGCGGTGACCGACGCGCTCGAGAAGCTTTCCACCGAAGATGTCAACCTGAAGATTCTCTCATCGGGCGTCGGGGCGATCAACGAGAACGACGTGATGTTGGCATCGGCCAGCAGCGCCGTGGTCGTGGGCTTTCATGTACGGCCGGATCCTGCGGCACGCAAGGCGGCTGATGGTCATGGTGTCGACCTGAGGACCTATACGATCATCATGGATTTGCTCGATGAAGTCCGCGCTTCCATGGCGGGTCTCCTGCCGCCGGTTCGCAGGGAAACCCTCCTCGGCCGCGCCGAGGTGCGGCAACTCTTCATGGTTCCCCGGGTCGGGACGATCGCGGGCTCGATCATCGTGGAGGGCAAGGCCAACCGGGATGGGCACTGCCGCCTGGTGCGGGATGGCGTTCAGGTTTACGAGGGGCGGCTCGGTTCCTTGCGCCGCTTCAAGGATGATGTGCGCGAGGTTCCGAACGGGACTGAATGCGGCATCGGTATCGCGAATTTTAATGACGTGAAGGTTGGCGACGAGATCGAGATCTTTGAAGTCGAGGAGGTGCCGGCCACCCTCTGAGGCCGGGAGGTGAGACGTCCATGAGGGTTGGGGCGGGTTTGATCGAGTTGCACGTGCACGGTTCGCGCTCATTGAAGCAGAAACGGGGCGTTGTCAAATCCATCGTGCAGCGGCTTCGCAATCGTTTCAATATCTCGGTGGCAGAGGTAGGCGGGCAGGATACCTGGCAACGCGCTGTGCTCGGGCTCTCCCTGGTGGGTTGCGATGCCCAGGGAGTTCGCAGAGGCCTGGTCGCGGCCATCGAGTTCGTCGACTCGTTGCACCTGGCTGAGATTCGAGCATCGGATGTGGAGATCCTGGACGTAGACCAGAAGGATTGGGATGAGGAGAGAGCGGACGAGGATCCGCTCCCCTGGGAGAGAGAGTGATTGGTGTCCGTCCGCAACGAACGCATTGCCGAACAAGTGCGCGGAGAACTCGCCCGGCTGATCCGGGAGGAGACCAGCGATCCGCGTATTGGTCTGCTGACTTTGACCCGGGTCAAATTGAGCCCGGATCTCTCGACGGCGACGATTTTTTGGAGTCCCCTTGAATCAGGAGAGGCCATGAAGGCGGAGGAAGTCGAGCAGGGATTGGCCTCGGCAGCGGGTTTTTTACGGACCCGCCTGGCGGCGGGCTTGAGCTTGCGGAGAACGCCAGCGCTTTCGTTTCGTCACGATCGATCCATCGAGGAGGGCTCCCGAACACTCGCTCTGCTTCGATCTCTGCCGGAATTCGCTCGGGAAGGAGCTGATTCCGCTTCCCCAAAAAGCGGGGAAGGCCAAAAGGGAGAAGGCAATGGCGAGGAGGGGTAGGCGGGGTGGCCGGGAGCGGCCGGGACCGGCGGGTTTCCTGGTGGTGGACAAGCCCCGGGGCCAGACGTCCCATGATGTGGTCGACGCCGCCCGGCGTTGGCTGGGGATTCGCCGGGTGGGGCATTTGGGCACCCTGGACCCCCAAGCGACCGGTGTTCTGCCTCTCGTGGTTCGGGGAGCGACGAAACTCGCACCCTTCTTCGGGAGCGGCACCAAGACCTACGTGGGCACGGTCCGGCTCGGCAGCGTGACGGATACATTGGATGGCGAAGGCAAAGTGACGGAGCGTTTCGACGGGGCCCTTCCGGATGAGGCCGAAATCCGCTCGGCCCTGGAGGCTTTCGTGGGCGAAATCGAGCAGATTCCGCCGATGTACAGCGCGGTGAAGCGCGACGGCGTCGCCCTCTACAAGCTGGCGCGCCAGGGCGAGGAAGTGGAGCGCGAGCCCAAACGGGTGGTGATCCACCGCCTGGAGTTGGTTCGCTTCAAGTCCCCGGACGTCGAGATCTCGGTGGAGTGTGGCGGGGGGACCTACGTTCGCACCCTGGCGCACGATCTGGGCCAGGCCCTGGGCTGCGGAGGCCATCTCGCAGACCTGCGGCGGCTTCGGAGCCAGCCCTTCGGGATCGAGATGGCGCACCCCTTTGAGACCTGCGAGGAGGCCGCCCGGGCGGGGAAAATCGATGAATTGCTGATCCCGCCGGAAAAAGGCCTGGAGTTCCCAGTCATTCGGCTGGCCGCCCAGGGGGCCCGCACGGTGGAAAATGGGGGCGATATTGCGCCTGGGAACCTCGATCGGTCCAAGCCCGGAACCCGGGTGACCGCGTTGGACCCGGACGGCCGGTTGATCGCCATTCTGGAATTGAGGGCGGATCGCCGCCTGTGGCCGCTGCGGGTGCTTCCGGGCTAGTTGAGCGGGGGCGGATGGCCTCAGGGGCGGCCCCATTGCGGCAGCCGGAGGCCTCTGCCAAACTCACGCCGATTCGGATCGCGGAAGCCCCGCTGGTTTGCCCGGAGATAAGGGCACCCACCGCAGGCCGACTGAGCGTTCCCCCGACCGGCGCGTGCGCCCCAGGGCAGAGCGAGCAGACAAGGCCGGATGTGGACGCGGAGGCGAGCGAGGTGGTCGGGACGCGGGTATGTGTGCCGCGTGAAGCCACACGATCCGCGAAAGTTGACATGCAAGTTGACCGAGTTGAAACTGGGCGAAACGAAGCCAGGATGAAGAGGAATCGAAGTTGATCTCCGCCGAGACGAAACGAAGTACCATCGATGGGCACAAGCAGCACGACAAGGACACCGGTTCGACCGAGGTTCAGGTGGCGTTGCTCACGGCGCGACTCGAGGAACTCGCGGAACACTTTAAACACCACAAGAAGGATCATCATTCCCGGCGCGGTCTGCTGAAGATCGTCAGCCAGCGACGGCGCTTGATCGATTATCTCAAGCGAAAGGATTACGTCCGCTACCAGGAACTCATCGAGAGTCTCGGTCTGCGGCGATAGATGGTCGAAGGGGCTTCCGGTGTGGACCGGAATCACCTCGCGACCCCAGGAGCCTGTCCGCCCGGGGGGTGGGATGGGCAAGACCCCAAGCAACCGGCAGCACGGATCGGATCTGCTGCGATGGGATGCGGGAGTTGGTCATACGCGAAGGATGCCTTCGGGCGATTTCGCGCATGAGTGATCCTGCATTCCAGAGCATGCTTTCCTCCGGGCCGCCACTAATGAACTTCGGATCCTCAGGAGAGGATTTCCCGAAGAGGAGAGCGAAAGATGCCTTATTGGTTTGAACCAACGACCGTCACGATGGACGTGGGCGGGCGAGAAATGAAAATTGAAACGGGGCGCGTAGCCAAGCAGGCCGCGGGTTCCGTTGTGGTGAGTTACGGCGCGACTTCAGTGCTGGTGACCGCCGTACACTCCAAGCCGCGCCCGGGGATCGACTTCTTTCCCCTGACCGTGGATTTCGTCGAGAAATTCGCGGCTGCGGGCAAGATCCCCGGCGGCTTCTTCAAGCGTGAGGGTCGACTCTCGGATCGCGAGGTTCTGACCTCGCGTTTCATCGACCGCTCGATTCGGCCCCTCTTTGCCGAGGGCTACAACGACGACACCCAGGTGACCGCGACGGTGCTTTCCGCAGAGCCCGATTCTTCCGCCGATATGTGTGCCTTCGTGGGTGCCTCCGCTGCGCTGTCGATTTCCGATCTGCCCTTCCTGGGTCCGATTGGTGCGGTGCGGATCGCCCGGGTCGACGGCGAATTCCTCATCAACCCGAAGCCCGAAGATCTGGAAGGTGCGGATCTCGAATTGGTGGTTGCGGGCACCCGCGGTTCGGTGGTGATGGTGGAGGGCGGCGCTCAGCAGGTCCCCGAAGCCGAGATGCTCGGCGCCCTGAAGCATGCCCACGAGAAGATTCTCGAGATCATCGGCACCATCGAGGATTTCCAGAAGCAGGTGGGCAAGGAGAAGCTTGTTCCCGCCGCTCTGCCGGATACGTCGGCACTGGAAGCGGAGATCAAGGCGAAAGCAGAGCAGCGCCTTTCCGAGGCATTCCAGATCCAAGGCAAATTTGAGCGCAGTTCTGCGGTCAAGGCGGTGGAGAAGGAAGTGCTGGAAGGGTACGTGGACGCGTACGCGAATGAGAAGGTGACCATCGACAGCCTGGCGGGCTGGGAGGATCGAAGGACGGGCCTTTCCGAACTTCGCTCCAACGTGGGCAATATTCTCCACGACCTGGGCGGTGAACTCATGCGCGACCGGGTTCTGAGCACAGGCGAGCGGATCGACGGAAGAAAGAATACCGAGATTCGAAATATCGCGTGCGAGGTGCGTGCTGTTCCGCGACCTCACG
Organism: Myxococcales bacterium; assembly: GCA_014240165.1. Classification (GTDB taxonomy): domain Bacteria; phylum Myxococcota_A; class UBA9160; order UBA9160; family UBA4427; genus JAZXM01. The sequence goes on along the minus strand of JAAZXM010000013.1, from coordinate 37,934 downwards.
GCGTGGCGCTCTTCACCCGAGGCGAAACCCAGGCCATGGTGAACTGCACGCTGGGAAGCGGCTTCGATGAGCAAACCATCGACGGCATGGGGGGGCGTTTCAAGAAGACCTTCATGCTTCATTACAACTTCCCGCCCTTCTCGGTGGGTGAGGCCAGGCCGCTTCGCGGGCCGGGTCGTCGAGAGGTGGGTCATGGGACCCTGGCCGAGCGGGCAGTGACGCCCGTATTGCCGGATCACGAGGATTTCCCGTACACGATTCGTGTCGTGAGCGAGACCCTCGAGTCCAATGGATCCTCCTCCATGGCCGCGGTCTGCGGTTCGACCCTGGCGATGCTGGATGCGGGTGTGCCTCTCAAGGCACCCGTGGCAGGCATTGCCATGGGGCTGATCACCGATGGCGAGCGCACGGTCATCCTGTCCGACATCCTCGGCGACGAGGACCATCTCGGCGATATGGACTTCAAGGTCGCGGGAACGGATCAGGGAATTACCGCTCTGCAGATGGATATCAAGGTCACCCAGATCGATTGGGATATTCTCGAGACGGCGCTGGCCCAGGCTCGAGATGGCCGACTGCATATTCTCGACTGCATGAACAAGGAAACTGAGTCTGAATTGGGCGGTCTCCAGCCCCGAACCGAGTTGCACGAGTTCGCACCCCGGCTCGAGGTGCTGACCATCAAGCCCGATCGGATTCGCGACATCATTGGGCCAGGCGGCAAGGTGATCCGGGCAATCCAGGAAACCACGGGTGCCAAGATCGATGTGGAGGATTCCGGACGGGTTTCGGTCTTCGGCCCTGACTCGGCTTCGGTGGAGCAGGCGCTCGCCATGGTCCAGGAACTCACCCAGGAGGCCGAGATCGGCAAGGTCTATCTCGCCAAGGTCAAGCGGGTGGTGGATTTCGGTGCCTTCGCCGAGATCTTCCCCGGGACCGACGGCCTGATCCATATCAGTCATCTCGCCGAGGGGCGGGTCGATACGGTGACGGATGTTGTCTCCGAGGGGGACGAGGTCCTGGCCAAGTGCATCGACATCGATCCGGCCGGCCGGATTCGGCTCTCCCGCAAGGAGGCATTGGCGGACGCTGCGGCCGAGGCCCAGTAGCGTCAGCGCCATGAGCCGAAGCGTTAAAGTTGGACTTCTTCGGCAGCCCGGAGGAGAAGATCTTCCGCTGCCGGAGCCCGCTACGGCGGGCTCCGCCGGCGTGGATCTTCGCGCCGCTGTTCCCAGCGATCTCGTCATTGCGCCCGGAGCCCGGGCGCTGGTGCCGTCGGGTTTTGCCATCGAACTTCCCGAGGGTTACGAGGCGCAGGTTCGGCCCCGTAGCGGGCTGGCCCTGCGTCATGGGATCACCTTGCCCAATGCGCCCGGCACCATCGACTCGGATTATCGCGGTGAGATCAAGGTCATTCTCATGAATCTCGGCGATGAGGACTTTAGGGTGAAGCGCGGCGATCGCATCGCCCAACTCGTGGTGGCCCCTGTGAGCGAGGTGGCGTGGCGTCTGGTGGAAAATCTCGGCGAGACCCAGCGTTCGGACGGCGGCTTCGGCCATACCGGGCGCTAACCGGCTGGGCACCCGAATGGGTGCTTTCGGCGAAGCCCTGGCCCGCTTGGTGTATGCTCGCCCCGTGACCGGCGAAGCGAGCGAAAACCAGGGAGACGGGGAAAGCGCCACCGGAGCCGACGGGCCGGTGCATCCTCGCCCGGCCACGCCTTTGCCCGAGCGCGTCAAGCGCAAACCCATGGGCGATCTGGCGTCCCGCCTGCTCACCGCCTCGGTTCTGATTCCGCTGGTGCTCTATATCGTGATCATCGGCGGTTATCCCTACCTGGCCACAGTCCTGGTCTTCGGTCTGCTGGCCCAGCGCGAGTTCTACCAATTGATCGAAGGGAAGGGGGCTCGGCCCCTGACCACAGCCGGGCTGGGCTTCGGGGCGGCGGTGATCGGTGTTGCCTGGCTCAGCAGCGAATATCACGCCATGTTGCTGATGACCGCGTCGCTTCTGGTCCTGATGGTCGCCCAACTCGGCAAGGCCCGGATCCAGGAATCCCTGGCGAGTATTTCGGGCACCTTCTTCGGCGTTTTCTACGTGGCTTGGCTGCTTTCCCACGCCGTCCTGCTGCGTTTCTTTTTCCGTTCCGCCGAAGCGCATTCGTCGGGTGAGTCGCTTGGGTCCATCGGCCTCGTCCCGGAGAGCGGCATCTTCCTCACCATCTATTGCCTGGTGACGGTGGTGCTCTGCGATGCTGGCGCCTATTTCGCGGGTCGCTCCTGGGGGCGCCATAAGCTGGCGCCCGAAATCAGCCCGAATAAGAGCATCGAAGGGGCCTTGGGCGGAATCGCCGTGGGCACATTGGGAGGACTCGTCACCAAGGTCACGTTCGACTTGTTCTGGCCCGAGTTGTCAGCGGGGCTGCCCTGGCGAGCGGCCTTCGTTTTCGGGCTCGTGCTCTGCGCGGTGGGCATCATCGGCGATCTGGTGGAATCGCTCCTCAAGCGCGATGCCGAGGTCAAGGACACTGGCGCCCTGCTTCCCGGCATGGGGGGAGTGCTGGACCGGATCGACGCCCCGCTCCTGGCCTTCCCCGCCATGTATTACATGATGCTCGCGCTGGTCTGGCTGCGGTTGGGCTGATCGCCCCGGCGTCGCCGGCAGGGCGCTCCGATGCGCTCCGATGCGCTCCGATGCGCTCAGATGCGCTCAGATCCCGAGATTCGAGCGAATCCGCCCCAAGGGTTCCGAGAGATCCGGCTCGAAGTTGAGACCGCTGACCTGCTCGTAGGCGCGGACATAGCGCCGGGCTGCTTCACAGCGCACTTCGTCGCTGAGCGCCGGTGGCGTTCCCTCGCCTTTGTATCCCTTTTCGCCCAGCCAGAGCCGGACGTATTCCTTGTCGATGGCATTGGGGCTCTCGCCCTTGGACATGGCGTCGTCGTAGGTGTCCGCGTACCAGTAGCGAGATGAATCGGGGGTGTGGATCTCATCGATCACCACGAGCTTTCCGTTTTCGTCGAGGCCGAGTTCGTATTTCGTGTCCACCAGGATCAGGCCACGCTCCTTGGCGAAATGGCTGCCCGCTTCGAAGAGGGCCCCGGTCAACTTCTCGGCTGCGTCGTAAAGGGCTTCGTCCATGGCTCCACCGGCGATGATCTCCGCCTTCGACGTGAGTTCGTCGTGGGCGCCCATTTCCGCCTTGGTTGTGGGCGTGAGCAGGGGCTCTGGCAGCCTTTCGTGACGCCGGAGACCCTCGGGCAGGGTATGCCCGCAATAGCTGCGTTTACCGCTCTCGTAGGCGGTCCAGATCGAGGTGCTGGTGGATCCAGTGAGGTATCCGCGATAGACGAATTCCACCGGGAGAAGCTGGCATTCTTTGACCACCGAGACCGAGGGGTCGGGAACATCGATCAGGTGATTGGGGGCGAGATCGCTGAGTTTCTGGAACCAGAACGCCGCCATCTGGTTCAGGATCTGTCCCTTCAGGGGGATGGTGCCGATCACTACGTCGAAGGCGCTGACCCGGTCCGAGACGACGATCGTTCGTCGATCGTCCTTCACGTAACTGTCGCGCACCTTGCCCTCGAACTTGGTGCCCAATCCGGTGAAATCCGTACGGTCGAGGGTCTGGCTGCAGAGTTCGAGGAGTTGTTTGTCGTCCAGGGCCAATGTCATGTCCTCCGAGGCGGCGGGGTGGGGTTTCGGGCAGGGAGTCGGCACGGCTCGCCCTGCCCGGAGTTAAGCCTCCAGAGCGACCTCCGGCAAGGCCTGCGATCGCTCTGCTGGCTGCCGGGTCCAAGAGAGTTCCCCCTGCGGAGCCGGGCCTCGCCGCCGCCCCGGGGTAGCGGAACCCTGGCCGGCAAAGTGGCGAGTCGCCGCCGCACTCAGATACACTCGGGCTCGGCGTTCGCCGGTCTTCTGTACCGGATCGGATCCCGACTTCACCCCTACGCGAGGTCCATTTGCCGGTCGCGCTTCCATTCCGAGCCCCCTCGAGCCTCCGGCCTCCGGCCGGATCCCTCGGCGGCGGCGAGCCAGCCAGGAGGCGCGATTCGTGACCGATTGCGACGCTGAGATCCGATTCAAGTTGCCCTTGTCGCCCGAGGAGGAGAGCGCGCTCGCCCAGGAGAGAGAGGACGACCACTTCCACGACGAATGCGGCGTTTTCGGCATCCACGGGCACGAAGAGGCGGCCCATATCACCTACCTCGGCCTCTACGCCCTCCAGCATCGGGGGCAGGAGAGTTGCGGGATCGTGGCCTCCAATGGCCGGGAACACACCGCTCACCGGGCCATGGGGCTGGTAGCGGATACCTTTGGCTCCAAGACGCTGAGCCGCCTCAAGGGCCGCCACGCCATCGGTCACGTCCGCTATTCCACCGCGGGAGAGAGCCTGCTCCGCAACGCCCAGCCGATCTGTGCCAATACGGACGGCGGGCCCGTGGCCATCGCGCATAACGGAAATCTCGTCAACGCGGTGGCGATTCGGCGAGAATTGGAAGGCCGCGGGGCGATTTTTGGGTCGACCTCGGACAGCGAGGCGATTTTGCACCTGCTGGCGCGGTCCCGGGAGCAATCCATCGAAGACCGCTTCATCGATGCCATTTCGCGGGTCAAGGGCGCGTTCAGCCTGGTTCTACTCACCGACGACGGGATGATCGCGGCTCGTGATCCCAGTGGTTTTCGTCCTCTGAGTCTCGGTCGACTCGACGGGGCGTGGGTCGTGGCCAGCGAGACCTGCGCTCTCGATCTCATCGGTGCGAAATTCGAGCGCGATGTCGACCCCGGCGAGGTGGTGGTGATTCGCAGGGGGCGGCTGCGAAGCCTGCGCCCCATGGCGCGGGTGGAGGGCGAGCGGTTCTGCATCTTCGAATACATCTATTTCGCCCGACCGGATTCGAATCTGATGAACCACAATGTGTATGCGTTTCGCAAGGAACTCGGCCGGACCCTGGCGCGGGAATCTCCAATCGCTGCCGACATGGTCGTTCCCGTGCTCGATTCGGGAACCGCGGCCGCATTGGGCTACGCGGAAGAGGAAGGCATTCCCTACGAGACGGCCCTGATCCGCAATCATTATGTTCGACGCACCTTCATCGAACCCGCCCAGTCGATTCGTAATTTTGGGGTCAAGGTCAAGCACAACGCCATACGAAGTTTTCTCGAAGGGAAACGGATCGTGTTGGTGGATGATTCCATCGTTCGTGGCACGACCCTCGTGAAAATTGTTGCGATGCTTCGATCGGCGGGTGCGCGCGAAGTTCATGTGCGGATTTCATCGCCGCCCTCCATCGGGCCCTGCCATTACGGGATCGATACGCCGACCCAGGAAGAACTGATTGCCTCCAACCACAGCCGGGAGCAGATTCAGGAAATCATCGGCGCCGATAGCCTCTCGTATCTTTCCTTGACTGGCCTTCGGAGGTCGGCGGAGCACGAACTCAAGCGAGGCATCTGCGATGGTTGTTTTTCCGGGGAGTACCCGATCCCCGTGGACATCGATCGGGAAGCCCCCCAGCTCTCGCTCTTCCGGGCTATCGAAGACGAGCCCGAACCCAGCTGAAGCGTGCAGACCGCGCGTTCGCACTCATCGAGTTCTTCGTAGAGGCCTTTCATGAACGATACCGGCATGCTCGATCTCGATTCTCTCCGCTCCAAGATCGAAGATGGCAGCATTGAGACGGTGCTCACCGTCTTCCCCGATCTCTACGGTCGACTCATGGGCAAGCGGATCGTCGGGCGCTTTTTTCTCGAGGAAATCGCCGAAGGGGGCATGCACGCTTGCGATTATCTGCTCGCCAGCGACATGGAGATGGAACCGACGCCGGGCTACGCGTTTACGAGTTGGGAGCAGGGCTACGGGGACCTTCGCGCGATCCCGGATTGGTCAACCCTCCGAGAGGCGGCCTGGCTCGACCGCACCGCAGTCGTGGTTTGCGATGCCTTGGAAGAGGAGCGTGACGTACCGATTGCAGTGGCCCCGCGGAGTATCCTGCGACGCCAGGTCGAGGAGGCCTCATCCCGGGGCCTGGTGCCCCATTTCGCCAGTGAACTCGAGTTCTTTCTATTCAAACAAAGCTATGCCGAAGCTCGAGAAAGGAACTATCACGACCTCGAACTGAGCCAGGCCTACAATGAGGACTACCATGTGCTTTCCGGGGGATTCGCCGAGCCGGTGATCGGTTCGATTCGGCGCCTGGTGGATGCCTCTGGGATTCCCGTCGAGTTCAGCAAGGGAGAGGCGAGCCCCGGGCAGCACGAAATCAACCTTCGCTATGCCCAAGCCCTGGAGATGGCTGATCGGCATGTGCTCTACAAGCTGGCTGCGAAGGAGATAGCGGCGCAGCAGGGCGCTTCTTTGAGCTTCATGGCGAAATGGCATACCGACCATGCGGGCAACAGTCTCCACGTTCATATGAGTCTGACCGACGCCGATGGAGCTTCGCTCTTCGCTGGGGATGGCGAGGCATTGAAGGGCAGCGAGGCCCGGCCGACCGATACCTTTCGCCATGCCATGGGAGGGCTGCTCGAACACGCCCGGGCCCTCTCGCTGCTCTTCGCGCCGAATGTCAATTCCTATAAACGCTACGTGGAAGATACCTTTGCGCCGACTCGGATTGCCTGGGGCTACGACAATCGAACCACCGGCTTCCGCGTGGTGGGGCACGGTCCCAGCCTGAGGCTCGAGTGTCGAATTCCCGGAGGCGACGCCAATCCCTATCTCGTTTATGCGGGGATGTTGGCGGCGGCCATGGATGGGATCGAGCGGAAATGCGATCCGGGTCCGATCTTCGATGGCAATGCCTACACGGCGACCGATCTCCCCAGGGTCCCTGAGACGCTGGGTGAGGCGGTGGGGGTCTTCGAGGCCAGCGATTTCGTCCAAAAGGCCTTCGGCGCGGAAGTCGTCGAGCATCTGGCTCATTTTGCTCGTGCGGAACTCGCCAGCTACCAACGCGCGGTGACGGATTTCGAGAGGGCGCGCTACTTCGAGCGCATCTAGCCTCGCTCCGATTCTCCACGGTCGTGGACGATTCGGAGATCAGCGGCGCCGCGCGCGGGATGGGGAGGAAGAATAGTGAAGGCCTTGCAGGATAAGACGGCTTTCATCACCGGAGCCGGGAGCGGGATCGGCCGGGAGAGCGCGCTGAAAATGGCCGCTGCGGGTGCCCAGGTCGTGGTTTGCGAGCGGGACGAAGAAGCGGGTCGCCGAAGCGTTGAGTCCATCGAAGAGGCGGGTGGCTCGGCTTTTCTGGTGGTTGCGGATGTTTCTGACGACGCGCAGATGCGGGAAGCGATCGAGACCGCCTGCAGTCGGGGCGGAGGCATTCATGTCCTCTTCAACAATGCAGGGATATTTCCCGACGGCGACGGGTCCCCGGTGGATACGCCCCTGGATATCTGGCAGTGGGTGATCGATGTCAACCTCAAGGGTGTTTTCCTCGGCTGCAAATACGGCATTCCTGCGATGCTCGACAGCGGTGGCGGCTCGATCATCAACACCGCCTCCTTCGTTGCTGTGATGGGCGCGGCGACTTCGCAGATCGCCTACACGGCGAGCAAGGGCGGGGTGCTGGCCATGACTCGGGAGATCGCGGTGGAATACGCTCGCCAGGGAATTCGGGCAAATGCGCTTTGCCCGGGTCCGGTGAGGACGCCCCTGCTGGAGGAATTTCTCTCCGACCCTGACGTCAAGGCACGGCGCCTGGTCCATATACCGATGGGGCGCCTGGCCGAAGCCGAAGAGATCGCAAATGCGGTGCTCTTCCTGGCGTCGGAGGCCTCTGCTTACGTCACGGGAACGACCTTTCTCGTCGACGGCGGTATCGCGGCGGCCTACGTGACCCCGGAATAGGCGTCCATGGGGCTCTCGCCGGCCGAGATTTCAATCGCCGTCTTTATCGTGATGCTCGGTGCCATGGTCCAGGGATCCGTAGGTTTTGGCATTGCCCTGGTTGCCGCCCCGGTTCTCATGCAGTTGGACCCTCGGCTGGTGCCAGGTCCACTGCTCGTTGCCGGGGTGCCCTTCATGCTGCTCCTGGCCTGGCGCGAGCGTCGAGAGATGCCGCTTCGATCGATTGGAGCGCCCGTCACGGGACAGTTGATCGGTATCGTGGTTGCGCTGGGCTTCCTGGAACTGGCCGACGCTCGCGTGCTCTCGATCGGGGTGGCGGTGGTGGTGTTGGTCGGCGTATGTCTCTCTATTTGGGGCTTGAAGCTGAAGGTGACCCGAAAGAATTTCCTGATGGGAGGCTTCCTGGCAGGCTTCATGGGGACGACCTCCTCCATGCCTGGGCCCGCGTTGGCCTTGATTCACCAGCATGTCTCCGCTGCTCGAATGCGAGCCACGCTGGCGCCCTTTTTTTGCGTGGGAGGCTTCTTTGGCCTGGTCGGTCTGGTGGCGACCGGCCAGATGGGAAGGGAGGAGACGGTGATGGGCTTGTGGCTCGCTCCCGCCGGTGTGCTGGGGTTGGTCCTTTCGAATTGGACCGCACCGCGAATGAGAGAGTCTCTGGTGCGCCCCTCCGTCCTGGCCTTTTCTTCGCTTGCGGCGCTGACCCTTCTCTATCGCTCCCTCTAATTGCCGAAAGAGCGCCTTCTTGCGATTCGCCAGATCAGGACTGCAACGATCAGTACCAGGGCGAGGGCCGCCGCTCGGATTGGATCCCGCTTGGCGCTTCCCGAAGCCTCGGCGCTCTGTTCAGGCTCGTTCGGCTCCAGGTCGGCCATTTGGACGGTTTCGGGGCTGGTATGCCTTAGGATTTCGTCCCTGTAGAAGCTGAGGTCGGCGACCCAGGTGATATCCCCGTAGAAACTGGTGTTGGCGGGATGGCCCGCGCGCCCGCTCACGCTGATAAGGATCCCCGAAAGTACCCAGGCTGGGTTCGCATCGTATGAGTTGGCGTGGGCGAAGAGCGCTCCGCCCGAGTCTCCCCGACCGGCGGACGCTTCGTGCCGTGTCCCCATCGGGGTCTCGATGCGATCAAAGAGAATCGGGAAGGACATGGTCCTGGTCTCCCGGTTCTCGACGAGTTGAGGTCTCGCTTCCACGCGATTTGTTCCCCAACGTTTGGTCTGGTCTTCGACCCATAAATAGCCATCGAGCAAGCCGCCTGTCTCGGATTCAAGGGTGACGCGTCCTCCTCGAGAGGAGCCGGCCGCGATCAGCATCACTTCTTCGCCGACTCTGGCGGGAGTTTTCGAGATGGAGAGGGAGGGGAGTGGGAGATCTTCATCGATTTGGAATAGGAGGAGGTCGGCCAATGTGCCATCGGGATTTCGTAACGAGGCCGGGGAGCCCGAAACAGGGTTGTAACGCTTGCCATCAAAGATCACGATGCTGGCGCCCACATGGTGCGCTGTGAGGATCCAACGGTTGCCCAGGTAGACCACGGAAGGGCTGCCGAGGTGGTGGCCGATATTCGCCCAGCCCGGGTCGTCCTCGGGAGCGGTGGTATTGCCGAGTCCGTCCCCCCGATCGAGAATCAGGGCCGTTCCGTATCCGGGCAGGAAGGCGAGGGCGAAGACCGCGCTCAATTGGGCCAGCCCGCGAATCAGTGCCGCTGACGAGAAGAGAACGTGCGGTCGCGTCACAGATGCTCTGCCGAGGTTTTCGCTTTGTATGGCTGATTGGGGATTTTGAACCGAGAAGCTTTCCACTTGGCGCTATTCATCGAGAGGCCCTTGTATGGGCGGGTTCTCCAAGTCGCAAAAGCGTGTCGGAGCCAAAATTTTCATCATCCCGGTCAGGGTAGTCGAGATTGTAGTGCAACCCGCGACTTTCGAGCCGCTGTTCCGCTGCCCGGACGATGAGTTCGGCCACCGTGGCCAGATTTCTCAATTCGAGAAGGGGTGAGGTGATCCGGAAATTCCAGTAGTACTGGTTGATCTCCTCGAGCAATACGTCGATGCGGTGGTGGGCGCGAGCCAGCCGGTTGTTGCTGCGGACGATTCCGACGTAGTTCCACATGAAGCGCCGAATCTCATCCCAATTCTGCGTGATGACGACAGCTTCATGGCTCTCGCTGACTTCGCCGTGCCTCCATTCGGGCACAGTACCCACCTCGGGTTGCTCATCCATTCGACGAATGGCCTCGTCAGCCGAGGCGTCGGCGAAAACCAGGGCCTCGAGCAATGAATTCGAAGCCAGGCGGTTGGCCCCATGGAGTCCGGTGCACGCGACCTCTCCGGCGGCGAAAAGGTTGGGCAGGTCGGTTTCGCCTTTCATGTCGGTGAGCACACCCCCGCAGCAATAGTGTGCAGCGGGCACAACGGGGATCGGCTGCTGGGTCATATCGATGCCGAAGCGAAGACAATGCGCGGCGATGTTCGGGAAACGGCGGCGCACGAAGGCGCTGTCCTGGTGCGTGATGTCCAGGATTACGTGGTCTTCGCCCGATCTCTTCAGCTCATCATCGATTGCCCGGGCGACGATGTCGCGTGGCGCCAGATCTCCCATTTCGTGCGCGCGGCTCATGAAAGCCTCTCCGCGCAGGTTGCGCAGGATCCCTCCCTCGCCCCTGACTGCCTCGCTGACGAGGAACGATTTCGAGTTCGGGTGATAGAGACAAGTCGGATGGAATTGCATGAATTCCATGTTGGCGATGGTTGCCCCAGCCCGATACGCCATGGCGACGCCATCACCCGAGGCGATATCCGGGTTGCTCGTGTAGAGATAGACCTTTCCCGCCCCCCCGCTGGCCAGCAGCGTCAGGGGAGCAAGAAAGAGTTCGACCTCGCCCGTGGCCGAGTCCAATGCATAGGCACCGAGGCAACGATTGCTTTCGCTTCTTCCGCTGCGGTGGGCCGTCAACAGATCGATCGCAGAGTGATCCTCGTAAACCGTGATATTCGGGTGGTCGGCAGCTCGCTGAAGCAGGGAGCCCTCGATCTCTCTGCCCGTAGCATCGCGATGATGGAGGATTCTTCGCTTGGAGTGGCCGCCCTCCCGTCCGAGGTCGTAGTCGATTGCATCGCCTCCGGCCTTTTCGCTTCGGTCGAAATTGACTCCCCATTTCAGAAGGCTCTGGATCGCCCGGGGGCCCTGTTCGACCACGTGCTTGACCACGCGCTCGTCGCAGAGTCCGGCACCCGCGTAGAGCGTGTCCTGAACGTGGGCATCGAAGCTGTCCTCGCGGTGCATGACCGCCGCGATGCCGCCCTGTGCGTAGTTGGTGGCCGACTCCGCGGCGCGTTTCTTGGTCACGATCGCCACGGTTCCGTGCTCCGCGACCCGGAGCGCGAAATGCAGCCCGGCGACGCCGCTGCCGATCACCACAAAGTCGAATTTTCGAGGCTCTGGCATACGCAATTGCATCCTTGATCCGGCGGGGCCTGTCCGTCAGGGGGCGCGAGAGCGGTCTTCTCTCCGTCCGATTCGAATCGGCTCGCCCGCAGGCGCCGAGTTTATCCGTCCCTTGGCCTGGGATGCAATCGAGCTACCCGCGGGGCCATCGATCCGGTCATCCGCCACCGTCGGCGGTTCAGGACCCGCCTGGAGGACTGGAGGGGGCGGCGTTCCCCAGGCGGGGATCTCCCCTATTATCCCCGGACTTCAGAGGGGTTCCGGTGCGGACCGCCGGTCGTCAGGGCCTTCTGGCGCAGGCGGCGAATGAATTTGAGCTGCTTTCACGGCTCCATGCGACCCCGCGCAGCGAGGTGCCGGGCATCAGGACTGAAAGGGAGATTCGATGACCCCCGCAGAGGCCTCGGATTTGGACGGTGCCAGGCAGGCCTCGCCGGCCGACCCGGCTCCGCGGTCCGCCTTTGCGGGGATCGAACCCGGGTCGGAAGAGACTTTTTGGAACCTCCCCAATACCGTCACCATGCTTCGTATCGCAGTGATTCCCGTCCTCTTCCTGATCCCCACCGATTGGGGGATGAGTCATTCGGGAAGTCAGGTCATGGCCTGGGCGTTCATTTTCGCCGCGCTATCCGACATCTTGGACGGCTGGTTGGCACGCCGGCGGGGGGGAGGCGGGGTAACCCGCGCCGGAAAATTGCTCGACCCCCTGGCGGATAAATTGCTGGTTTCTACGGCGCTCATCATGCTGGTGGCGTGCGGGCGAATTCCCACCTGGGCGGTGGGTATGGTGGTGGTGATCATTGGCCGAGAACTGGCAGTCACCGGGCTTCGGAGTATCGCCTCCTCGGATGGCCACGTGGTGGGCGCTTCCTGGCAGGGCAAGTTGAAGTCCCTCGTCCAGAATTTTTCGGTGGGAGCACTTCTTTTTCATTACCCGACCATCGGGCTTCCGGCGCACGAGGTGGGTCTCACCGCACTTGGGGCCGCGACGGCGCTTACCCTGTGGTCTGGCTACGTATATTTCGCAGACTACTTCGGTTGGAAGCAGCCGACGGCCTGATCGCCGAAGGGTTCCGGTCTGGCGGGTGGTCGATAGGCCACAATTTTGCGAACAAGGCATTAGGAAAGGGCGAGGACAACAAACGATGATCTCCAAGCGGCTTCAGGAGTTGAGCCTGAACATCGATGATCGCTCCGCTCGGGTTGGGGTTGTCGGCCTCGGCTATGTGGGCCTGCCTCTCGCAGTGGAACTCGCCGCGGCGGGCTTCGAGGTGATTGGCTTCGACATCGACGAGGAGAAGGTTCGCTCCATCGAAGCCGGATCCTCATATATCGGTGATATTTCATCCGAAAGGCTGCAATCGGTCCGAGAGGGCGACCGCCTCCAGGCGACCACGGACTTTGATCGGCTTGGCGAAGTTCAAGTGATAAACGTCTGCGTTCCGACTCCCTTGACGAAGACAAAAGACCCTGACGTTTCGTTCATGGCGAGCGCCGTGGAGGAAATCCGCGATCGCTTGAGCCCGGGCGACCTCATCATTCTGGGGAGTACAACTTATCCGGGAACGACTCGGGAGCTTTTCGTTCCGGTCCTTGAAGAAACAGGGCTCAAGGTAGGTCAGGATTTCTCGCTGGCGTTCGCTCCCGAACGGATCGACCCGGCGAATACGACCTTCAAGATCAAGAACGTCCCCAAGGTCGTGGGCGGCGAAACGCCTCTCTGTACCGAACTCGCCTGTAAGGTCTTCGATACGGTTTTCGACGAAACCGTCCCGGTGAGTTCGACCCAATCCGCCGAGATGGTCAAGTTGCTGGAGAATACCTTTCGCGCGATCAACATCGGCCTTGCGAACGAAGTGGCCTTGATGTGCGAGCGCCTGGGCCTCGATGTTTGGGAAGTCATCGAGGCAGCAGCGACCAAACCCTACGGTTTCATGAAGTTCTTGCCGGGCCCGGGCCTGGGCGGGCACTGCATTCCAGTCGATCCCAGTTATTTGTCCTGGCGGATGAAGTCGCTGAACTTCTCAGCACGTTTCATCGAACTGGCGACTGAGATCAATAGCGGAATGCCCGCCCACGTGGTGGATCGGGTCACCGAGCTTCTCAACGACGCGAAATTGGCGGTCAACGGGGCCCGGTTGCTGATCATTGGGGTCGCATATAAGCGTGATGTTGGCGATATGAGGGAATCTCCGGCGATCGATGTGGTCAGCCTGCTGGCCCGCAAAGGGGCGGAGATCAGCTACCACGACCCATTCGTCCCCGAATGCGAAATCGACGGTAAGCTCTACAAGGGTTCGGAGTTGAATGACGAGGTATTGGCGGAGACGGATCTGGCCCTGATTCTCACCGACCACAGCGCAGTGGACTACGAATGGCTGGCGGAGAAGGCCCCCCGGATTTTTGATACGCGCAACGCCACGGGGGCGTTGGCCGGGTATGAGGAGAAGATCACGAAACTCTGATTGCGCTTCCCCCCGGGATGGGTCCTTGAGGGTTTCGGCCACGCTTGACGGCGGGCCACGGGTTCCGTAAACCCTTCGTCCCGAAACGAATTTCAGGCACGAGTAGCTCAGCTGGTAGAGCATCACGTTGCCAACGTGAGGGTCGCCGGTTCGAATCCGGTCTCGTGCTCCAGAAGCGAAAAGATGCTCCCGAACCGTATTGCGGATCGGGAGCATCTTTTTCGTTTTGGGGTTTGTCTTGGGGGAGTTTCGCTTTATGCGAGTAGAGAGCTTGCGAACCGTACGTGCTCGCGGCGCGTGTTGCGGCCCGGCTATCGACAGCAGTCGGTACGGTTATGGATACCTGGGAAGGGCCTAAATTCCATCCCCACACCAACTGCTGTCGAATTGCGCAATGATTTCTTGTTCTTCGATGTGCGCCTGCTTGCTACAAGAAAAACCTCTCGTGGGTCGGTTGCCGTACGGCTCCGAGAACAGGGAGAAGGACTGCGTCTCGGACCCTTGGACGACCGGAGGCTTTGATATACGTCGCCGCCTTCGGCTGGATGCGTCCGACCAGATTCTCTCTTACGTGAGTAAGGGAGTCAGAGATGTTTGCTTGTGTTTGCAGTTGCACTTCCCCCTTATTACATATTTGTATGAAGGAATTTTTAAGAATCAGATTTTCAGCTACGGGACTCTCCTCAGTGTCTCTAGGAGGCGTCAACTGATCTTCAAAATCCCTACAACTTCTCCCGGCCGTCCCCGGGCCCCAAGCCGCGTCTGTCGGTTCTCCGTTGGACTCCGGTCCTGGCGCGTCTCGGTATCCCGGAGAGCGGCTCGGTGGACCCGTGAGGAGACGAAAAGAGCCCCGTGACGCAACAAGGGGAGGGTCTGGCCGTGCTCTTTGGACAGGGCCTATGGGCTGCGTCAACTTGTACACATGGTGATGAGGAGATACTGGGCGGCCGGAATAGTGCTCGCCTTTGCCGTGGGACTCTGGACGGGCTGGCGCACGTCGGGGGATGGGCTGGGCGTTGAGCGGAGATTCCAGACGGAAGCCGATCGGCCTGGCCCTGCAGCTGACGCGCGGGTGCAGGGGGCGGGCGGGCAGGCGAATCGGGACTCGAAGGCGGCCCAGAAGGAGGCGCTCGATGCGTTGGTCGACGAGGCCGGAGACGATCCTCGAGCGGATCTGCTGCGCACTCTCGCGCGCTTCAGTTCAGACCCTGCCCAGGTACTGGGCATCATCATCGACACGATGAGCGATCGGGAATTGGCAGCGTCGATATCAAGTCTGACGGATATTGCTCCGGAGAAGATCGAGGAGTCGGACGACCCGAAGGCCTATGCCCGCCGCCTGGCGGAACTCGCCATGGAGGGGTTGCTCCAGGTACAAGGCACGGACGGTCCGACTCTGAAAAACGTGACCTTTTCGGAAGAAGCAGCAGGAGTGGTGGACGGACCAGCCGAACTGACGAGATTTTCCGGAGATGGGCGCATTCTTGCGACTTTTCCCATGGGTGATTACGGGCAGGACGAAGTGTTCGTGAAGTGGACCCGCGTCGATGATCCGAAGATCATGTTGTTCAATCACTATCCCATCAAGGCCAATGCGGATACCAATTATGTCTGGATGCGGCCGAAAGAAGGTTGGGATCCGGGTGAGTATCGTGTCGACTTCTACACAGCCGACGATGCGTTGAGCCCAATCGCCGGGGGGTGGTACATGATTGATACGGCTCATGGGCGCAACTGACGCAACCGGCGATCACTACGACGTGGTACCGATCAGGCGAACTTGGCGCCGGGACGTTTCGGCGCCGAGCCCCTCTCGGTCTGCTCGAATACTCGATGATCCAGGCGAAGAGCGATTGCTCAGGTATTTGCTCTAGAGTTTGTCCCGCTGATTGCGAGGCAATTTTCGCGGGATGTTGAGAGGCTGATCAGGCGCGAGGCGCAGCGCGAATTTTCTGGCGCAAGCCCGTTCATAATTTGGCGAACTCCGCCGCGGGGCCTATCGTGTGGGGTCGCAATAACTGGAATATCCCAGGCGGTCCATGGACACCGATTTGGACACTCCCGACACGCCACTTTTTACAGGATCCGGCAGGATCTCTGTATTCACGCGACTCGGTTCGATCGTGGGCTGGCCTACCGCGAAGAAGAGCCTTCTCACGTCGGGGGTCGTTCTCTGCCTGGTTCTCTATTCGACCTTGCTCCTGCACCTTGCGCGGGGACATCTCGACCTCCTGCCCTTTATTGATCCCGCCATTCTGAACCTTCAGATCCAGCTTTCATATTTCACGCTCGCGGCCTGGCTTGTGATGGGTCTCATCTCGTTCTTTGCAGGCGAACGCCATGCGGAGGCCAAGCTCTTCAGGTACGGGCCGATTCAGGTCTACGCGATCACCAATTCTTTCTACGCTTATCTCTTTGGATACTTCACCGATCCCTATGGATTCGTCACCCTCATAGGCGGGATTATGGTGGGCTTGCCGCTTTTTGGCGGTTTCGCGACGCGTGCCGGTTTGATCAGTTGGCTCTCGATTTTCGGAGTTTTGGTATTTCTCGAGCAGGTCGGCGAGATCCCCTACGGCCCCCTCTATCAATCATCTCCCATTGTCGATGGCCATCTCTCGCTGCCCTGGGCTGTGGGCATAGGCTCAATCAACGTGACGGGGGGGTTGCTCGCCGCAGCCTTCAGTTTTTCCATGTTCAGCGAGCTCCGCAAACGCGACAGACTGCTTCGCCGCAATCAGTCAGAACTGCTCGGTGCCGTCCAAGAGCTGAGCGAGACCACGCAGGAATTGGAGGATGGGCGGAGGGAATTGGAGTTGCGTGTCGAAGAGCGCACTCTCGAACTCAAAGTCTCCAATCGAAACTTGCAATTCGAGATCGAGAAGAGAGAAACCACGGCGACTGAGTTGGGTGATATCCGTTCAGCCATGGAAGCGGCTGTCGAAGGGGTTGCTCATGTTGGCGCTGACGGAAATATTCTGAGCGCCAATCAGGCCTTCCTGCAGATGCACGCTGCTGACTCAGCTGGAATGCTCGGCTCGCAGGCGAACTCCTGGGTCGATCCCGGAGACCGTCCGAAGATCATCAAGGCGATACTCGAACTCGGGCTGGGCGAGAAGGCTGAAGTTGAAGTTCAAGGACTGGGGTCCGACAGAAAAAACTTCTCTCAGGTTATCGCCCTCGTGAGGATTCCGGGGGGCAAGCCGGGCGAACATTATCGTTTCGCCCGGGACGTCACTCAGCAAAACAAGCTTTCCGAGCAATTGAATCAGGCTACGAAGATGGAGGCGATCGGCCGCCTGGCAGGAGGGATTGCTCACGACTTCAACAACCTCCTCATGGCGATCCTCGCTGCGGGTGAGCGATTGGAAGATGTTTTTCGCCGATCATCCGAAGAGGATGGAGAAGGGCTGGAGATGGCGAACATGGTCACCATGGCGGGGACGCGAGCGGCAGCTTTGACCAGCCAGTTGCTCGATTTCGCCCATGTCCAGCCGCCGAGCATGTCGACGCTCGATATCAATCAAAGCGTACGCAATGTGCTCGAACTTCTTGCTCCGGCCCTGGGTGAGTCGATCAACGTAGAGACGGACCTGTGTGAGGGTCGTCTTTTTTCCTTGGGTGATGCTGCGAGGTTCGATAGTGGCCTGCTCAACGTCGCGCTGAATGCCAAGGATGCGATGGCCGATGGTGGGCGCCTTTCGGTAAGGACTCGCGAGGTGATTTCTGATTCTCTTGAGTCCGGTGCCGAGAGTTCCGAGCCGGATAAGCGTCGCCAGGTACGGATCGATCTCATCGATACCGGCATAGGGATGGACTCCGCAACAGCGGCACAAGTCTTGGACCCCTTCTTCACGACGAAGCCCACAGGCAAGGGGACGGGCCTCGGGCTTTCGGTCTTCTCCACCTATATCCGCGAGATCGGCGGAGCCCTGAAGATTTCCAGCGAACCGGGTCAGGGCACCCATGTGGCGATCTATATTCCCCTGGCCGAGTTGACTGAGAGTCCTGAGAAGGAATCCGTCACCCAATCGACGGATGGGGGAGGGAAGACCATCCTTCTGGCTGAAGACGAAGACATTGTCGCGCGAGCGACGACGATGCTCCTGACCCATGGGGGCTACCAGGTGATTCGGTGTGCGACGGGGCTCGAAGCGGTCAATATCTACAAGGAGAGGGGAAGCGAGATCGATTTGGTGCTTCTCGACTACCGGATGCCAGAGATGACGGGTTCGGAAGCATTCAGGGAGCTGACACGCATCGACCCCTCTGTGCGAGTGATTCTGATGAGCGGAAATCTTTCTCGCCCAGAGTTCGCTGATCTCAAGGCAGAGGGTCTACAGTCGATTCTGCGAAAGCCGTGCTCGATGGAGGAACTGACTCTCACTATCCGTGAAGCCCTGGAAGTACCCGGGCCAGTGGCTTGACCGGAACACGCTTGTCGCGCGCTTAGCTCGCGCCGGCGCCTGGCGGGAGCGGGTCGATTCTGAGTCGGCTGAGTTTCATGGACTGGATTTTCCAGTCGCCATCGCATCGTGTGTAGGTTTCGATGTAGTGGCCATAGCCCTGGAGCCCGCGGCGAGTTCCCTCGGAAGGGAACTCCACGTAATCGAACATCGCCCATATGCCCTCGGCGGTTGCCGGGCCCGTAATGCGAATCTCGGGCATATGCCCGTGATGAACGGTGAAGGCTTCGCCGATCGCTGAGCGAATATAATTTGCGATGGCGGGCCCGCCACGCACTCGCCCTGTCTCTGGGCCGGCATCATCGGTGACGTCGATCTCTGCATCCTCGGCGAAAACCGATTCAAAGGCCTCCCATTGCTTGGTGTCCATCAGCCGAAAATATCGCGCTTTGAGTTGCTTTATAGCCTCGATATCCCGCATTTCGTCGCAGCTGGCTTGCATCTTGCGGCTTCTCCCGCTCGAGGTCGAGCGCCGGATCATCGTGATCAGCCCAGTGCCTGTCAAGAGAATCCTCCCAGTGGGCTCGGGGAGCCGGCCCGAAACGGGGTGCATGATCGCTTGGGGGCGTACTAGAATGAGATGCTCATGGTGACTCGGATCGCTTGTACCTGAACTCCGGGTCCAATTGTTCGCGGGTCATATACGCGCGGGAGATCGCGAAATGGCGATTCACTATTCCAAAAACGATGAACACATCGTGAAAATTTCGATCGATCGCCCGGATTCTCGTAACGCGCTCGATTTGTATCACTTCAGGGATCTGGCGGCTGCCTGGCGCGATTTCAAGGATGATGACGATGCATGGGTCGCCATCATTACGGGCGTGGGCCGAAATTTCATGGTCGGCGCGGACCTCAAGACCTATATCCCCCAGATCACGGATCTGCAGAAGAAGATCTCCGCCGGTGACGTCAAGGAAATCGATGGCTGCCGACTCTCGGACGGTACCTACGCGGTTCTTCGGAACGTCAAACTCTACAAACCCGTGATTGCCGCGATCAACGGGCCGTGCGTTGCGGGCGGAATGGAGATGCTGGGGGGCGTGGATATCCGGGTTGCGACCGAGCACGCGCGCTTCGGCGTCATGGAGCCGAAGCGCGGGCTTTTCGCCGGAGGGGGGACGACGGCTCGCCTTCCTCGGCAGCTGAATTTTCCCGCCGCGATGGAGTTCCTGCTCACTGCAGAACATTTCCCCGCCGAGCGCGCGCTGGAATTGGGGCTCATCAACGAAATCGTTGAAGAAGAAGTGCTGGAGGATCGGGCTATGGAATGGGCGCGCCGAATTACTGCGAACGCGCCCATGGCGGTCCAAGCCACCAAGGAGAGCGTGATTCGCGGGCTCGGTGGATCTCTCGAAGAAGCCTATGGGGTTGAGGCCGAGTTGAGCAAGCGCGTTTTTCAGAGCGAGGATGCCAAGGAAGGCCCCAAGGCGTTTGCCGAAAAAAGGCCTCCTCGCTGGAGTGGCCGATGATCGATCCGCGACTTCCCTGCCTGATCGGCGTGGGCCAGCGTACGGTGAGGGCGCAGGACGGCGATTCTCCCGAGCCGCTGGAGCTATGGGCGGAGATGGCCGAGGCCGCCGCACGAGATAGCGGGGGCCATGGCGTCATCGATGCGATCGACGATGTCAGCGTGGTCTTCAACGTCAGCTGGACTTACGACGATGCACCGGGCCGTTTGGCTGAGCGGCTTGGCCTGGCTGAAGGCGGCCGGCATCTCTCTGGGATGAGCGGAACCTCTTCGCAAAAGATGTTGGCAAACGCAGCTCTCCGGATTCAAAAGGGGGAGAGCGATCTTGCCCTGGTTACGGGCGCGGAGTGTCTCGCGACTCGGAAGCGTGTCCGAAAGCGTGGAGACTCGGTGGCGTGGAGCCATGCACCGGCAGAGAAACGCGGCATCCCCTTCGACGACCCCTTTCACCCCTCTGAAGTCGCCCACGAAATCTTTCGGGCCTATATGACCTTTGCGATCTTCGATGTGGCACGCAGGGCTCATCTGGGGCTTTCCCTCGACGAGAACCTGCGGCAAGCGGGCACGCTCTTTGCCCCGATGACCAAGGTGGCCGCCGAGAATCCCAATGCCTGGTTCCGTCGCGAGCGCACGAGCGAAGAACTGATCAACGTCTCCGCCGATAATCGCCTGGTCTCGCACCCCTATCCCAAAAACCTGGTCGCGATCATGGATGTCGACATGGCTTCCGGCCTTCTTTTGGCGAGCCACGAAAAGGCCGATGCCCTTGGTGTACCCCAGGACCGGAGGATCTATCTGCGGGGTTGGTGCGAGACAAAGGATCCGGTCTATATCGCCGAGCGCGAGGAACTCTGGCGAAGCGTTGCGATGGAAGAGGCCAGCGGGGCCGCGATGCGCGCGGCGGGAATCGGGATCGACGACATTGCGTATATCGATCTCTATAGCTGCTTTCCCAGTTCGGTGAATTTTGCACGCGATGCCCTGGGCCTGAAAATCGATGATGCCCGGCCACTGACCGTCACCGGGGGGTTGCCCTATCACGGCGGCCCAGGCAGCGCCTACCTGGGGCATTCCATCGCCACGTTGGTCAAGATGCTGCGCGAGGATCCGAAAGCCTTCGGCATGGCGAGTGGTGTGGGAATGCATATGACGAATCATTCCTACGGGATCTATAGCGCCCAGCCCGGAGAGCTGAACTTGCCCGACTCGGCGGAGATCCAGGCCCGATTGGATGCGCGTCCCCGGCGCCAGATCCGGGATCATGCGACGGGCGAGGCCCGGGTTGCAGCGTATTCCGTGGTTCATTCGCGAGAGGGGCCGAGCTTCGCCATGGCGGTTTGCGACCTCCCGAACGGCGAGCGCTGCTATGCCCGCGGCGAGTCCGCTGCGCTTTTCGAGGCCATGCAGGCCCGGGAGTTCGTGGGCGAAGCCATCGAACTCGAGGACGGCGGCAAGGGAGTCAACCGGATCGTCGCCTGAGATCAGGGAGCGGCCTGTGTTTCCTCTTCGGCTCGCGCCTTTGCCCAGACGTAGTCGACTTTTCCGGCCGGGGTTCGTTTCAGATCGGATACGACCAGGGCGCGGGGCAGCTTGTAGCCCGCCAAGTGCACCCGGCAATGGGTCTGGATGTCTTCGAGGGTCGGGGGATTCCCGGGCTTTAGGGGCTCCACTACGGCGACCACGCGTTCCATCCACGTGGCATCGGGAACCCCGACCACGGCTGCGTGCCGGATATCCGGGTGCTCGGCGAGCACGGCCTCGATTTCGTCGGGGAAGATCTTCTCGCCCCCGGAGTTGATGCATTGGGAGCCGCGGCCGAGCAGGCTGATGGTGCCATCATCTTCCACCCGCGCCCAATCCCCGGGCAAGACCCACCGAGTGCCGTCCGCATCCGTTCGGAAGGTGCTCGCGGTTTTTTCCGGATCCTTGTAATAGCCCAGGGGGATATCACCTTGGCGCGCGATCAACCCGATGCCCCCGGAGCCGGGAGGGATCGGGCAGAGTTCGTCATCGAGGACCGCCACCTGGGTATCCAAGGCGAAGCGCGGACCGCCAGCAGGGTCGAAGTGGGGCGTTTCCCGGGCTGCGGTTCCGATTTCAGAGCTCCCGATCCCGCCGCTGATATAGATACTGCCAAAGGCCTCTCGGAGTAGATCGCGTACCCCCGCAGTCAGAAGCGCACCTCCCGTGGAGATTGCCTTCAGGGCGCTGGTCTGGTGCTTGGAGGCCGGGTTCATCCGCGCCTCGGCAATGGGCCTCCCCATGGCGTCGCCGATGATGCTGAGGGTCGTGACGTCGTACCTCTCGACCAGGTTGAGCACGTGGTCGGGATCGAAATGCATCGAGGTCGGGAGCACGGCCACGCCGCCATTGAAGATGCAGATGAAAAGAGGCCATTGCCCGCCTCCGTGCATCAGGGGCGATAGGGTCAGCATCCGCAGGCCCAGGGGGTTGTCGCTCTGTTGGGCGATTTCTTCCGGCCGCTCGATGGGGCCTGTGAGTCGCCGTGCCACGTTGGAGTAGAGGTCCGCATGCCGCCACAAGGTGCCCTTGGGCATCCCCGTGGTGCCACCGGTATATACGATGTAGAGGTCGTCTCCGGATCGGGGGGCGAAATCGCGATCCTCGGATGCTTCGGCCAGGGCCGATTCGTAGTCGGCTCCCGGTCCTGGGAGCTTTTCCTCGCTGCCATCGTCCAAGCGCAGGTAGGTGCGGAGTGCGGGAAAATCCGATGCCAGGGCAGCGACGTGGTCAGAGAACCCCCGCTCGTAGACGAGGGCGACCATATCCGAATTCTCCCAGAGATAGCGGAGTTCGGATCGCACATAGCGAAAGTTGATATTGATCGTGGCCGCGCCGATCTTCCAGCAAGCCAGCAGAGTTTCGAGCCACTCGATGCGATTGAACGAGTAAACCCCCACGTGATCGCCCCGGCCAACACCCGCATCGAGCAGGATATGGGCCAGACGATTGGCGCGGCGATCGAGTTCTCCCCGGCGGATCTCCTGCTCGTCGGCGATGACCACGATCGCATCGGGGTCTGCGTCGCAAAGACATTCGTAGAGATCAGCGAGTTGGAATTCCATATCGAACCGTTCCCTCGCTTTTCGGAATTCGACGGGAGGGGAGGGCGCCACGGAAGAAAGGCCCCTCGCTTCGCGGGGTGCGCCTCGCCTTCAATCGTTTGCGAAAGCCGGTGCGATCTGACGCATGATATCCGCCGTGGTGATCACCTGTCCCTCTTCGAGTTGCGCCGGGTTGCCGCCGACACCCACCAGGGGCGTCAGGTCGACATCCCCCGCCTGGGCCCGAAGCGCGCCCACGGTGCACTCTTCTCGCGGGATGTGCTTGAAGGGATCGAAGTTGAAATGCTTCATTGCGTTGAGATGCGTGATCTTGTTGATCTCGTCATCCGGGATGCCCTCGAGGCAGCGCGAAAGGATCTCGGGCGCTCGGGGCCAGGTGGTATCCGAGTGGGGGTAGTCGCATTCCCAGGTGATCATGTCGATGCCGATTTCGTGTCGATTCTTCAGGCCAAACTCGTCATCGATGAAGCAGGTCACCACCTGCTCCCGAAAGATATCACTCGGCAATTTGTCACCAAAATCCTGGTGGGTCCACGCTTTGTGGTGCTCGTAGACATAGTCCGCTCGTTCCAGGAAATAGGGAATCCAACCGATGCCGCCCTCGGAGAGTGCAAATTTCAGGTCGGGAAATTCGCGCAGGATATGGGACCAGAGCAGGTCGCTCGCGAAGTTCGTGATGCTGAGCGGGGTATTGGTGATCATCACATCGATGGGCGCATCCTGAGATGTGAAGAACATCCCGGTCCCCGAGCCGATATGCACCGCGATCAGGGTTCCCTCCTCGGAGCAGGCTCGCCAGAAGGGGTCCCAATGGCGATCGTGCAGGCTGGGTTGGCCGATGCCCGTTGGGTCCTGGCTGAAACTCACCACGTGGCAGCCCTTGCGTGCGACCCGCCGCACCTCGTCGGCCATCAGTTGGGGGTCCCATACGGGCGGCAACGAAAGGGGGATGAAACGTCCGGGATGGCTTCCCGCCCACTCGTCAATATGCCAGTCGTTGTAGGCCCGGAGCAGGGCGAGGGCGAGTTCCTTGTCCTCGGTGCCCGCAAAGAGCGAGCCGGAGAATTGAGGAAAACTCGGAAAACACATTTGGGCGAGAACGCCGTTCACGTTCATGTCCCGGACGCGTTCGTTCGAGTCGTAGCAGCCCGGGCGCATCTGATCGTACGCAGTGGGCTCCATGCCGAATTCCTCGGGCGATCGTCCCACCACGGCGTTCAGCCCGATATTCGGAAGCTGGCGTTCGCCGAAGACCCACATTTCGGCGCCGTTTTTCTTGCGGATACTCTTGGGTGCCCTGTCCTTGTACTTGCTCGCCAGGTGATTGTCGAAGACCGTAGGCGGTTCTACGACGTGGTCATCCACGCTGACCAGGATCATCTCGTCCAATTGCATGGCTTTATCCTCAAGGCTCCTCGTGCACCGGCATCTCTCTGGGTGGAAGCGGAAGCATCACCTGCACCCCAACCGGACGCTCCGGCACTGTACACAGAATCGGGCGGCTCCCTCGCCATGGGGGACGGCCTGGGGCCGCCCTCACGATTTTCGGGCTGACAGCGCCCATAGGGAGAGGATATAGTATCTGACGATATGTCAGAAACGCAACGAGGGGGTTCCCAGGGCGCAGAGGGGGCACCTTCGGGCCCCAGCGGGCCCGGCGCCTCCCGTTACCCCTTTACCCCCTATCCGAACGGCTGGTTTCGCGCGGCCTACAGCGACGAGTTGGCCCCGGGTGAAATTCGACCGCTCCATTTCTTCGGTCGCGAGTGGCTCCTCTATCGAACCGAGGCGGGGCTGGCGCGGGTGATCGATCCCCACTGTGTGCATTTGGGCGCCCACCTGGGCCATGGGGGCGAGGTGGTGGGCGAGCGAATTCGCTGCCCCTTTCATCATTGGGAATTCGGTCCCGACGGCGCCTGCGAGAAGATTCCCTACGCGAAGCGGATTCCTCCGCGTGCACGGCTTGGGGGCTACGAAGTCGTTGAGAAGAACGGCCTGATCTTCTTCTACCACGATCGCGATGGTGGCTCCCCCAACTTCGAGTTGCCCGACGTGCCCGAAGTGGGCGATAGCGCTTGGACCGTTCCCGAAGTCATGCATTGGAAAGTGCGTGCGTCATGGCTGGACATGAACGAAAACTGCGTCGACCAGGCGCATTTCAAGTTCATCCATGGGGCGCTGACGATTCCGCCCACCACGGCGCGCGCCGAGGGAAGCCTGCATATCGCCGAGTCGATCTTCACAATCAAGGCACCCGGGGGAACGGGTGAGATGAACTTGGTGACCCTGGATTACGGCCCCGGCTTTCAGGTCGTTCGCATGAACGGATTGATCGATACCGTGATGCTGAACACGTCGACACCCATCGACGAAGAAAACACCGACGTGAGTTTCGCCTACTCGGTGAAATCAGAGGGTGATACACACAAGGAGCACCTGGCCGCGGCCATCATCGCCGACCTCAAGGACCAATTCGAACACGATCGTCCCATCTGGGAGAATAAGCTTTGTCTTCCCCGCCCAGCGCTCTGCGAGGGGGACGGACCCATCGCCCACTACCGCAAATGGTATCAGCAGTTCATCTGAGGCTGCGGGTCCCCAACGCGCCGGGCATTGCGACTCATAAAACTAAATTGCTTCTCAAGGCAGCATTCGTTTTCGGGAGAAATCCATGGACTACAAGATCATCGACTGCGATCAACACGTCATCGAGCCGCCGAATCTCTGGAAGGAATACCTGCCCGAGCGCTTCCACGACCAGGCGCCCCAACTCGTCAAGGACGAGGACGGTGGTGATGCCTGGCAACTCGGCGCGCACGTGGAATCCCTGGGTCTGGTGGCAGCGATGCACCAGACACCCGAGACCCTGAAGTGGACGGGCATTCGCTACGACGACATGCATCCCGGGATCACCCAGCCCAAGGGCCGGCTGGAGTTGATGGATCAGGATGGCGTTTCCGCCGCGGTCTTCTTTCCCCCCCAGCGCACGATGATCTATTTCATGTTCCTTGAGGACAAGCAATTTTCCCTTGCAGGAATGCAGGGCTACAACAATTTCATCAGGGATTTTGCGAGCTTCGATCGCTCCCGCCTCGGTGCGATCTGGCAGATGCCCGCCACGGGCATCGACGACGCCGTGGCCGAATTGCGCCGGGCCCGGGAGAACGACGCGGTGGGCGTTGGCCTGGCGACCTGGCCCAGTGGCGACTTCCTTCTCTCGGAAGTGGATGACCAGTTCTGGGCGGTGGCCGAGGAGGTCGGTCTTCCGATCCATATCCACGTGGGCCTGACTCCGCCCCAATACAAGACCCGGAAGGTCGCGGCCAAGAAGGGTGGGGCGGAGCAGTTGGTTCTCTACTCCACAACCATGAGCCGAATGCCCACGCTCTTTGCCGAGTTCATTTTCAATGGTGTCTTCGAACGCTTTCCGAAACTTGCCGTTGTGGGCGGCGAAGTGGGCGCCGGTTGGGTGCCTTTTCTCAAACAGGAACTCGATGATCGCTACCGGCGCAACCGCTACTGGTGCGAGGTGAAGCTCAGCATGCTGCCCAGTGAATACCTCGAGCGCAATTGCAAAGTAGGCGTCGTGAGTGATCAATTCGGCGTGCAGAACTGCGATGCGGTGGGTGTCGACATGATGATGTGGTGCAGCGACTTTCCGCATCACATCACCGACTGGCCCCACTCGCGCTACCTGATCAACTCCATGGCCCAGGGCATTGACGAGTCCAAGAAGCGAAAGATTTTCTGTGAGAACGCCGGAAAGCTCTACGGCTTCATGGGTTGATCTCAGCACTGCGCGGTCTTGGGAGGGCGGAGTGATATGTCCTACGAAGTGAATCGCCGTCTGGTTCGTCGGCGCGAGCCCTTGCCCAGCGCCGCGGATATTGACGCTGTCACGGCGGGCATCATCCGGGGCGCCTTCGAGACCATCTGCTACGAGACTGCGACCCACCTGGGCAGGGCGGCTTCCTCGGCGATCATCAACCAGTCGAACGAGCGCAATGCCAGCGTCATCGATGCCCATGGCCGACTCGCGGGTCTTTCGGTGGGCATCCCCCAATTGCTTTTCATTTCGCCCTTGGCGGTGCGCTGGGGTCTCGAACATTTCGCGGTCGACGATTGGGGGCCGGGCGATGTCTTCGTTGGCAACGATCCCGATCACGGGGGCGGGCACCTGCCCGATTACAACGTCTACGCCCCGTGCTTCGATGCGGCGGGTGAGCTGGTCGCCATCCAGGCGCTTCAGGCCCATCAGGGCGATACCGGAGGCAAGGATCCCGGCGGCTTCTCGGTGGATGCCACGGATATCTACCAGGAGGGCATGGCAATCCCCCGGCTCAAGCTGGTTCATCGCGGCGAGCCCCGGCGTGATGCCCTGGAAATGCTCGTGCGAAACAACCGATTCCCCTCTTTTTCCGGCGACATAGCCGCCATGGTGAGCGGTTCCCAGCGAGGGGCCCAATTGCTCGACGAATTGGTCGCCAAATGGGGCGGGGATGCCGTCCGGGGGGCCATCAACTGGAATATCCGGGAAACCGAGCGCCGCTTTCGCCAGGAAGTCGAGGGCTGGCCCGACGGTTGTTACGAAGCGGATGTTTGGATCGACCACGACACGGTGGGGAACGAGGACGTCCAGGTCCATGTGGCTTGCACGGTGGAGGGCGACCAACTCACCGTGGATCTGACCGGGAGCGATGCGCGCCCGGAACTCACCTGCGTGTGGAATACCTTCTCCAACAGTCGGGGCTACGCCATGGCCCAACTGGTCTCCATGGTGGATCCCTCCATCGTGAAGAACGAGGGCCTCTTCGACGCCGTGGATATGGTGTTGCCCGAGGGCACCATTGTCCACCCGCCCCCGGACAAGCCTGCTGCGTTGGGCGCGTTCCATCCGGCGTGCGAGATCGGCGAAGCCATCTGCATCGCGCTTTCTGAAATTCTTCCTCGCCGCTCGTCGCCCCAGGTCTACAAGCTCGGCATGCCGAATGCCGTCATCGGCGTGGACAGCCAGGGCCAGATGTGGATGGACCAGGGCGTGGACGTCCGTGCCTCGGATGCTTCGGCCACCGAGGGCATCGATGGTTGGGGGTCCATGTGCAGCGGCCTGGGCAACCTGGTGCTCGCCCAGGCAGAGGATGCCGAAAGCCGCTTTCCGGTTCTCAATCTCTCCCGGGAAATGACCACCGATACCGGGGGCGCGGGTCGCTGGCGGGGCCAGCCCGGCACGCGCAACATCAAGCAGGTTCTCGAACCCACCACCGCAGTGGCTTGGATGGTTTCCAAGAAACATCCGCTGCGGGGTTTGCGCGGGGGCGCCGATGGCGGTCCCTATTCGAATTTCTTCGAGTTCGGCACGGATAGCGAATACGAGATCGAGAACTCGATCCAGGCCCAACTTCCCGCCGATGCGGTCATCGCCTACCAATATGGAGGCGGCGCCGGTTTCGAGGACGCTCTGCTGCGCGACCCCGAAGCGGTTCGCGAGGACGTGCTGGACGAGTACGTGAGCGTCGAGGCGGCCCGGGATCTCTACGGGGTGGTGCTTCGCGGCAGCGTCGAAGCTTTCGACATCGAGGTGGACGCCGAGGCGACGCGGCGTTTGCGTGAAGAACGGGGCCGCGCTGGGGAGCCCGCGCCTTGAGCCTTCGCATCGGCATCGACGTGGGGGGGACCTTTACGGATTTCGCCCTGCTGGACGGCGACGAGGTTCTGCTCGAGAAGATGTCGAGCACGCCCGACGACAATTCCCAAGCGGTCATGGCCGGGCTCGAAAAGCTCGCCGCCCGCCGCGGGCAGTCCCTGGGAGAGATGCTCGCGGCAGCCGACGCCATCGTGCATGGCACCACGGTGGCGGACAATGCGTTGATCCAGATGAAGGGGCCCGTTACGGGGCTGCTGACCACCGAGGGTTTCCGTGACGAGTTGGAACTGCGCCGGGGCTACAAGGAGGATATCTGGGACGTTCGCCTGGCCCCGCCCCCCGCCATTGCACCTCGGCGCCGCCGGCTGACGGTGCCCGAGCGCATCCGTGCCGATGGATCGATCCACACGCCCCTGGACGAGGCGGCGGCGCGCCGGGCCATCGAGCGGATGGGGCGGCAGGGCGTCGAGTCCGTGGCGATCAGCCTGCTCTTTGCTTTCGTGAACCCGATCCACGAACAGCGATTGGCCGAACTCGTGGCCGAAATGCTGCCCGGCGTGGAGATCTCTCTTTCCCACGAGGTGCTTCCCCGGGCGCCAGAGTTCGAGCGCACCAGCACCACCGTGGTCAATGCCTTCGTGGGCCCCGGGGTCAGCGGCTACCTCGATCGACTGGTAGAGCGGCTCTCCGAGGCGGGTTACGCCCGGGATCTTCTGGTGATGCAATCCAGCGGCGGGGTGATGACCCGGGAATATCTCCGGGGCATGCCGATTCGGATCCTGGCCTCGGGCCCCGCCGGTGGCGTGGTGGGCGGGGCGCGGGTGGGCGCGGCGAAATCAGCGCCCGATCTGCTCTGTGTCGATATGGGGGGCACCAGTTACGACGTCTCCATGGTGATGGATGGTTCGGCGTCCGCTGATGCGGGCTGGAATTGGCACCATCGCTACCTGGTGGCGGTCCCCATGGTGAAGGTGGAGACCCTGGGCGCCGGCGGGGGATCCATCGCCCAGGTGCGGCACGGCGTGCTGGAGGTCGGCCCCGAAAGCGCCGGCGCCGACCCCGGGCCGATCTGTTACGGACGCGGCGGGCAGCGCCCCACGGTGACCGACGCGATTCTCGTCCTCGGGCTCCTCTCGCCGGAATCGGATTTTGCCGGCGGTGATTTCCGCCTTTCTCGGGACGGCGTCGATGCGGGCTTCGAGAAGGAAGTGGCCGGGCCCCTGGGCTGCTCCGTCGAGGAGGCCGCCTTCGATTGCTGGCGGATCGTGAATGCGAACATGACCCAAGCGGTGCGCCGAACCACGGCGGGCAAGGGCATCGATCCCCGGGGCTTGACGATGCTCGCCTACGGGGGAAACGGTCCGGTCTTTGCGGCCATCCAGGCCGAGGAACTCGGCATCGAGAAAGTGGTGGTACCCCGAGCCTCCCCCGCCTTCTCGGCCCTGGGCGCCCTGGCGGCGCCGCCCATGATCGACGAAGAGCGCTCCTACCTGATCTCCGCCGCTGCCGCCGATCGCGCTCACCTCGGCGGGCTCTGGGGAGAACTCAGCAAGCGGGCCCAGGGATTTTTCGAGGCTGCGGGCTTTGCCTCGTCTGAAGTGCGCGCGGATTTTCAGATGAATCTCCGTTACCCCGGGCAGAATTGGTCGCTCACCGTGGACGTGGCCAGTGGTTCATCTGATCAAGAGGCGGGTGATCTCGATGCCGCGGGTCTGGAGAAGACCATTGCGCGCTTTCACGAACTCCATGAGGAGGAGTACGGGTACAACCGGGACGGCGAGAGTCCCGAGATCACCGGGGTTCGCCTGGTGAGCCGGGCCGCGATCCCCGAGCCCCGCTTCGGAAGCGGACTGACCGAAGAATTTCGCGACGTGACACCGAGTGCCGAGCGTCGCGCGAATCTTGGCCGCGGCTTCGAGACCGTGGGCATCTACCACGGCCCGGAATTGGTCCCCGGCGATCGCGTGAAGGCGCCGGGCATCATCGAGGAGACCTTCACGACCATCGTCGTCTACCCGGGCTGGCAAGCCGTGGTGGACGCCGCCGGGGATTACCTGCTGCTTCGCGCGTCCTGAGCGCCGCGGCGCGCGCCCGAATCAGGGAAAGCGGCGCATGGCATGGGAAGAGCCGGAGATTTTTCCGGCCGCTGCCTTGGCGACGTCCCCGGCTTCTGCGAAGGTTCCGGCCCCCCCACGGCGGAGAGGATGGAATTGAATATGTCCCGATCCCGGGTTCTTTTGACAGGCGCCTCAGGCAGCATGGGGCACGAAGCTTTTCTCGAGTTGCGCCGTCGCCGTGACGCGTATACCACGCGTCTTCTACTCCGGCCCTCCAAGGTGAACAAGAAGATGTTCGCCCCCTATATAGATGAGCCCGGGCTCGAAATCGTCTGGGGCGATCTCACCGAACCCGGCGATGTGGACCGCGCGGTGGCGGGGGTGGACGCTGTCCTGCACCCGGCTGCCATGATTTCCCCCGCTGCGGATCGCAATCCGACCCTGGCCCACGCGATCAACGTGGGCGGCACCCGCAACGTGATCGATTCGATCCTGCGCGAGCCCGATGGTGCCGAGCGGATTCGCCTGGTGGGGGTGGGCTCGGTCGCGCAATACGGAGACAGGCTTCCCCCGCTCGAGATGATCCGCGTGGGCGACCCGCTCCTGCCCAGCGTCCACGACTATTACGCGCTCACGAAATGTGCGGCGGAGCAGATGATCGCGGAATCCGGCATCAAGCATTGGGCCAGCATGCGTCAGACCTTCATCGTGCCCCCAGAACTTTTGGGCCTGCTCGACCCGATCCTCTTTCATCAACCCCTCGACCAGCGCATCGAATTGATCACCGCGCGGGACGCGGGTTATGGCCTGGCCCAATGCCTGGAGGTTTCGGACTCTTTTTGGGGAAAGATCTACAACATGTCGGGTGGGCCGAATTGTCGCGTGGTCTACGAGGACTTCATCGCGGATCAATTCGCGATGGTGGGTCTGGGCGATTACCGCAAGATCTTCGACCCGAATTGGTTTGCCCTGAAGAATTTTCACTGCGGATATTTCGCCGATAGCCATGTGCTCAACGATCACCTCGGCCATTTTCGGGACACCCTCGACGATTGCAGTGCCATGGTGGAGGAGGCGCTTGCCCCCTGGATGAAACTCGGAGCGCGCCTGGCCCCGGCCCCTTTGCTGAAGGTCCTGGCCCGGCGTTGGGCCGAGCCCCTGGATTGGATTGCCCGGGATGACACCGCCTATATCGATGCCTTCTTCGGGTCACGCGCCGCCTGGGAGGCGATCCCGGGCTGGGATCAGCGTTCGGCCGCCCGGGGCGAAGTCGAGGCGAACAAGTCCTCGGGCGGGCCCAGCGGATCCGAAGGGGAAGAGCCAAGCGTCGCGGAAACCGTGACGGGCCGGGAAGACCTGACGGCTTTCGCCGAGTCGCGGGGCGGAACCCTGCTCTCGGAAAGTTTCACGGGGTTGACGGATTCTCATCGCTGGCGCTGCGCGCTGGGCCACACATTCGAAGCTTCGCCCGGGCTCCTGCTGGACGGGGGATATTGGTGCCCCGACTGCTTTCCCGCTCCCCAGGACGGCCGCGGCTGGGATTGGGAGAGCCAGGCCCGGGTGGATCCGCTCCTCGACCGCTTCCACCGCAAAGTCTGAGGCCTCCGGGGTGGCGCCGGACCGTTCCCGGGCTTGCCCCTTTCCGGCGAAGGGCATTTGAAGGGCGCTAGTATTCGACGTCCGGCCCGAAGAGAGCCCAACCGAAAGGAAAGCGCTTGCCGTCGTCCCATCCCCTGCGCGCTGCGGCGGCCCTGGTGGGCATCGGCGAAACCGATTACGTCCGCGGAGCTGACGAGACCCCGGTCCAGCTCATGCTGCGCGCTTCGGCCGCCGCCATAGCGGATGCCGGACTCAACCCCGGTGATATCGACGGCATCCTTCCGCCTCCGGGCTACACCTCGGCCGAGGAATTGGCGGCCAACCTCGGCATCGAGGATCTCCACTACGCGGCCACGGTGCACCTGGGCGGGGCGAGCCCGACCGCTTCCCTGCAAAGCGCCGCCATGGCGATTCATTCCGGCCTGGCGAAGAACGTGCTGGTAGTGGTGGGCTGGAACGGGTTTTCTGCGTTTCGCCCGCGACCCGGTATCAAACGCCCGCGCATGGGGCTCGATCCGGGCTCCGTGGGGAACGTCACCATGGATTACTACCTCCCCTATGGCGCCCGCATCCCGGCCCAGTTCTATTCGTTCATCCTCATGCGCTACAAGCAGCTCTACGGAATTCCCGACGAGGCCGCCGCCGAGGTGGCGCTGGCCTGCCGGGCCCACGCGCAGCTCAACGAAAAGGCCTTGATGCGCGGGCGGCCCCTGGATCTCGATGAATATCTGGCGGCGCCCTGGGTGGCCGAGCCCCTGCGCAAATTCGATTGCTGCGTCGAGACCGATTGTGGCGCCGCCGTGGTGCTCACATCGGCGGAGCGCGCGCGCGATTGCCCCCACCCCTCGGTGCTCTACCTGGGCGGGGCCGAGGGTCATCCCTATCCCGCCGACGACATCACCAACCGCCCCGACCCCTTCAAGGTCGGGCTCTCCTTCGCGGCGCCGCGGGCGTTCGCCATGGCGGGCGTCGGCCCCGAGGAGATGGACTTTCTGCAGGTCTACGATTGCTTCACCTACGTGGTGCTCCTCCAACTCGAAGCCCTGGGCCTATGCGGCCCAGGCGAGGCGGGGGATTTCGTGCGCGATGGGCGCATTCGGCTCGGCGGCGACATGCCTCTGAACACCCACGGCGGGCTGCTCTCCCAGGGTCATATGTGGGGGATGAATCACGTCGTCGAGGCGACGCGTCAGCTGCGACACGCCGCCGGCCCCGCCCAGGTGGAAGGGGCGGAGTTGGGTCTTGTCACGGGTTGGGGCGATTACGGAGACGGCAGCCTGGCGATTCTCGGGCGAGGGGATTGAAGCGTGCGAGCGCCGAGGAATAGAATCTGCGCGGAGGCCGGGTCATGAGTGCCCCGCCGAAATACATCCCCGATCCCGACGGCCGCAACGCCGATTTCTATCAACATCTCGTCCAGGGTCGGCTGCATCTCCAGCAATGCGAAGACTGCGCCCGCTTTCTTCATCCGCCGCGCTTTCGCTGCGCGGGGTGTGGCTCCCTGGCGCTGGTCTTCCTGCCTTCCGAGGGCCGGGGGCGCGTCTTCTCGTGGACCGTCACCCATCGCCCGGTGGATCCGGGCTGGGCCGCAGAGGGGCTCCCCTGGGCCACCGTGGTCATCGAGATGGAAGAGGGCGTTCGCCTGGTGGGGGGCTGGCGGGGGCAGTTGGAGGAATTGCGCCTCGACCTCGAGGTCGAGGCGGAGATCGAGCCCGCCAATGAAAACTTCGCTTTCGTCTACTTCCGCCCGAGCGGGCAGGAGCGCTAGGCGTGGAATTCACCTGGGAGCCCGAATACGTCGAGTTTCGCCAGGAGGTGCGCGCCTTCATCGAAGAGCGACGCAACCCGGAATTGTTGGCCGAGTATGCGCGGACCTACGGA
This sequence comes from Myxococcales bacterium, assembly GCA_014240165.1. Taxonomy (GTDB): domain Bacteria; phylum Myxococcota_A; class UBA9160; order UBA9160; family UBA4427; genus JAZXM01. The sequence continues at coordinate 3,956 of JAAZXM010000013.1, read as the reverse complement.
GGGGGCGGCGACCTGATCCGCGCTTTCCATGAAGCGATCCACGAACGCGGCTGGATGCGCATGTGTTGGCCCGAGGAATACGGCGGCGAGGGGCGCAACATGCTCTACCAATACATCTTCGTCGAGGAGATGGAGTATTGGGGCATGCCCTATGGGAACCTCACCTTCACCTCCATCGCCCCTTCGATCCTGGCCTTTGGGAGCGAGGAGCAGAAACGCGACTACCTGCCGGGGATCTACCGCGGCGAGTACTGCTTTGCCCTGGGCTACAGCGAACCCAACGCGGGCACGGATCTCGCTTCCCTGCGGACCCGGGCCGAACTCGACGGCGACGAGTGGGTCATCAATGGTCAGAAAATCTGGACCTCCCTGGCGGATGTCTCCACCCACCTCTGGCTCGCGGTGCGCACGGACCCCGACGCGCGCAAGCACGCGGGCATCTCGATCATGATCGTCCCCACCGAAACCGAGGGCATCACGATTCGTCCGCTGCAAACCCTCTACGGCGGGCATACGAACGAAACCTTCTACGACAATGTCCGGGTGCCGGTGGATAGCGTCGTGGGCGGGGTCAACCAGGGCTGGCCCATCGTGATGCATGCCCTGAACCACGAGCGGGTAGGGCTCGCCGCCACCGGTGGTCTCGCCCGGATCTACGATCAACTGGTGGCGCATCTGCGCTCGGCCTGCCCGGATCGCCTCGCCGACCCGGTGGTTCGCCGGCGCCTGGCGGAGCTCGAACTCGACTTGCGCGAACACCGAGCGCTGGCGTTGCAGAACGCGTGGATCATCTCGCGCGGCGGAACCCCCATCGCCGAGGCCTCCATGGCCAAGGTCTCGGGCACGGAACTCCGCACCCGGCTGGCCAGCGCCGCCATGGATCTGCTCGGGCGCTATGGCGGGCTCAGCGCCGAGTCCGGAGAATTGGCGCCCTTCGAGGGCAAGGCCGAGTTCAACTTCCGCCTCTCCCCCATCTTCCGTTTCGGGGGCGGGACCAACGAAGTGATGCGCGACATCATCGCCGCCGCCGGCCTCGGGCTGGCGCGCTAGAGGGCGGAAATGGATCTCGATCTCGGCGAAACCCAAGGGCTCTTGCAGGAAACCGTGCGCCAATTCCTCGAGGCCGAGGCGCCCTTCGACGCCATTCGCAAACTCGAGGCCGACCAGGGCTGGGACGCGGGGCTCTGGGAGAAGATCGTCGCCCAGGGCTTTTTGGGCGTTGCCTTCGGCGAAGCCCACGGAGGCTCGGGCGGAAGCCTGCTGGATCTTGGCCTGGTGGTGGAGGAATTCGCTCGCCGAGCCGTGATGGTGCCCATTCTCGAGGTTGCGGTGGCGGGCCGTGCTTTGCAGGCCTGCCCAGAGGGAGGGGCAGCCTCTATCCCCCAGATCCTCTCGGGCGCGATGGTGCCGGTGCCCGCCCTGCTCGAGGCGGGCGATCGTTTTGGTGAGATCGAACTCGAAAGGGCAGAGGACGGCACGCTCACGGGCACCAAGCATTTCGTCGATTACGGGCAGCACGCCACGCATCATCTGGTGGCGGCCCGGGAGGCAGGCCAGGAGGCTTTCTTCCTGGTGGATGCCCGGGCGCCGGGCGTTTCATGCGAACCCCTGCGCTCGGTGGGAAGAACCCCGGTGGCGGCGGTGGACTACACCCATGCACCGGCCCAGCGCGTGGAGGGAGCGGGCGGCGTGGCCGCCGCGATTCGCCTCGGCCGTGTCCTCGCGGCGCTGCAATGTGTGGGCTCGATGCAGGCCTCCCTGGACCAGACCGTTGCCTACGCGAATACCCGGGAGCAATTCGGCCAGACGATCGGGCGCTTCCAGGCCGTGCGTCATCACTGCGCCAACATGGCGAGCCGGGTGGCGAGCGCGCGGTTGCTGGCACTCGAAGCGCTTTCCGCGCTGGATCGGGGCGAAGAGGCGGATGTGCGGGTGGCGGCCGCCAAGGCGGCGGCCTCGCGTTCGGCGCCGGAGGTCCTGATGCTGGGCCACCAGGTGCACGGCGGAAACGGCGTGATCGAGGAGAACGATCTCTACTTCTTTACCTTGCGGGGCAAGGAGCGCTCCCTCGCCTGGGGAAGCGTCGAGGAATGCCTGGCCGTGATGGCGGATCGCGTCGACGAAGAGGTCGACTGGCTCTGAACTCGGGCGCCCGCGCCCGGTGCGGGCCTTGGGTTCAGGTCCCCTCCACGGGCAGAGGCAGGATCATCTTGCCGCGCAGCAGGGTGCGATCCTCGCCTTCGACTTCGATCTCGCAGCCGATGCGATCGGGTCGGACCTCCACCACCCGGGCGCTGGGGATCACGTGGCTCTCCGCAAAGGTCTGGCCGATCCAGCGCACGTCGAAATGGGCGCCGTAGAGCAGGCATTCCGGGCCCCAGGCTTCCATCAACCGGTTCTGGACGAAGGAAAGCACGTGGGATCCCCCCGCGATGGGGGCCGCAAGGCCCTCGCGCTCGGCGACGGCGGGGTCGGTATGAATCGGATTGTCGTCCCGGCCCGCGTCGCGTTGCTGCATCATGACGAGGCTTACCCGGGCGCGCTCCCCCGTGATGACCTCGCCTTCGCGCACCGCCCGGAGGCGCGGGAGGCAGGGGTTGGCTGCGGCCGTGCGCCAATCGGGAGCGGGCGGCGAAAGATCGCTTTCCCCCGCGCCCTCGTGGCCGTCTTCCAGGCCCGCCTCCTTGCGATAGGAAAGCAGCCCGGTGGTGCAATTGGAGGCCAGGAGTCGGCCATCCTCTCCGACGGTTTCGGCCAGGGTGACCCCGTAGCGCCGACCCTTGCGGGAATACCGGCGTACGGATTCGCCCGTGATGCGGACGTTTTCTCCTGTTCGCATCGGGGTGTGGCAGGTCACCTGCTCCCGGACCCAGACACCGCCTTCGATGGCGCCCTTTTTGGGTTCGCCCTTGTTGTGCTCGCTACTGCGCGGCTGGCGGGCGAGCAGGTGGAGGGTCATGCCGGCGAGCACGTCGGGGGGAACCCATCCGAGATCCACCAGGGCCTTCACGCCCCGGCCCTGGTCGCCAAGGCCCAGCACCGAGCCCTCACAGATCCCCTCCGGCAGCGGACCTTCGATGGGGGCGAGGGTTTGGGGGAGGGCGGGGGAACGCGTCATGGCGTCAAGCCTATCCCAGACGCGGACGGCCCGCGGCGCCCCAGAACCTGCGCTCTGCCCAGCGCGTGCCGAATTCACTAGGGTCTTCGATCGCGCCCAAGAGCCCGGGGAGGCGCCCCCAAGGAGAGATCTGCATGGCCGAAGCAGCCCCGTCCGACCCCCATCTATTGGTCGAGAAGCGCGATGGCGTGATGACCCTGGTGATGAACCGCCCGGAAGCCCGGAACGCGCTCAGCCCCCAGATGTTGGTGCAACTCTGCGCGGCCTGGCATGAGTTCCGGGACACGAATGATCTGCGGGTCGCGATTCTCACCGGGGCGGGCGAAACCGATTTCTGCGCCGGGGGTGACCTCAAGCTCACCATGCCGCTGATGACCGGTGCACGCACCCCCGAAGACGAATGGGATCACAAGATTCTCGAGCAGCCCGGGGTCTTCACCGATGCCATCCTGCGCGGCTTCGAACTCTACAAGCCGGTGATCGCCGCGGTGAACGGCAACGCCCTGGGTGGCGGCACCGAGATGACCAACGCCTGCGATTTGCGCGTGGCCTCGGAGCACGCGGTCTTCGGCACCCCCGAGGCCCGGGTGGGGTTGTTGCCCGGGGGCGGATCCATCAGCCGCTTGCCGCGCCAGATCCCCTGGGCGAAGGCCATGGAGATGTTGCTGATTGGCGATCACTTCAGTGCGCAGGATGCCCTGGAGATGGGCTTGCTCAATTACGTCGTCCCCCCCGATCAACTTCTGGCCAAGGCCCACGAACTGGCGGATAAGCTCGCGCGCAACGGCCCGGTGGCTGTGCGCAAGATCAAGGAAGGCGTGATCCGGGGCAGCGGCCT
>JAAZXM010000139.1 GCA_014240165.1 Myxococcales bacterium | reverse complement strand
GAAGGGTCACAGAATCTATTGCTGGTTAAGAATGAACAAGGCGAAATTAAAGGCTTTCACAACACTTGTCGTCATCGAGGCTCTGAATTGTGCAGTGAAGAACAGGGTAACCTTAAATCTAAAAATATCTCCTGTCCTTATCATCGTTGGACATACTCTCTAGATGGCGAACTCATTCGAACTCCACACTTGATTCGAACAGACGATTTTCAGCCAGAAGATTACTCACTCTATCCTGTGTCAGTAAAACGATGGAAAGGCAACTTATTCGTAAATCTCGATAAAAGTGAAATACATTCATTTGACTCATCCCTTGACCCTTCACCAAATCACCTCGACAACTGGCCATTGGAAGAGCTAGTTCTAGCACACAGTTATGAAACAAAAATTTTATGCAATTGGAAAATTTTCTGGGAAAATTTCGTAGAGTGCTATCACTGTCCCGGCATTCACAAGTCACTGTGTGACATGGTGCCTATCTATCAACGCACCTTTGTGAGCAAAAAAGATGAACAAGGATGGGAGAAGTTCCAGGGTGACGGCGATCCCCGGTTTTGTGGTGGTCTAAAACATGGGGCAAAAAGCTGGACTATCGATGGTCAGTTACAAGGAACCCAATTTTCTGACCTAACCACTAATGAGATTCAAGCAGGATACACTTATCTCCAATCTTTACCTTCGGTTTTTATAGTTGCGCATGCTGACTATGTTAGAACAGTTTCCTTATTGCCTGATGGCCCCGAAAC
>JAAZXM010000138.1 GCA_014240165.1 Myxococcales bacterium | reverse complement strand
TCGGACCGCAATCCTCTCACAGCGCATACAGCAGCGCGAAATTCGCCGTCAAGGGCTTTACCGAAGCCCTGGTAAACGACTTCCGCGCCAATGCGCCGCACGTAGGCGTCTCCCTCGTCATGCCCGGCCATATCGGAACATCCATCGTCATCAACTCGGGACGAATCCTCGGGCGAGACCCCAAGGATCTCGCCGATGACGAACTCGCTTCCATCCGAGATCGCATGGAACGAATGGGCTTGGATGTCGGGGGCGCTACCTCTGACGAAATCCGTGCCGCGCTCCAACAAACCGCAGAGAGCTTCCGTGATGACGCGCCCATGACGGCAGCCGAAGCCGCCAAGATCATTTTGGACGGTGTCCGGAGCAACACCTGGCGCATCCTGGTGGGTAAGGATGCCGAAGTGTTGGATCGGCTGGTGCGCTCGAACCCCGAAGAGGCATATGAGCCCGAATTCATGGAGCGCCTGACCGCCGAGACCGATTGGGCTCTGGGTAGCTGACCCGGCGAGGTTCGAGCTGAGGCTCCGGAAACCGGCGTCGATCAGCGCCCGAACGCGTTCAGCTGAATATCCCAGTTCACGGGGATGCGCATGGTCATCGAAACATCCGGTGCGTCGTCGGTCACGCCAATTGCAACCAGAAAGTTGTAACTCATCTTGGCATTTCGGCGGCTGGTCACGCCAATGCCCAAGGTCCCGATCTGGAGAGGCACGGCGTCCGGCGCCACGATCCCGTTCTGCTTCGTCTTGAGAACGATGGAATGATCGTAGTTGAGGTTCAGCGAAAGCTTCTGGTTCAGG
>JAAZXM010000137.1 GCA_014240165.1 Myxococcales bacterium | reverse complement strand
GACAAGCTCCGCCACCCCCATGAGATGACTGGACTGGGCTGGGCGATCGGCATCCTCGTATTCGGCATCGTCCTCGAGAGCTGGTCGTTTCGGACCGCGGTCATCGAGTCGAACCGGTTCCGGGCCGGTTCGTCCTGGAGCCACTTCGTCCGCCGCACCAAGCATCCCGAACTTCCGGTTGTGCTCCTCGAGGACCTTGGAGCGCTGATCGGCCTGGTGATCGCCCTCTCGGCGGTGACTCTGACCGAGGTCACGGGGGAACCCCGATGGGACGGAGCCGGCACCCTCCTCATCGGCCTTCTTCTCGGGGTGATCGCCCTGCTCCTCGCCTACGAGATGAAGAGCCTGCTGATCGGAGAGGCCGCCGACCCCGATGACCGGCAGGCGATCGTCGAGGCGATCGAGTCGGCGCCCTCTGTGCGGCGCATCATCCACCTCCGTACCCAGCACCTTGGACCCGAGGAGATCCTGGTCGCCGTCAAGGTCCTCTTCGACTCGACGCTCGACACGACCGGGGTGGCCGCTGCCATCGACGACGTCGAGGCGCGCGTCCGGGCCGTGGTGCCGGCGGCGCACCCCATGTACGTGGAGCCGGCGCTCAAGGAGCCACCAGCCGGCTGATTCCCGGTCAGGGCTGGTCGGGCAGGTTCGTCCACCCGCTACCGCTCGCACGGCCGTACCAGCCGCTTGCGGCCATCGTCCCCCCGTCGACCATGAGCGTGTTGCCCGTCATGAACGACGAAAGGTCGCTGGCGAGGAACAGCATCACCTTGGCGTAGTCGAGCGGTTGCCCCCAACGGCCGAGCGGGATCCAGGAGCGGATCAGTTGCGGGTCCCGGCCGCGCAGCATGCTGTCCCCGGGTGTCTGGAGTGTGTC
>JAAZXM010000136.1 GCA_014240165.1 Myxococcales bacterium | reverse complement strand
AGAGCGCGTTTTAGGATGTTTCGAAGCCGTCTCATGAATGAGGCCTTATCCGCTCAGGAGTCACCTGGTTTGACATGCCTTCCCCTCGAGATAGACGAGTGGCCTGCCCGCTGAACGGGTTGTTCTTTGAATGGACTGTATGGTTGATGATCGACGTTTCATGGATCTGGCGCTGGCGCAAGCCGCGGCAGCGGCTGAGATAGGCGAAGTGCCTGTCGGTGCCGTAGTGGTCCACGACGGAGAAGTCATCAGTCAGGCACACAACCGAAGGGAATTGGATGCCGACCCGACGGCCCACGCAGAACTGATAGCGATGCGTGACGCCGCAAAGACAATCGGGGACTGGCGGCTCGAGGAGTGCACGGTGTACGTGACCCTCGAACCTTGCGCAATGTGCGCTGGCCTCATGGTCAACGCACGGGTCAAGCGATGCGTTTATGCAGCGACGGACCCGCGAGGGGGGTTTCTGGGAACCCTTGGTGACCTCTCTAACCATCCGGTGTTGAACCATCGCTTCGAGGTCACAGCGGGATTCCAGGCGGAGGAAGCAGCGGATTTGTTGCGATCGTTCTTCCGTCGGGTACGGAACAAGAAGTAATCTTTTTGGAGGGGTGGCCGAGTGGACGAAGGCGGTGGATTCGAAATCCATTGTAGGGAAACCTACCGCGGGTTCGAATCCCGCCCTCTCCGCCACTTTGATGCCAAAAACAGTCTAAATTTTTTAAGGAGGGATGACCGAGTGGCCGAAGGTGCTCGCTTGGAAAGCGAGTGTAGGGAAACCTACCGTGGGTTCGAATCCCACTCTCTCCGCCATTTGCGCGACAGTGCGCAGCCCGAGGTGGTGGTCGGGTCCTCGTAGTCGGGGATCCGTGAACCCCGCCAGGACCGGAAGGTA
>JAAZXM010000135.1 GCA_014240165.1 Myxococcales bacterium | reverse complement strand
AAGCCGGGGTCAACTCACTCACGGCCACGCTCGCCGCCGAACTTGGCCCGAGAATCCGGGTGAACGGCATCATGCCTGGCGCAGTGCCGACGGAAATCATGATGAAGGCCCTGGGCCTCGGCCAAGATGACCTTCCCAAGCTCGAGCGAAACCTGAGGCTACCTGCAGGCCGCCTTGGCACGCCCGAGGATTTGGGCTCTGCGGCTCTCTTCCTGTGTTCGCGTGCGTCTTCGTGGATTACTGGCGAGGTATTGAGCGTCAGCGGCGGTATGTAGCTGTGGTACTGAGAGGAGAATGCGAAGCATGAAATTTGGATTGGCATTTGCGAGCAGTGTTGGAACCGAGTCTGAATCGGCGCTTGAGATTTGCCGGACGGCCGAGGCCGTGGGTTTCGACTCGGTCTGGGGCGGCGAGCACGTAATCCGGCCCGACGAGATCGAATCGGCATACCCCTACACCGAGGATGGTGAGGCGCCTGGAGAAGCTGATACGCCGGTTCCTGATCCCCTTATCTGGCTCGCCTATGTCGGCGCCGCGGCACCGACCCTGCGCCTGGGAACCTGCATCCTGATCGTGCCTCAGCGAAACCCGCTCGTTTTGGCCAAGGAGTTGGCGACACTCGACCGTTTGACCGAGGGCCGGGTCGTGCTGGGCCTCGGCGTCGGCTGGATGCGTGAGGAGTTCGAGGCGCTCGGCGTTCCGTGGGAGCGCCGTGGTGCGCGCACCGACGAGTACGTGGCCGCGATGCGCGCACTCTGGGCAGGCCCGCATGCCGAGTATCGGGGGGAATTCGTCGACTTCGGCCCCGTCACCTGTAGTCCGCGCCCAATCAACGGCTCGATCCCCGTTCTTGTCGGTGGCGATACTCCGGCGGCGGTCCGCCGCGCTGCACGGATGGCCGATGGCTATTTCCCGGGCACAACCGAGCCCGAGGCGCTCGCCGGATTGATCCAGGGCGTTAGAG
>JAAZXM010000134.1 GCA_014240165.1 Myxococcales bacterium | reverse complement strand
AATTCCGCGCGCATATCGATATCAACCTGACCGGCGCGCTGATCGGAACGCGGAGCTTTGTGCGCCATCGCCGGGCCGAGGGGGGTGGCGGCGTTCTGATCAACATCTCCTCGGGCGCGGCCTGGGGCGCCTACGAGGGTTGGGGGGCCTATTGCGCAGGCAAGGCCGCCCTCGAGCGGCTCACCGAGGTGGTGGCGGCGGAAGAGGCCGCCAGCGGCCTGCGCGCCCATTCGGTGGCGCCCGGCGTGGTGGATACCGATATGCAGGCGCTGATCCGCGATACCCCGGCCGAGCGTTTTCCCGATCGGGAACGCTTCGTCGAGATGAAACGCGAGGACAGTTTTAATTCCGCCGGCTACGTCGCGCGTGAACTCCTGGCCCTGGCGTTCGACCCGGCCCGCAAGGCCAAAGACGTCGCCCTGCGCCTGGAGGACGAGGCCGAGGCGGGTTGAGGCGGTGGCGACTGGCCTCTCCACGGTTTTTCTGACCGGCGCCAGCGGCCTGATCGGTTCGCTTGTGCATAGGCGCCTATTGGCGGCGGGTCACGAAGTCTGGGCCCATCGTCGCCGCCCACCCACGGAGGCGGCGGAAGAGGGGACGCGCTGGATCGGTGGCGACCTCACGGCGGACGGCGCTTGGCAGCAGGCTGCCGCCGAGGCCGACGCGGTGGTCCACCTTGCGGGCGCGCCCATCGCCCAGGGGCGCTGGAACGCCGCGCGCAAAGCAGAACTTGTGACCAGCCGGTTGGAGAGCACTCGCCGCATCGTCTCGGCCATGGGTGCTTCGGATCGCCCCCCTTCGCTGCTGATCTGCGCCTCGGCGACGGGCTATTACGGGGCGCGCGGCGAGGAGCGGTTGGAGGAGGCGGCGGCGCCGGGCGATGATTTCCTGGCGCGCCTATGCGTTGATTGGGAGGCCGCCGCTGAGTCGATATTTCATTCCCTCATCCTAGCTCGCCTGGGCAATCTC
>JAAZXM010000133.1 GCA_014240165.1 Myxococcales bacterium | reverse complement strand
GCGATCCGCAGCACATTCCCGACCTGCACGAAGCCGAGCCCGCGCGTGACTAGGATGATGTCCAGCGCCTGGTCCCAGGGCACCTCGACCAGTCGCAGGGTAATCGTGCCCTGAACCTCGTCGCCCGCAATGATATTGAGGTTGCTCACTTCGGCGATCAGCCGAAGCACATCGGTAATCGGCATATCCTTGAAATCCAGGGAGATCGGGCTTCCCTGAAATTGGTCGGTCTCGAAACCGTACTCGGCCGCAGGATCGGGCATGGCCTCACCCGGCCCGAAATCACCCACGTAGACATCGCCCGAGCCGTCGATCAACTCCGGCTCAATCTCGAAGGAACTCGGCGGCTCCTCGTCCATCGCCCGTGCGGACGACGAAGTCTCGAAGCTCTCCTCCACCTGTTCCGGCGCTTCCTCGGGCGGATTTTCAGGAATCAACACAACGGGCAGCGACGCGGCGACCCCCGCACTGGGGAAGTCCGCCAGGATCAGGGACCCGCGTTGGTAGACATCGGGCTGAAGCCCCGCGGCCCGCCGAATCACGATCCGCACCTCGTCAGCCTCGATATCGGGCTGTTGGAAGATCGTCACCTGGGAGACCGGCCCCCCGAACTCGGGCGTAATGCGCTCACCCATGCCCTCGGAGAGCACGGCATTGTCGAGAATGATCATCAGCGTATCCGCCGCGGGCTCAAAAAGGCGGTAGCTCGCGGGCTTGTCTCCGAGAATGGCGATTCGGTCGCGAACCTCATCCCGGTCGTATTGAAGTCCGAAGATCTCGGCCGGTGCGTAGCCGGGCGAGGGCATGGACGTGGGCATGGGCATGGACGTAGGCATGGACGTGGGCATGGACGCTGCCGGTGCCGGCGCGGGCTCGGCGGGAGCCGGCGTCGGCTTCAAAGCCCAAGGATCCGCCTGGGCAGAGCGGCCGTAACCGTCTCCAGCCGTCGTCGCCTGGGCTTGAAGCACCGGCCCGGGCTTGGCCTCTTCCTCGGCACTCAGGTCGGAAATGCGCGTCTCGATCGGTTT
>JAAZXM010000132.1 GCA_014240165.1 Myxococcales bacterium | reverse complement strand
CGTCCTCTACGGCAGCTGCCTGGTGCTGGACAGTTGTGCTGCCTTCGCGCTGACCGTCCGTCCCCTCGGCCAGGTGCGTCTCATCCGAAACAACAGGCTGCTCCTCAGCCGGCGGATTCGACTGTTGATTTTCGTATCGGCCACTGCGCTTTGGGCGAGGGCCGTCCTCGTACGGCTCGAATTATGGCCCGGCGTCACCAGCACCTGGGAAGCCCTGCTCGCAACAGAAGTCCCCCTGCCCCAGATTGCGGTCACGATCGGCGACACGCTCACAAGCGTCCTCGTCTTCTACGTCGCGGTCCTCATCTCCCGCTTCGTGCAATTTTTCTTGAGAGAGGACATCTATCCGCGCTTTTCGATTCCCACCGGGCGCTCCAGCGCGATCTCCACCCTGCTCCACTACGTGGTCCTCATCCTGGGATTCGTCTTCGGTGCCGTGGCGCTGGGTTTCGACGCCAACCGGTTCACCCTGCTGGCGGGCGCTTTCGGTGTGGGCATCGGTTTCGGCTTGCAATCCATCGTGAACAACTTCATCTCGGGGATCATCCTGCTTACGGAACAACCCGTCCAGGTGGGCGATACCATCGAGATGGGACCGATCTTCGGTGAAGTTCAGCGAATTGGAATTCGGTCCAGCACCGTGCGAAGTTTCCAGGGTGCCGAGATCATCGTTCCCAATGCGGATCTGATTGCGGAGCAGGTCACGAATTGGACACTTTCGGATAGAAGACGTCGGGTCGAGATTTCGCTGGGAATCGCCTATGGGAGCGATCCGGACCTTGTGCTCAGGGTCCTGACCCAGGTCGCGCAGAACCACGAAGACATTTTGCAAGACCCGGAACCCTACGCACTCTTTCGCGGATTCGGGGAGAGTTCGCTCAATTTCGAGCTTCGAGCGTGGACCGATGAATTCGATAATTTCCTGCGGGTCAAGAGTGCACTCTCGGCCAGCATCGTCGGTGCCCTCCGAAGCGCTGGGCTCGAAATTCCCTTCCCCCAACGCGATCTCCACGTTCGCAGTATCGAGGCCACCACAAATATCAGACGAGAGCCCGCTTCGGACGATGGCTGAAACCTGGGGCAATCTCGGGCGGCGGCCGGCAGCGGTCCGGCGGGATGGTAAACGGGATTTGACGTCGGAGCGGAGTCATCTCTTCTATACGCTACGCTCTTTCACTGACCTGAAGCACTTTCGAACGGGCACC
>JAAZXM010000131.1 GCA_014240165.1 Myxococcales bacterium | reverse complement strand
TGTAGCTGATGGGGCGGGCGGGCACCGTAGAATTTCGGAAGATCACGTTTCGATGTGGCGGGAGGGCCGAATGGGGCCTCGGTTGATCCGGCGACCTGCGAGCCCCAGGGTTCCGGAGCAAGGCAACTCTGCGGGGTTTGGAGGGATCCGGAATTCGATCCCCAGCGAAGAGCGGTCTACTACGCCCGGGTTCTCGAGAATCCGAGTTGTCGCTACTCCGCCTGGCAATGCAATGCCCTGCCCCCGGCCGACCGGCCTACGGGCTGTGCCCATCAGGTGATGTCAGAAATCCAGCAGGAACGCGCGTGGACCTCGCCCATCTGGTACTCGCCCGCCGGCCCTTCGACCTGAACTCCGGCTCGCTATCGTCCAGAGCATGCGGCGTATGCCTCGTATCCTCTTGATCGTCCTGGCCTTGGCCCTCGCCTACGGAGCCCTGACCCTGATCCGAGCGCATATCCAGGTTCGGGCCGCGGACGGGGCGCTCCCGAATGCTGAGGCGCTGGAAGCGGCCCTGGCCTCTGATGACGGCCCCGTGCAGGTCTACTTCGTCAATACAGCAACCCAGGCTTTGCCCGCCGGCCAGGCCTTGAGCCACCCGGCCTTCGTGTTCGAGTGGTCCGATGGACGCCTCTTCCTACTCGATGCGGGCATGCGCCCGGAGCAGGCTGTGGCCTTCGGCAAGCCCTTCGAATTGCTCCTGGATAACGGTCCGACTCAGCCCCATGGATCGGTGCGTGCGCAATTGGGCAAGGCCGCTTCCCGGGTCGGTGGCATCGCCTTTACCCACCTGCACAACGACCATACCGACGGCATGGTCTCGCTCTGCGAAGGAAGGGCTTCCGATCTGGCTGTCTTCCAAACACCGAGCCAAGGCCTGAATAGGAACCACACCACCGACATGGGCCACGCGCTCATCATCGAAGCCGGATGCGCGCGCTTTGAGAGGCTGCCCTCCGGACCTCTATCGAGCATCCCCGGCTTCCCCGGCCTGGCCGCGGTGTCGGCCGGCGGCCATACCCCCGGCAGCACGGTCTACGCGGCCAGGGTCAATGGCCAGCGCTGGATTTTTTCCGGCGATATCACCAACTCCCGAAATGAACTCGAAGAGGATATTCCCAAACATCTTCTCTACAGCGTTCTGATCGTTCCTGAGGATCGCGATCGCCTCGCGGATTTGCGGGCTTGGCTGCGAGCCCTGGACAGCGATCGCGAGACCACCGTGG
>JAAZXM010000130.1 GCA_014240165.1 Myxococcales bacterium | reverse complement strand
CATCTCATGGGTATGAATGCCAGTTTGCTCTCCCGGTTCCAACTGGAACTCCCAGACCTTGATCTTGTCATCCTCGAAAACCACGTTCGTGCCGACTCCAGCCATGGCTGCGCTCCTGCATTATTGCGATGGAATCAGAGATCAGATCTCGTCTCGTCTCTCGTTAGCAAAGTCTCTCTTCACGCGCTCCTGAGCGTTCGGACAGGCCCTCTTTCCAAGAGCCCAAACAGGCATTCGCTCTTTCCTATTTGACTACTTTCGCCCGGAAGTACCGGGACTATGTGGGGTTTTACTAAACCGTGTCAGTCACTGGTCGCTTGATATTCGGGACGTCCCGCCCCGGTTGGGGCTATGAACCCGAACGCGAACTACACTTTAAACCCGCTGATCCCCCGATAACCCGAACTGAAACTCTGATGACCATGAGTCGAGTAAAGAAGACGAAAAATATTGCTTTCCTGATCGTTCTGGCCGCCCTTCTCACAGCTCCCCTGGTGCACGCGAGCCGCTTCGGCCGAGACGGTTTTTCCGGCAACCCGGGCACGAACGGCGGCTCGACTTGCAGCGCGTGTCACGCGCCCGGAGCAACTCAACCGGCCCTCCTCCTCGCTGGCCCTTCCGCGGTGACCGCCGGCACGACCCACGAATACGTCGCGACCCTGATCGGCGGCCCAGGACTCACTGGCGGACTGAGTATTTCTTCGACAGATGCGGTTGGCACGTTTCTGCCAATCGACTCCGACCTGCAACTGGTAGGCGACGAGATATCGCATACGGAGCCCAAAGCTTTTGCGTCGGGCCAGGTGGAGTTTCGCTTCAACTGGACGGCTCCTTCTTTCAACGGAACCTATACCCTTTATGGCGCTGGCAATTCCACTGACGGACAGGTGAATCTCCTGGGCGACGCAATCGGCACTACCTCTCTCGCCATCACCGTAAGCGGGGGAGGTGCGCCTCCACCGCCCGACCCGCCGCCACCTCCTGCCGAAGTCGAACTCGAACTCTTCGCGTCGGGCTTCGCCAGGCCCGTAGCCATCGCGCAAGCCGGCGATAGCCGACTCTTCGTCGTCGAGCAGGCCTGCCGGATCCAGATCCTTCAAAACGATGGCAGCACATTGCTCGCTCCTTTTCTGGACATAAGGGCCCGGGTCGACGACTCGGGCAACGAGCAGGGTCTGCTCGGATTGGCCTTCGATCCCGGATACGCGAGCAACGGGCACTTCTATGTCTACTACACCTACGATCCACCGGGCTTCGGGCGCGATCGAACCAGGGTCTCCCGGTTCACTGTGAGCGCAGATC
>JAAZXM010000012.1 GCA_014240165.1 Myxococcales bacterium | reverse complement strand
ATGGAGCCGACGAGCGGACTCGAACCGCTGACCTGCGGGCGGCTGCGCCGCCTGACTCGGTTTGGGGTTCGCGGAGGCTTCGCGGCTCGGGTGGGGCTTGGGTAGATGGAGCCGACGAGCGGACTCGAACCGCTGACCTGCTCATTACGAGTGAGCTGCTCTACCAGCTGAGCTACGTCGGCGCAGGGACCCTGAATGCCTCGAGAGACGGTTTCCTGGGCGGGGCCAGCTTAGCTTCGACCCGGGGGCGCGCCAAGCCGGGAGCGCCTGAGAAGCCTCGCATCGGGGGCGGCAAGCCGGTTGACCCGGCTACATCACGCGGTCTAGGCTCTGACCTTGTCGTAAATCCTGCGGTGTCCTTTTCCCACGGAGGGGCTATGCCGATTCTTCCCATCGTCGACCTCATGATCTTGATGGCGTGGACCTCGCTGCTCGGGGCCTTCGTGCTGAAGGCCATCCGCGTGACGACCTCCTATGATCCTGCGCTTTTCGGATTGGGCCCCATGGAGTTGACGTTCGTCGCGGCAGTCCTTCTGCTCTTCGCATTGACCCTTACGGCGCGGACATGGCTCAAAGAGCGCGAAAGCGTTGGCCTTGCTGCAAGGGACCGCGCTGCGGGTACGCTTGAGGCCTATTCGGCGCTTCGTGCTGCACCCGGAGCTCAGCGAGAACAGGGCCGATCGGGCGGCTCGGGGGTGGACATGGCGCGTGCCGAAACGCCCGCCCATCAGCCCACCTCGGCATTGATGGCGGAGATGACTTCTCCCGCCGCTCCCTCATCGTCCTCGCGGACTTGAGTTTTCCCCGTTTCAGGGGGTCGGCTCAGCGCGCGGGCCGGCCGGGGAGCAGGGTCATGGCCGATTGGGCCAGGTCGCGGTAGAGGCGGAGGCTGAGGCCGAAGGCCTGGGCGAGTTGCCGGGCGGCGTGGGTCATGGCGTGGCTCCCTGGATTGGACGAAGGGGGGTCGCAACAGGCGACAAGGGTGAAGTGCCCTTTCGGGGTGTGGAGGTGGCGCAGAATTTTGCCGGTGGGGGTCACTTTTTGACGCGGCCAGTCGTGATACAGTCCCGCGCGTGCAGGAAAGAAGCCCCGTCGACCGCGTGATCTGGCTGAACGGCGACCTGGTTCCCTGGGAGCAGGCCACTGTTCATGTCCTCTCCCATAGCCTTCAGCGGGGCTCGCTGGTCTTCGACTACATGTCGTTGAACGCGACCCCCCGGGGCCCTGCGATTTTCAGGCTCGATCTCCACGTTCGTCGGATGCTGCAATCCTGCGAACTCATGGGGCTGCCCATTGCGCTGAACGAGGCCGAACTCACAGCGGCCATCATCGAAGCCGCCCGGGCCAATCCCGACGGGCATGCCATCAAGGCAAGCGCGTATTTCGCCTCTCTCGAGGTCGACGTGGTGCCGGCGGATCCGCGCGTGACCGTGGCCATCGCGGTCTACGATCCGCAAACGGATCTCGTGAGCCGGTCGCCCCAGGGCGCTCCCCCAAAAACGCGGCGCCCGCTGCGGATTTGGCTGGAGAAGCAAGCCCATCAGCGGCGCGACGACATCGTCTCGCCCCAGGCCAAGGTTTCCGCCAACTATGCGTCCAGCATGACGGCGAAGGCCCGGGCACAGCAGCTTGGTTTCGATGAGATCCTGCTGGTGGACGAAGACGACCATATCGCCGAAGGGCCCACGACCAACGTTTTCATTGTCGATGCCGATGGGATTTTGCGGACGCCGCCCGAGAAGCGCGTGCTCCAAGGGGTGACGCGCCAGAGCGTGCTGGAACTGGCCCGCGCATCGGGCCTCGAGCCCACTGAAACCCCGGTCGAGCCTTCGGAACTCATGGGGGCAAAAGAGGTCTTCCTGACGGGAACCACCGCCGGCGTGCTCGCGATCGAATCCGTGGACGGTGAAAAAATCGGGGACGTTTGCCCGGGCCCACTCTCGGTTCAATTGGGTGAATTGCTCCGCCGGGCCGAATCGGGTAACGATCCCGCGTTCGATCATTGGCTCACCTATATCGGGGCAGAGGGCTGAAGATGCGTGTTCTCTCGGGTACCAAGCCCACAGGCGATTCGCTCCACTTGGGCAATTATTTCGGGGCGCTTCGGCAATTCGTCTCGCTCCAGGACAAATACGACGAGTCGCTCTATTTCATCGCCGATTATCATTCGATGACCACGGTTCGCGATGCGGCTCTTCGCCGGCGGTATACCACCAACGTGGCGCTTGACTATCTGGCGGCGGGGCTGGATCCCGAAAGGGCCATTCTCTTTCGCCAGAGCGATATTCCCGAGGTCTGCGAACTGACCTGGCTTCTCACCAGCGTCACCCCCATGGGCATGCTCGAGCGGGCACATGCCTACAAGGCGGCCATGGATAAGGGCGAGAACGTCGATCACGGGCTCTTTACCTACCCCGTTCTGATGGCCGCGGATATCTTGCTCTACCACGCCGATCTTGTTCCGGTGGGTCAGGATCAGAAACAGCATATCGAGATGACGCGCGATATGGCCCAGCGTTTCAATCATGCCTACGACTGCGAAGCACTGGTGATTCCCGAGCCCTATATAATGAAGGATGCGGCGGTCGTTCCGGGTACCGATGGCCAGAAGATGAGCAAATCCTATGGCAACACGATTGCCATGTTCGCGAGCGAGAAGCAGATCAAGAAGGCCGTCATGGGCGTCGTGACAGATTCGAAAGGCGTAGACGAGCCGAAGGATCCGTCGGCCCCGATATTCGATCTCTGGAATCTCTTTGCCGATGCCAAGGAGCGCGAAGAGATGGCCCAGCGCGCCCAGGCCGGAGGCTTGGGATACGGAGATATAAAGAAGGATCTCCTGGCCCGGGTTCTTGATCATTTCGCTTCCATGCGCGAGCGCCGGGCGCATTTCGAAGCGCGCCCGGATGATGTGGAAGCGATTCTCCGGGCGGGAGCCGAGAAAGCCCGGGCCATGGCGGCGCCCGTTCTCGAAGGGTGCCGCCTGGCCGCGGGCCTGGGTGTAAACGGTCTGGCGTAGCGGGCTAGTGGACCGACCGCGTTCCGCCGATGGTTTCTCTCGGAGCGTCCTCTCGGAGTTCGAGATCCAGGGCGCGGATCTCATCGGGCGTCGGCGGACGGGGCCCCGCGTCATCGGCGGATTGGGCCGTCAGCATGAAGCCCGGCGAATTCGAAGACGTCAGCGGTTGGCTCAAGCATGCCGTGCAGGGAAGCCTGCCGAGATAACGCTCGAAGACCCGCTCCCGGTGCGGGATGAACACGTCTTCGAGGGCGGGCGAGACCCTGAAATGCACGGCAGAGTTGATCACGTCGGTATCGCGCTCGGTGACATGCACGAAACCCAGGGAGGCCGGCCAAACCACGCCGTCCCCCAGCAGGTTGGCCGGGGACTGATTGTTCAGCTCGTGACATCCCGCGCATGATTGGGTTTGTGAGCGACGAACGATCTCGGTGGGAGAGAGATTGCTCCCGATCCGATTCAGCTTGCGATCGATCCTCCGGGCAAAGCGCCCGTTCGGGTCGAAATGCGAAACGTAGTCGTTCTCCGTGCCCTGTGAGTTGCTTTGGCCTGCGTTGAACTCGTCGGGGATCGCGTTGAAGAACCGGTTCAAGTCCGGGGCAGCGAGTTCGTCGACCTGGCTGATGAAATGCCGCATGAAGGGCCGGGTGCGGGGCTCGCCGGAGGCTTCGTCAAAGAGTTCGCCCATGGGGTTTGTCTTTACGGTGACGGGAACGAATTGGAGGTCGCAAGTTCCGATGGCCCCAGCCGGATCCGTACAGAACCTCGCCAGCTTGTATTCGCGGAGCTGCCAGAATACGGACGATGAGGGGGTATTCAGAAATTGGTTGGTTCGGATCTGTCCAGCGCCAGGCGCGAAGTGGGCAATGCGAATGACGGGTTCGATGCCCTCGCCCGGCAGGCCCCTCAGGTAGAAGGTTCGCAGCATCCTGGCCCGTACGAGGGGGTCACTGACCCGGGACAAGCCTGCCCAGAATTCTGCCACCGCGCGGCATCCGTCGGCCTCGCAGCCCGGATTCGGGTTCGGCAGCGTGGCTTCGAAGATCAGGAGATTTCGCTTGAACCTGTCGTTCTGCCCCGAACGACGGGCAAAGATCACGCGGTATTCGCCGCAATTCGAACCGTCTTCCGGCATCAGGTCCATTCGGTTCACCAAGGCAATGGGCTCGTAGAAGCTGTTCGAGCTCGGGTCGAAAGGTGTTGCCGCGATTTCGGCCCCCTCGTTTCGGGGGCATTCGATGGGGAAACCGTTGATGGCGGGGTTTCCCTGGGAGTCCGAGAAATCATCGCAATTCACGCCGAGGCCCAGCCCCGGCGAGGTGTTCTGTGTATCCCACCACTGATCCCAGAGATCGATGGCCTGAAGTCCGGGCACCTGGCTCTCACGGGCGAGAGAAGAAAGAACGTCCTCGAGGGAGAGCGCGTTTTGAACCACTTCTACCTCGGTGACGAAGATCGAACGACGCGGATCGACGTCCGGTACCGGCCTTGCGCAGACGAGGCCCGGCGTGATCGGACCGGGAGGGATGGGTTGCCCCAGGGCGGGAAGCCCAAGAAGTGAATGGACGAATAGGAGCACCAGGAGTTTTCTGATAAGCATGATGAGTTCCTTCCGAGCGTGAAAGCGAGAACAGGAGTCGGAGTGGCTTCGGCTGTGGTGAACGGCTGTCGTTCATTCGACTCAACCCGGAGGGGCGAAGAAAGTTGCGCTGCAGAGCAGAAACTTTCGCTTCGGACCCGGCCAATCATGCGCGAAAAGGGCCGAAGGGCGCCGTGCCCGCAGAGAAATTCCCGTTGGGCGCGCGAGCGGGTGCCGAGAAATATCTGGCCCGGAAATGCGGGCTCTGCCGATTCGAGTCCGCCCTGGGCGGGCTTCAGTCGGCGAGCATCACCGCGAGTTGTCGCGACTGGGCGAGGAGTTCGCCGTTCTGGCTCCAGATCTCGCCGTCTTCCTCTATATACCCGGCGTGGGCAAGGCGGGAGCGAAAGATCGCAAGGCAGAAATCAGTGGGGCCCACTCCGGCCGTCCTCGGATCCGTGCGGTAGTGGATCGTCAAGTCGACCGTCGGAACACTGACGAATTCTTCCCCAGCGCTCGCCCGGGTGAAGATCGGCGGCGGCAGGGCATCCGTGTAGGCGGCCAACAAGGGGTAATCGAGCGCGTGGGGTTCGGCGGGTCGGATCCAGGCGGTGACCAGGGCCTCTTCAGAGCCCGACCGCGGGCTTCTGTCCGGAACGAAACGATGCTCGTAGCGTTCGTTGGCAGGAATATTCGGTTCCGCGGCCCCCAATGCCTCGGGCGGGGGCACCGCTGGCATCGAGGCGTGCAAGAATTCGGACCCACTGCGCTGAGTGGAAACCGCGGCCAGGGCCAGTGCGCGCAACTTTCCGCCTTGGCTCATTCGCGCCGTGATGGTAGAAAGCGAGCGGCCTGCGCGCTCGAGCCGAGTTTCTACCAGGGCCTCGCCCTCGGTGGGGGGCGAGGTGAAGTGGACGGTGAGAGAGCGGGGCATTCGCTCGGCGTCATCGGCAGCGTCCTGGATCGCGCGCTGCAGAATCGCGGCCACATATCCCCCATTGGGCCCGCGACTGACCCACCAGCCCTTGTCGATGGTCACCCGATAGCGATCCGCTTCGATTCTGTGAATCGCCGTATCCCGCTCGAAGCGATTTCCCGCCTGGTTCATGAGTACTCCGGGTTTTTTGCGAGGGCGATGCGCAGCATATCATGGAAGCCTCGCGGATCGGTGGGTTCCGCGTTCGGTCCCTGGCTCAGGGCATCCGCTTGAGGACTGCGTACCGGTTCAGATCGGCCGTGCGACCGTCGGCTTCGAACTCATCGTCCAATTGGAGTCCAGTCGCCGCGATTAGTTGGTTAAATTCCGAATCGCCGGTGTGGTGGCAATATCTCGGCGGGTTCGACGCCTCGCCAAAGCTCAGCAGGTAGTCTCCGTCCTCCAATTCGCCGGTGAGAATCGGTTGCTTGCTTTGCGCATTGAATCGATCCCAGGGGATCACGTGTTTGTCGAAGCGCTTCGTCCTGCCGAATTGCCACACGGTGAAGACGAGGCGGCCTCCCGAGTCGACCCGATCTGCGAGCGCAGCAAGGAGCTCCTTGCGTTGCTGGAGGCCAGGTACGTGGTGGAGCAATCCGAAAGCCACTACGAGGTCAAAGGGGCCCGAGGGCAGGGCCGCACCGGGCTGCCCCTCCAGGATATCGCCTTCGATCCACTTCAATTTGTCGGGCCCGCCGCCTGGGTGGCCACCAGTCGCGATGGCGAGGAGTGCACTGCTCTGGTCGAAGCCCGTGTAGTCCAGGGGTTGGGCATCGCCGGCAGCATTTTTTGCGGCATCCTGGAGAAAGCTTGCGAAGCGCCCGTTGCCACAGCCCACATCGAGAACCCGGAGCGGTCGGGAGGCTTCTTTACCGAAAATGTCGCGAATGGCGCGCTTCCAACCCGGCCAGGCGTGGTTGCGAGACGCATCGAAAGCGTCGGCTTGGGCGGCGTAGAATTCGCGATTGACCGCGTTGAGGCGTTCGCGAGTCTTGGCGTTCATTGCGGTCAGCTTTCTCCAGGAGGCGGCCCGGTTGGGCGTCGTATGAGGCCCGGCGGGCAATCGGATGGTATCGTAGCCGCGCCATGTCATCGGGAACTTTGCCCAGCGATCCGCATGGGCCCGCCGAACACCGAGAATTCGATCCCGGCCAACACCGGACGAATCTGCTCGCCATCGTCGAGGCCATCGAGGCTCTGCCAGACGAAGGCGAGGTCCTCGCCCCCGAACGGATCGAGGCCATCTTGCGGCTGCATCCGCGGGACGGTTCGGGCTTCTACTCACGAGCCCAGTTGATCGCTGGCGCCCGGCATCTTCTGGCCGAAGGCGCGATCGACCTCGACGAAGAGCGCTTCGTCAGGCGAATCCGGATGCGGCCGGTGAGAACCCAGAGTGGTGTAACGCCCCTGACGGTTCTCACCAAGCCCTATCCCTGTCCTGGCGGTTGCGTCTTCTGCCCAAATGACGTGCGGATGCCCAAGAGCTATCTCGCCGACGAGCCCGGGGCCCAAAGGGCGGCCCTGAATCATTTCGATCCCTATCTGCAAACCTGGAACCGCTTGGCGACGTATAGGGCCATCGGTCACCCGGTGGGCAAGGTGGAAATGATCATTCTGGGGGGGACCTGGTCATCCCATCCCGAGGCCTACCAGGTTTGGTTCGTCAAGCGCTGCTTCGACGCGCTCAACGATTTCGGCGCCGGGCGCGACCGCCGCAGCGAAGCTTCTCAGGCAATTCTGGACTTTCAGTCCCTCCTGCCTCGCGAGGGGCGTAAGTACAACGAAGTTGTCGGCGATCATTTGCGCGGTCGGCTCAGCGGTGCCTTGCTCGACCAAGGCGAACAGGCCGAGTGGTCGGAACTGGAAGACGCCCAACGAAAAAATGAGCAAGCCGAGTGCCGAAGCGTGGGATTGGTGGTCGAAACAAGACCCGATCATGTCTCGCGGGTAGAGGTAGAGCGCATTCGTCGCCTGGGGTGTACGAAGGTGCAAATCGGCTACCAGAGTCTTTCGGACGAAGTACTCGCGGCGAATAAGCGCGGCCATGACGTCAAGGCAACGCGTGTCGCCATGCGCCTGTTGAGGTCGGCGGGTTTCAAAATTCACGCCCATTGGATGCCCAATTTGCTGGCCTCGAGCCCCGAAGCCGACATTCTGGACTTCGACCGCGTCTTCGAGGATCCCGATTTCCGGCCCGATGAACTCAAAATTTACCCCTGTAGTCTGATCGAGACTGCCGAACTCATGGAATTTCATAAGCGGGGTGAATGGCGCCCCTATAGCCATGATGAACTCCTCGAGGTCGTCGCGGCTGCCCTGATTCGTGTCCCCCGCTATTGCCGTGTCACCCGGGTTATTCGCGATATCTCGTCGGACGATATCGTCGTGGGCAACAAACTTACGAATTTTCGCCAGATCGCCGAGCAGGCCCTTGCTTCTCGCGGCGAACGTTGCCAAGACATCCGCGCCCGGGAGATTCGTAGGGAGCGAATCGACACAGACACGCTCGATTTGCGTGAAACGCGCTACGAAACGAGCATCGGCGAAGAGTGGTTTCTGGAATTCGTGAACCCCGAGGATCGAATCGCCGGATTCGCCCGCCTTTCGCTGCCCGAAGCGGCGGCGGATATCGCGGAGCTCGAAGGCAGCGCGCTTCTCCGGGAGGTGCATGTTTACGGTGAAGCCACCGAAATCGGGAAGCGCTCAGCCGAGCAGACCCAGCATCGGGGCCTGGGCCAGAAGCTTGTCGAGGCCGCTGCACTTCATGCTCGCAATGGGGGCTACTCGAACCTGGCCGTGATCTCGGCGGTGGGTACGCGTCCCTGGTACCGAAGGATCGGCTTCGAGGACGGGGTTCTCTATCAGCATCGCGACCTTGCCTGAACGCCCAACATCGCAAGCGACCGACGATTCGCCTCGTTACGCGCTGGTCTCGACGCCACTCCGCTGCTCGTCGATTCCCTAGACCTGCGGAGCTCAGCCCTGGCTGAAGCTCAAGCTTTCGCCGCCCGCTTCAACATCCACCGCAATGGTTGAGCCTTCCGGGTAGCGACCCGCCAGGATTTCGACGGCCAGGGGATCCTGAAGCATCCGCTGAATCGCGCGCTTGAGCGGCCGAGCGCCGTATTGTGGGTCATAGCCACGGTCGCCCAGGAGTTCCATCGCCGCCGGCGTGATGTCGATTTCGATTCGGCGGTCGGCGAGAAGTTGTTGGACTCGCTGAAGCTGCAGTTCGGTGATTCGCCCGATCTGGGAGCGATCGAGTTGATGGTAGACAACAACTTCATCGACCCGATTGAGAAACTCCGGCTTGAACTGGGCCTTGAGGGCATCCATCACGCGTTTCTCAATTTCGTCGCGATTCTCACCTTCGTTCAGATCGGTGAGGAATTGGCTGCCCACATTGGAGGTCATGATCAGCACCGTATTGCGGAAATCGACGGTCCGGCCCTGGCCATCCGTAAGCCTTCCGTCGTCCAATATCTGGAGGAAGACGTTGAAGACATCGGGATGCGCTTTTTCGATCTCATCGAAGAGAAGAACGCTATAGGGCCTGCGCCGAACGGCTTCGGTGAGGTAGCCGCCCTCGTCGTAGCCGATATAGCCCGGAGGTGCGCCGATGAGCCGGGAGACCGAGTGCTTCTCCATGAACTCACTCATGTCCACCCGGACCATGCAATGCTCGTCGTCGAAAAGAGTTTCGGCCAGGGCGCGCGCAGTCTCGGTCTTTCCGACTCCGGTGGGGCCCAGGAAGATGAACGAGCCGATGGGTCTTTCCGGATCCTGCAGCCCAGCCCGGGCGCGCCGAACCGAATTGGCAACGGCGACGAGGGCCTCGTCCTGGCCGATCACGCGCTGGCCGAGATGCTCTTCCATCTCGATCAGCTTGGTCTGCTCACCCTCGAGCATCTTCGCAACAGGGATTCCTGTCCACTTCGAAACGATCTCAGCGATTTCGTCTTCAGTGACTTCCTCGCTGAGAAGTGAGCTCTCTCCTTGGAGAGCGTCGAGTTTTACCTGTTTGTCGTTGATCGCGCTCTCCAGAGCGACCAGTTCGCCGTAGCGAATTTCCGCGGCCCGCTCGAGATCTCCATTTCGCGTGGCTCGTTCGAGTTCGACTTCGAGTTCTTCTCTTTGTTCTTTGGCGCTTCTGACTTCGGCGATCGCAGATTTTTCATTCTGCCAACGCCCCCGCATGGCGTCTGCCGCTGTCTGGAGGTCGGCGATTTCAGCCTGGACGGCCTGGCCGCGGCTCAGGCTGGCGGCGTCATCCTCCTTCTTCAGGGCTTCGCGCTCGATTTCGAGTTGCATTCGCTTTCGTTCGACCTGGTCGAGTTCTTCGGGCATCGAGTCGATCTGTACGCGAACGCGGCTGGCCGCCTCATCCACGAGATCGATCGCCTTATCGGGAAGAAAACGATCTGAGATATATCGGTCGGAGAGCCGCGCTGCCGAAACGATGGCGCTGTCGGAAATGCGCACCCCGTGGTGAACTTCGTATCTCTCCTTGAGCCCTCGGAGAATCGAAATGGTGTCGCCCACGCTGGGCTCACCGACGAAAACAGGCTGGAATCGGCGTTCGAGTGCGGAGTCCTTTTCCACGTGCTTTCGGTACTCATCCAGGGTGGTGGCCCCAATGCAGTGGAGTTCTCCCCGAGCCAGGGCGGGCTTCAGCATATTCGCCGCATCGGCGGCGCCTTCTGCAGCACCTGCCCCCACGATGGTATGCAGTTCGTCGATGAAGAGTACGACGCTTCCCGCGGCATCGGATACTTCTCGCAGTACCGCCTTGAGACGGTCCTCGAATTCACCGCGGTATTTCGCTCCTGCGATCAGGGAGCCAATATCCAGGGAAATCAGCCGTCTGTCTTTGAGGCTCTCGGGCACATCCCCTGCGATGATTCGTTGAGCGAGTCCTTCTGCGATTGCTGTCTTCCCAACCCCCGGCTCGCCGATCAGCACGGGGTTGTTCTTGCTTCGCCTGGACAGAACCTGGATGACGCGCCGGATCTCTTCGTCGCGGCCCACCACGGGGTCGAGTTTGCCCCTGCGTGCCACCTCTGTGAGGTCGCGGCCGTATTTCTCGAGAGCCTGGTACTTGGATTCCGGATCGGGATCGGTCACTCGGGCGCTACCGCGCACGGCTTTCAGCGCTTCGAGAATATTTTCCGGAGTCGCTCCCTCGGCGCGGAGCAGCTCGCCCGCCTTATCTCTCGGGTCGTGGGCCAGGGCGAGCAGGATGTGTTCGGTCGAGACGTATTCGTCCTTGAGGGCTTCGGCCTGTTCCCACGCCGCCTCCAGGACCGAGGCCGCCCCGGCAGAAAATTGCACGCCCGCTTGACCATGAACCCGGGGCAGGGCGGCGAGAGCCGCCTCGACACCTCTTCGGATTCCCGCAATCGAGGCGCCCAGCTTCTCGAGAACGGGAGGCGTGCTTCCGTCTTCGAGTTCGAGCAGCGCCGCAAGGAGATGGACGGATTCGACCTGGCTGTGGCTATGCTCGCTGGCCACTTCCTGGCTGCGCTGAACCGCTTCCTGGCTTTTCAATGTGAGTTTGTCGTATCGCATGGCGAACGAAACTCTGCACGAAAAGCCCGGGCGCAAGGCCCTGAACCCATGCCCCGGTGAGAAATATCTGCAACTGACCGGCGCAAAGGCTGCCAGAGCGGCCCTGGGGCCCTTTCAGCGCGAAGCCGACGAGTCGGCGAGCGCCCGTTTCGAGTGTCGGCCGCCTGGTCCCAGGGCCGGGGGCTCAGCCCGAGCGCTTCATTGGAATGTAGAGCGTCGCGTCTCCGCGCCGAATCAAAACGAGCACACTGTCGCCGCTCTTCTTCAAGAGCTCGCTCAACTGCCGCACATTCTCGATTTCTTCTCGATCGACTTCCACGATGATGTCTCCTCGCTGAAGTCCGGCCTCTTCGGCGGGGCTGCCCATCTGAACTTCGGATACCACCACACCCTGGGTGCCCTCGATTCCGAGTTGGTTCGCGAGTTCGGGGTCTATATTGGTCGCCCGGAGGCCAAAGAGAGCGGGCCCGCCGGATGGGCCTCCCGAGTCTGCGAGTTGCGGCTCATCCAGGGTGCCGATCTTGATTCGTATTGTCTTCTCTTCGCCGTTGCGGACGACGACCACGTCCACTGGGCGCTCGGCAGCCGTTTCGCCCACAAGCCGAGGCAAGTCCCGCCATTCCTTCACCGGCGTCCCGTCGAAGTTGATAATGACATCACCTCGCTGGATGCCCGCCTCCTCGGCAGGGCTATCCGGGAGGACCTTCGAGACGAGAGCACCGTTTTCATTCTCCAGATCGAAGGATTCGGCGAGTTCGGGGCTAAGGCCCTGAATGACCACGCCCAGCCATCCCCGGGTGACCCGGCCCTGGGCTCGAAGTTGGGGCAAGACGTGCTTTGCCATGTTGATCGGGACCGTGAAGCCGATCGTATTGGCGCGCGGATTGATCGCAGTGTTGATTCCGATGACTTCGCCCGCCAGGTTGATCAGCGGGCCCCCTGAATTCCCCGGATTGATTGCTGCATCAGTCTGGATGAAGTCATCGTAACTTCCGCCGACCACATCCTTACGGTGCTTCGCCGAAATGATTCCCGCGGTGACCGTGTGTTCGAGGCCGAAGGGGTTGCCAATGGCGACCACCCAGTCCCCTGGCCGCGCCGAGTCGCTGTCCCCAAGTGCGATCGCGAGTAGTTCACGATCCGCTTCGACCTTGATCAACGCGATATCGGTCTTGGGGTCGCGGCCCGCGATACTCGCCGGCAGTTCGCTCCCATCGGTAAAGGCTACGAAGATTTCGTCAGAATCCTCGATCACATGGTTGTTGGTGACGATGTAGCCGTCTCTGGAGATGACGAAACCACTTCCGGCGCCTTCTCGCTTATGGGGTTGCCGCTCTCGGCCTCCGAAGGGGAATCCGAAATAATCCTCGAATTGTCGCGGGATCTGGGGCATTCCCGTGACGGTTTGCGACGTGCGTATGTTGACGACTGCAGGCGAAACGCGTTCAGCCAGGTCGGCGAAACCCGTAGGCGCGCCCGCAGGAATCAAGGCAGGAATCTGACTCTGGGTTTCCCAGAAGGGCTCGACCTTGAGTTCGCTTCCGACGCTCTTGTCCGTGCCGTCGGCGCTTCGGCCCAGGAGTCGATCGAAAAAGCCGCCTTCTTCGGTTTCGGCCACCGCCTGAAGGGGCCATGAAAAGAGAAGCAGCGTTCCGATGAGTCCTGCCAGGCGAAATTTCTGATGAAGGCTGTTCACGTTCTTCTCCCATTCATTGGCCGGCGATTGCTCGGTTCCAGCGGATGCTTCCGTTGTGTTGCTTCCCTAATTCGGCGGTCGTTTTTGACGCCGGTATGGGCCCGGCGGTTCCCTGGGGAGCGGGCCTTTGATCAGAACTCCAGCGTGCCAAGCGAAGGCTGCTCACCGCAGCGGGATCATCAGATGGTACCGGCCTCTTCCGCGCTGAACCACGACGAGGGCGCGCTCTCGGCCCCGAAGTCCGATGATGGCGCGGCGGAGCGCTTCGTCGCCATTCAGGGCGAGGCCGTTGATGGCCAGCAGAAGGTCGCCCCGTTTGAGACCCACCAAGGCTGCGGGCGATTGGGGGCGCACGCTGCTGATCTCGAAGCCCACTCGTTCGCGCCAGACAAGTCCGATCCCGATCATCCGGCTCGCCAACTCGGCGGTTACGTTCTCGGGGATTTCGATGGCGATGGCTTCTGTGATCTTGAGCTTGCCGTCCCTCCAATACTGGACTTCGAGCCGCTGCTCGGGTGTCGTGGTTTCGAGGATCTCGAAGAGTTGGCGTGCGGATCGAATATCGCGTCCGTCGAGTTGGCTGATGACATCCCCGCGCCGAATGCCCGCGATATCGGCGGGTCCCCCGGGCCTGACCTTATTGATGAGGGAGCCGGCCACCGCAGCGGGCAGGCCCATGACCTCGCGTAGGGCAGGGTCCAAATCCTGGAAGTCGATGCCGAGGGTCACCGGGTGCACCTCGCCGTGTTCGATCAATTCGGCGACCACCCGCCGGGCCGCGTCGATGGGAATCGCGAACCCGATGCCCTCGGCGCCCTGGAAGATCGCGGTGTTGATCCCGATCAATGATCCGTTGGCATTCAACAAGGGGCCACCCGAGTTGCCGGGGTTGATCGATGCGTCGGTTTGGAGAAAGCCGTGGAAAGTGAGCTGACCCGCGCGAATCGATCGGTCGGTGGCCGAGATCACTCCGGTTGTCACGGTATTCGAAAAGCCAAAGGGATTGCCAATGGCGATCACAGGCTCACCCACCATGATGTCCGATGAAGAGCCGGGATTGATCCAGGGCAGGTTTTCGTCCGTCTCGATTTCGAGCACCGCGATATCATTGGTCGGGTCGGCGCCCACCACCCGGGCGTCGAAAACCCGGCCGTCGGCCAGGGTGACGGAAATACGGCGCGCCTGTCGGATCACGTGCTCGTTCGTGAGGACGTAGCCCTCGGAATTGATGATTACCCCCGAGCCCAGGTCGTGGGTCGAGCGAGGGCCACGCCGTTCGAAGAGGTCCCAAAAGGATCCTTGAGAACGGGGAGAGGGGCCTCGGCGGGAAAACGGATTCTGTGTTTCTTCGAGATGCTCCGTCGCAACGCTCACGACGGCCGGTCCCACCTTCTCCACCGCACTCACCGTGGCGGTCCGGCGCAGGAAGGGGTCGCTCGCCTGGGCCGCCCCGATCAGACCCGCCGACCCGGATACCAGGGCAAAGAAAATCAGGCAGGCCAGGGCGATCGGCCTCGGTCTGACACTTCGCCCGGGATTCGCTTTCTTATTGGTCTCGTTCATGCCCTTCCACCGCATCGAGGAGGCCCGAGGGTACCGCTCCCGGCCTGCTCCTGCGCTGCCCGCTCGAGTTTGGGCTCGTCGCCTTCGCCGCGGCCGCCCGAGGCGCGTTAGCTGGAGCCTGATCTCTGGACCCGCCTCGCGGGAATCGGTTCACTGGCCAGAGCCGCGGCCGCTAGAGTGCCGGCAGAGGAGTGCTGTGGATGGAAGCCTGGGAGTCGTGGGTCGAGGGCGCCTGCGCGGATTTTGCTCGCGACTACGGGGGGCCCGCCCGGTGGGTCGCGCTTGCGCCGGGCCGGGTGAATTTGATCGGCGAGCACACGGATTACAACGAAGGGCTGGCGCTCCCCTGCGCCATTGATCGCCAGGCCATGGTCTTGGCGGCCCCGCGGACGGACCGTCGCGTTCGCGTCCGGGCGTGGGATCTCGGCGAAGCCGGCGAGTTTTCATGCGATTCCCTCGCTCGCCAGGGAAATTTGCTCGACTTTGTCCAAGGGGCGTTCTTTGCGTTCTCCGAGCGCGGTATCGAGCCGCATGGTTTCGATC
The DNA here is from genome assembly GCA_014240165.1 of Myxococcales bacterium. Taxonomy (GTDB): domain Bacteria; phylum Myxococcota_A; class UBA9160; order UBA9160; family UBA4427; genus JAZXM01. The sequence goes on along the minus strand of JAAZXM010000012.1, from coordinate 61,947 downwards.
TCGCGATTACGAGCCGGGTGCCCCCCAACGCCGGGCTCTCGAGTTCCGCCGCCTTGGGGGTCGCGTTGGCGGCGGCCCTGGATGCGGGGCTTGGCCTGGGCTTCTCGTCCGAGGATTGGGCGCGGCTTGCCCACCGCGCCGAAAACGAATTCGTGGGGGTTCGTTGCGGCATTCTCGACCCTTTCGCCAGCGCATTGGGCCGGGCGGGCCACGCGCTTCGTATCGATTGTCGGACGGAGACGACCGATGCCATTCCAATCTCCGGCGCCGAGTTGGCGATTCTGCTGGTTCATTCCGGGGTGGAGCGTCGCCTGGCGGAAGGCGTCTACGACGAGCGTGTCATGGAGTGCCGGGAGGCGCTCGAAGCCGCGCGCCGGGCGGGGATTGCGCCGACCTCGGCGCGGAGCCTGCGCGATCTCGAACTCGATCAGTTGTCCGAACTCGAGGGGGCTCTCGAGCCCGTCGCTTTCCGGCGAGCGCGCCATGTGATCGGGGAAAATGCGCGGGTCGACGCTTTCTGCCGGGCGCTGGCGAGCGGTGATCTCGACACCCTGGGAGTGCTTCTTGCGCAGGGTCAGGCCAGCTTGCGCGAAGACTACGCGGTTTCCACGCCCGAAATCGATTGGCTCTGCGCTGCGGGTCCCGAGTGTGAAGGCGTCGTGGGTTCACGCCTGACCGGGGCAGGCCTGGGCGGTTTCACCCTTCACCTGGTTCTCCCGGATCATTTGGAGAGCGTCCAGGCGCAGATTTCCGAAGGTTTCCACGCGCGCTTTGGGCGTCGCCCGGAGAGTTTGACGGCGCTGCCCTCGCGCGGCGCGTGGCTCGAGGCGAGATCCGCCTGACCGGCTTCTCTCGGCCTCAGTTCGTGCCGTCCAGGGCGGCGCGTAGCGCCGCCGCCGCGGCGCCTGGTTCGTCGGCCAGCAGGATCTCCCCGGTCACCGCCACCCCCGCCGCTCCGGCCGCCATCGCCGCCCGGCTGCGCTCGGAGTCGATACCTCCCTGGGCCAGGACCGGGAGCCCATGGCGGGCGGCCTGGTCGAGGGCCTCGAGGCCCAGCGCGGGTCGGTTCGGGGGCTTGGAGAAGGGGTCGTAAATCGGGGCGAGGTGCACGTAATCCGCGGCGCCCACTTCGAGTGCTTTCACCTCTGCCGGGTCATGGGTGGAGACGCCCACCAGGGCGTGCTCGGCCAGCAGGGCACGGGCTTCTGCGGGGGCCACCGCGTCGAAGCCCAGGTGGACGCCGTCGGCTTCCATCGCCAGGGCCATGTCGACCCGGCGATTGACCACGATACGAACGGCGGGAGCGGCCCGGCGGGCGGCTCCCGCGAGAGTCTCCGCCCAATCGAGCCAGGCCTTGCCCTCGAGTTCGCGCTCGCGGAGTTGAACCCAGTCCACCCCCGCCGCGCAGGCCGCAGCGACGATCTCGTCCAAGGCTCCCCGGGCCGTGGCCCGATCCACCACCAGGCAAAGCACGGGACGCGCCGGCCCCGCGTCAGAATGGGGATTGGATAGTGCGGTCAGGCCGGTTCTCCCGGGTGCACCGGCTTCAGTAGTTCGCGATGCCATCGAGCGGACTCGACGCCGAGGCGTAGAGGCGCTGGGGCATGCGGCCGGATTCGTAGGCCAGGCGGCCCGCGTCCACGGCCAGGCGCATGGCCCGGGCCATCTTGACCGGTTCCTTGGCGTGGGCGATGGCGGTATTCATCAGCAGCGCCGTGGCGCCGAGTTCAAGGGCGACGGCGGCGTCGCTTGCGGTTCCAACCCCCGCATCGACGATCACCGGAACCTCGACGGTTTCGAGAATGATGCGGAGGTTGGCGGGGTTGCGAATGCCCATCCCCGAACCGATGGGTGCGGCCAGGGGCATCACCGCCGGGCAACCCAGGGCGGCCAATCGTTGGCAGGCCACGGGGTCGTCCGTGATATAGGGGAGCACCGTGAAGCCGTCATCGATCAGAACCCGGGCGGCTTCCAGGGTGGCGGGAACGTCCGGGAACAGGGTGCGCTCGTCACCGATCACTTCGAGTTTGACGAGGTCTGTTTCGAGCAATTCCCTGCCCATGCGCGCGGTGGTGATGGCGTCTTCAGCGGTGTAGCAGCCCGCTGTATTGGGCAGGATCGTGAAGCGTTCGGGAGAGATCACGTCCAGCAGGCGCGGCCCCTTCGCGGCATCGAAATTCACTCGGCGCAGCGCCACGGTGACCATTTCGGCCCCCGACACCTCGGCGCACTCGAGGTTCTGTTCGAAAGATTCGTATTTTCCGCTGCCGATGATCAGCCGCGACCGAAACTCGTGGTCGCCGATTCGCCAGCTTTCCGGTGTGTCCTGTTCAGACATGGATCAACCTCCTCCTACAGCCTCGAGAATTTCCACGTGATCATCGTCCGCCAGGGTCACTGCCCCATAGCGGGAACGCGGAACCACGTCGCGATTGACGGCCACGGCCACCCGCTTGCCCATCAGCCCGAGGGTTTCCAGAAGCCCGTCCACCGTACAGCCCGGTGCGATTCGGGTGACGTCACCGTTGACGAACACGGCGTGTTCTAGGGGGGTGTGCTCGGCGGGCATGATGGGCTCGGGCTCTGGAGTGAAGTCGGATGGCAATCGAGACGCGCGCAAGAGTACCGGAGGCGTGGATGCGGTGCCGCTGTTACGCTGCCCGGGCGGCGGGAACCTGAGCGGGGGAGGGATTCGTGAGCGAAACGGCCAACCGGGCGATCATCGATCTGTCCGCGCTTCGCGCCAACTACGACCTGGCACGCGAGCTCGCGGACGGGCGGGACGTGATCTCGGTGGTCAAGGCGGATGCCTACGGGCACGGGGCCGCCGACGTGGCCCGCTGCCTGGAGTCCGCGGGGTGCCGGCGGCTCGCCGTGATGACCCCGGCGGAGGGTTGTGGCCTGCGCGAGGCCGGGTCCGAGGCTCAGATTCTCGTGCTCGGAGGCCTGGGAGACGCCGGGGAAGCGCGGTTGGCGGGAGAGTACGGCTTGACCCCAGCGATTCATAACCCCGAGGGTCTGGGCTGGGCGCGAGAGGCGGCGGCAGCGAGGGCCGACGGAGCGCTGCCCGTTCACCTTGAATTGGACACCGGTATGCGCCGAATGGGGAGCGATTCGGGCGGTGCGCTCGAATTGGCCGAGGCCATCGCCGCCGATCCGCAACTGGAACTCGACGGGACCTATACCCATTTCGCTTCGGCGGATAGTCCGGACGTCGCGAGCGCCCTCGAGCAGCTTCAACTCTTCCGCCAGTTCCTGGAGGCCCTCGAGGCGCGGGGGGTGTCGCCGGGCCTGATTCACGCGGCCAACTCGTCGGCTTTGTGGGCTGGGCCCGGGCTGCTGGGCGCGCTGCCCGAGGCGACTGCGGTGCGCCCCGGGTTGATGCTCTACGGGGCTCGCACGGCGCTCCACGAAGATCCGGACCGGCGCCTGCGCCCGGTCATGAGCGTTCGAACCCGGGTGGCCGCCTTGCGCAGCCTGAGCCCCGGCGAGGCGGTGGGATACGGCTCGACCTGGCGGGCCGATCGCCCGACCCGAATCGCGACCCTTTCCATCGGCTACGCGGACGGCGTTCTGCGCTCGCTCTCGAATCGGGGGGAGGTCTGGCTAGCGGGAGCCCGGCGCCCCCTGGTGGGACGGGTTTCGATGGATTCTGTCACCGTGGCGGTGGATGATCCCGAGGTCCGCTTGGCGGTGGGCGACCCGGCTTCCTTCTTTGGCGCGTCCCCCGAAGGCGGGGCGGGCATCGCCGTGGAGGAGCAAGCCGAGGCCGCGGGAACCCTTGCCTACGAGCTGCTGATTCGCGTGGGGGACCGCCTCCCGCGCGTGCCCCTCGAGGGGGCCTGAAACGACCGGGGTTCGTCGATTGACTTCGGTGCGGCGCGCAGGTACACAACGGGCGACCCCCTCGCCGCACCCCACATGAACTCCCCAGGAGGATCCCATGCCCCCCACGGATTCGCCGCGCCCGGTGGCGCGCGCGCTGCTCTCGGTGTCGGACAAAACCGGATTGGTCGATCTGGGGCGTGGTCTGGCTGAACTGGGCGTCGAACTGGTGGCGTCCGGCGGTACGGCCAAGGCCCTACGCGAGGCCGGTCTGGAGGTCGCGGACGTTTCGGACCTCACCCAGAGCCCCGAGATGCTCGGTGGCCGGGTCAAGACGCTCCACCCCAAGGTGCACGGGGGGATTCTGGCGCGGAGAGACCTGGCCGAGGACCGCAGTGATCTCGAAGCCAATGGCATCGGGGTCATCGACCTGGTGGTCGTCAACCTCTATCCCTTCGAGGAAACCGTGGCTCAGCCCGGCGTCGAATACGCCGACGCCATCGAGAAGATCGATATTGGCGGCCCGTCCATGGTCCGGTCCGCAGCGAAGAACCACGCCTACGTGGGGGTCCTATCGGATCCCTCGGATTACCCGGCGGTGCTGGCCGAGTTGAAGGAAGTGGGGGGGCTCTCGGAGTCGACCCGGCGCCGACTCGCCCTCCAGGCCTTTCGGATGACAGCTCGCTACGACGCCGCAATTCAGCAATGGCTCGGCGAGGCCCAGCGGGATGACGCCGAAGACGTGCTTCCGCCCGCCTTCATCGCGGCTTTTCCCAAGGAGGCCGATCTTCGCTACGGCGAGAACCCCCATCAATCAGCGGCGCTCTACGGCGGCTTCATGGATGCGGTGGAGCAGCTTCATGGCAAGGAACTTTCGTACAACAACCTGATCGACGTGCAGGCTGCCCTGGCGATGATCCTCGACTTCGATGATGAGGCCCGCACCACCGTGGGGATCCTCAAGCACAACACGCCCTGCGGCGTGGGCGCTGCCGAATCGCCGCTGGACGCCTATCGCCGGGCTTTCGAAACCGATCCGGATTCGCCCTTCGGTGGCATCATCGTGAGCAACCGCCCCTTCGATCTCGCGCTCGCCGAGGAGGTCGACCAGATTTTTACCGAGGTTCTGGTGGCTCCGGGCTTCGATGCCGATGCGCTGGAACTTCTGCGCCAGAAGAAGAATCGCCGGGTGCTGACTTTCGATGCGGCGCGGATGAACCGCGCCGAACACGAATGGCGCCGGGTATATGGAGGCGTGCTTCTTCAGCAAGCGGATTCGTCGCTGGAGAAGATCGAAGACGCGAAGGTGGTCACCAAGGCCCAGCCGAGCGAATCGCAGCGGGTGGCCCTGGATTTCGCCTGGCGGGTGGTGAAGCACGTCAAGAGCAACGCGATCGTCTTCGCCGGCGACGACCGTACCCTGGGCGTGGGCGGTGGGGCGACCTCCCGGGTCGACGCGGTGCACAACGCCGTGGCCAAGGCGGCGAGGGTGGGCCTTTCCCTGGAAGGTGCCGTGCTGGCCAGCGATGCTTTCTTTCCCTTTCCCGATGGCCTCGAGACCGCGGTGGAAGCCGGCGCTCGCGCCGTGATTCAGCCCGGGGGTTCGAACCGCGACGATCAGGTGATCGAGGCCGCCGACCGATTGGGGATCCCGATGATCTTCACCGGCACTCGGCACTTCAGGCATTGAGGGCGAATTGGGGATGGCTTTGTTGAACCCGGCTCCCAGAATCGCGCCGAGTGGGTGTGGGCGGAAGGGGAGCACGGTTTGAGAATCCTGGTGGTGGGAGGCGGGGGGCGCGAACACGCGTTGACCTGGAAGCTGAGCCAAAGCCCCCGGGTTGAGGCGCTGCTCGCTGCGCCGGGAAGCGCGGCCATGGAGGGCTTGGCCGAATGCCATCCCGAGGTCGCGGCTGCGGATTTGGACTCGGTCGTGAAACTGGCCCGAGAAAGCGCGGTCGATCTGGTCGTCGTGGGGCCCGAGGATCCGCTGGCTGCGGGGCTGGCCGATCGTCTGCGCGCCGAAGGCATCGCCACGTTCGGCCCTTCGGCGGCGGCAGCTCGTCTCGAAGGAAGCAAGGCCTTCGCCAAGGCGTTCATGGAGCGGCACGGTATTCCCACGGCCAAGCACCGCGCTTTCGATGACCTGCAAGCGGCCCTGGACTACACCCGGGCCGAAGGCGGACGCTGTGTCGTCAAGGCGGATGGTCTGGCGGCGGGCAAGGGCGTGAGCATGTGCGAATCCCCTGCCGAAGCCGAACGCGCGCTCCACGAGATCATGGAGGATCGCCGCTTCGGCGAAGCGGGCAGCCGGGTTGTGGTGGAGGATTGGCTCGAGGGTGAAGAGGCCTCGTATTACGCCATCAGCGATGGCGAGAGATTCGTCACCCTGGCGGCGGCCCAGGATCATAAGCGCTTGCTCGACGGCGACCGCGGCGAGAATACGGGCGGTATGGGGGCCTACTCGCCGGCGCCTGTGGTGGACGCCGCCGTGGAAGAGAAGATTCTCGAGCGCGTGGTGCGTCCCACGATCCGGGGAATGGCCGAGGACGGTCATCCCTTTGTGGGCGTGCTCTTCGTTGGCCTGATGGTGGACGCCGCGGGCGATCCCCACGTGATCGAATTCAACGTGCGTTTCGGCGACCCGGAGACGCAGCCCCTGATGATGCGGATGGAAGCCGATCTGGCCGAGTTGCTCGCCGATGCGGCCGGCGGCCGGCTCGATACGGACATGGCCATAGGCTGGGGGGAAGCGGCGGTTTGCGTCGTGTTGGCTTCGGGCGGCTACCCGCGGAGCTATCCGACGGGCTGCCCGATCGCGGGGCTCACAGAAGCCGAGGCCCATGCCGATGTTGTGGTCTTCCACGCGGGGACCCGCCGCGGCGCTTCGGGGGGCTTCGAAACCGGAGGCGGCCGAGTGCTGGGGGTGACGGCTCGGGGAGAAACCGTGGAGGCGGCGCGCGCCCGCGCCTACGCGGCCGCCGAGGCGATCGAATTCGAGGGCGCCCACAAACGGACGGATATCGCATCCCGGGCGCTTGGCCGCGACTGATTCCAGGCCCAGGTGCTCGGCTTGGCCGAGGGCCTTTGCAAAGGCGCATGGCGGCAGCCCGCCAGCCGAGCGCGCTGCCACCCGATTGATTCAACCCAGATGACTCCAGCCCACACGACAGCCTCCTCGCCCGGATCTCCCGGGCCCCAGCCCCCGGGTTCCCCCGCCGCGAGCATGCGCCGGGCGACGGAAATCCTCGCCGACGGCGGGTTTGTCGCTTTTCCCACCGAGACGGTTTGGGGCCTCGCTGCCTCGGCGCGCAATGAAGCCGCCGTAGCGGCGCTGGGAAGCTGGAAAGGCCGGGCGGAAAAACAGCCGATTTCGGTTCTGGTCTCGGGCCTCGGGGCGCTGCTCGAGATGGGTTTCGATCCCGACCCTCGGGCACGGCGTCTGATCGAACGCTTCTGGCCCGGCCCGTTGACCCTTGTCCTGCCCTGTCGCTCGGCCTTCGCACCGGGCATTGCCGGGCGGGATGGCGGCGTGGGTGTCCGCTGCAGTTCACACCCCGTGGCGGCGGAGTTTGTCCGCGCGGCGGAGAGCGCCGGCCTGGGACCGCTCACCGCCACCAGTTGCAACCGGAGCGGGGAGGCGCCGGCACAAAACGAAGAAGAAGCCCGGGCCCTCTGTGCCAGGGAGCCCCAGGGCCCCTACCTTCTCTCCGCCGAGGGTCGAGTGTTCCCGCCCGGAGAGCCGTCCACCGTCCTTGACCTGACCGGCGCATCGCCCCGGATTCTCCGGGAAGGCGGGATCGATGCGGCCACAATGCAGCCATTCATGGAGACCGGGGAAATTATATCCGGGGCGTCTTCCAAGACGTCCTCTTTGGGAGATGCCCGTCGATGACCGTTGTTCGCCCCTTTTCAGCCCTCCGCTACGACACCGGCAAGGTGGACCTCTCCAAGGTGATCGTGCCGCCCTACGACGTAATCGCCGCGGATGAGCGAAGCCTCTTCTTCGATCGGGATCCCCACAACGCGATTCGTTTCGAACTCACCCGCGACGCCAGCGAGGAAGCGGCGACCGATTATTCCGAGATCGCCGAGACGCTTGGGGCCTGGCAGGAGAGCGGGGTCTTGATCCGGGAACCCGTGCCGGCCTATTACGTGCTCAAGCAGCGCTTCACCGCGCCGGATGGCCACACCCTCGAGCGAGTGGGTTTTTACGCCGAACTCGGGCTCGAAGAATACGATCAGGGCGTGGTTTTGCCCCATGAGAGGACCTTGGCCGGCCCCAAGGCGGATCGCTTGAAACTCCTGCGCGCGGCCCGGGCCAACCTCTCGAGCGTCTTTCTCCTCTACGAGGATCGGGAGGATGACCTGGGCGCCACCCTCGAATCGGCCTTCAATGGGTCTCCCGAGCAGGTGGCCCGGGCGCGCGACGATGCGGGCGTCGACTACGCGCTTGCTCCCCTGACGGACGCCAAAGCCATCGCCGCGGTGCAGGGCTTCATGGCGGGTCGCTCGAGCGTGATTGCGGACGGGCACCACCGTTACGAGACCGCCCTGGCGTACCGACGCGAGCAGCGCGAGGCGGGGGGATCGGGGCAGGGCGAGGCTCCCTTCGATTCCACCCTGGCGTATTTCGCCAATGCCTATGCGCCGGGCAGCTTACTCCTTCCCATTCATCGCGTGGTTCGCCGGGGCACGGCCCCGGACGCCGAAGGTTGGGCCCGGGCGCTCCCGGGATGGACCTGCGCTTCTCTACCCGCAACAGGCGGCAGCGACGCCGTCTCCGCCCTGGCCAGCGAAACCCTGGCGAAGTTGACCGGCCGGCCGGCGTTCGTGGCCGATGCTGGAGATGGTTTTCTCCACGTGCTGACTCGGGATACGCCCCTGGGCGACGACCTGATGGTGCGCGTTCTCGAGCGCGACGTGATCGGCGCGGTGTTCGGGCTCTCTCCCGAAGACATTCGCGACGGCGCAGTGGGCTTTCCCAAGAGCGCCGAACGCGCTGCCCGGGACGTGCGCGAAGGGGCGGGGAGCGTGGCGCTCTATCTGAATCCAGTGAGCGCGGATGATGTTTTCCGGGTGACCGGGGTCGGGGAGCGGATGCCCCAGAAGTCGACCTTCTTTTACCCGAAGATCCCCACCGGCATGGTTTTCCGGCTGCACGAGGCGAGCGCGTGAGCCGCACTTCCGGGCGGCGAAAATCCCAGCTTCGTCCGGTGCGAGGGTTGGTGGGATCGGTGCTCGAGGATCTCGGTTTGCCCGAAGTGGCCCGGGCGGCCCGGGTGGGCGAGTACTGGGCCGAGGCGGTGGGCCCGGAAGGGGCGCGCCATTCCTGGCCCGATGGGCTCCGCGGCGGAGTTCTGGAGGTGCGCGTGGACACCAGTGTCTGGTGCCAGCACCTGCAAATGCGGCGCACGCACCTGCTCGAGGCGCTTCGGGAAGCGCTCGGAGAGGACGCGCCGGAAGACCTTCGCTTCCGGGTCGGCTACAGTGAACCGCGCTGACCCGGGGGTGGGCCAGTTGGAGGATCGGGGCGTGGATCAAAGCGAAGCATCGACAGTCGCCAGTCCACCCGAAGCGGGCTTGGAGTGCGATTTCTGCCAACTCCGGGTGCCGAGTGTGCGCCGGGTGGCCTTGGACGCGGACTACGAGCGACTGGTGACTCCCCACGCGGTTCAATACGCCTGTTTGGACTGTTTCGAGCGCAAGGATCGCGTTCGCCTGGGCCTCGCGCCCAGCCGTTGACCCCAGCGGAGCGATCTTCTAGGCTCGGCGGCCCTCGCGTTTGGGACCCAGAAACGAAGGGTCCCCCAACCTTATGAACCCAAAGAGGATTTTCCGCTCATGGTGAAGATTCGCCTGACTCGGGCGGGCTCGAAGAAGCGCCCCTTCTACCGCGTGACCGCCATCGACGAACGCAAGCAGCGCGATGGTCGCCCGTTGGAGTTTCTGGGGACCTACGATCCCAAGCCCAATCCGGAAGAACTGAAACTCAACATCGAGGGGATCGAGGCCTGGCTCGCCAAGGGCGCGCAGATGAGTGATACGGTCCGCACCCTCGTGGGTCGCGCCCGTCGCAGGGGCTTGGCCGCTGCGGAGGCCTCGTAATGGCCAGCGCCGAGGACCGAGGGGCGGAGTTGGTCAGCTTCATCGCGAGCGCGCTTGTCTCCAACCCCGACGAAATCAATGTTGTCCAGGCCGAGGGGGGCGTCCTCGAACTCGAGGCCAACGCCGACGACCGCGGCCGGATCATTGGTCGCCAGGGACGCGTCGCCAAGGCGATGCGGGCAGTCCTGGCCAGGACACCGGGGTGCTCGGAATTGCAGCTCGATATCGTCGACTGAAGCCTTTCCGCTTCGGACCCGGCCGACTCGTTTTTCCGTATTCGCTGTCCCTCATGACTGCTTGCCCCAAGCCGGATGCACCGAGTGGGTTGCACCCAAGTGCAATCGGCGAGTGTGAGGCGGGATCCTTCCTTGGCTGACTCCGTACGCGTCGAATTGGGCCGGGTCGTGGGTGCCCACGCGCTCGCCGGCGAAGTTCGGGTTCGTTTTTTCGGCGACGGTCCGGAGAACCTTCTGCGCTGCCCGTTCGTCTTTCTCGGGGAGCGCCGGGATGACAGCGCCGCCGTGCGTTACGCGGTGCGGGGCGGAGGCCAGGGCCGAGGCGGGGAAGTTCGGCTGAGCCTGGAGGGGGTGGACGATCGCAACGCCGCCGAAGCTCTGCGCGGATCGCTGGTTCTGGTGGACTCCCAAGTCCTCGAACCCCTGGACGAAGATGAGTTCTACTGGCACGAATTGATCGGCTGCACGGTGGAAACAGAAGCGGGCGAACGCGTGGGTTCGGTCCGGGAATTGTGGAATACCGGGGGCCACGACGTCCTGGTGGTGATGGGCGAGCGGGGCCAGGTTCTGGTGCCCACGGTCCGCGAAATCATGAAGCGGGTGGATCGATCCGAGGGACGCATCGTGATCGACCCGATTCCCGGCCTGTTGGACGAGGATGAGGGCCGATGACCCTGGAAATCCAGGTCCTGACGGTGTTCCCCCAGCTCTTCGAGACTTTCCTCGACACCGCCTTCGTGGGCCAGGCCCGGGCCAAGGGCCTGGCGACCGTGGAGGTGCACGACCTGCGCGGGTGGGCCCAGGACCGGCACCGCAGTGTCGATGACACTCCCTACGGGGGAGGTCCCGGTATGGTGATGACCCCGGAACCGCTGATTCCCGCCATCGAGGCCCTGGCGGGCCCCCTGGGCCCCGACCGGGCCTGCCGAGTGGTCGCGCTGTCTCCCCAGGGTCGGCGGCTGGATCAGGCTGGCCTGGAGCGCTTGGGGGCCGAGCGCAGCTTGCTGCTGGTCTGCGGCCGGTACGAGGGGATCGACCAACGCGTACTGGACCTGGCCGTGGACGAGGAAATTTCGCTGGGCGATTACGTGCTCTCGGGCGGTGAAATCCCCGCCATGGCGGTGATCGAGGGGCTGGTTCGCCTGGTTCCCGGCGTGCTGGGGAACCCCGAATCCGCTCAGATCGAGTCCTTTGGGGGAGATCTTCTGGAGGGACCGCAGTATACTCGGCCGCCCGATTACCGAGGTCGGCGTGTGCCTGAGGTTCTTCGCTCGGGAGATCACGAAGCGATCGCGCGTTGGCGCCGGGCCGAGGCGCTGCAGCGAACCCGCGAGCGGCGACCCGATTTGCTGGGTCGGCGTGGGAGCGATGAAACCGAAAGCTGAGCGAGTGCTGGATCCGAAGTGCCTGGCCCGCAGGGGGCTGGAATTTTTCCGGAAACCGGCATCGGTGTATCGAAACAGAGCCAGAGTGCGAGACCGAGAGGAAAGCAAGACATGAGAAGCCTGGACTTCATCGAGAACGACAGCCAGCGGAGCGATCTGCCCCCGTTTCGAGTGGGCGACGCGGTTCGCGTTCACGTGCGCGTTAGAGAAGGCGACAAAGAGAGGATCCAGGTCTTCGAGGGACTCGTGATTCGCCGGCGGGGCGGCGGCCCCGGTGAGACCTTTACCGTGCGCAAGGTGGCCAGCGGTGTCGGGGTGGAGCGCATCTTCCCGATCCAGTCTCCCCTTGTCACGAAGGTGGAGATCAAGAGCCGCGGCTATGTACGCAAGTCGCGCCTTTATTATCTGCGCGACCTCTCGGGCAAGAAAGCCCGGCTTCAGAGCAAGGTGCGCGATCTCTCAGAACTGCTCTCCCCAGACCAGGTCGATCAGCGTGACCTCGTAGAAGAGGAAGTGCCCGAAGTGGAGGCGGCTCCCGAGGAGGAGACTTCGACCCAGGGCGACAAGGCCCTGCGCGGAAAGGCGCGCAAGCGCGCCAAGGCCCGGGAGAAGGTCGAGCGAATGAAGAAGCTCGGCGAAGCCGACGCCAAGCGAGCCAAGGCCAAGGAAGCCAAGGAAGCCAAGGAAGCTAAGGAAGCCGAGGAAGCGAAGCAGGCGGCCGAAAAGGCTGCGGCCAGCGCGGACGAACCCGCCGAGGAAGCCAGCGCCGAAGTCGAGGCCGAAGCGCCGGCACCCGAGGAGGCACCCGCCGAGGAGGCTGCGGCGGAAGAGGCTCCTGCCGAAGAGGCTCCTGCAGAAGAGGCAGCCCCGGAAGAGACCGAAGAAGAGAAATAACGTATCCGCCCAGGCGGATCGGTCTCAGGGTTCCGATGTGCCTTCGCGCGCGTAATCGTCTTCGAGGCGCACCACGTCATCGAGTTCGGGCGTAGAGACTTCGACCAATTCGACGGTTTCATCCAGGGCTTCGAAGCGGTGACGTCGGCCCACGGGAACGCGGCTGTACTCTCCCGGACCCAGATCGTGGATTTCGATCTTCCCCGTCTCGTCTTCCAGGTGAAGGCGCAGCGTGCCCTTGATGACGATCAGGGATTCATCCTTTCGCTTGTGGTATTGGAGCGAGAGCCGCTGGCCTGGCTCGATGGTGATGACCTTGCCCACGTAGCGGTCCGTTTCGGCCCAGATCAACTCGTGGCCCCAGGGCTTGCTGACTGTTCTCGCCTTTTCTTTGGGCACTCGCGGGCTCCCTTTGTCGGATGCGAGGGAAGAGCCTAGCGACGGGATCGGCTTCCACCAGATCGGCGGCAAATTTGGCCCTCAGTCGCCGTGCTCGAAGGCGTTCTCGATATGACGCAGCGCCCAGGCGGGCTTGCCGGGCGCCTCGGCTGAGACCTGCCAGGCGATGACGTCGAAGCGCACGCGCTCGAAGTGTCTGCGCTCTTCGTAGAGCCAGGCCTGTGCACCGGCGACCAGGCGCTGGCGCTTGGCACGATCCACCGCGAGTTCCGGCGGCCCAAAGCGTCGAGTGCGGCGGGTTTTGACTTCAACGAAGATCACCATCCGCCCCCGCCGCGCCACCAGATCGAGTTCGACCCCCCCGGCGCGGACGTTGCGCGCAACGATGCGGTACCCTCTGCTTTCGAGGTACTGCGCCGCGCGGGTCTCGCCTTCGGCTCCCAAGTCCGTGGGGGAGGGTGTACCCGGTGCCCCGGGGCGCCGAGTTCCGGAGAGCGATTGGGTTCGAGAGGGCGGCGTGGAGTTCTGGCCAGATCCGGTGGGTCGATGAGAGGTCACGGTCATCTCCGCGGGACCGCATCGGGATGAAGTGCGAGGATAGCCCATGGGGACGGTCCACGTGGTAGCGACGCCGATTGGAAACCTCGAAGACATCACCCTTCGTGGTTTGCGGCTGCTCGCCGAGTCGGATCGGATCTACGCCGAAGACACGCGGAGAACCCGGATTCTCCTCGATCACCACGGGATTTCCGCGCGTACGGTTTCGCTTCACAGCAACAACGAAGAGGCGCGTATCCGAGAAGCCCTGGAGCAGTTGGGGAGAGGCGAAACCCTCGCTCTGGTCTCCGACGCGGGAACGCCGCTTTTGTCCGACCCCGGGGCGCGCCTGGTGGCCGCTGCTGTCGACGCCGGGCATCGGGTAGAACCCGTCCCGGGACCTTCGGCCTTGCTGGCCGCGCTCTCGGTGGCGGGTCTGCGGGTTCACCCTTTTACTTTCGTAGGCTTTCTTCCTCGGCGCGGAGGCGGGCGGCGCCGGGCATTGCTGTCCCATCGCGACCGTTATGAGACCCTGGTGATCTTCGAGGCGCCCCATCGGGTTGCCGAGACCCTGGAGGATCTCGTTGAAGTCTTCGGTACCGAGCGCCGGGCTTGCCTCGCCCGGGAGTTGACGAAAATCCATGAAGAAGTCGTTCGGGGTTCCCTGGCCGAATTGGCCGAGGGTTTTTCCGAAGGAGCCCGAGGCGAGATCACCCTGGTGGTGGAGGGGGCGGAAGGCACGGAGAACCGAGCCGCCGAGAGCCTGCTGGACGAGGCGGAGTTGAAGCGAAGAATGGAGGCCCTGGTTCGAGAAGGCCGCAGACCTCGCGAGATCGCCGCGCTCCTGGCGCCGCTTTCGCCCCTGCCCCGACGCGAACTCTACGCCCGTGCGGTGGCGGCCAGGGAGGCGGGCTCGGCGGGGGAGAGCGCGGACGAAGAGCCGGAGGCGCCCGAGCTTTGAGTCGCTCTCTTCATCTCGGCCGCTGGCTGCGCACCCTCCGGCATCTCGGCCCCAGTCAAGGCGCCGCCCAGGTGCTCCACGCCGTCCGGGGCATTCGCCCGCCCCCCGCGGCCGGAGGGCAGGCTCCGGAACTCTCAGCGGGGGACGCGCCGGCAGCTTTTCTGCCGGCACCCAGGCATGCCCGCTGGCTCTCCCCTGATCAATTGGAATTGATTGGTCGCCGGGCGGACTTTGCGCGGGGGGTCGACTGGGGCTACGGGAGCGAAGGGCCGCTCTGGGCTTATCACCTGCACCAATGCGATCACCTGCGCTCGCCCGATCTCGAATCCGGTCGCCGCCTGGCCCTGATGCTGGATTGGGTGAGGAACCACCAGGCGGGTGTCGGCTGGGATCCGCATCCCACGAGTCTTCGGCTCTTCAGTTGGGGCAAAATCCTCTTGACCCCCACTGCTCTCAGCCCGTCACCCGATGAGAGTCGGGAGATACGGGCTTCCCTTGCGCTTCAGTTGGATAGCCTGGATCGCAACCTCGAAACGAGGCTGCGCGCGAACCATCTCCTGACGAACCTGAGTGCGTTGGTCTTTGGGGGGCTGCTCTTCGAAGGGCCGCGCGCCGACCGATGGCGCCGGCACGCCGATCGCTTCGGGGACGAGTTGGCCGCGCAATTCGGGGCCGACGGGGCGCACGAGGAGCGGAGCCCCATGTACCACGCGCTCCTGCTCGAGAACCTGCTGGATCTGGTGAACCTGGCCCGGGTGCGGCCGGGACGCATTCCCGACCGGTTGGTCACAGCCCTCGAGGCGACGGCGGGAGCGGCGCTCGGCGCGCTGTTGGTGTGGTGCCATCCGGATGGAGAGATCGCGCTCTTTGGGGATTCGGCCCACGGGATTGCCCACAGCCCGGAGCGATTGCTGGCCTATGGCCGCTCGGTGGGAATCGCTGCTCGGCCTCCAGCGAATACTGGACTTCTCGAAGAGGGAGGCTTCGCGCGCTTGGAAGGCGGGCCCTTTTCGCTTCTCGTCTCCATTGGCGGTCCGGCGCCCGCCCATCAGCCGGGCCATGCCCACTGTGATGCCTTGGCCTTCGAACTTCTTTGCGGTGGCGAGCGCGTGGTGTGCGACACCGGCGTGCATGATTACCTGCCCGGAGAGCGCCGCCGGCTTGCCCGGGCGACCGGCTCCCACGCGACCCTCGAAGTGGGGGGCGAAGAGCAGGCCGAGATCTGGGCCGCCCACCGGGTGGGCGGACGTCCCCGGGTCGAACTCGTCGACTTCCTGGGCGGGACGCAACTCGAGGCCACCTGCGCTTCGTGGTCCACGCCCGATACGCTTCACCGCCGGACTTTTCTCCTGAGCGGCGGAGTTCTGGAGATTCGCGACGCTCTGGAGGGCCGTCCCCGCCCCGCCCGTTTCGCGCTTCCCCTGGCGCCGGGCCTCGAGCCCCGTCTTTCAGCCGATGCCGACGGCGGCGGCGAAGCCCGAATTTCCCTGGCCGATGGGCGGTGTCTGCGGGTGGCTCTTCCGGCGGCCGCCCGGTGGCGAGTCGAGCGAACGCCCTACTACCCGGAGTTCGGCCATGAAGTCGAGCGCGCTTGTCTGGTGGGCGAAGCCGATGACGTGGGCTCCACCGCATGGCGTTTCGAATGCGAGGGCTGACGTCTGGGGCTTTCGCTCAGATGAGCGCCTCGAGATCTTCTTCGCCGAGAATCTCGATTTCGAGATCTCTGGCCTTCTGAAGTTTTCCGCCGGGTTTCTCGCCCGCGACCAGGTAGTCGGTCTTCTTCGAGAGCGACCCCAAGACTTTTCCTCCGGCGGCCTCGATGCGTTGTTTGATCTCTCCCCTGGGCGCGCTCAGGGTTCCGGTCAATACGAAGGATTTTCCCGCAAGGCTGCCTTCGGGATTGGGTGCGCTGGGTTCGGGGGGAGCCCACTGCACGCCCAAGCTGACCAAGCGCTTGAGTTCATCGCGGTTCGCACGATCCTCGAAGAACCGGGCCACGCTTTCGGCGATGGTGGGTCCGACACCCTCGATGTTCTCGATCTCGGATGCGCTGGCACTCATCAAGGGCTCCAGGTCGAGGAAATGTTGGGCCAGGACTTCCGCCATCGTGGCGCCTACATGGGGGATTCCCAGGGCGATGAGGACGCGGGGCAGGGTGGTGCTCTTGGCCTTTTCGAGACTGGCAACGAGGTTGGCCGCTGATTTCGCACCCATGCGCTCCAGGCCCTCGAGGGCTTCCGCCTGGAGGGTGAAGAGATCCGAGAGTCTGCTCACGAGTCCGCTTTCGACGAGTTGTTCGACGAGCTTCTCGCCCAAGCCGTCGACGTCGAGGGCGTCTCGACCCGCGAGATGCCTGAGGTTGTTCTTGAGCTGTGCCGGGCAATCGAGATTGGGGCAGCGGGTGACGGATTCGCCATCCAGGCGGATGGTCGTCCCTTCGCAGATCGGGCAGGCTTCGGGGAGCCGGTAGCGTTCGAAGACCGACCCGCCTTCGAGTTGCTGCTCGCGGTCGGCCAGGACGATCCGCACGATCTGGGGAATCACGTCTCCCGCGCGCTGAATCACGACGGTGTCGCCGACGCGGATATCCTTGCGATCGATCTCGTCCTGGTTGTGAAGGGTGGCGTTGGAGACGGTGACGCCGCCCACCCGCACGGGTTCCAGCTTGGCGACCGGGGTGAGGGCGCCCGTACGGCCGACTTGGACATCGATTCCCTCGACGCGCGTGGTGGCTTGTTCGGGAGGAAATTTGTACGCGATCGCCCAACGGGGCGATCGGGCGACGCTGCCCAGGTCTTCCTGGAGGTCAAGAAGATTGACCTTGAGGACCGCGCCATCGATCTCGACGTCGAGGTCGCTTCGGCGCTCCATGAGCAGCGCGTAAAAGGATGAAGCGCCCTCCACGCCGCTACAGACCTGGGATTCAGGTGAAACGGCGAATCCCCAACTGCGCAGGGTCTCCAGGGCTTCCCATTGGGTGGTGTGCGACTCGGGCCTTCCCTCGGCCATCGCGTAGGCGCGAAATTCCAGGGAGCGCAGGCGCTCGAGATCGATGTCGTGGATTTGCCTCAGGGAGCCGGCGGCGGCGTTTCTCGGGTTGGCGAAAGGCTCGAGTTCTCGCTCTCGCCGTCCCGCATTCAAGCGGTGGAAGGCCGGCAGGGGGAGCACCACCTCGCCGCGAATCGATGCCAACTCGGGCGGCGCTGAATCCGATGTTTCGATCTGCCGGGGGATGGAAGGGATCTCGAGCAAGTTGGCCGAGACATCCTCGCCCATGCGCCCATCCCCACGGGTGAGACCCTGGTGAAAGCGGCCTTCTCGGTAGACCAATTCCACGCCGGAACCGTCCAATTTGGGTTCGCCCACGTATTCGAGTTCTTCGTCGCGGCCCAGCATCCGCCGGATGCGTTGATCAAAGGCACGCAACTCATCCGCATCCATGGCGTTGTCCAGGGACAGCATGGGTGTCCTGTGGGGCGCGGTTTTGAACCCGGTGGCGAGAACGGGCGCACCGACGCGCTGGGTGGGCGAGTCGGGGCGAAGCAACTCCGGGTGCGCCGCCTCCAGAGCCGCGAGTTCGCGCAGGAGCGCATCGTATTCGGCGTCGCCGATTTCCGGCTGATCCTGCTGGTAATAGAGCGCATTGTGCCGGCGTATTTCGACCGAAAGCTCGGCCACCCTGCGCTCCACGTCTGCGAGTTCGGAATCCGCCAAATATGCGTCCCTAAAGAAGAAGCCCATTAAAGTCCGCGCTTCGAAAGGGCGATAGAGAGAACTGGGAGCCGGGCCCAGGATGGGCGCCGAGTCGAACGATACCACGCCTGCCCATGCCGAAACCGGGGCCGAGGAGCAAGTGGATCAGTTGGAGAGCAGAGCGGAATGAAGGCGGTGCCGGGTGAAAAAATTGCGGCCATCGCGGACGTGGTGGACGAGGGGCTGGCCCTCTGCCGGGAAGGGCGCATCTGGTGGGCCTCCGAGCGGATGGCCTCGCTTCTGGGTTGCCCCTCTGCGGAGCAGCTGATGGGACAACTCATCTGCGATCGGCTGGTGGATACCGGGGCGGGTTTTCCCAGCCCGGGCGGAGGCAGCGTTTGCTGCGCTGTTCGAGGCTCGGATGAAGACTCGAGGCCCCTTGAGGTGCACTGCGTTCCTGTCCGTTCGGGTGAGTTGTGGCTGGCGGGACCGAACGAAGTCGTAGACGGAGATGAAGACGGCACGCCCTCTACCTCCGAGGCGTTAACGAACGCACAGCTCGAGGCGAAATTTTTGAGAGACGAATTGGCCCGTATGGACCGGGAGCGGGACGAACTCTTTGCGGTTTTGAGTCACGACCTGCGGACGCCGATTACGGTGATCGGAGGCTACAACCGTCTCTTGTTGTCAAAGGATGTGGGTTCGCTCAATGCAGCCCAGAAGCATTTTCTGAAGGAGTCAGAAAAAAGTTGTCGGCGGCTGAATGCTCTGGTGGGCAGTCTGCTGGAGGTTTCTCGTGACAGAGACGGCAATCTTCGTCTCGACATTGAATTGCAGGATCTGAAGACGGCGATCGATGATGCTTGTGACTCGCTTCGCCCCCTGATGCTTGACAAGAAATTGGTCACGGAGATTCAGGTCGACCCCGAGGCGAAGATTGCGGCGTTCGACTCCGTACGCTTGGGACAGGTTCTAGTGAACCTTCTCAACAACGCCATTCGATTCAGTCCCAAGGGCGCGAAGATCGTGATCGGCTCAAGGAAATCCGCTGAGCACGAGGGCAATTTCGTTCAGCTCTACGTCGCGGATCGGGGGCCTGGAATCGCGAAGAAACAGCGCGAGCGAATATTCAAGCCCTATGTGCGGCTCGCCGGGAAATCACATGGGTCGGGTCTCGGTCTCGGGTTGGCGATTTGCAAACGCGTGGTTGATGCCCACGGGGGCACCCTCTGGGTTCAGGATGAACCGGCGGGTGGCAGTCGATTTACGTTCACGCTTCCGGTGTCTCCAGAAGACATCGGCGCGGAGAAAGGAGCCAAGTCAGATGGCTGAGTACCGGAAAGGTGATTCGGACGCGAAAGAGAATAGTCGCAAGAAGGGGGGCTACGAGAATCGGCCGCGGATACTCGTGGTTGATGACTCGGAGGGCATCCGGGGCTACCTCACGAATTTGCTCGAAGTTCGGGGTTATGCGGTGACCTGCGCCGAGAGCGGGGAACAAGCGATTTCAATGCTGGAAGAGAGTTCTGTTTCGGCTGATCTCGTTCTGTTGGACATCATGATGCCAGGAATGGGTGGCATCGAGACCTTGCGGCGGATGCGCGAGCTGATTCCCGGCTTGTCGATCGCGATGATTTCCGTGGTGGGCCGTGCTCCCACGATCGTGAGCGCAATGCAGGCGGGGGCGGTCGATTTCATCAGCAAACCCTTTGAGGAGGAAGAACTCGACCAGGTTCTGAACCATTTTCTTCCGCTTCCGGTGAACGACGAATTCACAGTGACTTCAAGCAAGGAAATCGACGAGTCCGTATGGGACAGTGCTGCCATGGGAGAAATCCGTGGCGTGATCGAACAGATTTCGGATACGGATGTCACTGTATTGATTCAGGGGGAGAGCGGAGTCGGTAAGGAAATCGTTGCGCGCTCCGTACACCGGATGTCTACCCGGGGAGACGGGCCTTTCGTCAAGGTCAATTGCGCTGCGCTTCCCGAGGATCTCCTGGAGAGCGAGCTTTTCGGTTACGAGAAGGGCGCCTTCACCGGGGCCTATGTCCGAAAATTCGGCAAGTTTGAGATGGCTACTGAGGGTACGATCTTCTTGGATGAGATCGGGGAGATGAGTCCTGGCTTGCAGGCGAAACTACTCCAGGTCATCCAGGAAAGTTGCTTTACTCGGCTTGGGGGCAATAAGGACGTGAACGTGGATGTGCGCGTGGTCTGCGCGACTCATCGCCCGCTTCTCGACATGGTTGCCGAGGGTGAGTTTCGCGAGGATCTCTACTTCCGTTTGAACGTGGTGAATATCCAGATTCCGCCGCTGCGTGAACGCAAGGAGGAGGTGGAGGCGCTGGTCGAAAAATTTCTCGACCTCTATGGGTCAAAATATGAAAGGCCCGTTCGGAGCGTCTCCAAGACGATGCTGAGTGCTTTTGCCAGCTACGATTTCCCAGGCAATGTTCGTGAGCTCGAGAATATGGTCAAGAGGATCGTGGTGATGGGGGGCGAGGATTCGGTTTTGGCCGAGCTCGTGGAGCGGCAATCGAGCCAGCGTGACTCGACTGCCAGTTTCGAGGCTCTGATTGAGACGATGGAGGCCACGGCGGGTGAAATTCCTCTTCGCGAGGTCAGTCGCCGTGCCGCGATGGAAGTCGAAAGAGAAGCCATCGACATCGCTCTGCGCATGACGGATTGGAACCGCAAGAGGGCGGCCTCCCTCCTGGGCGTGAGCTACAAGACCCTCCTGCACAAAATCCGGGAGTGTGACCTCGTCGCTGAAATCTGAAGCCGATTTAGGCATCGATTTCCCAGTTTGAATGCTCGCCCTATAATGGCCCCGGCCAGAGACTCGGGGGCTGAGGGATTCTCTGCCTGGTGTCGATGAAAGCGCTCGCCCCCATTTTTTCAGGGAGAAGGTTGCTTTCATTGTTTGATCTTCGGGGCCGCAGATGATGCTTGCCGGGCGGCGAATCCTGGTGGATGCGTCCATGGCCACCTCGGGAGGGGGCTATACCTACCTGGTAAATATGGTCCCGGCTCTGGCGGCGGCCGCACCCGAGGCGAAGTTCCTGGTGCTCACCCGGGATGCTTCGTCCGCCCGGGCCGTTGTTCCCCGCGCCAATGTCGAGTTCCGAGTTCTTCCCAGTAGTGGCCTTTGGGGAAGAATCGGCTTCGTCGCGTTTCGAGCCGCAAGCGTGGCCCGCCGGTGGCAAGCCGATGTTTATTTTTCAGTGGCCGAGTATGTGCCTTTCGGGGCGCGGTGCCCTGGGGTGCTCTCCCTTCGCAACGCCAATGTGTTTACGCCGCTCGATCAGGGCTGGGGCCGTTACCAGACTTTTCGTCTCTGGGTCCTTCGGCGCCTGGCCGTGGCGACAGCCAAGCGCGCGGCACGGGTGGTTTTCGTTAGCCAGGATTCGGCTGCATGGATGGGCGATGCGGCCAAAGTCCCTCCTGATCGGCGAGCCGTGATTCATCACGGCGTCAACCTCGAGGACTGGGCACGAGCCCTTCAGGGTGTGCCGCGCACGGGTGATGTTGGCATCCTCGCGCTGAGCAGTGTGTATCGCTACAAGAACATCGTCCGCCTCGTCGAAGCCTATTGCGAATTGGGCAAACGAATGAGCGACCCTCCTCCGCTCACCATCGTGGGCGACGAACAGGATGCGAAACATCTCGGCGATATTCGCGAAGCACTCGAGCGCGCAGGCGAATTGGGCGCCCGAATTCGTGTGGTCGGAGAGGTTCCCTACGAGGAGATCAGCGCCTATTACCGGGACGCGAGGTTATTCGTCTTTCCTTCCTATCTCGAAACCTTCGGGCACCCGCTGCTCGAAGCCCTGGCGGCGGAGTTGCCCGTGGTGGCGTCGGATATGCCCGTTTTCCGCGAGATCGCCGGGGACGCCGCGCTCTATTTCGACCCCTTCGATGTCGGGAATATCGCCGAGCAAATGGAAAGGGTTCTCCGTGATTCCGACCTTGCGGAGAGTCTGGCCCAGCGCTCCCGGGCCAGGGCACAGTCCTTCACTTGGAAGGCAGCCGCCGACCGGCTTGCCGCGCTGCTGGATCAGGTGATCCGCGAAGGCTGAGCAGGGGATGATGCGGCACTCTCGCCGGGATTTCCGAAACTGCGCCAGGCCCGGTGGATACCCTGAAGCGAAAAGTCAGGGCTTTGGGCTCAAGAATTTCCCGCGAAGCCAACCAGCGACTCGTCTCGCCCCATGGACCCTTCCAGGACGATGCGCACCCAGAGTTCGAGCCAGAGAATCAGCCAGAGACGCGTCCCGTGTTGTCCGCTTCCCGAGAGGTGCTCGGCGATGCAGCGTTCGACGCTTGCGGCGCGCAGCCAGCCCAACTCGACGCAGCGACTGTCGCGCATCAACTCTCGCAACAGGTGGGCCAGTTGGCCGCGCCACCAGACCTTCATGGGCATGGCGAAACCCTGCTTGGGTCTGTAGATCACATCGGATGGGACATGCCGGGCGGCCACTCGTTTGAGAATCCACTTGCGGTCGCCCCGATGCAGCTTGAAGTTGTCTGGGAGTCTCCACGCCGACTCCACGAAGGTGTGATCGAGCATGGGGGGGCGCACCTCGAGAGAGGCAGCCATGCTGGCGACGTCCACCTTCACCAGATAGTCGTCGGCAAGCTGAACCTGGAAGTCATCATAGAGGGCCTGCTGCAGAACCGTGGCGCGCTGGCCCGAGAGCGGACGACCGGCCCGGCATGCAATGACGTCGTGGTCGGAGCCCGTGCTTTGGAAGGCGTTGCCCAGCAGGGCCTCGCGGTGGTCGAACCAGCTCTCCGAGTTCGTATACCCGGCGCCAGGAGCCGCCAGAGATAGGCGATTCATGGCAATCAGTCGGCTCGAGAGCCCGCGGCCTCCGAGCATGTTCATCAGGTTGGCGATTCCTGGGATCGCGGAGCGGCGTAGGGCTTCGGGTACTACGCGCCCGAAGAGCGCCGCGTACGCGAGGGAAGCGGGCCGCCAGTAGCCCGCGAAGGATTCGTCGCCCCCATCCCCCGATAGACACACCTTGACGTTTTGCCGGGCCAGTCGCGAAACCAGGTGAGTGGGGATCGAGGACGAGTCACCGAAGGGCTGGCCATATTGCCAGACGAGTTCGGGCAGGACTTCCAGGATCGAATCGGCCTGGAAGACCAATTCATGGTGGTTCGAGCCGATATGCTCGGCCACCTTACGGGCATAGGGAAGCTCGCTGAACTCTGCTTCTTCGAAGCCAACGGAGAAGGTGTCGATACTTGATTTATGGCGTGCGGCGATCGCCATAATGAGCGAAGAGTCGACTCCGCCGCTCAGGAAACCGCCAACGGGTACGTCGGCCAGAAGGCGCGCGCGGACACTTCGCTCCAAGCTCTCCTCGATGGCCTCTTCGGCCTCTTCCAAGGGCATTCGCTCAGGGAGTCCGCTCGGAAAATTCCAATAACGTTCGATATGGGTTTGCGAGTCCCCCTCGATGACGGCGAAATGCGCGGGGGGAAGACTCTCTACATCCTTCCAGACCGTGTGGGGATGGGGGATGAAGGAGTGGGATAGGAAGCATTCGATGGCGGACATCTCGACCTCGAGGTCGCCATCCACGATTTCGCGCAATGCATTCAGTGAGGAAGCAAAGGCCACCAGGCCGGACCGCCGCAGGAGGTAGAGAGGCTTTTCGCCGATGCGATCTCGGCCCAGCAAGAGTCGGCGCCTGGGGGCGTCCCAGACCGCCAGGGCAAACATTCCGTCGAGTCGCGAGAAGAGCCCGCTGCCCCACTCTTCGTAGCCGTGAACCACGACCTCGCTATCGCAATTGGAGCGGAATCGATGCCCCGCTTCGATCAATTCAGACCGGAGTTCGGCGAAGTTGTAGATCTCGCCATTGTGCACCGCGTGGATCGTTCCGTCTTCGTTCGCGATGGGGCAGCGCCCCGCATCACTGAGGTCGAGAATACTCAGTCGCCGGTGGACGAGACCGAGTCCTTCGTCGATCAGCATCCCATGGTCATCGGGGCCACGGCTCGCCATGGCGAGAGACATCCTGGACAGGGCCGCTTCGTCCGGGCGCTGGCCATCCGCCCGCAACACCCCCCCGATTCCGCACATTCTGTCTATGCCCCCATTGGAGAGGTCCGGACTGGAGGGTCCGGGGTTGGCGGATTACATCAAACGCCGCCCCAGAGGGTTAGCGCGGGGTTGAAGTGCCGTCGACGGGATTGTGCTTCGCGTGGGAGTTGGACGACGCTTCAACTGTTCTCGATGGATACGGTGGTGCCGGCGCGTATGGATTCGAGCATCGCGAAAGTCGTTCGCGATGTGGCAACGAGTTCAGCCAAGGTGAAGGGACTTGGCCCACCGCTCCGAATGGCATCCAGAACAGTCCGAATCGCGGCGGACTGCCCCTTGTCCTGATTCACGTTCTTGACGCCGCCCGCATTGCTCGAGCCGAGGATCCGGGTCTGTTTGAAGTTTTCGCAGATCGCAGTGATGCCATTTGCCGATGCCTCGAACCTTTCCTTGGGGAGGTCGCCGCTCGCCTGGGCGAGGTATTGGATATTGGCAACCGATCCATCGGCGTAGCGGATCAGCGCGGTCATCGAGTCATCGAGCTCGAGGTCGCGGGAAATCGATTGGGCGAAAACCTCCACCGGAAGCTTGCCGATGATATAGCCGCAAAGGTCAACGAAATGACAGACTTCTCCCAGGATGCGTCCGCCCCCCTCCACGGGATCCGTGATCCACGTACCCCGGGGAGTGGCTCCGGCGGCCACCGCGTATTGAATGTTGAGCGGCGCCGATCGATTCTGGAAGGCATTGCGGAAAGCGGCGGCGTGAGCGGAAAAACGTCGGTTGTAGCCCACCGCCAGCAGGTTTCCGCTCTCTCTGGCGGCGGCCGCGACGTCATCGACCTGATCGGGAGTCAGGCCCATGGGTTTCTCCAGCCAGACTGCCTTGCCAGCCCGCAGGGCTTCCGCGGCCCAGCGGGCGTGTAAATCGTGTCGGGTGGCTACGAAGACAAGGTCGATATCGTCCGCGTTGATTACGTCGTCCGGGTCGGTGCTGCAGCGCTGGAACCCGAACCGCTCGGCGGTTCGCTGGGCGGAAGGCCCCGTCGCGGTGACAAGAGATGCCTTTCGCAGCTTGGAATTGCCGGAGAGATTGGGCAGGAGCACGGCTTTGGCGTAATTGCCCGCTCCCAGGAAGCCCACGCCCACATCGTTCTTCGCAGCGCGCGCGGGACGGGCGGCGAGATCGAGCGTCCGGCTTGGGCTCGGCGACGCGGCGTAGCGGAAGACGACGGCCAGGCTTCGCCTTTCGCCCCGGGCCAGCTGTGCGTACGCGGTCTCGGCCTCGGCGAAGTCCACTCTTTCTGCGTCGATCTGTTCGAGATGAATGGCTTCGCGCTGAGCCAAAGCCAGCACGGCTTGCAGGTTTCGATTTTCCGTCCAGCGCACGTAAGGGAGGGGGTAGTCCAGGCCCAATTCCTCGTATTGTCGGTCATAGCGACCGGGGCCGTAGGACATGCTGAGCCGGAGTTCGAGTTCCTTCTCGTAGAAGGTGCGTCGATCGAGTTCGAGCGGCAGCGCCCCGACGACAACCACGCGGCCTTTCGGTCGACAGAGATCCGCCGAGAGCTGGATCGGTGAGGCATTTTCAGAGGAAGCTGTAATCAGGGCAAAGTCCGCGCCATACCCCCCGGTGACGCTGTCCTTCCAACCCGGGGGAAGGGCGTCCGGGCGACAGCCCCACTCGGCACCCTGCTCAAGGGCCTGCTTGATGCGTCGCTCGTCGATATCGATGCCCAGGACCCGGCAGCCGTTGGCGACGAGGAGCTGCACCGCGAGCTGGCCGATCAGGCCCAGGCCGATGACCACTGCGATTTCGCCCAGCCCGGGCGCGGCGACGCGAATGCCCTGGAGCGCAATGGCTCCGAGAGTTGCGAAGGCGGCGCGATCGAGTTCGAGGCCCTCGGGAACCCTGGCTACGAGGTTCTCCGGTACGGCCACCCACTCGGCATGGTTCGCGTAGCCCGCGCCCGCGCAGGCGACCCGGTCGCCAGGAACGAATTCGCTGACCCCTTCTCCCACGCTCACCACGACACCCGCGGACGAATAACCCAGGGGCTGAGGAGAATCGAGCCGGTTGACCACCGTGCGGTAGGTGGGCAAGGGGCCTTCCTGGCGAACCTTTCGCAGGACCTGGTTAACCAGGTCGGGCCGGCTGCGCGCCTTGCCGAGAAGCGATTTTCTCGCGAACTCCATCGCGATCTTCTCGGTGCCGGGAGAAACCACGGAGAAGTGGTTCTGCACGAGAACCTGGCCCCGGCCGGCCGCTGGGGCAGGCACTTCGGCGAGTTCAAGCTCGCCGCTTCGGGCACTCTGAAGGATCTGCTTCACTCGGTGACCTCTTCCGGCTTCGAGACTCCGTCTACATCCTTATCGGCGCTCCCCTCGATATGATTGAGCCAGCCTGGATGGGGAACGAAGGGGCGCGGAGAAGCCAGCGCGTCGAGAGCGTACACGCGAACCGATCCACTGACCTGCCCAGGCTCGTCCTCGGCTTCGGCGATCTCGACGTCCCGGGCGTTGCGAACCTCTGTGATAGGCAGGACAGCGCTCGCCATGGCCTCACGGATCTTTGGGATACGGGTCTCGTCGAAGCCCATCAGGCGTACCGCGGCCAAATCCAGGGCCACCGGGTCCAGCGCCGCAAGGATTACCCCCAGGGGCATGTCCCGGGTCGCCAGGGGGCCGTTCATGTCGCCGGCCACGATGGCATCGAGGAGCGTGAGAACGGGTCGGACGGGCCCTGGAGCGTCGAGGTGGAGGCCCTGGGCGTCGCTGTAGTAGACGCAGCGGTTCAGGTCGCAACACATTCGCCACGTGGTTCGGTTGCCGTGCCAGTTGCCCGCGCGGATGAAATCATCACCGCGAAGCTGGCTCTCGGATCGGCGGTAGGCTTGGATGAGTTTTCCTCCCAAACCGCGTCCAAGAAGAGCTCGGCCCCATTCGGTCAAGCGGCTTCGTGCGCGATCGATGACGGCTCCGCCGGGGAATTCATCTCCACCCTGGGACTCGCTTCCCAGGCAATGATGGGGAAGCCAGTTCTTGTCCCCGTTGATTCCGACCATGTTCTTGAGCGCCAGAGTCACGCCGGTCTTCTTGTGTGTCTTCAATTTGGGCAGGTTGACGATGAGATCACTGGAAAGCACGGTTTCCGAGAGCAGGTAGGCATTGCGCCCGTTGGAATGATGCTCAGAAGTCGGAGCGGGGTCGTAATCGGCGCCCCGCATGCGGTTGGGGTCGATGCCCGAGTTCTCAAAGAAGCTCAGGCGACCGAGATCGACTTCGCGATAGCCCTGGGGATCGCCGGGAAGGTTTTGCCTGGAAACGATTACACCGTTTTCGAAGATGACGAATTCACGGCGGAGATCGATGATCTCCAATTCGGCGCCGAGGGCATCACGGAAATGGCGCTGCATGGCGTCGAGGCCGGCAATGCTTCGGATCTCGTCGAAGCTGCAATCCTGCTGGGCCGCTTCGGCAACGATCACCCGGCCTGAGTTTCCCACGGCAAGAAACGCGTAGTCGGCCATCGCCCGCAGGATCGCGCCATGAGTGATGACGCTTTCTATGCTGGCTTCGGGATCCGTCTCCGATCGCGGATTCCAATGGCGAATGAAATTGGGCTTCAGCACGACGCTGCCGCCGGCCTGAACCAGGCTTCCGAGGGGGTTCCAGTCGGGGCTGTCGGCGCGCTCCGCGTCGAGCCCCAGGGCGAAGAGCGCGCTGCGGACCGCGCGAAAAACCCCATTTTCGGCGCCCGCACCAGCAGAACCCAGCCGGCCCGCCAATTCGGGGGGCTCGAAGCCCGGGTGCCAGGGCGCCGCGAGGCCCCGGTAGTGGTTCGGTCCACGCGCCAGTCCCACGCGACTCATCTCGGCTGCCCCGGGAGAGACGAGGGCATCAGGATTGCTCGCTCTGCAAGGTTTTCTCCATGAATTTGAGCATTCGAAGCGCCAGCATATCGCGTACGAACTCGCGTTCGATCCACAGGCGCCCGGCCTTTGCCCGTCGCTCGGCTTCGCCGGGCTTTGCGACGATCTCCTGGATGGCTTCAGCCAGGGCTTCGGGGTTTTCCGGATCGATGCCCCAGGCGACGCCGGCTTCCTCTGTCATCCGCCGGATTTCGCCCCGGGCAGCGACGATGACTTTTCCCTCCTGGGCGAGAAACTCGAAGATCTTGGACGGGATCACGGTTTCGAAAACGGGAAGATCACGCAGGCTGACCAGGAGGATGTCGATACTGGCGATCCACGCGGGCATGGTCGGGCGAGGTTGCAGGCCGAGGAGTCGGACGTTGTTGAGACCTCGATCCTGGATCAGCGATTCGAGTTTTGGCCGCTCTGCGCCGTCGCCGATCAGGAGAAACGAGAATTCGGGGCGGCCTTTGAGGAGATCCGCCGCTTCGATGAAGCACTCGAGTGCGTGAGCCAACCCCAGGGTTCCTATATAGGCAACCGAAATGCCTTCGCCGAGCGCGTACTGATCCCGCAGGTTTTCCGAGGCTGGCTGGGGCCGGAATTGCGCCGGGTCGATGCCGTTGTAGATCAACTCGATCTTTTCGCGGGAATACCCCGACGCGGCGATATGATCGATGAATGCCCGAGTGTTGACCACGATTCCTGCGGCACTGGAATAGAGCCATTGCTCGAGTTTTTCGAGGAGGTTCAGGATCAAGCCTTGCTCGAGTTGTCCGAGTTCAACGATGGATTTGGGCCACAGATCTCGCACCTCGAGGATGAATGGTCGACGCTTGAGCCGGGCTACGACGGCACCCGCCAGCCCGCAAAAGAATTGGGGTGTGGTGGCGACAACGAGATCCGGTGACCGCACTCGCCTCGAGGCCCAGGTCGCGGTCAAGCCGAAGAGAACGTAATTGAGGATTCGCTTGGTAAAGCCGGCATTCGCCGCGAGGAACATCCGGGTTCTGATGACCCTGATCCCGTCGACGTTCTCTTCTTGGATCCAATCGTTTCGATAGCCCTCGAAAAGCACGCCCGCCGGGTGGTTCGGGACGCCCGTGATGACCGTGACTTCGTTTCCCTCCGCCGCCCAGCGCCGGCAATGCTCATGGGTACGGCTGGCCGGGGCGTTTACTTCGGGCGGGAAGTAGTGGCTGATAAAGAGAATCCGCACGCTGAATTTCCCGGGCGCTGGCGAGCGCGCCTAATTTGGAACGTATTCCGGTAATAGGGGGGCGAGGCTTTGGGCTACGGACTCGAAGGTTTTTTCCGCGGTCTCCTCATCGCCGTGCAACACGGGGATCGTGAAGCGAACCAGCGAGCCATCGGTTCGACGAGAGGTGGCTCGATCGAGGAACATGTAGAGCACTTTTTCGTGGTTCCGCGCGATGATTCGTCCGCGGGATTGGTACCAGAAATACACAAGGTTGCGTTGGTTCCCCTTGGCGATGATCACCCGCTTCGCTTCGCCATCGATGCCGAAGCCGAGAGGCACGATATCACTCTTGATGATGTCCCAGCCCGAACCCGGCAGGCAGTGTTCGGGTGGGTGAATCAGGTTGTCGTTTCCGCCGGTATCCCGAGTCTGGCTCTGGTGGTAGCCGACGTAGACGTTGACCACTGTCTTGTTTTCCGGATTCACGAAATCGCAGAGCAGGTAGTCAGTTACGCCCAAGCGACGCAAGATATCGTCGGACATTTCCTGGAGGTGGTTGCATTGCCAGGGTTCAACGGTCAAAGGGAAATCGACGAAGAGTTCTCTTTCCGGGAGGAAGTCATCGCTTGCGAAATAGCGATAGACGTAGACATTGAGAAGAATGAACGCCACTGCGACAGCGAGCCTGAGCATCAGTAATTCCCCGACAGCGCTCGCGAATCCAGCAAGCGGCTGAGTAGCCTGGATTCGAAGAGCAGGAGCAGGAAGGCGAGACTGAAGGTGATCAGGCCCTGGAAGTCATGAATGAATCCACCTGCGGTCTGGTGACCATATTGATGGGCGAGAAAGCCGGTCACGGCGACACGCAGGGCATTGACGAGGATCGCGATGGGAACCGTGGACGCGATGAGAATGAGTTGCTGGACGAGGCTTTCGCGGCGGAAGAAATGGGCGAAGACTACGCCCAGGGTCATGAGGGCCATCAGGGATCTGAGCCCACTGCACGCCTCGGCGACGAAGAGGTCTCCCGAGGCCAGGTGAATGATATTTCCTTCGAGAAGGACGGGAACGCCGATCATTTGGAGCGCCGAAACAGCCCATTTGGCGGCGATCAATTGAAGCGGAAAGGCGACGACGTTCACGAGAGATTGGGGCAGCGGCACCATCAAGAGCAGAAAGCACATGGGGAAGAGCAGGAGCCGGAATACCTCGGGTCCGAGGAAGAGCAAGACAAATCCCATCAGGCTGAGGACATATCCCGCGCGAAGCGGAGAGAGCAGGCTGCCGAGTTGGCCGAGCGCAAGCAGCCCGAGCCCGATGGCGAGCAGCCCCACCCCCCACCAACTTCCCTCAATGCGTGCGGCCTTCAGATGGAATTTCTTCTCGTAGGCGAAGACCAAGGCGAGCGGGACAATCAGAAAGCCGTGGGAGTAATCGGGGACGATGCGCCAATGTTGGATCATCGACCCGAGAATGGGGATGTAGGTGATCGTCAAGAGAGCGATGGCCGCAACGGTCTGCCAGGTGAGGCCTCGCCGGGAGGGGAGGAAGGGCTCATCGCCAAAATATGCGGAGAATCGGTTCACAAGGCGCTCCGGAGATCTCTTTCGATGATATCGACGATGCGGCGGGCGGCGGCGCCGTCCCAGAGTTCCGGAGTCCGGCCCGTTTTGCTTTCGCCTCCGAGGATCTTGCGGGTCTCGGATAGAATCACGTCGGGATGGCTCCCCACGATGGTATTCGTCCCTTCGGTCACAGTAATCGGCCGCTCCGTGTTATCCCGGAGTGTAAGGCAATTGACTCCCAACGCAGTGGTTTCCTCCTGTATTCCCCCCGAGTCCGTCAGGACGAGCTTGGCGTCCGCCATCAGGCGCAGGAAATCGAGGTAGTCGAGGGGTTCCGTATTGCGAAGAGCGGGCTGGCTGCCACCGAGATGCGCCTCGATGGCTGCGGCGGTTCGGGGGTGGACTGGAAAGACGATGGGAAGCTCTCGGTGGATCTCTTCGAGTGCAGCAAAAAGGGCCTGGAGTTTCTCGCTGTTCTCGACGTTGCTCGGGCGGTGCAGCGTGAGCAGTGCATAGCCGCCGGGTTCGAGGCCGAGATCCTCAAGAGTGTTGAGCTTCCGGGCTCTCGCGAGATTTCGAAGCAAGGTATCGATCATCACGTTTCCCACGCGATGAATGCGCTCGGGCGCTACGCCCTCGCGCAGAAGGTTTTTGTCGGCATCGGCTTCGGTGGTGAAAAGCCAGGTGGAGATCGCGTCCGTCAGGATTCGGTTGATTTCCTCGGGCATGGTGCGGTCGCCGGATCGCAGGCCCGCCTCGACGTGCGCGATGGGGACCTGGAGTTTGACCGCGGCCAAGGAAGCGGCGAGGGTCGAATTGACATCCCCCACCACCACCAGGACATCCGGGCGCTGTTCTTCGAGAAGCGCCTCCATCTGGATCAGAACCCTGCCAGTTTGCTCTCCGTGGCTTCCCGAACCGACGCCGAGGTTGATATCCGGTTCGGGGATACCCAGGTCGCGAAAGAAGTTTTCCGACATCGCCCGGTCATAGTGCTGGCCGGTGTGAACGAGCCGGGAATGAAAGGAGGCTCGACCCCGCAGTTCCTCCATGAGGGGAGCGATCTTGATGAAATTGGGACGCGCTCCGGCCACGACGAGGGCATTGAGAGAGCGGGGAGAAGCGTGGGTTTCATCGGCGGTCATCGGTGAATACGTGAAGTCCTGGTAGAGGGGTCTCGGGCGTAGCCCGTAGCTGAATCGGCACGTTTGCCGGTTTCACTTGAGGGTCCGATCATACCGATCCTCCGGCGCCTCGACGGACCGAGGGGGATTTACCATATATCGGAAGAAAGGGGCCGTGATGCCGAGTTTCACCGCGATCGAGCCACCCATATTCCAAAATGGGGCAAAATCACTACCAATTTGCAGGGCAAAAGAGCAAAAGTTTCGCCTAGTTGCAGACGAATTAGGAAAGGCCATTCCAAAGTAGGGATAATGTTCACAAAATCGGAACTCTTTTCCACCTGCATATCGACTCTATCGTCTGGAGAGGCGTTTGCGTTCTGCGATCCCTGATAAAGGGGTTGGGCGGCCACGCAACTCCACGCGCGGTAGAGGCAGGGGAAGAGAAACTCCCCGGGATGGAGATCGGGATCATGGGGTCAGACAGCACAATGAAAAGAAGGCATCGGAATCGAGGCGGGCATTCGATTCGTGGCGGTCACCGGCGAGTCGCCGGGTGCTCGCTCTCCCAGGAGAAGGTGCACCATGACTGATCGCTTCAGGGTCTTGGTCATCGATGATGACCCGGGTATTCGCGAATACCTGCATACGGTCGCCTCACGCCAGGGCTATGAGGTCTTCTCCGCCCCCGACGGCGAGAGCGCAGTAGAGGGTCTTGGGGAGAGCAAGCCGGATATTGTCACCCTCGACGCCGTGCTGCCGGGAATGGATGGCCTCGAAACCCTGAGGAAGCTCAAGCAGGCGATGCCGCAGGTGCCCGTGATCATGCTTTCGGGCCACGGACAAGCTCGGATGATCGTGGAGGCCATGAGGCTTGGCGCTTCGGATTTTCTCCGGAAGCCTTTCGAGGTCGAGGAACTCGAACTCGCCTTCAGCAAGGCATTGGAAAACCATGCCCTGAAGGAAGAGGTCGTGAACCTCCGCGGCCGAGTGCGAAGCGAGGTCGACAGTCTCCTGCTTGGCGGCGACAACCCCAAGATGAAGGAAGTGCGCGAAACCATTGAGCAGGTCGCGGATACAGATATTACTGTTCTGATTCGGGGTGAGAGCGGAACGGGCAAGGAATTGGTTGCCCGGGCTCTCTACCAACTGAGCAATCGCAGCGAGCGTCCCTTTGTCAAGGTGAACTGCGCAGCTCTCCCCTCTGAATTGCTCGAGAGCGAACTCTTCGGCTTCGAAAAGGGTGCTTTCACTGGAGCTCAGAAGAGGAAGCTTGGGAAATTCGAGTATGCCAATCGGGGCACGATCTTCCTCGACGAAATCAGCGAAATGGCTCCGGGTCTTCAGGCCAAGTTGCTTCAGGTTCTGCAGGACGGTGAGTTCTCGCGCCTGGGAGGCGAAAGCGATGTCAAGGTTGATACGAGAATCATCGCGGCGACGAATCGCAACCTTGAAGAAGCTGTTCGTAGCGGGGAATTTCGCGAGGATCTCTACTATCGCCTGAACGTTGTCATGGTTCCGCTTCCGCCATTGAGAGACCGGATCGACGCGGTGCCTCTCCTGGTCGAACACTTCCTCCAGATGTACCGCGAACAGTATCGGAAAGACGCCCATCCACTCTCTGCGGAAACGATGAACGTCATGATGGGTTATGGCTGGCCGGGGAACGTTCGCGAACTCGAGAACATGATCAAGCGCATGGTGGTTCTGGGGAACGAGAAGGCGGTTCTCAAGGAAATCCAGCGGCAAGGGGATGCTGGCTCCATTGCCCATCCCCCCGAAGAGGAAAGTTTCGATCTCGGGTCGCTGGGCTCGGACCTTGCCGATGGCAACGGATTCGATTTGAAGGCGATCTCGAAGCGGGCCGCGCGTATCGCCGAAAAGAAGGTGATCGAAAGGGTGCTCGCCCAGACGCGTTGGAATCGCAAGGAGGCCGCCGAGCGCCTTCATATCAGTTATAAGGCGCTGCTCTATAAGATGAAGGAGAACGGATTAAGCGATGGGAATTGATTCGCGCGATCTTTCTGTAAATCAGGAGAGTGCAGTGGCCATGCGGCGCAATTTGCTTGTGGCGTTCGGTTGGCTCATCGCCTTGGCGCTGTTGGGCACAGCATGCGCTCGTCCAGCCGCTGATCCGCCGCCGGATGAGCTGCTTGGCTTGCGGGTTCCTTACGTGATTGGCATTCCCGATATCTTGCGGATCACGGTCTGGAAGAATCCGGAGCTGAGTGTTGAAGTTCCAGTGCGGAGCGATGGCAAAATTTCAGTGCCCCTGCTTGACGATATTCAGGCCGAAGGGTTGACCCCTGCGGAGCTCAAGGAAGTCATCAGCGGAAAACTTGCCGAGTATATCAGCTCACCCAGTGTCACCGTGATCGTGCTTCAAGCCAATAGTCAGACGGTTACGGTGGTGGGCGGGGTTTTGCGGGCAGGGACGCTACCGCTCAATCGGCAGATGCGAGTCCTGGAAGTGATCGCAGCGGTGGGCGGATTTAATACCTGGGCGAATCGATCGGATATTCGAGTTCTTCGTCCGACGCCCGAAGGTATGGTCTCCTACCGCTTCAATTACTCGGCCTACGTCGCCGGCAAGGAGCCGGAGTCCAATATTCTGGTCGAACCCGGTGACACGATTGTCATCCCCGAGTAGAGAGAATTTGTGCAACTTCGTCTCATCCTTGTGCCCTGGTGCGCGATCATGATTGCCGCTGCTTCTGCAAGCGGACATCAGTTCGATCTTGACGTCGATCAGGCGATCGAAGGGCAGACTAACGCCTTTGGGTCCATCTCGGATCCGGTGGGGGATGGGACGTACCGGCTGCAACCGAGGGCCAATATCAGTGGAGATTTCGGCGATATAGGCACAGGTCGATACAGCATGACCTACCGCCCCTCCTACACCGGTTATTTTCGTTCGGACGGGGTCAACGGGTTGGATCAAGCTGCGGATGGATCCGCCAGCTTCAATTTTACTCCGCGTGATCGCCTTGGTGCGAGTGCCGGTTTTGCGGAATACCGGTCAATCCGAGCGATCTCCCAAGTCAACCCCGATGGATCTTCCGATTTTGTGGCATCAAGCGCAGGCAGTACTGAACGCGGATTGGCCGGGCTCAACTATTCCCGGAGACTGAATGCCCGGTCGAACCTCGGCCTGAGCTTTGACTTTCAGGACTATTCATACCCCGATTCGAACAACATCGGAAATAAATCGGTCGGCTTTACAACGTCCTATACGCGGGCGTTGAACAGTAAGTTCAGCCTTGGGGGCAGCCTGGTGGCGCGACATCGGATGTTCGAAGCCCAGCCGAGAGCCGGAGGCTCATCGGTGACTATTGTCAACGTCAACTTGCTGGGCTCTTACGAGATTTCGCGAACTCTGAAGGTCGAGTTCGAGGGTGGCCCCACTACAATCCGCACCCTGCCGGGACGGGTCGAAGGCCTGCCGGAGCCGGTATCCGCTACGGATACGACGTACTTTATGGATCTCTCTC
Source organism: Myxococcales bacterium (assembly GCA_014240165.1). GTDB lineage: Bacteria > Myxococcota_A > UBA9160 > UBA9160 > UBA4427 > JAZXM01. The sequence goes on along the minus strand of JAAZXM010000012.1, from coordinate 26,554 downwards.
TCAAGAGGAATTTCAAGAAGGCGAAGTGGCATTTGCGCTACAGAAGGAACGAGGACCCGTCGGCGGGAACGAGCAGGACCTCCGTGAATGACACGGTTTCTCTCTCGATGAACCTCAGTCCCGATGAACTCTGGAGGCTGACGAGTGGGTTGGGCTGGAGTCGACGGACGACGGTCGACAATGTTCTTTTTATCGACGGGAACACGGGACTGATCATCCCTGTCACGCAAGATTTTCGGCTCGACCAGGTCTGGGTCTCCTTGCAGGCGACTCGCCGCTTGGATGATCGAGTTCGCTTGAGCATGCGTCTTCGCTACCAGCGCTGGATCGAGAACCTGGTCAATGGTCTATCTCAGCCGAAGCAAGATAATATTTCCGGTGCGATTACCTTGAACTACGAGTTTGATCCCTATGTCTTCTGAGCAGAGCTCGGACAGAGAACCCGACTCCTGGGGAAGCGTTCCTCAGGGGCTCACAGAAAAAGAGCAGAAGTAGAAGATGAATAGTCAACAGGCTCCCCAGATACCCGACATCATTGGAACGCTGCGCCGCCGCGCCAAGCTGATGGCGATGGTCGCGGGAGCGATTTTTCTCGCGGCCTATTGGATCGCGATGGGGCTCCCTAACGAGTACTCGTCGTACGCGACGATCCTGGTCGAACCTCAAGCGGTGAACGAAGGACTCGTCAGCGCGGGTGTGCGAGAGAGCGACCTGAAGGAGCGTCTGGGTATCATGACGGCTGAGATCCTCAGCCGCCCTCGACTTTCGCGTTTGATCGACGAATTTGATCTCTATCCGGAAGAATCTGCCCGGCTCCAGCGATCTGAAGTCATCGATATCATGCGTCGCGACGTGGCTGTTCAACCCGTACTGAGTGCGCTTGAAGGAAAGCAGCGAAAGTTGCGAGAGGTCGAATTCAATTCCTTCAAGATCACCTACCGGTCCAGATCCTCTCAGACCGCGGCTCTCGTGGCGCAGAGTATTGCGAACGATTTTCTCGAAGCCAATATCGATGCTCGGGTAAACGTCTCGCAGCAGAGTCTTGACTTCATGCAGGACTCGATCGCGCAATTGAGCCAGCAATTAGGGGCCGTCGAAGAGGAGATCAAGGAGGTCAAGGACGAAAACTCCGGTCACCTCCCTGAAGAATTGGCTGATAACCAGGAGGCCTACCAGACTTCCGTGGGCCAACTGCGGGAGGTTCAGCGCTCGCTTGATCTCGCCGAGAGCGACGAATCTTTCTGGAAGAATCAGGTACTCACCGCCGGTGCCCTGACGGGAGCAAATGACCAGGCGAGTCCTGCCTATCGCCGAAAGGTAGTCGAGGCAGAACTCTCGATGATGAAAGCCAGGGGCTTTACTGACCGCCACCCGGACATGGTCCAAGCGAAGCAGGAGTTGGCTCTTATTGATGAACGGATCGAGAACGAGGGTGAGGGGGAAGAGGATGAAGTTGGCTCCTATGCGGAGCAGAACGCAAAGTCCGAGGAGCGGCGTGCAGGGCTCCGAGTTGCGGCCGCCAAACGAGATATCGAACGTCTGACCGAGCAAGCGGAAGCCGCCCGGGAACGAATCAGCGCCACTCCGGCAGTGGCGGCGAGGCTGGAAGCACTGGCTCGGGAGTACAGCCACCTGAATGTCTCTTTTCAGGATTTCAGCGCCCGCAGACAGCAGGCAAGCGTACAGGCCGACCTCGAGCGGAAGCAATTGGGTGAGCAGTTTCGAATTCTCGAATCAGCCTTCCCGGCTCCGAGGCCCAGTTCGCCCAATCGGTATTTGATTCTCTTCTTGGGCCTGGTGATGGGTGTAGGTCTGGGAGGGGCAGTCGGTCTTGTATTGGAAACGCTCGATACGTCGGTCCGTGATTCCCGCAGCCTCCAGAGTGCGACGAACGTGCCCGTGCTTGCGTCGATTCCGGCGATCATGCTTCAAGCGGATTTCGATGCTCGGCGACGGCGTTTTATTCGAGATGCTCTAGCAGCGGGGGTAGTCGCTGTCTTCTGCCTGATCGGTGGAGCTGTGACCTATATAGTTGTCAACGACGTGGCGGTATTCGCAACCGCGGACGAAGTCGAAGAAGATCCGGTAGAGGACGACGAGCAGGCAAGGGCGTCCCATCGCTCTTGGTTTTTGGGTTAGGACCTCCGATATCTTACCGAGGGTTGTATGTATTTTGAATATTACGGATTGGTAAAGCCGCCATTTGAGATGACTCCGGACCCGAGTTTTCTTTTCTTGGGTGAGGCTCATCGAGAAGGTTTGGCGACGCTCGTCTACGGCGTGAAGGCCGGCAAGGGCTTCGTAATGCTGACCGGCGAGGTGGGTACAGGCAAGACGACCCTGCTTCACGCGCTGCTCGGTCAACTCGATTCGGCAACCAAATCTGCTTTCATCTTCAACCCGAGGCTGACCCCCCTGGGTTTCTTCCGCGTTCTCTTCGAGGAACTCGACATCAAGCCGAGGAGAAACCACAAAGCAGATTACCTTCTGCAACTCAATGAATACCTGATCGAGCGCCTTGGCAAGAATGAGAAGACCTTGTTGATTGTCGATGAAGCGCAGAATCTCTCGATCGAAATGCTGGAGGAGATTCGGCTGCTGTCGAACTTGGAGACGCCACGTTCGAAGCTGATCCAGATCATGCTCGTTGGTCAGCCTGAGTTGAAGGAAATGCTTCGCAAGCCTGAACTCCGGCAGCTTCGACAGCGGATAGCGCTCAGCCATCACCTGAGGCCATTCGACGAAGACGAGACCAGGGAATATGTCGAGGACAGGCTTCGTCGAGCGGGCCACACTGGTGGGCGAATTTTCAAGCGCGGAGCGCTCCGGGCTCTCTATCGGATCTCTGGAGGTACGCCGCGACTGGTGAACGTTTTGTGCGACAGCGCATTGTTGATGGGTTTTGCAAGAGACCAGAAGACGATTGATGCGAAAATGATAAGGGAAGCAGCCAGCGATTTGGACATGACGGAGAGTCCAACCATGACCGACGGCCATGGTAATATCGATCATTCCGCAGAAGGCAAATGGCGGGGGGCAAGAAGTCTCCTCAGGTTCTTCCGCCAGTAGGAAGGTAAGGGCTAGTATGGCCAAGCATTACGAAGCACTTCAGCGGGCTGAGGCTCAACGTCGGCGAAAGCTTGTCGGTGAGCCGGCTCCCCTCGCGCCTGCGGAATGGGACACGACTCCTGCGACCGCGCCCACGCAGAAGGATGGGCTCTTCGATCGAGCCAAGTCTCTTTCGAAGAAGGTGATTTCGGCCAAGGAGACCGCAGGGGAAATCAACAAACGACGTATTGCGATGCTTCAACCCGATTCCGTAGCCGCCGAACAATTTCGCACCTTGCGCGGACGCATTGACTCCCTTGCGAGCCAACAACTCATCAAGACGGTTGCAGTGGTGAGCGCGAATGCCGGTGAAGGAAAGAGTATGGCATCCATCAATCTTGCGATTGTGACCTCGATGAGCGTCGGTCGGAAGGTGCTTTTGGTGGATTGTGATTTCCGTCGGCCGAGGATCCATACGAGCCTTGGGATCGAGCCCGTGGTCGGTCTGGCCGAGGTGCTGGATGGGAGCGCGGATCTCGGAGACGCCATTTCAAAAGTCGATAGCTTGAATATGGACGTTCTGCCCGTTCGTACTCGACCGGAAAACCCTTCGGAACTTCTAGCTTCGAATGCGATGTCCGAGACGATTGCGAAGCTCGGAGAGTCGTACGACCAGATCATTCTCGATACACCTGCATGTCTTGGATTGCCCGATGCAAAGACTGTTTCCGAATTCAGCGATGGAGTTGTTCTGGTCGTTCGAGCCGGAGTGACTCCGAAGCAGGATGTTGAAGCGGTGCTCGAAGTTCTCGATCAGCGGAGGGTCCTTGGCCTCCTGCTCAACGGAACCGAGTCCGAGTCAGTTCGGAGAAGCTACTCGTGATACCTCGCGGGGATGCCGCCGGCTAGGCCCGGTACCTGGAAGGCCCATCGTGGAAATGCTTCCGCTGATTCTCGCTTTTTTACTGGCAGCCTTGGCTACAGCAGTGCTGACGCCGCTGGCCGGAAAATTGGCGACGATGCTCAATGTGATCGATCGCCCCAGCGAACGTAAGGTAAGCGACCGCCAGGGCATTCCCCTGCTTGGCGGGTTGGCGGTTGTCGCTGGATGCGCGACCGGCCTCTTTGCGTTCGTGGTCGTGGCGGATCAATCCGAGGTAGACAGGGTGCGCGAGCACTTGGCCGCATTCATGGCCGGTGGAATGCTCTTGGTGATGGTCGGGGCCTGGGATGACCGTTTCTACCTGGGTGCCTGGCAGAAGATTCCTTTTCAGATTCTCGCCGCAATGATCGCGATCAACGCGGGTTTCGTGATCGACTACTTCACGAATCCCTTCACGCTTGTGACGCATATGCTGCCGGAGTGGCTGTCCTGGTTATTCACGTTGGGCTGGATGATGGTGGTGACCAATGCGATGAACCTCATCGATGGGCTCGACGGCCTGACGACAGGAATCGGTGCCATCATCGCGGGAACTCTGGCCATTATTTGTTTTCAGGCAGATCAACTCACTGGCTTGTTGATCGCGATGGCCATGCTCGGAGCTCTGCTTGGGTTTCTGCCCTTCAACTTTCCTCCCGCTCGGATCTTCCTTGGAGATGCGGGTGCGCTCTTTATCGGTTTCGCCCTAGCCCTGGTTTCCCTGGAAGGCTATAAGAAGGCCACACTTCTCACGTTCATCGTTCCGCTGCTGGCGCTGGCCATTCCTCTCCTCGACACGGCCCTCTCCGTGATTCGTCGTATCCGAGCAGGGAAGGGGATTTTCTCGGCGGATAAGCAGCACATGCACCATCTCCTGCTTGCGCGAGAAGGTTCCGAACGGAAGGCTGTTCTTTGGCTCTATTTTCAGACGCTGTGTTTCGGAATCATTGCCATTTCTTTCGTGGATCTACATGGGTACTCCGCCTATATTTTCTTGATCGCCGTGGTGATTCTCACGTTGAGATTGCTGAAGAATCTTGACGTATTGGGTTTCGAAAAAGTAGAAAGCGAATCCCACGGGCCTCGAAGAGATATTGCGGGGTCCGCTGAGGAGCAATCCGAGGAGGGAGCCAAGTGACAGCGCGGTCTGCCCTGATTACCGGAATCACCGGTCAGGACGGTTCCTATCTGGCGGAATTACTGCTGGAGAAGGGGTACACCGTACACGGCTTGGTCCGTCGTTCGAGCACCGAAACTTTCGAGCGAATCGCGCATATTCACTCGCGGCTCAATCTGCACCAGGCGGATCTCCTCGATCAGGTTTCCCTTGAGACAGCGATTCGGCTTGCCGAGCCCAAAGAGATCTATAATCTGGGCGCCCAATCCTTCGTTCCCACGTCGTGGGTACAGCCTTCACTGACCGGCGAATACACCGCTCTAGGTGTTACGCGCATGTTGGACGCCATCCGGACCATTGACCCCGAGATTCGTTTTTACCAGGCCTCGAGTTCAGAAATGTTCGGGCGGGTGACAGAGGTACCTCAGAGCGAAACGACAGACTTCTATCCCCGAAGTCCCTACGCGGTGGCCAAACTCTACGGTCATTGGATCACGGTTAATTATCGGGAGAGCTACGACCTCTTCGCCGTCTCCGGGATTCTGTTCAATCATGAGTCGCCGCGTCGCGGTCGGGAGTTCGTTACGAGGAAAATTACGGAGAGCGCTGCTCGCATCAAGCTCGGTCTGCAGGACGAACTGAAGCTCGGCAATGTCGAGGCGCGGCGTGATTGGGGTTATGCGGCGGAGTACGTCGATGCCATGTGGCGAATGCTTCAAAACGAAGAGCCCGTTGACTACGTGATCGGAACCGGCTCCCAGAATTCCGTCCGGCAGTGCTACGAACTTGCATTTGCCCACCTCGATCTCGATCCCGAGGATTTCGTTCGCGCGGACAAGAATCTCCAGCGCCCCGCAGAGGTTGATACTCTCCTGGCCGATGCTCGCAAGGCGGAGAAGGAACTCGGCTGGACGGCCAAGACGAGCTTTTCCGAATTGGTCAAACTGATGGTGGATGCGGATCTGGAGGCGCAGCAGAAGATCCACGGAGTTCGCCTCGGCGATCCCGGGACGAGGTAGGGCCCCGCTCGTCGTGGAAGGTTTCAGCGGGCGACCCTCGACCATACGTCCTGGCAGGTAGGCGTTTTTCCCCTCTCCCGGCGATATAAGAATACGTAGCGACGCGCTGGCAGAGTATTTTCCCTTAGAATCCGACCGGGCTGAAGGGGGCCATCTCGCTCCGAACTGCTGCCGGGTCGATCACAGCTAGAGAAATTGGGGAAAGGTTAGAGATGAATGTCTGCGTGATTGGCTGCGGGTATGTCGGGCTCGTGACGGGCGCCTGCTTTTCAGAGTTCGGTCTTCAGGTCACCTGTGCGGATGAGGATGCTGGGAAGATCGAGCTTCTGCGATCCGGCGAAGTCCCTATTTACGAGCCCGGTCTGGAGGATCTCGTCCGACGTGGTGTGGGCTCCGATCGCCTTGCCTTCACGGGTGATAGCGAGCAGGCGATTTCGAACGCACTCGTGGTCTTTATCGCGGTTGGAACCCCTTCCACACGTGAAGAGGGTACCGACCTCAGCTTTGTCGAAGCGGTTGCCCGTGAGATCGGCAAGAAAATTGATGGCTATAAGGTGATCGTCACCAAGAGCACGGTTCCCGTGGGTACGTGCAAGAAGGTACGCGGATGGATCGAAGAGGAACTGACCGCGCGAGATCAGGAGGTCAGTTTCAGCGTGGTTTCGAACCCTGAATTCCTGCGCGAAGGCGCTGCCATCGGTGATTTCCTGCGGCCCGACAGGGTTGTAGTGGGGACCGAGGAGGGGGATGACCATGCTCTGGCCATCATGAAGGATCTCTATCGACCCCTCTTCCTCAACGAAACTCCTTTCGTCTTTACCGACTTGGCCAGTTCGGAGCTTTCGAAGTACGCCGCGAATGCTTTTCTCGCGACAAAAATATCGTTCGTCAACGAATTGGCGATTCTGTGTGATGATGTGGGTGGCGATGTGCAAGGTGTCGCACGCGCAATGGGCCTCGATCGACGAATTGGTTCGAAATTTTTGCACGCCGGGCCGGGCTTCGGCGGTTCCTGCTTTCCCAAGGATACCCGGGCAGCCGCCCACTTCGTTCGCTCGATCGGCCGTAAATTCGAGATCGTCGAAGCCGCGATGGAGGTCAATGCGCGGCAGCTTCTTTACGCTCAGGAGAAGATTCAGGACGCGTGTGGGGGCAACCTTGCAGGCAAAACGGTTGCGATGCTTGGGCTTTCTTTCAAACCCGAGACGGATGATATCCGGGAAGGCTCAGCTCTCGGGATCAGTCGTGGTTTGCTGAAAGAAGGGGCCTCGATTCGGGCCTTCGATCCCCAGGCCATGACCGCCGCGGCAGACGCACTTCCGGAAATTACGCTCTGTGAGGATGCCTATGACGCGGCCAAGGGGGCGGACGTGCTGGTGATCGTCACGGAGTGGAATGAATTTCGGGCCCTGGCGATGGATCGTCTGAAGAAGGCTCTCAAAGCGCCGAAGTTGGTTGATCTGCGAAATATCTATGATCCCGAGACGGTTCGGAGGAACGGGCTGGAGTATTGGGGCATCGGTCGGAGATGAAGCAGAGCGCTGGGGCAAAGAGTCCGCGCGGGCAGAAGAGCCAAGCCCCCTCATTGCACGCTGTGATTCTGGCCGGCGGAGCGGGAGAGCGGTTCTGGCCGGCGTCCAGGAAGAAGCACCCGAAACCGCTGATGCGGGTAGTGGGCGGGGCCTCCCTTTTGGCAGCGACCTTGGCGCGAGCCGAGAAATTCGCGGGAACCAAACAGGTCTGGATCGTATGCGGCAACGAGCATGCCCGGGCGATTCGCCGGGAATCCGGGCTTCCCGCGAATCGAGTACTCGTCGAGCCCCAGAGGCGGAATACCGCGATGGCCGTGGCGTGGGCGGCGCAGCGGATCGCGGCGGAAGATCCCGATGCAGTCATGGCGATCCTGTCTGCCGACCACCATATCCCCGACGCCCGCGCGTTTGCTTCCTCGATCAAACGATGCGCAAAGGCGGCTTCCAAATCGGGAGCGCTCTTGACATTGGGCATCAAGCCCACCCGGCCCGATACGGGCTACGGCTATATTCAGCAAGGGAAGGGGGCGGGCAAGTCCTTTCCCGGCGTTTTTCGGGTTCTGCGATTTGTGGAAAAACCCAACGCAGCCCGCGCTCGGCGCTACCTGACTTCGGGTCGATACCTCTGGAATGCGGGCGTCTTCGTCTTTGCAGCGGAAGCCTTGTTGGCGGAGGTCAAAATCTGCGCGCCAGATTTGCACCGTGCCCTGGCACCCTTGCGAAAACACCCGAAAGGACGGAACGCAGCCGCGGTTGCGGCGGCCTATGGCCGCGCCCCCTCTGTGCCCATCGACGTTGCCGTGATGGAAAAAAGCGAAAACGTGTGGACCTTGCCTGTGGATTTCGCTTGGAGCGATGTCGGAACCTGGTCCTCTCTGGCCGAGGAATTGGGCGTGGGCAAGCCCAGGGGGGCCGGAAAGCGCGGGAGTAATCGGGTTCTCGGGGGCGATGTCGTATTGGAAGATTCCTCTTCCAACCTCGTATGGGGCGGCGAGCGCACGATCGCCCTGCTCGGAGTGGAGGGGCTCGCGGTGATCGATACCGGTGACGCGATTCTGATTTCCGAACTCGACAGCAGTCACGAAGTACGGAAGGTGGTCGCTACCCTGGGGAAAAAGGGGCGGGGCGACCTGACTTGATCTTTGCAGGGCGACTCCCGTTCGGCCTCAGGGGGCAAGGAGAGGCGTTTCGCGGCGATGAGGCTCGAAACAGGCCGCTAGGAGAGGCTGGTTCGTCCTCTCCGAATCAGCTCCCGCGCACTCTGGAATTTGGCTCCGAGATGGGGCAGGTTTCCCCTTTCGAGATCAGCATAGGCAGTGGTGGCATTGCCGGAGGAGTTGAGGTTTGACAACGGTTTACGGCCGACAAGGGGCCGCTTCATCCAACACGATCGCCCTTCTTCTATCTCTTCTCGCATTGCTCTTTGTTCCTGGATGCCAGAGCGATGCGGAAAAGGTCGAGGATTTCATGCAGCGGGGCGATGAGTACCAGGAGGCGGGGCAACTCGAGGAAGCGATCATCGAGTATCGCAACGTGCTCCAGATCGACCCCAACGCCGTGGATGCCCACCGGAAATTGGCGAATGCCTACCTGGAATCCCAACAGCTGAACTCGGGCTATTGGGAACTCGGGGAGACGATCCGCTTGGATCCCGAGGACGTGGATTCGCGTATCGCCTACGCGACGATTTCCCTCGCAGCGCAAAAGTTCGACCTGGTTCTCGAAAACGCTGACGAGATCGTTCAGCTTGCTCCGGACAACGCGTCGGGCCATTTGATTCGAGCGGGCGCCCTGGGCGCGCTGGAGAGGCCGGATGAGGCTGAGCCCTCGTTGATCCGCGCGGTGGAATTGGAGCCCGACGATTCCAGGTACCGGATCGCGATCGCCGCCCACTATGCCCAGCAGGAAAACTTCGAACAGGCGGAATTTCATCTGAACGAAGCGGTCGAACGGGATGTGGATCCCATGGTCCACAACCACCTGGCCAACGTGCTGATGGCCCAGGGGCGCTACGACGAGGTCGAAGAGAATCTGAAGAAGGCCATGGCTCTCTCCCAAGAGCCCACCGAAGAGGGAGATCAGCATCCGAATCTCGTGGGCGCCTACGCCAACCTCAGCGTCTTCTATTTTGATCGCGAAAGGCCCGAAGAGGGCCAGGCAATTCTCGAGGCGGGAATTGGAAAGCTGGATGAAGGCAGGCGAACCCTGAGCGACGCGCTGGTTCGGCATTATCGTGCTTCGGGTGAGGAGGCGAAGGCGAACGCAGTTCTGGAGCGTTCCACGACTTTCGACCCCACGGATCCGGCACCGTGGCTGGCGCTTTCCAACGTCAGGGGTCGCGAGGGCGACCTTCAAGGAGCCCTCGAGGCCGCTGAGAAGGCAGTCGCTGCCGATTCGACGGATCCACTCGCTCGTCTGCGCAAGGCGGAACTCCTGATCGATATCGGTCTTCGCAACGGGGATGACGCCCAGGTCGAAGAGGCGCGCGAAATCGTCGCCGAAGTCACTGCCGAAAATCCGTCCAGCCCCGAGGCGGCTTTCGTTCGGGGCAAGTCCGAGCTTGCTTCTGGCGATGCGGCCGGCGCCGTGGAAGCGCTGAGGGAAGCGATCGCGGTCAGGCCGGATTGGGGACAGGCCCATTTCGTGTTGGGCTCCGCTCTGCTCATGACGGGCGACCTCCAGCGTGCGCGGGCCGAATTGGCGCGCGCCGTCGAGCTGAATCCGGGACTGAACCCCGCCCGAAAACTGCTGGTGCGGGTTCATGCCGAGCTGGGCGAGCACGAGTACGCGATACAGAACGGACAAAGATATCTCGACCGGGAACCGGACGATAACGAGACCCGCATCTTGATGGCCCAGAGCATGGTGCGGCTGACCATGTACGATGAAGCCCAGGAAGCCCTCGCTGAAATTCCCGAGGACGCTCGAAACGTCGAGGCGTATTTCGCCATGGGGCGCGTCGCCATGGCCAGGGGCGAGATCGAGGAAGCACGCGAGGCGTTTCTTCGCGCGTCCGAGGAGCGGCCCCACGACCCGAATATCCTGAACTCATTGCTGGCGGTCCATGATGCAGAGGGGCAGGTTGAAAAGGGCATCCAAGCGATCAACAAGGCTCTGGAAGCGAATCCGGACTCGGCGGACCTCTGGCATGTTTCGGGCTTGGCGGCGCTTCGAACGCGCGATTTCGAAGGGGCGAGGAGCGCGTTCCAGAAATCCCTGGAGCTGGAGCCCGGAAGGGTGGAGTCCTACAACCAACTCGCGCGGCTCTACGCCGCCTCGGGTCAAATCGACATGGCCCTTGAGCAATATGTTCAGGCCAGCGAGCAGCAACCCGACAATGCCACCATCCGCCATTTCCTGGGTGTGCTCTACGAAATGACGGGGCAGCCGAGCAAGGCGAGCGAGCAATACGAACTCGCCCTACAGAAGAATTCGAACCTGGCCGAGACCAAGAACAACCTCGCCTATATGATGGCCGAGGAGGGGAGGGACCTGGACCGTGCGCTCAAGCTCTCCCAGGAGGCCAAGGCTGCTTTGCCCGACAGCGCCAGCGCGGCGGATACTCTGGGCTGGGTACTCCATAAGCGAGGCGTGCATTCTGCGGCCATCGGCTATCTCCGCGAAGCGGTGAGCGTCGCGGGCCCCGAGGATGTGGCCATCGGCGAAATTCGCATCCATCTCTCCCAGGCCTACGAAGCGGCGGGTGAGAACGCCAAGGCCCTGGAGAGTCTTGAAGCTGCCTTGGCGGATATCGAGACCCTGCGCACCAATGGCAAGATCGGCAAGGAGGACCCGCCGCCGCCCTGGGCCGCGCGAGTGGAGGCGAGTATCGAGCGGCTGAAGGCGGCGAGCTGAAAACGGCCGTCGGGGTCAGGATGAAAGTCCCGCGGGGATTTCTCCCTGAACTGGGGGATCAAGCCGATCGGGCCCACGGCCGATAAGGACCGTGGGAGGGTTCGCCCATGCTCTCGGTGCGCGGTCTTCCGCGTGTCCCGGATAGGGGTGAGGCCGAGGGAAAACCCGTGAGAATATGGGCGGTTCCCACCTGTCCGACTTATCCTGAGCGCGCCTTGGACCGCCGCCTGGCGGGGCCGGGTGCGGATCACGCCTTGCCACCATCCGGAGAAAGCGAATGAGAGCCCGGCTTTTCCTCTTCGTCCTGAGTTTCAGCCTCGTGCTGGCCAGCGCTGCTTGGCTGGCGTCTGCCGCGTACGCTTCCGGGGGCGCGGCGTCCTCGGATGCCTAGAATTTCTTGGCAGCCCCCGACCCCACGCTTGGCCCCTGGGCGCTCGATGACGAGGGCAACGTTGGCCGGATTCACACTGTGGTCTCGGGTGACACCCTCTGGGATATATCGGCGTCGTATCTGGGTACGGCGTGGGTCTGGCCCGCCGTCTGGCGAGACAACGACGACATTGCCAACCCTCACTTGATCGTGCCCGGCGATCTGATCTGGATCACTGCGGGCGAGATGCGAAAAATCACTCGAGAGCGTGCCGATGCCATGATCGCTGCAGCGGTGGAGCGTGAAGAGGTTCAGGAGGAGCGAGTCGCCGCCATCGAGGAGGAAATCTCCGAAATCATCGAGGAAAATCCGCGCATCCGCGTGGCAGAGCGTGGCGGCATGGGCTTCGTCAGCCCGAGTGCGGTGGATGCGGCCACCAGCGTTGTCGGATCCCCCAGCCCGAGAAAGTGGCTGGCTGGCGGTGACATCGTCTACGTCGGCGAGGGCGAGGGCTCGGTTCTGGAGGGCGATGAATTCACGATCTTTCGGGATGCCCAGCCCGTGTACGACCTCAAGGGGGGGAAGTTGCTCGGCTATCACGTGGACATCCTCGGTTGGCTGGTGGTTCGCCAGGTCGAGGGTGACTCGGCGACGGCGGAAATCCGCGAGTCCCGTTCCGAAATCGTTCGAGGGGATCGCATGATTCCCCGGGTGGTGGCCTCGTCCGAGGTTGAGGTGTTGTTCACCCCCGAGGCCACCGAGGGCAATATCGTCTTCATTCCCGACGGCCGGGCCCACGTGGCAGAAGGGGATTTCGTCTACCTGAATCGCGGTTCTTCCGATGGTCTGGACCTGGGCTCGAAGCTGGAGGTTTATCAGCCGGGTTCGCTTCGGGATGAACGCGTCAAAGCCAAGCAGGTGATGACTCCGGATCGCAGCGAAGCCAGCCTGATTGTTGTCGAGGTCGAGCCCAATACATCGGTCGCCTTTGTGACGGGCTCTCGGCGCGCGCTCGAGGTGGGCGACCCGGTTCGTCCCGTAGTTCCCCAAGTTGCGAGTCGCTGATCGCTGAGAAGCGCACGCGTTTTTTTTGCGTGAGCCCATAATCAGGCTTGTGGGTTGGTCTGCGCGCGCGGCTTGCGCTCTTGCTGCCAAGCGCCAGCCGCCAAGGGCGAAAGCGCGCCGCGTGATGGCGGCCCATTGCAGCGAACTCTGCTACCCAAGGCAATCCCCGGTCCCGGGGAGATTTTCCGATGGAAGAACGTGAATTTTCCGGGGACTGCCTCGCGCTGGGCGTGCTCGATCCCGCAGATCAAGAGGCGGAGAACCAGCGGGTGCTCAAGGCCTGGCTACGTTTCCAGGCGGCGCTCTGCCTGGCCCCGGTGTTGGCTCGAAATTGCCTGGAGGCTTCTGGAGGGCAGCCCGAGGCCGCATTGGCCCGCAGTCGCCGCCGCTGCCCCCACGGCGAGGGAGAGATTGGCCAGTGGATCCAGCAACTCGCGGCCCGGGGGATCCGGGCGCTTCCCCTCACCGCGCCCGCCTACCCGCCGCTGCTCCGCGGGCTCTCGGACCCGCCCCCGCTCTTGTGGGTCCGGGGCGAAATCGCGGATCTTCGTAGGCCCAGCATCGCCATCGTGGGCGCACGGGCCGCGACGGCCTATGGCCAGGGCGTCGCCGAGGAATTGGGTGCCGCCCTGGGGTCCGCGGGATTCGTCGTGTGTTCCGGCCTGGCCCGGGGGATCGACGCCCGGGCCCATCGCGGGGCGTTGGCCTCGGGCGGGCGGACCGTGGCCGTCCTCGGGTGCGGGCCGGATAGGATCTATCCCCCGGAGCATCGCGAGTTGGCGGATCGCGTCGCCCGGGCGGGCGCCGTGGTGAGCGAGCTTTCACCGGGTCGCCCCCCGGCAGCTCCCCACTTTCCTTTGCGTAATCGGCTCATCAGCGGGCTCGTTCAGGCGGTGGTGGTGGTGGAAGCGCGCCCGCGCAGCGGTTCTCTCATCACCGCGCGCCATGCGCTGAACCAGGGCAGGGAGGTGATGGTCGTGCCGGGTCCGATCGACTCGCCCCACGCCGCCGGCTCCAACGCCCTGCTGCGCGACGGAGCCCGTCCGGTTCTCGAACCCCGGGACGTACTCGAGGCCATTGCTTCGCCATTCGGCGCCCTGGCGGCTACGGATCCCCCGCCCGGGCCCCCAGGTGAGGATGAAGCGAGACTTCACGCCCGGCTCCTGGGCCAATCCCTCGCCCGGGACGAACTCGCCCGTGAATTCGAGTGGCCCGCGGGTCGCCTGGCCGCGGCCCTGATGGGCCTGGAAATCGAGGGATGGGTGGAGACCGATCGGGACGGAGGCCTGCGCGCCGTTCCAGCGACGTTGCGCGCGCTTCGCGGGAGGGGATGAGCGTGCGCTGCGAGGAGACCGATTCGATGGGCTATCCTGGGATCCGGCCGCCCGCTCGTGGTCGGGTCCCCCCATTTTCATTCGAGGTGTCGGGACGGTATTCGCCGAATCGCGGGCAGATCGCGGAGGAGCGTAGGGGATGAGTTCGGTTCGAGACCAAGAGCCCCGCCTGGTGGTGGTGGGCGGAGGGCTTGCGGGCTGCGAAGCCGCCTGGCAGGCGTCGCGCCGGGGTGTCGAAGTGGTGCTCTACGACATGAAACCCGAGCGGCTCACGGCGGCCCATGTCTCGGAAGACCTGGCGGAGCTTGTCTGCAGCAACTCCCTCCGGGCCCTGCCGGTGCACAACGCGGTGGGGCTCCTCAAGGAGGAGATGCGCCGTCTCGGATCGCTGATTCTCGAGGCGGCGGATGCCACGTCGGTGCCCGCGGGCCGGGCGTTGGCGGTGGATCGAACCGGCTTTGCCCAATACGTCACCCGGGCCATCGAGGAAAATTCGCGGATCGAACTGCGCCGGGAATTGGTGCCCCAGATTCCCGACGATCCCCTGGTTGTGTTGGCCACCGGGCCCCTGACCGCACCCGAGATGGCGCGCGATCTGCAGCGCATGCTGGGTGAGGAATACCTTTATTTCTACGACGCCATCGCGCCTACGCTCTACGCCGACTCCATCGATTCCAGCGTCGTCTTTCGCGCCTCGCGCTACGAGGAAGGGGAGGGCGACTATCTCAACGTGCCCCTGGACGCGGATCAATACCGCGCCTTCGTGGACGCGCTGCTTGCGGCCGAAACCGTGCCTCTCCACGCCTTCGAAAGGGCACTCTACTTCGAGGGCTGTCTCCCCATCGAGGAGATGGCCCGGCGCGGGCCGAAAACCCTGGCCTATGGCCCCATGAAGCCTGTGGGGCTGGTGGATCCGCGAACGGGAAAACGTCCCCACGCGGTGGTTCAACTGCGCCAGGAGGATGCGTCGGGCGTTCTCTTCAATTTGGTGGGCTTTCAAACCAAGCTTCGGATCGGAGAACAGAAGCGGATCTTTCGCACATTGCCGGGGCTCGAGAAGGCGGTGTTCGCGCGCCTGGGGTCGGTTCATCGCAATACCTATATCAATGCGCCGCTGCGCCTCGAGCCGAGCCTCGAACTCAAGGCCCGAAAGGGCCTCTACCTCGCCGGCCAGATGGCGGGCGTGGAGGGCTACGTGGAATCCGCCGCGCTCGGGGGGCTCGCAGGCACCCATGCTGCCCGGGCGGCCCTGGGGCTACCCTGGGTTCAGCCCGGTCCCGAAACCGCGCATGGGGCCTTGTTGGCGCACCTGGGGAACGCGAGTTCACGCGACTTCCAACCCATGAATGTGAACTTTGGCCTCTTTCCGCCCCTCGAGTCGCAACCGGGCCCGGGCCGGCCGCGCAAGCAGCCCAAGCGCGAGAAACACGAGGCCATGGCGGCGCGCGGGCTCGAGGCGATCGAGCGCTACCGGTCCGCCGTGGCCGCGGAGATCGTGTGAACTGGGAAGACGCGATAGGGGATTTCGATCGCCACCTGCGGATCGAGCGCGCGCTTTCGCCCCATACCTGTCGCGCCTATCTGGCCGATATCTGTCTGCTCGCCGATTCCCTGGGGCCGGAGCCCGGACCCGACCGCGTCGATCCCGACGGTGTGCGGGATTGGCTTGCCGCGCTTCACGGCGAGCGCAGCGCTGCCACCCTGGGGCGCCGACTCGCGGGTGTTCGCGCGTTCTTCCGCTTCCTTCAACGCGAGGAGAAGATCGCGCTGGATCCCACCACGGGCATTCCGGCGCCGAAATTGCCCAAACACGCCCCCCGGCCCCTCTCGGTGGACGACTGCTTTGCGCTGGCCGATGTCGACCCCCCGCCTCGGGGAAAAGGCCCGGAACAGCCGAGGCAACGCCTGGCCCGGCTGCGCGACGGCGCCATCGTGGAGTTGCTCTACGGGACGGGCATTCGCGTGGGAGAACTCGCGGCGCTGGATGTGCGGGATATCGATCTGCATCGCGGCGAGGTGCGGGTCATGGGCAAGGGCAACAAGGAGCGAATCGTTCCGATTCCCGAAAAGGCGCGGCTCGCCCTGGCGCTCTGGCTCGATGCTCGTCGTCGCCCCGGGGTTCTCGCCGAACCGCTCTTCATCGTCCTTCGGCGAAACGACGACACCGACATCCGGCGCCTCTCGGCGCGAGACGTGCGGCGCGGTTTGGAACGCCGTGGCCGGGCGGGCGGTTTGAGCGATCGAGTGCATCCCCATCGCCTGCGCCACAGCTATGCGACCCACCTTCTCGATATGGGGGCAGATCTGCGAGAAATCCAGGAATTACTCGGTCATGCCAGCCTCTCCACGACCCAGAAGTACACGGCGGTTTCGGTGGAACATCTTCGCCAGGTGTACGACAGTGCCCACCCCCGAGCCGGGGGGAAGGATGCGTCAAAGGCCGGAGCCAAGAAGAAGGCCCGACCCTCGGGGCGCGGAAAGAGCAAGTCCAAGGAGAGCAGCGAATGAGCGGCGGTATGCCGAAGGCACGAAGCACCACCGTGGTGGCCATCGTACGCGAGGGTCGCCTCGCCATGGCGGCGGATGGCCAGGTGACCGTGGGCCAGATGGTGATGAAGCAGAAGGCGGACAAGGTTCGTAAGATCGGAAGCGGCCGCGCATTGGTGGGTTTCGCCGGCGGGGCAGCCGACGCCCTGACCCTGCTCGAACGTCTCGAAGCCAAGCTCGAATCCTCGCCCGGCAATGTCCGGCGTGCCGCCGTGGAACTCGCCCGGGACTGGCGCACGGATCGCATGCTTCGCCGGCTCGAGGCCATGCTCCTGGTGGGCGACCCCGAGTCGCTCCTGGTGGTTTCGGGCAATGGTGACGTGATCGAGCCCGATGATGGCGTTGCGGCCATCGGCTCCGGCGGGTCATATGCTCTGGCGGCGGCCCGTGCCCTGGCCGAGCACACGGATCTCGGCGCCGAGGAAATTGCCCGCGAGTCGCTCAAGATCGCGGCGGAAATCTGCATCTATACGAACGATGCAATCAGCGTAGAAAGTCTTCCATGAACTCCATTCCGACCTTTACCCCCCGCGAAATCGTTTCCGAGTTGGATCGCTATATCATCGGGCAGCGCGAAGCCAAACGAGCCGTGGCCATCGCCCTGCGCAATCGTTGGCGCAGGCAACAGGTCCCCAGCGATCTGCGCGATGAGATCGCCCCCAAGAACATCATCATGATCGGCGCCACCGGGGTGGGGAAGACCGAGATCGCCCGTCGCCTGGCGAAGCTTGCCCAGGCGCCCTTCATCAAGGTGGAGGCGTCGAAATTCACCGAGGTGGGCTATGTCGGGCGCGATGTCGAATCGATCATTCGCGATCTCACCGAGTTGTCGATTTCCCTCGTCACCGAAGAATCAAAGAAATCCGTGGCCGCCAAGGCGGAGGAGAGGGCGGAGGAAAGAATTCTGGACGCCCTGCTGCCCGCTCCGCCCGTCGCCGGCCCCCCGGAGACAGCACCCGACGAGGCCTCCAACGAAACCCGGGAAAAGCTCCGCAAACTGCTTCGCCTGGGCGAACTCGATGATCGCGAGATCGAGGTCGAACTCTCGGAAGAGGGGGGCGGGCCCTCCATGTCGATCATGACTCCCCAGGGCGTCGAGGAAATGGGCGTCCAATTCAAGGATCTGCTGGGCGGCATGTTTCCCAATAAGACGCGCAAGAGGCGCATGAAGGTCAGCGAGGCACGTGGGGCCTATGCGAACGAGGAAGCCACGCAATTGGTCGACCAGGACGAAGTGCGTGAACTCGCCATCCGCCGGGTAGAGCAGGCGGGCATCGTCTTCCTGGACGAGATCGACAAGATTGCCGCCGGGGCCAGTGGCAAGCAGGGACCCGATGTCTCCCGGGAGGGGGTGCAGCGGGATCTCCTTCCCATTGTGGAGGGATCGACTGTTCAAACCAAGCACGGCCCCGTAGCCACGGATCACGTGCTCTTCGTCGCGGCGGGTGCTTTCCATGTTTCGAAGCCCTCGGATCTGATTCCCGAGATGCAGGGTCGTTTTCCGATTCGTGTTGAGTTGGCGAGTCTGAGCCGAGATGATCTCGTACGGATTCTCACCGAGCCGACCAACTCGCTGGTCCGGCAGTACACGGCCCTGATGGCCACCGAGGGCATCGAGATCGAGTTCGAGGAGGATGCGATCCTGGCCATCGCCAACGTGGCCGCCACGGTGAACGAACGCGCGGCGGATATCGGCGCTCGGCGGCTTCAGACGGTCATGGAACGCCTGCTCGATGAACTGAGCTTCGAATCGCCCGATTTGTCGGCAAGGCGGGTCGTAATCGATGCCAAGATGGTCGAGGATCGGCTTGGCGAACTGGTCGAGGACCAGGATCTCTCGCAATATATACTCTGAGGCTCCGGCGTCCGTGGCGCGGCGCTCGGGTTGGGGGAAGAGTGAGCACGCACGACGCGATCATTCTCGTGGCGGACGATGAGGAGCGCATCCAGGATTCCGTCCGGGATATTCTCGCGCCCGAGGGTTTGCGCTGCCGGGCGATCACGTCGAGTGCCCTGTTGTTGCAAGTAGCCGAGCAGGTTCGGCCGAGCGTTGTTCTGCTCGATACGCGCCTGCCCGGTGGCGAGGATCAGAACCTGTCCTTTCGGTTGGGTGAGGTCTCGCCCGGTTGCCAGGTGATCCTGCTCTCGGATGCGGGAGATCACGATCTCGTTCTGGACGGGCTCGAGGGAGGCGCGCGAGACTATCTCGCGAAGCCCCTGCACCCGAGGGAGACCCGCCTCGCCGTCAAGCGGGCGCTGGTCGCCTGGAAGTCCGGTTACGACGGAATCTGCCTGCGCGAAGGCGTCAGGGGATTGGTTCAAAGATCCGACACGCTCATCGCCGACCTGGCCGAGGCCCAGGGTGATGGGTATCGGGAGATCCTGGCCCAGGAAACGGTGGACGCGGCATCGGTCATCCTGGGCGCGGGCAAAGTCTCGCTGATGCTCTTGGACGAGCCCGGCCACTGGCTTCGCGTGGAGGCGTGCGCCGGGCATTCGATCCCGGCCTCGGAGATGGACGTGGTTCTCCCCGGCGAGGGCGTGGCGGGCTTTGCGTTGAGTGCGGGCACCCCCATCGCAGTGGCGGACGCGCGCAAGGACTACCGCTTTCGCGATATGGTCATGCCGGAACGCTATAGCGGGCATTCCTTCGTGCTGGTTCCCCTGATCGCCGAGGGCAGGGCCTTCGGCGTACTCTGCGCCTCTGAAGCGCCGAACGGCAAACCCTTCGGCGATGAAGCACTGACCCTGCTGCGATTGGTGGCCCAGCAATTCGTCGCGAGTCGGGTCTTGGTGGCTGGCGGCGGAAGCGCATTGGGACACCCGCGCGCGCTGCCGCCGTCCGAGCGCCAGGCCGTTCCCGTTGCGACGGTCGGGGAGAGTTGGCTCGATACCCTCGATGTCCTTCCCAAAAGCGACGGCATCCAGGAACTGAACCGGGAAGGTGAGGTCGCCCTGGGGATCTGTTCGGTGGTGATCGACGAACTCGATCCCGAACGCCTGCTGCGGGCTGCATTGGCCTCCCTCGGCGAGTCGCTCTCCGCTGCCCCAGTCTCTCTCTACCTGGCGGATCCGAACTCCGGGCAGCTCAACCGCGAGAGCATGAGTGAGGCGGGGAGTCATGGAGATCGCCTGAGCCTGCCGCTGGAGGTTGGCCTCACCGGGGAGGTGATACGAAGCGGCCAGGCGCTGAACCTGGCTGATCCCGCCACCGACGCGCGCTTCGATGCCGCAGTGGATACCCCCCTCGACGGCCGTGCCCTGCCTCTTCTCTGCCTGCCCATTCGCTTGCGGGGGCGGGTTATCGGGGTGGTCCGGGCCTTCCTCTCGGAAGAATCGGCGGTGGCGGCCCAAACGGCTGAAGTCGCCGCGGCAGCCCTTTCTGCGGCGGTACGCACCGCACTTCTGTACCGTAGCCTCGTCTCGAGTATCGAAGAAGTCGCCGAGGCCCGGCGCGCAGCGCGCGCCTGAACGCATGGCCGCGCGTCGAGGTCACCCCCGGGCCCAGGCCCAGGGCAAGCCAGGCCCGCCCTCCATCGAGGGGAAGCGGATAGTCTTGGGAGATATAATTTCGGAATGCAGAGCCTGATCGAAAAGGCGGAGGTTCTCGTGGAGGCGCTGCCCTATATGCGGCGCTTTTTCGGCAAGACCGTCGTCATCAAATACGGCGGACACGCCATGACGGAGGACAAGTTGCGGGCCTCCTTTGCGGTGGATGTCGTGCTGCTCAAGTTCATTGGGCTGAAGCCGGTGATCGTACACGGAGGCGGGCCGCAGATCGCATCGACTCTGGCCCGGGTGGGAAAGGAATCGACCTTCGTCGAGGGTCTGCGGGTTACCGACGACGAGACCATGGATGTGGTGGAAATGGTTCTCGGTGGCAAGGTCAACCGGGAAATCGTCGAGTCGATCCAGCGGGGAGGCGGGCGCGCAGTGGGCCTCACCGGCAGCGATGGCGCGCTGCTTCGCGTTCGCCGAAAGACAGTGAATGGTCAGGATATCGGCCGGGTGGGGGAACTCGTCCAGGTGGATTCCCGAGTCATCGATTCGGTCTCGGAGTCTGGGTTCGTGCCGGTCGTGGCCCCCATTGGCGTCGATGATGACGGTCTCACCTACAATGTGAATGCGGACGAAGCCGCGGGTGGTCTGGCGGCGGCTCTCGGTGCGGAAAAGTTGATGTTGTTGACGGATGTCGAAGGCGTGCTTGATGCCGATGGCCAGCTGCTCAGCCAGATCACGTCGAAGGACGCGCAGAAATACGTCGCCGAGGGCGTGATTACTGCCGGAATGATTCCCAAGGTCGGCTGCTGTATGCGGGCCCTGGGCGAAGGCGTGGGCCGGGCCCACATCGTGGACGGGCGCGTTCTTCATGCGCTTCTGCTCGAAATTTTTACAGACGATGCCGGTGTCGGTACCCTCTTTGTCCCCTGATGGGGTTTACGATCCAGCGGAAACGATTTTATGCCCAAAGATTTTCTGAGCGTTGCGGACTGGTCGGCGGATGAGCTTCTGCAGATGCTCGCCCGGGCGCAGGAATTGCGCCGCCTGCACCGGGCAGGCGAACGCCCCCAGACCCTCCAGGGGCGCACCCTGGCCATGTATTTCGAGAAGCCGTCGCTGCGGACCCACGTGACCTTCGAGGCGGGTATGGCCCAGCTGGGGGGGCATGCGATCCTTTTGCGGCCCGATCAGGTGGGCATCGGTACGCGGGAAAGCCCCCTGGATGTCGCCCGGAACCTGTCCCGCTGGGTGGACGGCGTGATGGCCCGCACGTTCAGCCATGATCTCGTTGTCCAACTCGCCGAGCATGCGACGATTCCCATCATCAACGGGCTCACGGATTTGCTGCATCCCTGCCAGGCGATGGCGGATTTGCAGACCATCGCGAACGTCATGGAGCCGCGAGAGGCCACGCTCTGCTATGTCGGGGATGGCAACAACGTGGCGAATTCCCTGATCCTCCTGGCCGCGGTGCTGGGCATGCGCCTGCGCGTGGCCACCCCCGAGAGCCATCGCCCACCGGCCTGGGTGATGGAGAAAGCGGAGCCCCTGGCTGGGGAAAGCGGCGCGGAAATTTTCTGGAGCGAGGATCCCGGCGAAGCGGTGGCGGGCTCGGATTTCGTCTACACCGATACCTGGACAAGCATGGGCCAGGAGGACGAGGCCGAAGCGCGAAGAAAGATTTTTGCCCCCTATCAGGTCAATCGGGATTTGCTGGCCAGCGCCCCGCAAGCCAAGGTGATGCACTGCCTCCCGGCTCACCGGGAGGAGGAGATCACCAGCGAACTCCTCGATGGTGAGCGCAGCCTGGTCTACGAGCAGGCCGAGAATCGGCTCCACGCCCAGAAGGCGATCCTGGAGTGGGTGATGCTGCCCAAGGGCGCGCAATAGGGTCTCGGGCGCACTCAATCGCCGTTGGGTGTTCATTCGCGCGTTCCCCATGGGGCTTCGCCCGGCTCGGCCAACCTGCCGCCGCATTGCACCCTAAAACCCGCATACGGCCTCAGTTTTTCACCGGTGTATCCGATGCAGAAGGAGCGGGGATTGCGTTCTGACGACCCCGCCGGGAGATCGGATGGCCCGACGAAACGACGCCGAGAGCGGGGCGGGGCGAGTTCTTCGCCTGGCGCCCGCTTTCGATTCATCCCGCCTGAAACTCACGGCGGAGGAGGGCTTTCTTCTGTCGCGCGTCGACGGGCAGACGCCCGTGGACCTGTTGGCCGAAATGGCCGGCATGGAGTTCGCTCGCGCCTCGGCCCGTTTCTCGGATTGGCTCGAACTTGGCCTGCTCGAGGAGGTGGCGTGCGCTTCGGATCTGGAGACCGAGCCCGGGGCTGCGCCTCGGGAAGGTCCGGAAGCCGTGACCGTGGCGTTCTCCGTGGACGAATCCCAACTCGACCCCCAGTTGGATATCGACATTGCGACCCAGCGACGCATTCTCGCTTTCGAATCCCAATTGGCCGGGTCCTACCACGAACGGCTGGGGGTAGAGCCGGGTGCCGACGATCGGGCGATCAAGAAAGCCTATTTCGCGTTATCCAGGGAGTTTCATCCCGACCGTTTCTTTCGCTGTGAGCTCGGTCCCTACGCGAATCGGCTCTCGTCGATTTTCAAGCATATTCTCGAGGCCTACGAGGCGCTGTCGGTGCCGCGTCCGGCCGCCGGGAAAGCATCCGAAACTTCCCAGCCGGGCCCCTTGCCAGAAACCGATGCCGGACCGAGCGCGTTGGAACGCGAAGCGCGCCCGGATCTCGAAAAGCTCGAACGCCTGAGCCAGCGCACGAGCCAGAGCCTGCCCCCGGGCTTGCGCCGAGAGCGGCAGCAGAAGGCCCAAGCGTTCGACGAAGCCTCCCGGGAATCCGCCAATCAGGGGCGGCTGCGGGAAGCGGTGACCAGCCTGCGGCTGGCGATTCAATTCGATCCGGACAACGTCGGCTATCGCCGTCGCCTGGCGAAGCTGAAGGCCCGGGTTCTCGAAGTGCAGGTTCTCAATCAGTTGGAGGACTCAAGGCATTACGGTGCGATGAGCGAGGTCGAACTCGACCGGACCATGAAATCCCTGGAACAGCTTCTGGAGAATTGCCCGAAGGATCCCGAACTCAACGAACGCGCTGCGCTGGTTGCCCTGGCGCGCGACGATACTCAAAGGGCCCGAATCCATGCCGAAACCGCGGTGGAAGGCAGCCCTGAAAAGGCCCGCTTTCATACTCTGCTCGGGAGAGTCCACGGATTGAATGGCCATGCCGGGCACGCTCGGCGCGAATTCGAATTGGCCCTGGCATGCGACCCGGGTGATAAGGAAGCGCGCAGCGAGTTGGATGGCCTGCTACGACGCCACGGCCTGTCGATGCCGGGAGGTGCCCGTGGCTAGGGTGATCGGGATCGATCTGGGAACAACGAATAGTTGCGTTGCTGCGTTTCAGGACGGCCAACCCGTGGTGATTCCGAGTTCCGGCGGATATAAGGTGACCCCTTCCGTTTTCGCGATGACCGCGGACGCGGAGCATCTGGTGGGCCACCCGGCTCGGAGGCAGGCGATCACGAACGCGGAGAACACGGTCTTTGCCTCCAAGCGGCTCATCGGTCGACGCTTCGATTCAGCAGAAGTCCAGCGCTCCCTTGAACTCTACCCCTATAGGATCTTCGAAGGACCAAACGAGGACCCCCGCATATCGATTTCGGATCAGACATTCACCTGCTCCGAGGTCTCGGCGGTCGTCCTACGCGAGATGAAGCGCATCGCCGAAGAATTCCTCGGCGAAAGCGTGGATTCGGCGGTCATCACCGTGCCGGCGTATTTCAACGACACCCAGCGGCAAGCGACTCGGGATGCCGGTCGCATCGCTGGGCTCGATGTCCTGCGCATCATCAATGAGCCTGCGGCGGCTGCCCTGGCCTATGGGATGGCTCATGACGGAGAGGAAAAGATCGCGATCTACGATCTCGGAGGTGGGACTTTCGACATGTCGATCCTCGAGATGTCCGATGGAGTCGTAGAAGTTGTCGCAACGGCGGGGAATACCTTCCTGGGGGGTGAAGACTTCGACCAGAGGATCGTCGATCACCTGGTGGGCAACTTCGAGAGCGAGCACGGAATCGATCTTCGCTCCGACGCGATGGCGATGCAGCGGCTCAAGGATGTCGCCGAAAAGGCGAAATGCATTCTCTCCCAGCGAGAGAGCACCGAAATCAACCTTCCCTTCCTGGCGTCGGATGGCGAGGGCCCCAGGCATTTGACCTGCGAGCTTAGCCGCGACCAACTCGAGGCCCTGGTAGAGGACATCGTCGAGGGGACGCTGAAGAGCGTTGAGCAATGCGTGCTGGATGCTGGGCTCGAGCCCAAGGACATCGATCACGTGGTGGTGGTGGGCGGTCAGTCCAGAATGCCGATGGTTCAGGAGGCGGTGGCCGAGTTCTTCGGCCAACGCCCCCATAAAGGGGTCAATCCCGACGAAGTCGTGGCCCTGGGCGCAGCGATCCAGGGCTGTGCCCTGGTTGACGGAACCCAGGATGTCCTGCTGCTGGATGTCACTCCCCTTTCCCTGGGCATCAGTACGGCGGGTGGGCATTTCGCTCGAATCATCGATCGAAATTCCACGGTTCCGGTCAACAAATCACATCCCTTCACCACGACCCGGGATGATCAATCCGCGGTGAAGATCCGGGTCTTCCAGGGTGAGAACGACATGGCTCTGGAAAACGATTTGCTGGGTGAATTCGTTCTGGCTGGGATTCCGTCCGCGCCCAAGGGTGAGCCGGAAATCGAGGTCAGCTTCGATATCGACTCGAGTGGCATCGTGAGCGTTTCGGCCAGGGATATGGCTTCCGGGATGAAGCAGAGCATCACCGTGAATGCGAAGAGTACGTTGTCCGAGGAAGAACTCGACCTGATTATCGAAGAGAACGCGCAGTTCGACGTGCAGCCCAGGGGCTGACGCCAGCCCCGAGCAGGCCCGAATGCGGCGTGAAAAATCCCGATGAGCAGGTAGACTCCCGCCTCCACAGAATGCCTGGCAGGACCAGGCGCTCTCCAGGAGGTTCTCCATGGCTCAAAGGGATTCGGTCAACCGCGTCTGCCTGGCGTATAGCGGCGGGCTCGATACCTCGGTGATTCTTCGCTGGCTGATCGAGGAATACGATTGCGAGGTCGTCGCCTATTGCGCCGACGTGGGTCAGGAGGAAGAACTTTCGGGCCTGCCCGAGAAGGCGGAGGCCAGCGGTGCCATTGATTGTGTGGTGAAGGATCTTCGCGAGGAATTTGCGCAGGATTACGTCTACCCCGCCATCAGGGGGGCCGCGATCTACGAGGGTGTCTACCTGCTGGGGACCGCGTTGGCGAGGCCCCTGATCGCCAAGCATCAGATCGATGTCGCCCGGGAAACGGGTTGTGATGCGGTCGCGCATGGCGCGACGGGCAAGGGAAACGACCAGGTGCGCTTCGAATTGGCTTTTCGCGCACTCGCACCGGAGATCGGGGTGATCGCTCCCTGGCGCGAATGGGATCTGCGCTCCCGCACGGATTGCATCACCTACGCCCAGAAATATGACATTCCGATTACGGCTTCCATCGCGAAGCCCTTTTCCATGGATCGGAACCTCATGCACGTCTCCTACGAGGGGGGGATTCTCGAGGATCCCTGGACGGCCCCGGAAGAGGAGATGTTCATCACGACGGTCGCACCCGAGTTGGCACCCGACGAATCCGAAGAGATCATGATCTCCTTTGAGAAGGGCGATGCAGTCGCCCTGAATGGAGAATCGCTCTCGGCCGCCGCGTTGATCGAGAAGCTCAACGGGATCGCTGGGGCGAATGGGATCGGCCGTGTGGACTTGGTGGAAAATCGCTTCGTGGGTCTCAAATCGCGCGGTGTCTACGAAACGCCCGCCGGGACGGTTCTCCATGTCGCGCATAGGGCGATGGAATCCATCACCATGGACCGGGAGGTCATGCACGAACGAGATCGCATGGCGCCGCGCTTTGCCGAGTTGATCTACAACGGCTTCTGGTTCGCCCCGGAGATGGATTATATGCGGGCGGCCGTCGACGCATCCCAGCAAACCGTCACCGGAGACGTTCGCTTGAGTCTCTACAAGGGCAATGTCACGGTGCTCGGAAGGCGTTCCCCCTTCTCGCTCTACTCCGAGGATCTCGTGACCTTCGAAGAGGACGAGGGCGCCTACGATCAGCGGGACGCCAGCGGGTTCATCCGGCTCCAGGGGCTCAGGCTCGGCGCGGGGGAGAAAT
>JAAZXM010000129.1 GCA_014240165.1 Myxococcales bacterium | reverse complement strand
AGGACATACAAGCTGGGTTCTGGCATAACGTCCGAGTATGGGCGTTATGTTAAATACCCAGGGGGAGCCCCGTGACGGGCAGGATCAATGACAGAGGCAGATTCATTCGTGCCCAGCCGACCCTCGCCAACGCCCGATCGCTCGGGGCCTTGCTCGGGGGCCCGCCGCGCAAATGTAAGTTGCAGTCTTGGTGCCGGCTACCCTGCCAGCTTGAACATCCTATTTTCCAACCGGGTGGTGCTGTGACCGCGGTCTTCTTTGATTTGGACAACACCCTTGTCGACCATTCTGGCGCCGAACACGCTGCGTCGACGCTCTTCTACGAAGTAATTGCAGATCGAACCACCGCATCCTCGCTAGAGGAATTTGTCCATTTGTGGACTCGGGCACAGGACCGGCACTTCGATCGTTATGTCGCCGGTGAAATTTCGTTTCAAGAACAGCGTCGTGAGCGAATCAGCGAAGTCTTAGGGACGAAGCATTCCGAAGCAGATGCGGATGACTTGTTCTCGATTTATCTTGGGCACTACGAGGATAGTTGGCGAGCCTACCCTGACGTCCTGCCATGCTTGGAGTCGCTTTCCGCGGACCATGTCACAGTCATCACGAATGGCGATGCAGCCCAGCAGCGCAAAAAACTGCGCCGCACCGGACTGGCCGACCGATTCGACGAAGTCATCACATCCGCAGACTTTGGCTGCTCAAAGCCTGACCCTCGGATTTTTCTCTACGCTTGCGAGCGCGCGGCCATAAATCCGTCTGACGCGATCCACATCGGAGATTCGCTCACGGTTGACTACCGGGGCGCCTGCGCCGCTGGCCTTCGCGGAGTCCTGTTGGTGCGAGAGGGCTCGACTATGCCAGCGGATCCATCGATCACGACGGTCCGAGGCCTGAACGAACTCCCGTCCCTGGTCGGCGGATAGGAACTTCCCGCAGCGCGACCCCCTTGGACCGAAGGACGACTTTTTGGAATTTCAGCCCCGACCCGGGTTCCGGGTGGCCAGGCGAGGCTCACGTCCGCCTCGGCGCCCCAAACACAGGATGCACGGACAATATCATTCTGGAAACCTATGATTTTCTTAGGCAGAAGTCGTTAGCATTGAGTCGTTTTACACACGTCCATGGGAGCGTCCTTCACCACCAAGGAGCCCGGGCGCCCAAAACAGAAGCAATAATGCAGAAGCGGGAGAAATGGCGATGCAGAAGAGAACTGGCGGGGCGATCAACCTGGCGCGGAGAAGCGAGGGGCGCAGGTAATTCCAGGCGGGATTCGTGAGCGCAGCCGCCGCACTCTTGGCTTTATCCGCAATCTCCCTCGCACCCGGCATGGCCGAGGCGGCACCTACCGCGATTGGCGAGATCATCGCCTTGGCCGAGGTCGAGATCAGTTGCTCCGATGGGGGCAACGACTGCAGCCGCGTCGAGTGCACGGTGGCCAACCCCACGCGCTACGTGGTCGAAGGGCGTGCGCGTTCGGCGTCGGGACGCTTCACGGCTTCCTACTCGAGCCCCGGCTTCAACCTCAACGACGGAACGGGCGGTCTCTTCATCGCAACGCCGAAGGGCAGCGATCTCGAAGTGGAGCGGGGCGAAAGAGTGCGGGTCACGGGCACGAGCCACTGCAGTTCGGGAACCCTATCCCTCACCAACGTAACCGTCGAAGAAGCACCCGACAAAGGGCCCGTGGTTTTCGCGCCGCGCCAGGTGGGCCAATTGACCCAGGCCCCGC
>JAAZXM010000128.1 GCA_014240165.1 Myxococcales bacterium | reverse complement strand
ACAAGTCACTATTATAGGTTGGTTATAAGGATACGTCGCGCTTCATAAAATGGTGATGGGTTGGTGGTGGGGAATCGGGAAAGTTCCCGCGGAGTCTGGGTTTTTGCCGTTGTGGCTGCGTTGGTGGCTGGTGTTGTGCGTGCGCAAAGTGGCTCTGCCAAAATTTTATAGGTCGTCGGCTGGGCTTTTGACTCCGAAGGGGCCGGCTTATGCCCCCGAATGGCGCGATAAGTCCCCGCGGCCTTTGCCCCTGGCGTACGCGCGTCCTGCTGCGGCGTCGTGAAGTTATCCGCTGCCGCTGGGGAGTTCTTCGGGGCCGCAAGGGCTCTCCGCTAGAAGCGGAGGGCGAGGTCCACGCCCATGGATCGCGGTTCGCCCACGAAGTTGGGGATCAAGTTGGCGAAGGTCGAGGCATCGAAGGAGTAGGTGCGATAGCGCTGATCCGTGAGATTCCTCACCCAAAAGGCGACTTCCAACGTTGACTCGGGGTTTCGATACGTGAGCCGGAGGTTGTGGATCATATAGGCGGGCTGGCCGAGGGCGAGTTCGGGCAGGGGCCCGGTGCGAGAAACGCCGACACCATCACTCGGGTCAAAAAAGAGATCGTCTGTCCAGGCGAAATCGTAACGGGGAACCACGCTCCCATAGGAACCGAAATCCATCGGCCACTCGACGGTGCCGCTGACTTTGAAATTCGGCGAGTTGGGCAGGCTGTTGCCGCTGTAGTCAACGATCTCGACGAGCACGCCCCCCGTCGCCGACGCCTCGACGATTCTCCGATTCGTGAAGTCGAGAAAACGACTTCGCAGCCAGCCGAAGCGGCCCGTCACCTGCGGGCCCCACCAATCCTCGGGCAGTACATCGCGCAGGGGTTCGGCGTAAACATCCAGTTCAACGCCATATTGCTCGGTGGATTTCGCGTTCTTGATCACCAGGGTGGGCGGGACGTTCACCTGGTCGTTGAAGAGGAAGACCTGATAATCCTCGTATTTGTAATAGAAGATCGCGCCGTCCATCGACAGCAGGCCGTCGAAGAAGATGCCTCTGAAGCCGGCCTCCACCGCGTCGATGGTCTCCGGCTTGGCGGGCGGGTCGAATTCTTTGACGCTGTTGAAATGTCCCGCCTTGAAACCGTGGCCGTATTTCCAGTAGAACGCCTTGGAATCGTCCAGCATGTAGGTCAGGCTGATATTTCCCGTGGGCTCGCTCCAACTCTTCTTCCGGTAACTGAAACGAGGATCTCCAGGGATGCTTCGGTCGATCTCAAAGTCGAATTTTTTCTGCTCCCAGTTATAACGAACGCCGGCTTCGAGTTTGAGCCCTTCGACGAACTCCCACGCGAACCCAAGATTGGCGGAAGCCGCGTCGGTCTTCTGCTCGAAGCTGCGGAGCCACCGTGTCACCGGATTGATGAACTGGTTATCGCGCAGAGCCAGATCTTCTTTCAGGTAGAAGGCACCGAGTTCCCAGCGAAAAGCTCCATCAGCAGTCTCGCCGTTGACCTGAACTTCCTGGGTAAATTGCCAGGCGCTATCCGTCACGATGGATTCGAAGAGTCGCAGAGGGGTGAAATCCTGGTCCGTATCGCGTCGCCGGTCGTATCCCTCGTAGCCCGTGATCGAGGTGATCTCCACCGAATCGAACATCAGCACACCATTGAGCGAACTCCCCCATGTATCGAGTTCCGTCAGGCCCACCCGATTGTAATCACCCCGGTAGGGCCGGATATCCAGAGGCCGTTCGCGTGCCAGGTTCC
>JAAZXM010000127.1 GCA_014240165.1 Myxococcales bacterium | reverse complement strand
CAGGTGGCTGTGGAAGACGAGCAGGTCACCGGGCTGGATCAATACGGGTTCGGCCGCCGACATATCGTGATCCACGATTTCCACGTAGCCCAGGTTGGCGCCGGGGCGGCGGTCGGGCACGTGCTCATGGATCGGCTCGCGATGGGATCCCGGCAGGACCCGCAGGCAACCGTTTTCCAGGGTGGCCTCGCTGATGGCCAGCCAAAGCCCGACCTGGGGTGAGTGATCGAAGGGGAAATAAAAGGAGTCCTGATGCCAGGGCTGACCCCACGCCCCGGGGTTCTTGAAGATGAATTGCGAAAGAAAGCAGTCGAGGCGCGGCCCCAAGAGGCCCCCCACCAGGCCCAGGACCCGGGGGTCTTCGATGAATGCCCGAAACGCTGGGCGGCGATGCAGGCGGAAGACCTTGGAGATCCGGCTCTCGGGATCGCTTGTCTCACGGCCAGCCAAATTGTTCTCGGGCATGACCAGGGTGCCATCGAAAAGGCCGGGGCCCCCCGCGTCGCGGCAGATCGACACCACGTCCTCGAGCATGGCCGTGCAGGTCTCCGGACTCGCGAAACCCGGGCGGAGAAAGAACCCGTCGCGCTCGAAGCCCTTGCGCTCGTCTTCAGAAAGCATGAGGAGCATCCTACCGAACCCAGGGCAGGCGCCGGAACCCTCGGGGCACTTCTCTTTTTCAGGCCGCGCCAGCGGGGGTGTGCGAGTGGCATGAGTCGCATACCCTCGTTGGATTGCGCGGGGTCTCAGCGCATCGTCAGCCCGATGAAGCGCTCGCTGGCGATCTTGGTCCCGATGCCCCTGAGCCCAGGAGTAGAGCCATGGATGAAAAATTCCTGAACCACACCCGGCGCGCGGTTGCGGGTTTCGAACTGATCGATTTCTCCGATTCGTCCGAGGTCGAGGACATGCGGGCGAATCTCGCGGTGGAGACCCCCACGCATATTCGCTGGAACGATTGGGAGTACGGGAGCGAGGTCGCGGAATTGCGCACCCTCTACGAGAAGGGCAAGGCGAACCAGTGGAACGCCTCGACGGACCTCGATTGGGAAACCCCTGTGAGCCCGAACGATTGGCTGGGGGGCCCCGAGATGGCGCTTCTCCCCAACCTGCTCAAGATGATGGGCCGGAGCGAGGCGGAACAGAAGGCCGCCATGTTCGACGAAGTGGCACACACATGTTCTCAACTGCTTCACGGCGAGCAGGCGGCTCTACAGCTTTGCGGTCAGCTCACCGCGCTCTGTCCGACCACGGATGAGAAACTCTATGCCGCGAACCAAGTCAATGACGAAGCGCGGCATGTCGAGATCTTCGCCCGCTTCGTGGGCGAGAAGATGGGCACCATCTATCCCATCATCCCCACGCTGAAATTCCTCCTCGACGAGCTGCTCGCGGTGGAGGGCTACCACATGAAGACCTTGGGGATGCAGACCCTCTTCGAGGGCATGGCGGTGG
Organism: Myxococcales bacterium; assembly: GCA_014240165.1. GTDB lineage: Bacteria > Myxococcota_A > UBA9160 > UBA9160 > UBA4427 > JAZXM01. The sequence goes on along the minus strand of JAAZXM010000127.1, from coordinate 311 downwards.
GGCTGATGGGCATGATGCGGGATCAATCCCGCAACCCGCTCTTCAGCAAAATGCTCCAACTCGCCGAGCAGGACGAAGCACGTCACGCGGCCTTCGGGGTGCTGACCATGCGCCGGGTTGTTCGTGATGCCAGCCCCGCGGAGCGGGATGCCATGGAGGATTGGGCCTTCAAGGTATTGGAGGCGCTCAACGCCAACCAGAACCTCGGCATGCTCCACGTGCTGGGCCCGAAATACGGCATCGATCCGAACCAGATCACCGAGATGATCCTCGCCATGCCCGAATGGCGCGAGATGAACAGCCAGGCCTAT
>JAAZXM010000126.1 GCA_014240165.1 Myxococcales bacterium | reverse complement strand
AAATGGCCGAAGGTGCCCGCTGGAAGCTTCAAGAGACGGTGGAGTTCGACGAGAAGGCCGTCAAGAAACACCTTCGGCCGGCGGCGCTGCCGGTTCTGGTTGCGCTTGGGGAAAGCATGCAGAACCTGGCCGACTGGACCGCCGAGAACCTGGAGAAACTCTTCGGCGAGGTGGCCGATGCCCAAGGCGGCCTGAAACTCGGGAAACTCGCGCAACCCGTCCGGGTGGCGATCACCGGCGCAGCCAACTCGCCCGGCATCTTCGAAGTTCTCGAGGTGCTCGGACGCGACACCGCCGTCGCGCGGATCCAACACGCCGCGGAAATGGCCCGGGCTCGGGCAGAATCCGCGGGCGGCGATTGAGACTCGCTCCCGCCCGAACTATGCTCCGCCGCGTTCCCACCGGCGTGCCCGCCCAGCGGGTTTCGCCAGAAAGAACAGGCGAGCTTTGTTCCCCGGTCGTCTAACGGCAGGACAGCGGACTCTGAATCCGCGAATCATGGTTCGAATCCATGCTGGGGAACCAGGCCGTCGTTCCGCAGACCCCAAGCGCCAGGCAAAGGTGCTCGGGAAGCGGACGATCCCGCTAAGGCCCCCGCCAAGGCCAGGTTGAGCCCCCACTCGTGAAGCGGCCAGAGCAGCGAGAGCACAGCGCCCGCCGCCAGCGCCGGCCCGAAGCCAAAGGGGCTCTGCCAGTTCCGAGTCGCCAGGCCCCAGCACCCGCCGACCAGCAAACCGAGGACCGACGCGATGAGAATCGTGTCGAGCACGCCCCAGGGGCCCAAGAAGGCGCCGATCATCGCCAGGAATTTCACGTCTCCAAGACCCAGGCCGGGAAACCAGAGCCAGTAATCCGCCTCCCGAGGCGTGGGCAGCGCTTCCCCTTCCCCCGGCCAATGCGGAAAGCTGCGGCCCAACCCCACCGCGACCCGGGCGTGCAGGAAACCCACCGTCCAGAGAAGGCCGCCCCCGAGCGCCGCTCCCTGCAGGCTCCAAACGAGCGCCGAGGCGTACGCCGTGTCGGCATCGAGGCTGCGAACGAGCGGAACCACCACAAGACCGACCACGAACCCGCCCAGGGAGATCTCGTCGGGGATGATCTGATGATCGAAGTCGATGAGGCCCGCCGCCAGAAGGGCGGCGGAGAAGAGCATGAAGACCGGCGCGAGCAAGGTCGGACCGAATTGCCATGCCATCGCGACAAAGAGCATGCCGGTGACCAATTCCACCGCCGGATAGCGAAGCGAGATCCGCTGGCGACACTTGCGGCAACGCCCCGCCAGAAGCGCGTAGGAGAGCACGGGTAGATTATCCCAGGCCGCGATGGGGCTCTCGCAACCGGGACAGCGCGAGCGGGGTGAAACCACGGACTCGCCCAGGGGCAACCGATGGGCCACCACGTTCAGAAATGAACCCACCACAAGTCCGAACGCCAGCGCCGATCCGTAGATGAAGGAAGCCCCCAATCCTTCGATCATTTCTGTCCTCTCTCCTCGGCCGCCGGTTGGGGAGGACGGCTACTCCAGGTCGCGCCTGTGAAAGACGAACGCCGCCAGTACCAGGAGCGCAGCCGAATAGGCAACGCCGTAGAGCGTGGCCAACATCACATCGCCCCCTGAAATCGGAAGACCGTGAGCCGCCTCGAGGGATAGGTTGAAGCTCTCGAGATCGGGCAATACGCGGTAGAGCAAGCTGGCCGCTCTTTGCACGCTCTCTGTATCGGATTGCTGTCCAAGAAAATAGAGGTTCCGGGAAAGGTGACCCAAGATGTAGATGCCCAGGGTGAAGAGCGCCGAGAGCATGGGCGTGGTGAAGGACGAAAAGAGCGTGGCCACCGCGACGATCACCATCAACTCGACCC
>JAAZXM010000125.1 GCA_014240165.1 Myxococcales bacterium | reverse complement strand
ACGCCGAGGGGAGCGACGACGGCCACGTCTTCGTGGAACTCGCGGGCCCGCCCGGTACGCTCCTCCGGCGGCTTGTTGGCGGTCGCGTTACACCAGTCGCACCTCAGGCAGTCTTGGAGGTGGGCGCCGCCTTTAGGTGCTGACCCGTTAGGAGCAGAAGCGCCACTATCACGATGAGCGCGCCCGTACCGAGTGCGGGTACCGGGCGTGCTGGGCCCAGTTGACCGGTGATCTGGAATTGTGTGGTTTCGATCATGTCGATGGACGGTTCGCCCGCCACCCAGGGATCGAGGCCGATAGCAAAAGGGGTACCGCTCAACTCGGCCCAGAGGAGTGGCCCGCCACCGACCTCCGGTCCCTCGATCCTGAAGACGTCAAAAGCTGGGCCCAGGGGGCTGCCCTCGATGGTGCATTCGAGCAACGTCGGTTCGCCCAGAATCACAGCGACGGGCCCGAGGAACCCCGAGGCTTGCGGCCCGCCCGCACAGGTGAGGAAGCGATCCATCCCGCTGAAGCTGAAGGACGCAGTGCTATAGGGGCTGGTGGGAAAGGCGGATTGATCGAAGTTGCCCGGAAGAATGGGGTCGGCAGGTAGCTGGAAGGTTTCTTTGATGGAGTCGACATTTCGGGTGCGATCGCCATTCGAATCGAAGGCCACATTGGCCGGAATGTCGGCGAATACACCGAAGGGGGTGGTGACGGTGTAGAGCGCCTGGTCGCGGAGACTGTCGATCCTGATCTGGAGACTCTGAAGGACGAGCTGGCTGCCCGCGATCGGTGTACGGTCGCCGTTGGCATCGAGCGGAAAGGTGCCCATTAACTCCATGCGTAGGGTGGCCGTTGCCTGACCGCCCGGCCGCGTGGCATCGGGATTGCCCCCCTTGCCGCCGTAGGTGTACATCCGCGCTTCTGCGACCCAATAGAAGACCGGACTTGGAAACGTTGTCGGCACTTCATCGGGCGGGCCGCACGCGCCTGTCAGGTCGAGGCATGGCTCAAGTACGAGTCCGCTCGCATCTTGGTACCACTCCGGGAATCCGTGAAGTGCATCGACGACCCCTTCGAACAGTCCGGCGGAAGCTCTGGTTGGGATGAACGCGATGCAGATCCAAATTGCGACCGCGATTTTACGGATTGAAATGACCAATCGATCGACCTCCAGATATGATGAGGCCCTGTATTTCCTTTGTTTATGAATCAATGCGAGATGCTTCAAGGTACTTCCGAGTGCAGTCAAAGCTATGGGAATCAAATTTTCTGTTTGTAGTGCTTTCCGGAGTGAGAAACGATTGAGTGTTTTTTCAAGTCGCATTTAGTGTTTCCTAATTGACGGGTTCGATTAACGGCTCAGCTACTGCGAGAAAAGGTGACCCTCTTGTCGTTTTTATTTGATAAAAGCAATCGGCGTGCCAATGGTCTCCTAGTCCGTCGTTCTGCCTGAACCCTTCACTCTCGGCCGTGCAGTCGCTTTGCGATCACCGGGGGCGGTGCCTCTCTGCTTGCTCTGGCAAGCTTGATTCTTGTCATTCGATGCGTTTGATGTTGTCGAGTCGAGACCAGACGACTTGTGCGCGCGAAAAGTTGATCGGCAACTCGTATAACCGGATGGTTACTTTCTGTCTCTCTTTGACGCTGTTGGCAGCTACGTTTGACTGCCTAGGTGAAATTGGACCGAGCGAAGCTCCGGGCTTCCGCTCTTGCCCCCTAGCTTTCGCTGAACCTGCTTCAATCGATCTTGTTCGGGCGACGGGGACTTGTCCCCAGACAGCCTTGGTCAACCCGAGCGTGCCGGACCGCTCTCCACGTGGTTTTCACCTAGGGTCTGGCTCTTGAGTGACCCGCGAGCGCGATTTCGCAGTCGTTGACGGGATGGGGGATAGGACATACAAGCTGCATTCTGGCATCACGTCCGAGTATGGGCGTTAT
>JAAZXM010000124.1 GCA_014240165.1 Myxococcales bacterium | reverse complement strand
CCCGCCCCACGAAGCCGTAATTCTCGTCCATGAAATTCCAGCGGTAATGCCAGGCGACGCGGCCGAGCACGGCATCCAGCAGCACCTCGAAGAGCCGGGCCACGAGTTGTTGCCGCGGCCCGGGCGGATAGGCGAGGGGCTCGGGGAAGCGTTCTTCGAGGTAGTCGAAGATCGCCGTCGTGTCCTGGATGACGGTGCCATCCGGAGCCTCGAGTTGCGGAATCCGGTGGTTCTCGCTGGTGGGCCGGACGTATTCCCGGAAGCGCGGCGCCGAGGGCAAGCGCTCGATGAAGGGGATGCCCTTCTTGCGCAGGTAGCTGCGGGATTTCGCCGTGGCGTAGGAGACATGGGAGCCATAGAGGATATAGGGGGTGGTTTCGCTCAACGTGAACTCCTCAGTTTTTGGACGGGGTCGCCATGGGGGCGTAGGAAAGAGGGGCGTAAGAAAGAGGGGCGTAGGGAAGCTCGGGCGGAGCAGGGTGCGGCGCCCGGGGGCAGGGAGCCAACAATGCGTTTCTAGCCCAATGGCGCCCCGAAGACGAGGCGATGGCCTTCGGGGTCTTCCACGACGAAATCGCGCAAGCCGTAGGGTTCGTCCTGGACGCCGCGCAGGATGACGGCGCCCTTGGCCTGGAACTCCTGGCAAAGCGCATCGGCATCCTCGACGAAGACGTAGGTATCGCTTTCGATGTCTTCGCGCGCGCCAGCATAGACATCTCGCCGGCGAATCTGCAGGTGGATCTCAATTTCCTGACGGCGCACGACGGCGTAGACGCCGCCTTCGCCGGGCGCCGCACCCTCAAAAATGCCTCCCGGACACTCGAAGCCGAGGATATCGGTGTAATAGGCGACTGCCTTCTTGACGTCGCGCACGCCGAGCACCGGTCCTATCTGCCACGCGGGCAGTTCGGGCATGTCCGCAGGGTACAGCAGGGGCATTGTTGCGACCAGAATCCGGGTGGCGAAGTGCGCCTCCTCCTCATTTTTGCGAGGGTCGTGGAGGGCAACGCCAATGAGGGGAGATCCCATGACATTCGACGAGTACCTGGGTATGGAGTTCAGTTCGGGCCAGGAGATCCACGAGAGCCAGATCGTTATTCAACCCCACCACTGCAACCCGACGGGCAATATCAACGGCGGTGTCATCCTGTCGTTGGCCGACAACCTCGCCACTGGGGCCGCTAACAGTGCATACCATGAAAAGACCGGAGAGCGGCGCTTCATGGTGGGGATCGACATTCATGCATCGATGCTTGCGAATCAACAGGGGGGTACGATCCGCGCGGTCTCCCGCCCTATCCGGGTAGGTCGGCGCGTGACAGTGATTCGGACCACTGTTTATGGCGAAGGTGAACGATTGCTCGCCGATGTCACCACGACACATGTTCCCGGCTAAAAAAGAATGCCGGGGCTCTGGTCTCGCTTTGCAGTTGGCTGTAGCCCAAGGGTTACAGTCATCTTTTGTTGACGCTCAAAGAAAAGTCAATCGAACCCGGCGTGTTGTGTTTGCGAAGCATTGGGAGTGCTCTTGCAGGTGACACTTTCGCGGACGCGCTTCGCCCAACTTGGAGCGCTTTCTTTGTAGAACAAGCACTTGGCGAGTTGGCATCGCATTTGCTCTAGGGACCCGGGACAGCATTTGGCTGCCCCTGACCCCGAAGAGGAAATGAAATGGATTCCCAAGCCCGACGCACTCCTGCTTTCCGAAACGCGAATACGACGTCTTCGTCCCGCCTTGGCCTTCGCACCATGAAGGCATGGCTACGTTCCGCGCCCGCGCTGATCGCCTTGCTGGGACTGGCAAGCGCAGGCGCCGCCGCGCCGCCTCAAAAGGCCAGTACCGAAAAAGAGACCCAAACCTCGCCCCAGGTCTGCGTTAGGCCGGTAGAACGCGACGCTTCGGCAGAGTACGGGCTCGGCATCGAACCCCACGGCGATAA
>JAAZXM010000123.1 GCA_014240165.1 Myxococcales bacterium | reverse complement strand
CGGGGGCGGCGGGTACATGCCCTGGCGCTGGAGAAGATCCGCGCGGTTGAGCGCCGAGGCAGCAACGGCGATGCGCACCTGGCCGGGGCCCAATTCGGGGTCGGGGGCGGAGCCCAATTGAAGAACACTCTCGTCGCCTGGCTTGTCGATCACGATGGCTTGCATCGGCTCACCCTAGCAGGACGAAAAAAACCGGGCGAGCCGCTGGGCTCGCCCGGTTCAAATCGCTTCGCTGAGCGCAAAAGAAATATAGAAACGCCTACTTGAGATCGGCCCTCGTGTAGTCGAACAGACCTCGGGCGATGATCAGGCGCTGAATCTCGCCCGTACCCTCGTAGATATCCGTGATCCGGCAATCCCGGGTCCACTTCTCCAGCAGGTGGTCGCGGCTGATCCCCATGGAGCCCAGGATCTCGATGCAACCCTGGGTAATGGCGCGCACAGCACCGCCCGCGTGGGCCTTGCAGACCGATGATTCCATGTTGTTGGGCTTACCTTCACCCGCGAGCCAGCAAGCCTGGAGAGTCGTGAGCTTCGAGGCATCGAAAATCGCCTCCAGGCGGATGAATTTCTCGGCCGCGGCGGTCTGGCTGCTGAGACCCGCCATGTAGTCGATCTCCACGTCGGCCTCGGCGAGCTGCTCCCGGGTGAAATCCAGGGCCGCCTCGGCGAGACCCAACCCCATGGCGGCGGTCATGGGCCGAGTCATGTTGAAGGTCTTCATGACCCCGCGAAAGCCGCCCGAGGTCTTCTTCGAAATGCTCTCGTCCCCGCCCAGCAGGTTGGCCCGGGGAATCCGGCAATCGCTGAACACGTAGGCCGCGGTGTCGTCGGCCCGGATCCCCAGCTTCTTCTCTTTATGGGGCACGTCGAAACCCGGCGTCCCCTTCTCCACCAGGAAGGATTTGATGCCTGCCCGGCCGGCGGATTTGTCCAGGGTGGCCCAGATCACCGCCGCGTCGGCGCGAATGCCTGTGGTGACGAAGATCTTTTCGCCGTTGATCACCCACTCGTCGGTTTCCTCGTCGAGTACCGCGCTGGTGGAAACCCGGGACGGATCGGACCCGCAACCGGGCTCGGTGATCGCCATGGAGAGCACCAGCCCGCCCCACTTGGCCTGCTGCTCCGGGGTGCCCGCCGCTGCAAGGGCAGCGTTGCCCAGCCCGCCGCCGCTGCGCTTGAGACGAATCGTGTAGTCGCCCCAATGCTGGACCATGGTGTGGAGCGCCATCATCACGGGCGGGGATGTGTCTTCCGGGCCCGCCGCCGGGGGGCGAGGGGTATTGGCGAAGAAGGCCTCGGCTTCGGGAAGCACTTCCGGGGCCATTTCGTGCTCGTTCTCGTCGTAGTAGCGCGCGTGCTTGCGGCAGAGAAGCGCCCCAGCCCGGGCATGGTCGAGCACGGCCTGGTCGGTTTCGGTCAACGTAAAGTCAATCATTGCTTTATTTCCTTTTTCAATTCTTGAACGGCGAGGTCGCCCTGCGCCGGGGAAAAGTGGGCTTGGAGATTGCGGCGTTCAAACGGCGGCAGTGCCTTCGAGAACGCTCAGGGTGCGCGCGTGGCGAAACCACATCTCCACCGGATGCTCCCGGATGAAACCGTGGCCGCCCAGCACCTGGATGCCGTTGTCCGCGATCCAAAGCGCTTTCTCATTCACATAGGTCCGCGCGTATCGGGCCTGGGCGCTGGCGTCCCGCCCGTTCTCGAGATAGCTCGCCGCCTGCCAGATCAGGTTGCGCATGGCTTCGCATTCGATGTGCATCTCGGCCAGACGAAAGGCGATGGACTGCTTCTTCGAAATGGGTTCGTCGAAGGCCACTCGATCCTTGGAGTAGGGAACGCAATAATCGAGCACCGCGCGGGAAAGGCCCAACAGCACCGAACCGAGAGCCACGCGGCTGTTGTTGACGAGCTGCGCGACATTGCAACCCGCCTCGCCGCCTGCCAGATCAGGTTGCGCATGGCTTCGCATTCGATGTGCATCTCGG
>JAAZXM010000122.1 GCA_014240165.1 Myxococcales bacterium | reverse complement strand
TAGACGGCGAGACCGCACTCGTTTCGATTTGCTCGATCAGAAATGCCGGGCGACCTCAGGGTCGTCCGGCATTTTTCTTTTTGAGCGACCTCGGCCGCAGCTTTCCCGGATCTGCATTTCGGCACGGTTTTGCGTAGGCTAGGGTCCGGTGTCGAAACATGGCGCCAGCCGAGTTCGGACCCTTTGCAGAGTGGATCCACGGGCACCCAACTGCTCTGACCGGACGTCCGGATCCGACATCAGCCATCACATCCGGCAGACGGCATCACAAGAGGAGATGACATGGGTCGATTGCTCGGCGGAACTCGGCGAATCGCCGCGATCTCGGTATTTCTGGTCGGCTTTCTATTGGCCCCCGGGCCCCGGCTTGCGCACGCGGGCTCCGCTGACGCGGCAGGGGATGCGCCCGCTGCCGAATCTCTCGATGGGCCCAGCGGGCCCAGCACCGTGGCAAAAGTCGTCGATGCGGCCGTTCTCAGGCCGCTGGGTGCTCTCTCCGTAGTGGCCGGTGTGGGCTTTTTCATCGTCTCTTTGCCGATCAGCATCGCGGCGGAACAAGTGGGTACAGCACGTGAGGTACTGATCGATGTGCCCTATGAGGACACCTTCAACCACCCTCTCGGCGCCATCTGAGCCGGGGCCCCGTACTCCGGGGCTTCCAGTGGGCTCGGGCCTGCTGACTGCTCTCGCCTGACCAGGACCCGCGTTGCGGGGCGGGTTGGCGTCGATCGAGCCAGCACCCAGAACCACGGTGTGACCCAGCCGAAGAATGCCCTGAGCCTGGGATTCGTGCCGCACGCGGATGGCGCGGCTTCAGCCAGCCGAACTTCTTGGCCCCGGAACGACCCCGGAACGACCCCGCAACGACGGGAAGAAGAGGCGGGCGGGTGAGCCGACCGGGCTCCGCCCGTGGGCATGCATGATCGGATGAGGCCCCAGGCGTATTCGAAGCGCTTCGCCCGGGCACTGGTTTCGCTGCTTGGGGAGGGATGAGTCCGCGGGGCGGGGTCCGCCTGACACCCGTGCAGCGCCAATCCGAAGGCCGGGATTACCCTCGAAAGAGGGCGGGCCCAATAGCGGGGTTGCCATGCGTCTGGCCCCGCGGCCCTGCTCGAAACGCGCAGCGCCTGGGGAGGCTCGCAGACGGACAGCCCATTGTTCGAAGCGGATCGGCGCGTGCGCGGGGGCTTATTCCCAGTGCTGGCCTACCACTGAAGGCTGACGCCCGCCTTGCCGCCCACATCTTCGAAGCTGGTATCGCCACCGACACCGAAGTAGAGCCCGATATCCTCGGTGACTCTGCCGGAGCCCGTGACACCGAGGGCGGAAGCTTCCTTGTAATACCCCATGCCGAAGTTCACCCTGAATCGCTTGCCGGGGTCGGGAAGGAAGACCTGCATGGCGCTGCTGATGGCTACGCCTCGGAAGGCCTCGTTGCGAGTGTTTTCGATTTTCTCCGCGGAGGCCGCATACATGGCGTCGAGTTGGCTCTTGTTCACCGCATCCAATGCCGAGGTGCCATTGGCGACGTTGTGGATCTGAACGGGGGCGCCTACGGGCTGCGCCGGAGCCATGAGGTTCGAGGAATAGGCGGCGGGCGCATTTTCCACGCGCTGGAGGGTCACGCCGTCATCGTCGATACGGATCGTAGTCTGGTTGCCATTGCCTCCGCTCAAGGTCGTGCTGTCGGATTCAACGACCAGCCCCGAAGTATTGCCATCGGCAGTCCGCACGATGACCCTGGCCTCCTGGCTGCTTTCGAGGGATGAGAGGTTCGCGGTGACTCTTACGCTCTGGAGCCCTGTGCTGTCCTGCAGAGAAGCGCTGACGCCCGAAACCTTCGCGCCATCCTGATCGACGACGATTTCATTCGCCCCCATCTTGATTTCGGCGGCTTCCACTGTGGTTGAGATGGACGTATCGCCCGTGGTGAAACTCGATCCACTCTCGTTCACCGTGACCGCTCCGTCGCCATCCTTGAACTCGAGGGAGCCCACGGTAATCGAGGTGGCATCGAGGTTTCCCGTGATGGTGGCGTTGTCCGCCGTCAGGGTGCCCGTGTCGAGTTCGTCGGTATTGATCGCCGCGCAGCGCGCCGTCGTCGGCCCGCCTGCGGAGGATTCGTCCGCGCCGCAAAGACCCTGATCGCCCTGGTCTCCCTTGGCCCCTTGGAGACCCTGGTCTCCCTTGACGCCCTGGATGCCCTGGTCGCCCTTCGCGCCCTGGCTTCCCTGGTCGCCTTGATCACCCTTCGCGCCCTGGCTTCCCTGGCTTCCCTGGATGCCCTGGTCACCCTTGACGCCCTGTGTGCCCTGTGCGCCCTGATCGCCCTGGATTCCCTGGTCGCCCTTGTCACCCTTGACGCCCTGGGTGCCTTGGTCGCCCTTCGCGCCCTGGATTCCCTGGGTGCCTTGGTCGC
>JAAZXM010000121.1 GCA_014240165.1 Myxococcales bacterium | reverse complement strand
GGCTTGAGATTGGGCTTGAAATTGGGCTTGAGATTGGGCTTGAGATTGGGCTTGAGATTGGGCTTGAAGGAATTGGACTCGGAATTGGACTTGGAAGCGAGCTCGGAATCAGGCTCCGCTCCGGGCGTACAGGCGAGGGCGAGTATCGCCAGAGAAAAAGCAAAGGCCGAAAAAATACGAAGCAATGCGGGATTTGCTCCGAAAAATTCGCCTCGCCGCTGACGATTGGACACAGCCGGAAATTCCTCGCGGTTTGGCAGAGATTCGAACACGCTTGAAACTATAGGAGGCTTGGTAAAGCCGTGAAAGCAGAACGTCCGAATACACGCTACGCGATTCACCCGATCGCCTTGATCGCGCTTCTCGCATTCGCCTCCGGATGCGCCTCGAACACGCTTGCGCCCTCGGCTTTCGGAACGTCAGCGCAGATCGATTTCGACGATGCCGATGGCCGAACGGCGTTGCGGCTCGAACCCGACGGTAACTCGATACGCGTAGAAGGGCCCAAGGGTCGCTTGATTGCCACCGTAAGGGAAAATTCGGATGTGCTTCGGGTTGATGATGCTGCTGGAGAGTCCAAATGGATCATCCAAAAAATCCCTGGTGAACGACTCCACCTCCGTGTTCGTAGTGCACCGAGCAATCGCATTGCCTTTGAGTTGAAGGAAGAGCCCGACGGCGACCTCGACATCGATGATGGCAATGGGAACCGGATCGCCACCGCCAAGCAGCGATCCTATGGCTACAAACTCGTTTCGAGTGAGGGCAATACCCTCGCTCGGGTTCGTTTGCGTTCGGGAAAAATTTCCGTACGCGATCACACCGGGCTCACTTACCTGACCACGCGTGATTCCATTTCCACCCGGGCCGTGGCTCTGCTTGCCCTCGAGACGCTGCCCGTCGAAGCTGCCTCCGGGCTGGGCGTGGCCACCGCCTTCTGGGCGGGCAACCCTTCGCCCGGCGAAAGTACTTCTCCTTGAGCCACGCTCGGTTTTCCCAGGAGCAGGTCGGAAAGTTGGACCCATCGCACCAAGCGCGCCCACGAGGCATGGCGCTGAAATGCATCGCCGGAGCCGCATTACTCGTTCTTTTGATCGGCTGTCGCCCCGACTCTGAACCGGGTCCCGAGGGCATGGTCTGGATCCCGAGTGGCGAGTTCCAGATGGGCAGCGATTCAAAACTCGCCCGGCCCGATGAGAGACCAGCTCACCAGGTGCAGATCGATGGTTTCTGGATGGACGCCGCCGAGGTCACCAACGCGGAGTTCCAGGCCTTCGTCGAAGCCACGGGCTACCTCACCGACGCCGAGCGCCCGCCCGACCTGGCATCCATCATGGCCCAGGTGCCCCCGGGCACGCCCGAGCCCCCCGCTGAAATGCTGGTGGCGGGTTCCCTGGTTTTCAGCGAGCCAAGCGCACCGGGCGAGCCCTGGTGGAAATGGCAACCCGCCGCCGATTGGCGCCGACCCGAAGGGCCGGGAAGCACTCTCAGCGGCAGGGAAGATCATCCGGTTGTCCAGGTTTCGTGGCGAGATGCCGCGGCATACGCCGCCTGGGCGGGCAAACGGCTCCCCACGGAAGCCGAGTGGGAATACGCCGCACGGGGAGGCCTGGAGAGCGCCGCCTACGCTTGGGGGAGCGAGGCAGACCTGGAAGGTTCCCGAATGAACAGCTGGCAAGGAGATTTCCCCTATCAGCGCCGGGAAGGAGATGGCTACGCGACGACCAGCCCTGTCCGCAGCTTTGAACCCAACGGCTATGGGCTCTACGACGTGGCGGGCAATGTCTGGGAATGGGTCTCCGATTGGTACCGAGCGGATACCTACGCACGCAGAAGTGGCCGAGTCGTGATCAACCCCATCGGCCCGCCAGCGGGCTACGACCCCGATGAACCCTACGCTCCCAAACGGGTATGCCGGGGGGGATCATTTCTCTGCTCGGAGAATTACTGCACGGGCTACAGACCCAGCGCCCGCATGAAGACCAGCCCGGATACGAGCCTTGCCCATACTGGATTTCGCTGCGCCAAGAGCCCGGACGAAAGCGCCCAGCCGGGCTAGCTGATTTTCTTTCTCTCGCGACGCGGGAGTGAGACCCGGAAGCGGGCTTCGCCATGGGGCGAGTCCTCGACCCAACCATCAAGCCTTCCGCGCTTCCCTGAAATTCCAGAAGGCGCGCAGGGAAACGATGCGGTGTTCCTCGTCGAAACGCATCACGTCGATGACGTCGATCTCCGTGGCCTCCCCGTTGATCTCCAGGAAGAGGGTGAACGCCATGGCGCCCTCATCACCCGCGGTGGTCACGATGGGCCCCTCGCGCCGGGGACGCGGACGGCTTGAGGCAAAACCCGCCTCGAAAAAACGGCGCACTTCTTCCCGCCCCACGACATGGGTTCCCGGCGGCCCTGCCACCGGATCCTCGACAGAAACCGTATCCCCGCACAGCGCGATCACGGCTCCCACATCCTGGGCCGCCACCGCTTCGAGATAGC
>JAAZXM010000120.1 GCA_014240165.1 Myxococcales bacterium | reverse complement strand
CGATCTTCTTCAATACGCTGCGCCAATCCGACAATAAGCTGCCGTATTTGACGATCGAACGCGAAAATTTCCTGGAACCGTGCTCGGCGTGGAGCACGCTGTTCAGCCAGATCAACAGACCCTTCTGACGATCCACCGACTCGGCCTTCCCGAGCGAGTCTGCCATTTCGAGAGGATTTCGTATGGGCAGGACGAAAAGAGGTTCAACGTCCAATTCCTCGAGCACCGCAAGCCAAAAAGGAACGAGGCGACAGATCCGGGGATCTTTCAGCACAAAGAGTGGCGCCTTATCGAATTCTTCCCGTACGAGAGAAGCCATCTCCTCGACGAAATTTCCCGCCAGGTCGGATTTCAGCCATGCCCCGGGTAGAGGTGCAAGGTCCTGCCAGGAGGAACCCAGTTCCGAGAGCATCCTCTCGTGTAACGCGTAGATCCTCTGGGATTCGAAAAAGCCGCGGGAGTTCATTTCCGTGGCTTTCATGAGGCTCTTGGGCAGCCCCGCGCCGCTTAGGCTCAAAACACGGGTCAGCGCCGAAGTGCCGCTTCGGTGAGCCCCCAGGATGAGAATGGCCTTGCGGCGTCTGGCCTGGCCTGCAGTCTTTCTCTTCGCTGCGTGGCCGACTCGACCGCCCTTTGTCGTTTTCGACACTCGCTCTCCCGCCTTGCCGCAGTCAACTGCTTGAACACCTTGACCGGTCGCCGTAACCGAATCAGCCAGTCCTGATTCTCGGCCGGAGCCCCCGCGATCAGGGCACGCCTCTCATCCTCTCCTGCCCGTCCGTTCGCCGCCGTTTGGGGTCTCCGAACCGGCCCCTCCCAAAATTGCTAGCGGGGATTCCAACGCTAGTATTCGCGCCCAGAGGCCCCTTTCCCGAACTTGATCGAGCTAGAAAGCCAATGGCCCGGCCGCTCATAAAGCGATTCTACCACGCCTATAGGCGCTCAACACTCGTCTCGGTTCGCGCCCGCGAGCAACGAACAGCAAGGGCCCTTCGACGAGAGGCCTTTTTTGACGAAGCCTACTATGCCGATCGATACCCGGAGATCGCGGGTTCGGGTCTCGATGCCATTTCCCACTATTGTCGCTGGGGGGATGCGGCCGGGTACTCTCCGCACCCACTCTTTGATCCACTTCACTATTCCGGCCAATATCCTGACCTCCCCGCGTCAGGCGGCCGACGACTTCTTCATTTCCTTGGGCAAGGCAGAACTTCGCTCGCGACGCCCCACCCACTCTTTGACTCGGCATTCTACCTCGAACAAAGCGGGCCTCTCGTGCTTCCAGACGAAAGTGCCCTGCTCCACTACTTGAGAGAAGGCGAGGAACTCGGCTACTGGCCCCATCCCTTCTTCGACCCGAGCCACTACGAAGCTTCCAACCCCGATCTCTGGTCCTCCCCTTGCAAGCTCGCCCACTTCGCCACAGACGGAGGCCAAGAAGGGCGGTCGCCCTGCTGGCTATTCGATCCCGCCTGGTATCGGGTTCAATGTCCCGAATCCGAATTGGCTCAGCGATCTCCCCTCACCCACTACCAGCAGGCGGGCGATCAAGCAGGCCTCTCTCCCCACCCCCTTTTCGACCCCGCGCATTATTCTCTGCAATACCCCGACCTTCCCCGGCGTGAAGGGCAGAGGCTCAGGCACTACATGCTTCAGGGGGCTTTTGATGGAAGCAGCCCGCACCCTCTCTTCGATGGCGGCTGGTATCAGCGGGAAAACTCCGGCGCTCTCGAGGCGGGTATGAACCCGCTACGCCATTTTCTGGAGAGCGGCCAAAAAGAGGGACTGGACCCAAGCCCTGAGTTCTCATGTGCCGCGTATTTTCAGAAATACCCCGAGCTCGATCAACGGCAGGTCAACCCGCTCGTTGATCATGTCATTCGGGAGGCAAAGGGGGCCAGGTCAGGAGAAATCCCAACCGGAGCCCCTTCGGAATCGACGAGGGTATCCGAGCACTCAGGAGAACAATCGCGGAACCTTCCGACTCTTCTGGCTTTCTATCTTCCGCAATTTCATCCGATACCAGAAAACGACGAATGGTGGGGAAAGGGCTTTACCGAGTGGACCAATGTCACGAAAGCGCTCCCCAGCTACCCGGGCCACGAACAACCACAGCTCCCTTCAGAACTCGGGTTCTATGACCTTCGGTTACCGGAAGTACGCAAGAGCCAGGCTGCTCTCGCCAAGGAATATGGCATCGGAGGCTTTTGTTATTACTACTATTGGTTCGAGGGAAGAAAGGTCCTGGAGAGACCCCTTGAAGAAGTCGTGGCCAGCGGGGAGCCCGATTTTCCATTCTGTATCTGCTGGGCGAATGAAAACTGGACTAGGCGTTGGGATGGTCTGGAGGATGACATCCTCTTGCGACAAGAACATTCGCTGAAGTCGGACTACGACTTCATCCAAGATGTCCTCCCCATCTTCCACGACCCTCGATACATCCGTGTCGAGGGTTCGCCGCTCCTCCTGATTTTCCGAATGATTGCCTCGAAAAGCCGTGTTCGTGACGGATTCCCCGGCACAGCGGATCAAGGCCCTGCGCGTCGCTTCGAGGAAAGCCCTTCCGTGTCGCTGGTCGGGTTCGAGGTGGGCGCCTTCCGCCCATTCGTTCCACGCATTGATGAACACGAACCGACTGGAAGCGCCCGCCTGCTTTCGGGCCTGGTTGAGAACCGATACGAGCCAGTGTTCGTAGGCCGAGGGACTGGCGCCGTGGTAGATGGTCGCCGCTGAGCCGCGTCTGGCTGTGTTGTCCCACCCTGGCATCACGCTTCGGAACCGCACGTAATCCGCGGGCGG
>JAAZXM010000011.1 GCA_014240165.1 Myxococcales bacterium | reverse complement strand
CGCCCTGCGCCGTCGCGTGGGGGTGGTCTTTCAGGATTTCAAGCTGCTGAGTCGCCGCACGGTGGAGGAAAACGTCGGTGTGGCCCTGGACGTGGTGGGCTGTCCGCGTCGGGAGACGCGCTCCCGGGTCTTCAACGCCTTGCGCCAGGTGGGGCTGCACGAGCGGCGGAATCATGCTCCGCTCGCGCTTTCAGGGGGTGAGCAGCAGCGGGTGGCCATTGCCCGGGCGCTGGTGGGGGAGCCCGAGGTTCTGCTCGCGGACGAACCCACGGGCAATCTCGACCCGGAACTCTCGGTGGAGATCATCGAACTCATGATGGCCGCCGCCGATCGGGGAACCACCGTCGTGGTGGCGACCCACGACCTGTCGCTTCTGGAGCGCTATGGGCGGCGGGTGCTTCGCTTGGAGGACGGACGCGTGATCGAGCAGGCTCCGAATCCCGAGGCGGCACCATGAGTCGAGGGTTGGAGATGGCGGGCATCCTTTTGCGTTCGTCGTGGCAGGGGCTGCGCGGCGCCGGCCTGACGGGCTGGATCGCGGTGGCGACCATCGCCACGGCTCTCTTCATGCTGGGGGCCTTTGCGCTCGTGGTGGTGAACATGGAGGGCCTCCTCGACGAGTTTGGCCGGGAGTTGCAGGTCACGGCCTACCTCGCCGACGGGCTGGGTGAAGCCGAGGCTGAGGAATTGGCCAGTCGGGTGGAGACGATCGAGGGCGTGGAGTCCGTCGTGCGAGTGGGGAAAGCCGAAGCCCTCGAGCGCTTCCGCGCCATGGCGGGGGGAGCGGCCCTGCTCGAGGGTGTGGAGGGCAACCCGCTTCCCGCCTCCCTGGGTATTTTCCTGGAGCAGCGGCGCCGCACACCCGAGGGCCTGGCGATCCTGCAGGGTTCCCTGGACGGCTTGCCCGGCATCGACGAGGTGGCGCATGGCCAGGAATGGGTGGATGGCTACGCGCGCCTGGCCGCATTGCTTCGGGTGGTGGGGTACGCGCTCGGCGGCGTGCTCTCCCTGGCGACCCTCTTGATCGTCGCCAATACCATCCGGCTGGCCCTTTATGCGCGCCAGGATGAGGTGGACATCCTCGAGTTGGTGGGAGCCAGTCGGCTCTTCGTCCGCACTCCCTTCCTGGTGGAGGGCTTCGTCCAGGGCGCCCTGGGTGGAGCGATTGCTGCGCTCCTTTTGGCCTTGGCCTTCAGCCTTCTCGTACCGGAACTCCGCTACGGACTGGCCTTCTTCCTGGGCAACGCCGCGCCGCGCTTCTTCGACGCGGGCGAGCTCTTCCGGATGGGGGCCGGGGGGGCGGGCTTGGGGTTGGCCGGCGCCGCCCTGGCACTCGGGGGCCGGAGGACATGAACCCCCGCGGCGGTGGTCGGGGACCCCGGGGTTCTGCAGGCCTGGTTTGGCTGGGGCTCGGTAGTCTGCTGCTACTCCTGGCCGGCGCGGCGCAGGCCGGGGATGAAGAGGCGAGTGAGCGCGAAATCGAAGCCCTTCGCGTACGGATTGTCGAGAGTCGCCAGCGCGTGGAGAGCACCGAGCGCAGCGAGCGCGACCTGCTTCGGCGCATCGAGGAACTCGATCGGGGACTCGAAGCGCTGCGCATCCAGGTCGAGCGCAGTCGCCGCCGGGCCGACGAGACCGCCGAGGCTCATGCAAAGGTCGAAGCCCGGAGAGCGGACGCGGCGCTCCGCCTGGCGACCACCCGCCGGGCCATGTCGAGGCGCGCCGTGGCGCTCTACAAGGCCGGAGAGGCCGGCCCGCTTCAACTGCTCTTCGCTTCGGCAGATCTCCCTCAAATGCTTGCCCGGATGGGACACCTGGAGCGATTGCTCATCCACGATTCCGAGTTGGTGGCGCGCTATGTCGCCGAGCACGCCGAAGTGGCCGTTCTCCAGCAGGAGACCGAGGCGGCACGGGTGGAAGCCGAAGCCGCCCACGCCCGACTGGTGCGCCGCAGCGGCGCGCTCTCGGACGAGCGCTCCGGCCGCACCGCAGCGCTCCGGAGTGTGCGCCAGGATCGATCTCGGGAGGGGAACCTGTTGGCCGAGTTGGAGAGCGCCGCGCAGGGTCTCCAGGAAACCCTGGCCGCTTTCCGGGCCGAGCGCGCACGCTACGCGGGCGCGCGTTTCGCCACGCGCAAAGGCGTCTTGCCGCGCCCGGTGGCCGGGCCGATCCGGCGTCCTTTCGGTCGCCTGGTGGACCCGCAATACAAAACCGAGGTCTTTCACAAAGGCTTCGAAATCGCCGCGCGCCGGGGGGATCCGGTTCGTGCGGTGGCGCCGGGGACGGTTCGCCTCGCCGGCTGGTTCCGGGGTTATGGAAAACTCGTAATTCTCGACCATGGAGACGGCTACTTCACGGTTTCGGGGCACCTGGCGGATATCGATGTCGAGGTTGGCGATCGCGTTTCGGAGGGAGAGGTCCTGGGCACCGTGGGCGACACGGGTTCGCTCGAGGGTCCGGGTCTTTATTTCGAAGTTCGCCGCGGGCGCGGCCCCCTGAATCCTGCGGAGTGGTTGGCGAAGGGGTAGCATCGGCGTCCACCGAGTTCGCCTGCCGGCGTCGGGGTGTTCTGGCCCGGGGAGCCGACAGCGGAAAACCTGGAGCCGATCATGGGCCGCACGCCGCACGCCGACCGATCATCAAGGCGCTTTTCTCGCCCTCGCGCACTGTTGCGGTCCTTCGGGATCGGTCTGGCCGCCGCAAGCGCGGCTTTGTTGTTGGTCGGCCCCTGGACGGCGGGTGGCGCTTCGGATCGCTACGACGACATCGCGCTCTTTGCGAACGTCCTGGACCTGGTACGCAAGAATTACGTGACCCCCGTTGACGAGCACGACCTGATGCAGAGCGCCATGCGCGGTTTGCTCCAAGAACTCGATCCGCATTCGGCCTTCATGTCCAAGGACGTCTACGATGAAATGCAGGTCGATACCCGGGGCGAATTTCACGGACTCGGCATCGAGATCAGCAAGGCCCAGGGCGGATATATCATGGTGGTCTCCCCCATCGATGGGACCCCCGCCTCTCGGGCGGGCATCGAGCCAAGGGATGAAATCGTCTCCATCTGCCCCACCGAAGTTCCCGAGGTCTGGGCGGAGGGCGAGACATGCCGCACCACCGAGGACATGACGCTCCTCGAAGCAGTGCAGTTGATGCGGGGCAAGAAGGGCACCGATATCACCATCGAGGTCTTTCGCGAGGGCTTCGAGGCGCCGCGTTCGTTCACGATTCGCCGGGACGTGGTTCAGATGGCCTCCGTGGAGGGAGAGACGCTTTCCCCGGGCTATGGCTACTTGCGGGTGCGCGCTTTCCAGGAGCGAACCGATGAAGAACTCCGGACGGCGCTGGCCGAGTTGAAACGCGACAACCCGGCCGGACTTCAGGGCCTGGTCATCGATTTGCGGGACAATCCCGGCGGCTTGCTCAACCAGGCGGTGGCGATGGCCGATCATTGGCTGGCCGACGGGCTGATCGTCTACACCCAGGGGCGGGATGAGGCGCTGCGTCAGGACTACTCCGCCCGGCCCGATTCCGAAGGGACCTATCCCATGGTGGTTCTCGTCAACGAGGGAAGTGCGAGCGCGTCGGAAATCGTGGCCGGGGCGCTTCAGGATCATGCCCGCGCCCTGGTGATGGGCATGCCGACCTTCGGCAAGGGATCGGTGCAAACGGTCTACCCCTTGGACGGCGGGTCGGGATTGCGACTCACCACCGCGCTCTATTACACACCGGCTGGGCGTTCGATCCAGGAAGTGGGCATCGTTCCCGACGTGGAGGTCCACCCGGGCTCGCCGGAAAAGAGCGTGCTCTACCGAGGCGTGCGTGAGCGTGATCTGCGCGGCCATATCTCGCACGACGCGGCCTCGCCGGATGCGTCTGCGGATGCCTCGCCGCCGCCCGATCCCCAAGGAGAGCCCGAGGCCCCTGCGGATTCGGCGAGCGAAGCGGCGCCCGATGCCGACGATGAGCCCGATGTCCTGATTGCCCGGGCGCTCGAAGTACTCAAGAGCTGGACCTATTTCGACCGCCTCAGCGAGCAGAAGGCCGGGCTCGACTCCGCTTCTGCGGCTTCGAGTGGACGGGCTCGCCGCCCGGAGTAGTTCCAGCATCCTCGGCGCCAAGGGGGTAGCCTGCCCGCATGAGCGAAAACCCCGCCGGAAGCGCTGAGCCCCGCCGTGCGTACCGGGTTTCGGAGTTGCTGGGGGGCCTGAACGCCCTGCTCGAAGAGCGGGTGGGGCGGGTCTGGGTGGTGGGCGAGATCGCCAACCTGCATCGGGCCGCTTCCGGCCACCGCTACTTCACGCTCAAGGATGCCGACGGTCAACTGCGGGCGGCGCTCTTTCGCGGGAATGCGGCCCGGGTTCCTTTCGAACTCGAAGACGGGCTCGAGGTGGTGGCCTACGCGGATGTGAATATCTACGCGGACCGGGGCGAATTGCAGCTGGTGGTTCACAAACTCGAGCCCAGGGGCCGCGGCGCGCTTCAACTGGCCTTCGAGCAGCTTCGGGCGCGCCTCGCCGACGAGGGGCTCTTCGAAGCCGATCGCAAGCAGTCGCTTCCGCCCTTTCCCCGCTGCGTGGGGGTGGTGACCTCGCCCACCGGCGCGGCGGTCCGGGACGTGATCCAGGTGACGGGTCGCCGCTCTCCGTCCACGCCGCTTCTGATCTCTCCCACCCGCGTGCAGGGGGAGGGCTCCGAGCACGAGATCGCCGCCGCCTTGGATGCCGTGGCCAAGCGCCCCGGCGTGGACCTGATTCTTCTGGTCCGCGGCGGCGGTTCTCTCGAGGACCTCTGGGCCTTCAATACCGAAGCCGTGGCCCGGGCCATCGCGCGTTGTCCTGTGCCTTTGATCAGCGGGGTGGGACACGAAACCGATCTCACGATCGCCGACCTCGTCGCGGATTTGCGCGCTCCCACCCCATCGGCGGCCGCCGAACAGGGCCTGGCCGATCGACGCGAACTCGCGCTTCGGCTGGGAAGGGAGGGGCGGCGCTTGCTGGCTGCCCTGCAGGCGCGGCTGGGCCGAAGCCGCGACCGGCTTCGCGCAGGGCAGGGGGCGCTCCGGCTTCTTTCCCCCATGGCTCGCCTGGCCGACCAGCGCCGCCGCCTGGAGGCGGCGGGTCAGGACCTGGGCCGGGGCATGGGACTCCAAGCCGAACGGCGGCGAAGCGCCCTGGCGCGGTGCGCGGGGCAACTCGATTCCCTCTCTCCCCTGGCGGTGTTGGGCCGGGGCTACGCCCTCACCACGCGAACTCGCGACGGCGCCATTGTGCGCCGGGCGGCGGAGCTGAAAGTGGGCGAGCAAGTCGATGTCCGGCTCGCCCAGGGGGGGCTGGAAGCCCGGGTCGAAGCGCTTCGCGAGGAAGGCGGCTGAGACCGCCAGCAGGGTCAAAACCTCTTTGGGATCAACGTGTTCGACGCCGCTGCGAATTGTGGATCGCGGTCCGCTGGGGTAGCCTCGGGCCCTTATGGCCCCCGCTGGCAAAGCCAAGGCCAAGGCGAGCGCGCCCGACTCCGGCGGACTCTCCTTCGAGGCCTCCCTCGAACGTCTCGAAGCCGTGGTCAAGAGCCTCGAGGCCGGGGATATCGAGTTGGAGACCGCTTTGGCTCATTTCGAGGAAGGGGTCACCTTGATGCGGGCGTGCAGCGCGCAACTCGAGGCCGCCGAGCGGCGGATCGAGGTGTTGGTCGCTGAGGCCGATGGCCTGGTGGCGCAACCCTTCGAAGCCGATGAAGACGAAGACTTCGAGGCGGAAGCCGATGAGGAGGCGGGCTGATGGACGCGCAAGCCTGGCTCGCCGAACGGATTCCGCCGGTGAACGCGGCCCTGGAGCGCTGGTTGCCCGGGGAGGACGCGCCTCCGGCCCGGCTCCACGCCGCCATGCGACACCTGGTTTTTCCCGGTGGCAAACGGCTTCGACCAGCCCTCGCCCTGGCGGCGGCGGAGGCGGTGGGCGGCCCCTCGGCGGCGGCGCTCCCCATGGCGGTGGCGGTGGAACTGATTCATATCTACTCGCTGATCCACGACGACCTGCCGTGCATGGACGATGACGTCGAGCGGCGCGGCCGCCCCACGGTCCATGTGGCCTTCGACGAAGCCACCGCGGTGCTGGCGGGCGATGCCCTGCAGAGTTTGGCCTTCCAGGTGCTGCTTTCCGAAGCCGAGCCCGTTGCCGGTGCGCTGGCGGCCCGAGAACTCGCTGCGGCGGTCGGGGCTGCGGGCCTGGTGGGGGGGCAGGCCGATGATCTCGCGCCCGATCCCGGTGCGGCGGGTGTCGAGCACGTGCTTTCGATTCACGCTCGCAAGACCGCCGCGCTGATGCGGGCGGCGGTGGTGGGCGGTGCGCGGCTAGCCGGAGCCCAGGACGAGCGATTGGCTCTTTTGGCCGACGTGGGAGAAAAGGTGGGCGTCGCCTTTCAGATCGCCGACGATTGCCTGGACGCCGAAGACGAAGACGGCTGCTCTCTTGTCGCGCTCGAGGGTGTCGAACCCGCGCGCGCCCGGGCCGAGGCCTTGCTCGATGATGTGCTGGCCGGGCTCGAGGGGGCGGGAGAAAGCGCGGAGCCTTTGCGCGCCCTGGCGCGCTTCGCGGTTCGGAGAGAAGTATGAGCGAAACTCGCCTGCTTCATGGCATCGAATCTCCTGCGGACCTGCGCGCCCTGCCCAAGGACAAGGTCGAGCAGGTAGCGGACGAGATTCGCAGCGAGATTCTCGAACAGGTCTCCCAAACCGGGGGGCACCTGGCATCCAGCCTGGGCGCGGTGGAACTCATCACCGCCATCCACTACGTCTTCGATACGCCCCGGGACCGCCTGGTTCTCGACGTGGGACACCAGGGCTACCCCCACAAGATGCTCACGGGCCGGCGGGTCGAGTTCGATCGCATCGGACGCAGCGGGGGCATTTCCAAATTTCTCCGGCGCAGCGAATCCGAGTACGATCATTTCGGAGCGGGTCACGCGGGCACATCCATCTCCGCCGCCCTGGGCATGGCCCGGGCAAAGCTTCACCGCGGCGAGGATGGCCTGGTGATCGCGCTGATTGGCGATGGCGCCATGACGGCGGGGATGGCCTTCGAGGCGCTCAACCACGCGGGGCATCTTCAGGAGCGCAATCTCATTGTCGTGCTCAACGACAATGCCATGTCGATTTCCCCCAATGTCGGGGCGATGTCGTCCTATCTCTCTCGCAAGCTTTCCGCCCCCATGGTGCGGCGCATGAAGGGCTGGGCGAAGGAGTTTCTGGGCAGCCTGCCCGGTGACATGCTGCATTGGGCCCGGAAGGCCGAGGAGTCGCTGAAAGTTTTCTTCTCCCCCGGCCTGCTCTTCGAAGCTTTGAATTTCCGCTACGTGGGCCCCATTCAGGGTCACCGCATGGACGTTGTGCTGGAGACTTTCGAGAACGCGAAGCAGATGGTGGCCGCCGGTAGCGGCCCGGTATTGATCCACGCCCTCACCGAGAAGGGCCATGGCTATGCGCCCGCCGAAGCGAATCCGCTCAAATACCACGGCGTGGGGCGTTTCGACGTGGGTTCGGGTGAGTTCGCGCCCGCCAAGGCCGCGCCGGCTTCGTATACCCGGGTCTTTTCTGACACCTTGATTCGCCTGGCCCGGGAAGATGAACGCATTGTCGCCATCACCGCCGCCATGGCGCCGGGAACCGGCCTCGACCATTTTCAGCGCAAATTTCCCGCGCGCTTCTATGACGTGGGCATCGCCGAGCAGCACGCGGTGACCTTTGCCGCCGGGTTGGCCAGCGAGGGCATGAAGCCCGTGGCCGCGATCTACTCCACCTTTCTCCAGCGCGCCTATGACCAATTGGTGCACGACGTTTGCCTGCAGAACCTGGATGTCACGTTCGCGTTGGATCGCGCGGGTCTCGTGGGCGCCGACGGCGCGACCCACCAGGGACTCTGGGATATCGCCTATTTCCGCAACCTGCCCAATACCCTGGTGATGGCGCCCAAGGATGAAAACGAGCTTCAGCACATGCTTGCCACGGCCATTCGCTACCCGGGCCCCGCGGCGGTGCGCTTTCCGCGGGGCAGCGGTTTCGGAGTGCCGCTGGATCCCGACATCAAGGCGATCCCGGTGGGCGAATCCGAATTGCTCCGGGATGGCGAGGATGTTCTGATCCTCGCATTGGGAACCCTGGCCCACGCGGCGCTGGAGGCGGGCCAGGAACTCGCCAGCCGAGGCATTTCGGCGGCGGTGGTCAACGCCCGCTTTGCCCGTCCCCTGGACGAGGCGAAATGGCTTCCCCTGGTGCGCCGTTGTGGCGCGGTCTTGACCGTCGAGGAGCATCGCAGCGCGGGCGGTTTCGGTAGTGCGGTGCTGGAGTGGCTGAGTGCCGAGGGGGTCACGGTGCCGACTCGTTGCATGGGCATCGGAGACGCGCTGATGGAACACGGCGAGTCCCTCGAGACCCAGGGACTCACCGCTCAAGAGATCACGGAAACCGCCCTGGCCCTGGTGGGCCAGGCTTCCGAACTCGACGGGCAGGACTGATTGCCGGGAGGCTCGCGGCATGGGGCGTGGGCGCGGAGGCAAGCAACGGCTGGATGAGCGCCTGGTCGCCCAGGGGTTGGCGGAGTCACGTCACCAGGCGCGCGGCCTGATCCTCTCGGGAGCTGTGCTGGTGGACGATGTGCCCGTCGACAAGGCCGGCGTTCCCGTGGCGGACGCGGCCGCGATTCGGTTGCGGGGCGGGCCGCGTCGCTTCGTCTCCCGGGGCGGCGACAAACTCGCCGGAGCCCTGGAGGATCTGGCGCTGGATCCCTCGGGTCTGGATTGTCTCGACGTGGGGGCGTCCACGGGCGGCTTTACCGACTGCCTGCTCCAGGCGGGTGCAAGGCACGTGCTGGCCATGGACGTGGGCCACGGTCAATTCCATTCGCGCTTGCGCCTGGACCCCCGGGTTTCGGTCCTCGAGCGGGTGAATGCCCGAGTGCTCACCCCCGAGCAGGTGCCCTTTGCGGTGCAATTGCTGGTGGCCGACGTGTCCTTCATTTCATTGACCCTGCTCCTGCCCCGCTTCGCCGAGGTGGCGCCCGCCGCTCGCTGGCTTCTGCTCGTCAAGCCGCAATTCGAAGTGGGCCGGGATCAGGTGGGCAAGGGGGGCGTGGTCCGTGACGACGCCCTGCGCGCTTCGGCGGTGGACGCGGTGGTGGAGGCTGCCGGGCTCTGCGGCCACCACTGCACAGGGCAAGCCGAGAGCCGATTGGCAGGGCCGCGAGGGAACCGGGAGATTTTCATTTGTCTCGAGCCCGCATCCGAGGACGCGCCTCGCCCCTGATCGGTTTGCCGACGCGTACGTCCAGGCCTGGGGTCGGTGGACAAGCCTCTCTGCTCGAATTCGACTGAAGCGGCCGGTCCACGAGACGAGGACGCGGGCGCGCTCCCGCTCGGGTATTCTCGCCGGATGCCGCCCACCGGCGATCCTCGGGAAGCGAGCGAAGGCCGCCCACCCGGGATCCTCTACCTGGATCACCACGCGACGACGCCTCTGGATTCTCGGGTCCTCGATGCGATGCTCCCCTATCTCCGCGAGGAGTTCGGCAACCCGGCGAGCACTTCCCACGCGCTGGGCTGGAGCGCGGAGGCCGCGGTCGAGGACGCGCGCGAGCGAATCGCCCGGGCGCTCGGGGCCCGGCCCTCGGAGGTGGTCTTCACGAGCGGTGCCACCGAGAGCAATAACCTGGCGCTGCTCGGTCTTTTCGGCGCTGCCGGGGGCGGACATGCGATCAGCGTGGAGAGCGAGCACCCGGCGGTGCTCGACCCCTGCGCACAACTCGAACGCCTGGGCGTCGAGGTCACCCGATTGCCGGTTTCCCATCAGGGACTCATCGAACCCGAGGCGGTGGAGGCCGCCCTGCGCGATGACACGCGACTGGTTTCGGTGATGGCCGCCAACAACGAGATTGGGGTGTTGCAGCCCATCGACCGCATCGGTGCCCTGTGCCGGGCGCGCGGCGTTTTCTTCCATACCGACGCCGCCCAGGCGGCGGGACGAATCGAATTGGATGTTCAGGCGGGCGCCATCGATTTGCTTTCCCTCTCGGCGCATAAATTCTATGGGCCCAAGGGGATCGGGGCGCTCTTCGTGCGGGGCCGCGACCCCCGGGTTCGCTTGGAGCCCCGGCAATGGGGGGGCGGTCATGAGCGGGGGCTCCGCTCGGGTACGCTGCCCGTGGCTCAGATCGTCGGGATGGCCAAGGCGTTGGAACTCTGCCTGGAAGAGCGCGAGGCGGAGCAGGGCCGCCTGCTGGGCCTGCGCGATCGTCTTTGGGCGCGCCTGTCCGCGGACTTGGAGGGCGTACGCCTGAACGGCCACCCGGAGTTGCGTCTAGCGGGGAATTTGAACGTGGCCTTCGAGGGGGTGGACGGCGAGCGCCTGATCCTGGCTCTGCCGGGTCTGGCGATTTCGTCGGGGTCGGCTTGTGCCTCGGCCACGCCCGGGCCCAGCCACGTTCTGACCGCCCTGGGGCTGCCGAGAGCCCTCGCCAGCGCCTCCCTGCGTTTCGGTCTCGGGCGGTCCACGACCGAGGCTGTGGTCGACCAGGCCGCCGAGCGCGTCGTCGAAGCCGTTCGAAAGGAGCGCTCGGTCTGATCGCAGCACCGCTGCGGTTTTTCGGGCCGGGGGCGTCGGGTGGGTCCGGGCGCGGACGCGCCCAGGCGGCTAAGGTTGCTGCCGCTACCGGGCCGGGGGCGAATGATCCCAGACACCTGGACGCGGCCGAAACACTCGCCGCAACCCTCGGCTGACCTCGCAGGTGGCGGGCCTGTCGATTCAGGTCCAGCCGTTCGGTCGCGTATTTCAACCTAGAGAAGGGACCAAATTTTGGCGGATCCGAAATCAAAGAACATCACCTGGCACGAAGGTCAGGTTTCCCGCGATGATCGCGAGCAGAAACTCGGCCAGAAGGGATGCACCATCTGGCTCACGGGTCTGTCGGGATCGGGCAAATCGACTCTGGCGGTGGCGGCCGAAAAGGCGCTCAGCGATCGGGGCAAGCACACCTATATCCTGGATGGCGACAACGTTCGCATGGGGCTCAATAACAATCTCGGCTTCTCGCCGGAAGACCGAACCGAGAATATTCGCCGGATCGGCGAGGTCGCCAAGCTCTTCACGGATGCGGGAACCCTGGTCTTTTCATCCTTTATCTCCCCCTACCGGGCGGATCGCGACGCGGTGCGCGAGGTGCTGGGCGAGGGCGATTTCGTGGAAGTCCACGTGTCGGCGAGCCTGGAGGTCTGCGAGTCCCGGGACATCAAGGGTCTCTACGCCAAGGCGCGCAAGGGCGAAATCCCCGAATTCACTGGCATCTCGGCTCCCTACGAGGCCCCAGAGCGCCCAGAACTGGTGGTGGACACCGGTAACCAGACACTTGAACAAAGTGTTGCGGTTTTGGTCGAGTATTTGGACAAGAGCGGCTATCTATCTGCATGACGGTTTGGTCTTCCCAGCGGCTCGGGAAGGCCTTGGGGGGAAGCGGGGCGCCGCCGCCGGAGCCAGGCGGTGACGGCCCGATGCCGTCGAACTCCCGAAGCCTGAATTTCGAAGGCTGAGGGTGGAAAGCTAAAGAGAGAAGGAACGCGAGCCGCAGACAGACACTGGCCAGGGGGGCGCTGCATTGGGGGGACAGCGAGGCTACGGGTGTGCCATTTCGACGCGGGGACGGGTTCCCCCACGCCGAGGTGTGAGCATTTTCTCACCCCTACGGGGTAGGGCCAGGCGTTGGGTACTCGCCACCGCGCTGCTGCTCCCGGTTCTGGGCTGTCAAACTACTCCGAACTGGCCCGAAAGCGCTTCGAGCGCCCGCCACGGGGGTGCCTCCGGACCGGCTGGCCCTCTCGTCCGCCCGCAAGCGGGGACCGAGTACGATGTGCTGGTGGCGGAACTCGCCGCCCGGGATGGCGACTTTGCTCTGGCGCGCGCGGCCTTCCAACGGGCACTCGAGAAGGATCCCGGTTCGGCGCACCTTCACTATCGGCTTGCCCACCTGGCGGTGCAGGACGAGGACATGGGCCGGGCCATTGCGTTGGCCGAGCAGGGTTTCGAACTCGACCCCGGGGACGTGGAGGGGCGACTCTTTCTGGCCCGCCTCTACCGCCTCGATCGGCAGGACGCCAAGCTGGAGCGGGTGCTGCTGGGGCAGGACGGTTATCCCGTCACCGCCGAGGCCGCGCTTCTCCTCTACCAGGTCTTGCTCGAGCAGGGCCGCTTCAACGATGCGCTGCGCACCGCCAAGCGATTGCAGGAGGCCGACCCGGATTTTCTGGGTGCCGCGATGGCAGTGGCCTCCGCCTACGAGAGCATGGGACGGTACGCCGAGGCCGAGCGCACCCTGCGTTCGGCGCTGGATCAGCACCCCAACCGAATCGTGATCTATTCCCGCCTGGCGCGGATGCGCCGCTCCCAGGGCGACCGGGCCGGGGAGATCGAACTTTACCTCGAGGTGCTGGCGGAGAGGCCGGGGCATTACGGCACCCTGGTGAGCCTGGGCGAGGCACAGATCGCCCACAACGAGATCGATGCTGCAATTGAGACCTACGCGGAACTCGCGGCACTCTTTCCCGACGACCTGCAGATCCTGCGGCGCCTGGCGTCACTGGAGTTCGGCTCCGGACGCTACGAGGATGCGGCCGAACGGCTGAGAGGCGCGATCCGGCGTCATCCGGATCACCACGAATTTGCCTATTCCCTTGGCCAGGTGCTGCGCGGTCTCGGTCAGAACGAGGAAGCGGTGCAGGTCTTCGGTTCAGTAGCTCGAACCCATCCGCTCTATGTCGAAGCCCGCATGCAATTGGCGATCTACTACGAGGAGAGCGGCCAACTCGAAGCCGCGCTGGTCGAGATCGACGAGTTGCGGGGTCTTCGCCGGGAACGTTCCCTGGACTTCCACGCGGCTTCATTGCGGGCGCGCCTGGGGGATTTCGAGGGCGGCGTGGCGATGCTCGAGGCCATCCTGGCTGAGAATCCCGACGACACCGATACCCTCTATCAACTCGGCGTGCTCTACGGGCTACGCAACGAGATCGACCAGTCGCTGGAATATATGACCCAGGTCCTGGAACGGGATCCCGAGAACGCCCAGGCGCTCAACTACGTCGGTTATACCTGGGTGGAGCGCGGAGAGAATCTCGACCAGGCCGAGCGGTTGATCGAACGCGCGGTGCGCTTGAGCCCGCGAGACGGCTATATCGCGGACAGTTTGGGCTGGGTCTATTACATGCGGGCCCGCCCGCTGATCCAGGGGCGACGCCGAAGCGAGGGGCTCGAATTGCTGCGCAAGGCGATCACCCAACTCGATCTCGCCCTGGAGTTGACCGGGGGGGACCCCGTGGTTTCCGAGCACCTGGGCGATGTCTACTACCTGATGGACGAGCGCCGTCGGGCTCTCTACTACTACGAAGAAGCCGAAGCCATGAGTCCTCGTCTAGAAGAGCAGCCCGAGTTGATGGACAAACTCGATGCGCTGCGCCGGGAATTCGGCATCCAGGAGAGCAGATCCGGGGCTTCGGGCGCCCAGTGAAGCGGGCGGTTGCGCTCGGGGTGCTTCTCTCGGCGATGGGCTGGGGGGTCGGCTGCCGGACGCCGCTGGCCCCGAGTCCCCTGGCCGCTGCGGATCCTCGTCCCGAGCAATGGTTGGCGGTCCTGGCCGAGCGGAGTCAGCCTCCGGCAGCGCTTCGGGCCCGCGCCCGGGTCGCCATCGAGGCGCCCGACCTCACGCTTCGAAGGCCCCAACGCTTGGCGGTGGCGCGCCCGGGTCGGCTTCGGGTGGAGGTGCTGGGGCTCTTCGGCCAGGTGGCGGCGATTCTCGTCGCTCGCGGCGAGCACTATCAACTCTACGAGTCGGGGGCGAGTGAACTGCGCGAGGGGATTCTTTCGCCCGACCTGCTCTGGCGGGTGGCGCGGGTGGATCTCGCGCCCGAAGAAGCAGTGAATCTCCTGCTGGGCATGCCCCGGCCGCTTCCCGGGCTTGCGGTGGCGGGGGCCTGGTCGCGAGGGGATGGCGATTTGGGCTTTACCCGCGTGGATGGGAGCGGCCAGGTCAGAGAGCGCTACGTCTTCGACGCCCAGGGGCGCCTGGCGGAGTTGGAACGCCTGGATAGGGCGGGGGCGCGCATCTGGAGCGCGCGCTTCAGGGATTACCGGCCGGTTTCGTCTCCCGAAAGCCTTCCCGGCGAATTCGCCTTTCAGGTCCTACTGGACTTTCCCCGAGTGGATGGACGCGCGAAGCTGGACTTCCAACAAGTCGACCTCGTGGCGGAACTCCCCGATGATCTTTTCAGGCTTCAGCTTCACGGTCGAGGGGCGGATGCACCGAAAAAGGCAGCACAGTGATGCGTGAGGTCGGGCGGAGGAAAGGGTTGCGGGCGCTTTGGGGGATCGTGCTGCTGCTGCCGGGCTGCACGAACAATCCCTACAGCGAAGCCGACGATGCGCGCAAAATTCTCTACACGAGTTATCGCGAAGCCCCGCGAACCCTGGATCCGGCGGTGGCCTACACCACGTCGGCCCATGCGATCACGGGAGAAGTCTACGAGACGCTGCTGGAATACCACTACCTGAAGCGGCCCTATGTTTTGATCCCCGGCCTGGCGGACCGATTGCCCGTCCAGGAGCCACTCGACGCCGACTGGACCCGCTACCGCTTCGAATTGCGCCAGGATCTTCTCTACCAGGCGGATCCGTGTTTTTCCCTGGACGAGGAGGGGCGAGTCACCCGGGAGGTGGTGACCGCGGATATCGCCTTCGAGTTGATGCGGCTGGCCGACCCCGCGGTCAACAGTCCCGTGGCTGAACCCATGTCGAATATCCGCGGCTTCGCCGACTTTTCTCGCCGGCTCGTCGAGGCGCGGGACGCCGATGCGGATTTCGGCGCGCGCCCGATCGTCGAGCAATACGCCGCCGTGGGCCCGATTGAGGGTGTGCGGACCGAGGGCCGCTATGGTCTCGAGGTCGACGTCTCCAGCCGTTATCCCCAGATTCTCTACTGGTTCGCCATGCCCTTTACCGCGCCCGTGCCTTGGGAGGCGGTCGCCTACTACGACGGCGAAGAGGGGCGTCCGCGTTTCGCCGATCATCCCGTGGGATCCGGGCCCTATGTCTTGAAGGAATATGACAAGCACGCGCGCATCATTCTCGAGGCGAATCCGAATTGGTACGGGGTGCGTCACCCCGAATGGCGCGCCCCGGGTGCGATCTATCCCGAGACCGGGGAGCCGGGTGATCTCGAGGCGGGGCGACTCGATCCGGCGCTGGTGGGCCAGCCGTTGCCCTTCATCGAACGCGTCGAGTTTCGCCGCGAAAAGGAAGCCATCCCCTATTTCAATAAATTTCTCCAGGGTTATTACGACGCGGCGGGCATCATCAAGGAGAGTTTCGACAAGGTGATCCACGAAGGGGGGCTTTCCGAGGAGATGGAGGCCACGGGGATCGCCCTGGAGAAGAGTGTCGAGCCCTCGGTCTTCTATATCGGGTTCAATATGGAAGACCCCGTCGTGGGCGCGTCCGGGGGCGAGGCCAGCCGCAGGCTCCGGCAGGCCATGAGCCTGGTGGTGGATACCGAGGAATACACCCGGCTTTTCAGTAACGGCCGTGGCGTACCCGCCCAATCCCCGCTTCCTCCTGGGCTCTACGGATACGACCCCGATTACCGCAATCCCTTCCGAGAGGCGGATGTCGAGCGTGCGCGGCAGTTGATCGATGAAGCGGGCTATCCCGGGGGCATTGACCCGGCGACGGGAGAGCCGCTTCGGCTGACCTTCGATACTGCGGATACCTCGGCCCAGGGTCGGCTTCGCTTCGAGTTCTTTACCCGGGCATGGCGGCAACTCGGCATCGATGTCGCCATCGAAGCGACCAATTACAACCAATTCCAGGAAAAGGTTCGCAACGGCGCCTACCAGATTTTCATGTGGGGTTGGATCGCCGACTACCCGGATCCCGAGAATTTCCTCTTCCTGCTCTGGTCGGAAATGGCGCGCTCGAAAGGTGGCGGGCCCAATACCGCGAACTTCTCGAACCCGCGTTACGACGCGCTCTATCTCTCGATGAAGTCCCGGCCAAACGATGCCGCGCGATTGGCTGAAATCGAGGAGATGCGCGGGATTCTCGAATACGAGCGTCCGTGGATCGAACTCACCCACTCCGAGGCCTACTCGCTTTACCACGGTTGGCTTTCCCGGGTGAAGCCCTTCGGTATGTCGGTGCCCATGACGAAATATCGCGACCTGGATCCCCAGCTTCGCGCCCGGCAGCGCGCAGCGTGGAATGAACCGATCCTCTGGCCCCTCTACGTGGCCGGGGCGCTCGCGGTGCTGCTCCTGGTGCCGGCGGTTTTCACCTTTTTGAGGGAGCGCCAATAATGCTCGCCTATGTGATTCGACGCGTGATCTATGGAGTGGGGGTGGTCTTTGGCGTCCTCCTCTTTCTCTTCGTGCTCTTCTTCACCGTGACCAGTCCCGACGATGTGGCGCGCAAGGCATTGGGCGAGCGCGTGCCTCCGGCGGTGATCGAGCAGTGGAAGGCCAATCACGGCTATGACCGGCCGCTCTTTCCCGGCCCCGGGGCCTGGACCGAGAATATGCTCTTCGAGCATTACCGCCGGATGCTCACCTTCGACTTTGGGCGCAGCGACGCCGACGATACGCCCATCGTGGAGCGGATTCGCCGGGGCATGGGGCCGAGTCTCACCCTGACCCTGCCGCTCTTCATTCTTTCGCTGGGGGTGGCGATTCCACTTTCGCTTCTCGTGGCTTTTTTTCGCGAGACCTATATCGATCGCCTGGGGGTGGTGATCTCGGTGCTCGCCATGAGCGTGTCGATTCTGCTCTACATCATCGGGGCCCAATACCTGGTGGGGCGGATCCTGCACTGGTTTCCGATCTCCGGTTTCGATTCCGATCCCCAACTCATTATCCGTTTCCTGGCGCTTCCTCTTCTGGTCGGGATCATGGCGGGGATTGGCGGCGACGTTCGTTTCTATCGCACGGTCTTTCTCGAAGAGAGCAATACCGACTATGTGCGCACCGCCCGGGCCAAGGGCTGCGGCGAGGGCCGCATCATGGCGCGCCATGTCTTCCGCAACTCCCTGATCCCGCTTTTGACCCGGGTGATCCTGGCGATCCCCTTTCTCTTCATGGGGTCCCTGCTCCTGGAATCCTTCTTCGGGATTCCCGGCTTGGGGGCCATCACGGTGGACGCGATTCAGGGCAATGATTTCTCGGTGCTCCGCACCATGGTGTATATCGGTTCACTTCTTTTCGTGTTCGGGCAGATCGTCACCGACCTTTCCTATGGCCTGGTGGATCCCCGGGTGCGGCTCGAATAGGGGGCGGCGTGGAAAGCCATATTCTTTCTAATAGCGTGGTGGCCATTCTTGTCGCCGGGGCGTGCGGGCTGGTGCTGGCCGCTCGGCGCTCGCGCATGTGGTCCGCGGCCTTTGCGGAGATCTGGAGCCGCCGTCGTCTGGCGCTTTGCGTCATCGGGGGCTACGTCCTGATCGCCTTGCTGGACAGTGTGGCCTGGGTCGGGGGACTCGAGGGCGGGCAGGATGCGGTGGCGCGGCATCAGGCCCAAAGCGTCATCGACCGACTCTTCGCGGATTTCCAGGAAAGAAGCTACTCCGCGCCCCTGGCCGATACCGAGTTCTATGGTGGGGCGCCCTTGCGGCATCCGGGGCAACACCTGCTGGGCACGGACCTGATCGGCCGCGATGTCCTCTATCTCTCTCTGAAGGGCGCCCGGGTTGCGCTCCTGATCGGCGGGCTGACCAGCCTCTTCGCGATTCCCCTGGCGCTGCTCTTCGGCGTGCCCGCGGGCTATTTCGGCGGCCGTCTCGATGACGTGGTGTTCTTCGTGATGTCCACCCTGGCCTCCATGCCGGGGCTCCTGCTCCTGATCGCGCTCATCATGGTGCTGGGCAAGAGCACCCTGGCCATTTGTTTCGCCCTGGCGGTGACGGGGTGGGTGGGCTTCTGCCGGGTTTCCCGGGGCGAGACCCTCAAGCTGCGCGAACTCGAATATGTATCGGCGGCCCGGGCATTGGGCGTGTCCCAGGGCCGTATCCTGCTGCGCCATATCCTGCCGAACCTCATGCATCTGGTGATCATCACCTTCGTGCTGATGTTTTCGGGCCTCGTACTCTCCGAAGCGATTCTCTCCTGGCTCGGCATCGGGGTGGACGGCAGTTGGGGCCAGATGATCGACCAGGCACGCAACGAACTTTCGCGCGACCCGGTGGTCTGGTGGAACGTGGCCGCCGCCGGAGGCGCGCTCTTCGGGCTGATCCTGGCGGTGAATTTCGTGGGCGACGCCCTGCGCGATACGTTGGATCCGCGCACGGTTCGGGAGGCGGAATGAGTCCTCTGCTCGAAGTGGAAGGCCTGACCACGTGCTTTCCGGGCACCCGGGGCCCTTTGCCCATCGTCGACGGAACCCATCTTTCCATGGAGCGGGGCGAGGTCTTGGCCCTGGTGGGCGAATCGGGTTGCGGCAAGTCGATGACGGCCCTTTCCCTGATGCGCCTTGTCCCCAAGCCGGGTCGTATCGAAGCGGGGCGGGTCCTGCTGGATGGGCGCGACCTGCTCGAACTCCGGGTGACGGAAATGCGCGCCGTGCGGGGCAGCCGCATGGCGATGATCTTCCAGGAACCCATGACAAGCCTGAACCCCGTGGTGCGTGTGGGCGAACAGGTGGTGGAAGCGATTCGGCTCCATGAGCCCGTTTCCCGGGCCCAGGCCCGAGAGCGCTGCCTCGAACTCTTTGCCGAGGTGGGCATTCCGGATCCCCAGGCGCGGCTCGATGTCTATCCCCATCAACTCTCCGGGGGGCTGAAACAGAGGGTGATGATCGCCATGGCGCTGTCCACCCGCCCCGATCTACTCATCGCCGACGAACCCACCACGGCCCTGGACGTCACCATCCAGGCCCAGATCGTGCGGCTATTGCAGGAATTGCAGCGCAGCCGAGGGATGTCGATCCTTCTCATTACCCACGACCTGGGCATCGTGAACGAACTCTCGGATCGGGTCGCGGTGATGTACGCCGGCCGTATCGTGGAAACGGGAAGCCGGGTGGATATTTTCCGCCACGCCACGCACCCCTATACCCGGGGTCTTTTGCGCTCGAACCCCGTGCTTGCGGCGCCCGGGGAGCGGTTGCCCGAGATCGCCGGGGTGGTTCCCTCGCCCGAGGATTGGAGCCCGGGCTGTCGTTTTGCCTCGCGCTGCCGCCATTGTTTCGAGCCTTGCGAGGCCGAGGTGCCCGGGGCAACCCCGGTCGGGGAGGGGCACGGGGTGGCGTGTCATGCCGTTGCCCAGGGGCGCTTGGAAGGAGACGCCGAGTGAGCGCTTCCGCCGATCCCCTGCTGCGCGTCGAAGGCCTGCGGACGTGGTTCCCCATCAAGCAGGGACTTTTTCAACGGACCACGGGCCATGTCCAGGCGGTGACCGACGTGGCATTCGAGGTCGCAGCGGGATCAACCCTGGCTTTGGTGGGGGAGTCGGGTTGTGGCAAGACCACGGCGGGCCGTTCGATTCTGCGTCTGACCCCCGCCCAGGCGGGCCGGGTACTCTTTGATGGGGTCGACCTGATGGCCTTGGACGAAGCCGCCCTGCGTCCCTATCGACGCGAGATCCAGATCATTTTTCAGGATCCCATGGCTTCCTTGAATCCGCGCATGCGTGTGCGGGATTCCGTTGCCGAAGGCATGCGGAGTTTCGATATCGGCGCGGACGAAGCCGAGCGGACCCGGCGGGTGGAGGAACTCTTCAAGCGGGTTCAACTCGACCCCGCCCATATCTGGCGTTATCCGCACGAATTTTCTGGGGGCCAGCGCCAGCGAATCTGTATCGCCCGGGCCCTGGCGGTGGAGCCGCGACTCATTGTCTGCGACGAGGCGGTTTCGGCTCTCGATGTATCGATCCAGGCGCAGATTTTGAACCTGCTCGGAGATCTGCAGAAGGAATTGGGCATCGCCTACCTGTTCATTACCCACGACCTGGGCGTGGTTCGTTATCTCGCGGACCGGGTGGCGGTGATGTACCTCGGCCGGATCGTTGAATCGGGCTCCACCGAGAGAATTTTTGCGGACCCGCAGCACCCCTATACCCGCGCACTCCTGGCCGCCGCGCCTTCGGTGGATCCGGATCGGCGCGGAGGTGCGCCACCGGTGCTGGGCGACGTGCCTTCGCCCTCGGATCCGCCGCCGGGTTGCCCTTTCCACCCGCGTTGCCCGGAGGTGCTCGAGCGGTGCCGGACGGAAGCGCCGCCCGAGGTGGCGCTCGCGGAGGGACGCGTACGCTGTTTTCTGGCCGAGTCCGCGGGCACCGCCGCCGGCGGCGACTGAGCGGTGGGCCCCGCTCGGGGCCGAGTCGGTTGACAGTCGCAGGGCGCGGGGCGACTCTGCGCCACGCCCCGCTGCCCCGCCCGGGCCCGCGCGGCCCGGAGTTGCTCTTTTCTCAACCCCCCAAGGAGTTGCCCATGCGTGTCGAATACAAGATCGAGATGGACCAGGTCGAGACGCCCCGTTTCGCGGTGGAAGCCGTAGAGGGGATCGGCAAGCTCTTTACCCTGGCGACCCTGGTGATCAATATGCTCGAGACCAAGTCCTCGGTGGAGATCGTCTTTCACGGCCTGAGCCGGGAGGATCCCGAACGCCGGATCGCGAGTTTCAAGTCGATTCTCGCGACAGCTTCGGGTTCGGAAAGTCTCGCCTATGCGGACGGCGTTTCGGGTGAGGTGCCGGGTTCGTCCAGTGCCTTTCAATGGCTCTCGGTTTCGAGGGGCTGATTCCCATGCGGTCTTGGATTCTCCTCCTCTGTGCATTTCTGTTTTGGGGCTGTGCCACTTCGCCGACGCCCGCGCCCACGATCGATCCCGCTTCCGCCCGTACCACGGGGCAGGGCCCGGTGGTCGGTTATCGGGCCGAGAATGGCGCACATGTTTGGCTCGGCCTTCCCTTTGCAAAGCCCCCTACGGGCGAGTTGCGCTGGAAGGCGCCTCGGCCGCCGGAAGGCTGGAGCGAGCCCAGGGAAGCCCTGACTTTCGGTTCCGAGTGCATCCAATTCGCGGGCCCCATGGGCTCGGATGCCGAACCGGGCTCGGTGACGGGCAGCGAGGATTGCCTCTACCTGAACGTCTTCGCACCGGGGACGGATTCGGCAGATGCCGAACCCCCGGGCAAGGGATTGCCCGTGATGTTCTGGATTCACGGCGGAGGCAATTCCATCGGCAGCGCCCACGTCTACGATGCCAGCGTGTTGGCCGTCCAGGAGCAGGTGGTGGTGGTGACGATCCACTACCGCCTGGGGATTTTCGGCTGGTTCTCTCATCCGGCCCTGCGCCCGCCGGGCACGAATGCGCCGGATGCGTCGGGGAATTACGCCACCCTGGACATGGTGCGCGCCCTGGAGTGGGTGCGCGACGAGATCGCGGTCTTCGGCGGAGATCCGGCGCGGGTGACGATTTTTGGTGAGTCGGCGGGGGGGACGGACGTATTCAGTTTACTGATCGCGCCGCCGGCCCGAGGCCTCTTTCACGGCGCTATCGCCCAGAGCGGTACGCCCATGAGTTCGACCCGAGCCTTGGCGGAAAACTACATCGAAGACCCCGATCCAGGACATCCGCGCAGTTCCCGTGAGCTTCTGGTCGATCTTCTCGTCGCGGATGGGCGAGCTTCAGAGCGGGCCCAGGCGCAGCAGGCACTCGCCGCCATGCCGGCCGGCGAGGTGAGCACCTACTTGCGCAGCAAGACCCCGGACGAAATTCTGACCCACTTCGATGGTTCGGGAATGGGGGGCATGTACTGGGCTGCTGAGATCATTCAGGACGGGTTCGTGATCCCGCTGGCTGAGACCTTGGACCTGCTGGAAGCCGGGGCGTTCGCCCGGGTGCCGGTGATGCTCGGGACGAACCGAGACGAGGTCAAACTCTTTGCCATGATGGGCACGGAGCACGTGACCCGGCTCTTTGGGATCCCCCTCTGGCTCAACGACGAGCGCGGCTACCAGGTCGAAACCGAATTTCCAAGCCGGATGTGGAAGCTCGGCGGAGTAGACGACCCGGCTCGGGCCATGGTTCGCCATACGCCGGGCCACGTCTTCGCATATCGTTTCGATTGGGACGAGGAGCGAACGCTGCTCTTCGCCGACTTGTCGAAGATGGTCGGCGCGGGCCATGCGGTGGAACTTCCCTTCGTCTTCGGCGGCCTCGATCTCGGCGGGCGCGGCAGCTATTTCTTCGACGAGGATCGATTGCCTGCCGCCGAGGCTTTGTCCAAGGCGATGATGTCCTATTGGGGTCAATTCGCGCATCAAGGTGACCCCGGTCGCGGGCGAGACGGAAGTCTGCCCCGTTGGCGGGCCTGGGATCCGTCGGGGGCCGACGGCTTGAAGGTGATGTTGCTCGATACGCCGGCCGATGGGGGGCTTCGCATGTCGACGCTCTCCGTGACCCGGGAGGGCGTGCTGGCCCAGATCGCCGAAGATCCGCGCTTCGTTGATATCGAGGAGCGCTGTGCGGTGTATCGGAGCCTGGCCGAGCGGAGCCAGAGCCTTTCGCGTGCGGAATACGAAGCGGTGCTGGACGGCGGCTGTGCGGCCTATCCCCTGGCGGATTGGGTGCGCGATTAAGGCCTGGATTGGGGCAGTGATCGCGGGGCAGTTCGCCGGCCGCCGAACCAGCCGGCGCCCGCCACCGCAAGCCCGAAACTCGCCAGCGTCCAGGGCGAATCCCCCGGGCGCGGGGCGCAGGTGGCCCGAGTGCAGCGGAGCGGGGCGGAGT
This sequence comes from Myxococcales bacterium, assembly GCA_014240165.1. Taxonomy (GTDB): domain Bacteria; phylum Myxococcota_A; class UBA9160; order UBA9160; family UBA4427; genus JAZXM01. The sequence goes on along the minus strand of JAAZXM010000011.1, from coordinate 56,267 downwards.
CGCTGGAGGCTGGGTCCAGACTCCCAAAGGGAACGAGGTTGGCTTCTCGGGGCACTGCGCTCGCTTCACCGGCCAGCACGAGGGCGGTGACGCCCAGGGCCAGGGCGAGTCCGATGCGTCGTGCGCGGCAGGGAGAGGCCATCGGTTGAGGATACCGGGATTCGCGGCGGGGGGCACGAATGATTCCCGCGATTCGGGGCGCTGCCGGACAGGGGCGCGCCCCCGCCGCCGCCGCCCTGCGGATGGCCTGCAGGCGCAGTTCAGCCGAGTTCCAGATCCACCGCGTCCAGGGCTTTTTCCGAGGAGGGGGCGGTGCGCATGGCCGCCCTGCGTGGGCCTTCTCCGGGTACGTGCCAGGCCTCGAGGGTATGGGCCAGGGAGAGGGTGGCGTCCTCCATGGCGACTCGCTCGAGTCCGCGCTCGGCGGCGAACTCGGCGAGGAGCGCGCGCTTGACGTCTTCAACGCCGACCCCGGGTGCGACGTCCTCCACGGCACCCGCCGAGTCGGGATCCCACGGCAGGTCCAGGGCCTGGTAGACCGGTGCCAGGATTTCCTTCAAACGCGGGGAGTCGCCCACCACGATGACGCCTCCGACATGCGCGCCACCCCGGATGATCCGCTGCCCCACGCCCATCAGCTTGATCCGGCCTCCGGCGTTTACGCTGTACTCCCCCGGGCAATACTCACCCGGAACCGCGCCCTGACGTGCATCGACTCCGAGGCGGGCCAGGGCGCGCACCACGAGATTCGCCAGGGTTTCGAAGCGGCCGGCGATCCCATCCCCAGCCTGCGCCGCGGGGATCGCCCAGGCGAAGGCCAGGCAGCGTCGATGGAAGAGGGCGGCATGGCCCCCGGCGAGTCGCAAGACCGACGGGCAGCCCAGGTCGGCGGCCACGGCCCGGGCGCGGGCAAAGCCCGGGTTGCGGGCGTCGAGGAGAGAGAAGAGCACGGCCTCGTCGGGCACGTAGAGCCGAAGGGATTCAGGGAGTTCCCCCGCGGCCACTCTTCGCAGCAGGGCATGGCTGATCGCCGCGTCGCGTTGCGGCTGGCCCGGAAAGGTTTCACTCAAGAGCGCCACCCGGGGCGGGTTGGGCGGGGCGAGGTCGCGCTCGCGCGTGGACACCCGGCTAGCCCGAAGCCGCCGAGGCATTGGCCGGGCCGTCGGCTTCTTCGAGGGCGTCGAAGGCGCGCTGGACCCGCTCGGCTTCCGGGTGCTGGGCGATGCGCTCGCGCATCAGCGTGCGCTGTTGCTCGGCCATCAGGCGGGGTTGTTCTTCGGTGGCCCAGACGATCAGGGATCGCCAGAAATCGTCGACGAACTCGCGCCCGCTGACGCGCCCGCCCCCGGACGCCTTCAATTCGAGGTGTCGGATTTCGCCCAGGTAGAGGCGCAGGGATTCGACGTGCACCGTTTCGTCCTGGCGAATGCGGTCCACCAGCACGGCGGCGTGTTCGGCCTCGGCACGCCGGTCGGGAAAGAGTTCGGGGTCGAGAAGGAGGGTCTGGGACAGGGCGAACGACCTTTCGGCCCGAAACTCGATGAGCAGCAAGTTGAGCAGGAAATAGATCACCTGGGCGAAGGCGGGTTCGATGGGGGGCGTTGCGGGCTCTTCCGATTCGGGGCGCGCGATATTCTCGGGCACTTCGGGTTCGGGGTAGGCGACGTCGCCGAAGGCCAGGTCGCGCAGCGCAAACCACATGGCGTCGTGCCCCCCGATCTCCTTGTCGGGTTGGCCGCCCTCATCGAGACCGTGAGCTTCGAGCAATCCCTTGTGGAGATGGCCGAGGGCGGTCTCGCCGATATCGGCCTCCACCGCTTTCTGGAAGTCCGGGAATTGCATCTCGGCCAGTACCCGCCCTCGGGCTTCGATATGGCCCGTGATGGTGAGCATGTTCCAGAAGGTCTGACCGAGCCCTTCTTGGAGCAGCAACTTCGACTGGGCGGCGTTTGGATAGCGGATTCCCGCGAGCAGGGAGGAGTCCGTATCCATCAGGTCGCCGCCCCGGGCCCGGAGCGCTTCGGTCCAGGCCGCGAGGGCCGGGGCGCGCTTGCGCATGCGGGGGGAGATGTAGTGCCCGTCCGCATCGAAGCCGCCGTGAAGGCGACGCTCCGCCTCGATCTGGGGGCGGGCGTATTCGTCTTCGCTGAGCAGTTCTTCGCGATCGAATTTGAGTTGCACGGGGGGAATTTCTCCTGGCGCGGGCGCTACCACTCGCCGGTGTTTTCCATCGAGGCCCAGGGTTCCTCGGCGGGCAGGCGTCCGCCCTTTTGAAGCAACTCGATGGAGATGCCGTCGGGTGAGCGTACGAAGGCCATATGGCCGTCCCGAGGCGGGCGATTGATGGTGATGCCGCCGTCCATCAAGCGCTGACAGATTTCGAAAATATTCTCCACCTCGTAGGCCAGGTGTCCGAAATTGCGTCCGCCCGTATAGGCCTCGGGATCCCAATTCCAGGTGAGTTCCACCTGGGCGTCGGGGTTGTCCGGGGCGCCGAGAAAGACCAGGGTGAAACGCCCGGCTTCCACGTCCACGCGCTTCAGTTCTTCCAGGCCGAGTTTGTTGCAGTAAAAGTCCAGGGAGGCGTCGAGATCCTTGACCCGAACCATCGTATGGAGATAACGCATTGGCCCAGTGTGGGTGAAAAATTGCCCGCCTGCTAGGCCCAGGGCGGGGGCTGCGATAGGCTGCCTCCTGACCCGGGGCGGGTCCCCGGGCCTTCCGAGCGCGATGCAAAGGAGGCGGGACACAGACTTGCCCTTGTTTGCCGAGCTTCGGCTCACGGACCTGATCGACATTCTCATCGTCGCGGCCCTGATCTGGTTCGTCATCGCGTGGTTCCGCACCTCCCAAGCTCGCCTGGCGCTATTGGGGCTGGCGGCCCTGGGGTTTGTCTTCGTGCTGGCCCGGGGGCTCGACCTGCAACTCACCACGAGCCTGTTGCAGGGTTTCTTCGCCGTCCTGGCTGTGATGTTGGTGGTGGTCTTTCAAGAGGATCTTCGCCGGCTCTTCGAGGGCATTGCGGTTTGGGGATTGCGACGAGGCGCTCCGCGCCCGCCCCCGGATGTCGAGCGCTCCCTGGTGCGCTCGCTCTTCCAATTGGCTCAGCGCAAGGTCGGGGCCCTGGTGATTCTGCCCGGCCGGGAGCCCGTGGATCGCCACCTGGATGGCGGCGTTCACCTGGATGGCCGGCTTTCCGAGCAGTTGATCCTGAGTCTCTTCGATCCCCAGACCCCCGGGCACGATGGGGCGGTGCTCGTCCAGGCCAATCGCGTCGCGCGCTTCGGCGTTCATCTCCCCCTCTCCACGGATTGGGATCGCCTGGGAGCGGGCGGGACGCGCCATGCGGCCGCCCTGGGCCTCGCCGAGCGCTGCGATGCCATATGCCTGGTGGTTTCCGAGGAGCGCGGCGAGGTCTCCATCGCCCAGGCGGGAGAGATCGAGGGCGTCGCGACCCCCGACGAATTGGCCCTGGCGCTTGAGCGTTTCATCGGCCGGGCCGCTCGGCCTGCGGGTCCCACGGGTTGGGGCGATCTGCTTGGGCGTTTGCGCACGGGGTGGAGAGAGGGCCTGGCCGCACTCGCCCTGGCGGCGGGGATCTGGTACGTGGCGATTCCCGGCGGCGCGGTGGAAACCATCGAGCGCCGGGTGCCGGTGAAGGTGGAGAACCTGCCCGAGGGTTTTGAGTTGGTTTCGGTTCAGCCCGCCGACGTGGCGATCCGCCTGGAAGGTCCTCGGCGCGATCTCTACATGGCGGGTTCCAGCGAACTCTTCGTGCGCTTGGATGCCCTTCTGGTTCAACTCGGCCGCAGGACCTTTACCCTCGAACTCGACCAGGTGGAGAGTCCCGATGGTATTCGCGCGCTTTCGGTGGAACCGGCCAAGGTCCGGCTCTCGGTGAAGAAGGCGGGGGACGAAGAGGCCCCCTGATGCGCGCGCCCAGGCGCCCCAGGCCCGCCGGCCTTCAGGCAGTCCGTTTCCTCAGGGCCAGCAGCGCTGGCAGGACGATCAGGACCGAGACCACGGTGTAGAAGAGCCCGAAGCAGAGCATGACGCCCAGACCCTGGAGTCCGTTGTGGTTGGCCAGGGCGAGACTGCCAAAGCTCACCCCCGTGGTCACCGCGCTGTAGAAAACCGCCCGGGCGGTGGCGGTTCCGAGCAAGCCGCCGCCAGAGCTGTCGGTTTCCCGGGCCCGCTGCACCAGGTGGATCGCGCTGTCCACGCCGATTCCGAAGACCAGGGGAATTACCACGACGTTGGTGAAGTCGAAGCGGATATCCAGGTACGCCGCCGTGGCGGCGGTGAGTTCAGCGCCGAGGCAGAGCGGAATCAGCACGATCAGAACGTCCGAGAGTCGGCGCCAGAGCGCGAAGAGCAGGAGTGAGATGATCACCAGGGCGGAGATCAGGGCCTGGCTGAAGGAAGAACTGATCACGTCGCCGAATTCCACCAGGTTCAGGGGGACCCCGGCCGCATTGGGGGCCGTCGCCTCGACCGCTGCCACAAAGCGCCGCATGGCCTCGCCATCCCCCAACGCGCTGGCGGGGTAGACCTGGAGCCGAGCCGTGCCGTCCCGGGCCTGCATGCGCTCGGTGAGTTCGGCGGGGATATCCGACACGGTGACGGGCTCGGCTTCCATGGCGGTGCGCAGCCGGCTCAGATGGTCGGGGAACGGCGTCAGCAGGACGGTCTCGAGATCCGCCAGGGCCTGGGCGGCCTTGTCCTGCTGGCGCGCCCGGTTGAGGAAACGCGTCAAGTGCTCGCGCAACCGGATCATGCTCCGGTTCAGGGGCGCGTCTCCTCCCATCCGGGTGGCCTGCTCGAGGTAGGCGTTGAGATCCTGGAGCGCCTGAATCTGTTCGCTCACGGGCGGGGGCGTCTGGCGGTAGGTGGGCATGGCGGGTTGTTCGAAGAGAAAGGCCACGTCCTGCAGGATTTCGATCTTTTCATCCTGCTCATCGGGCACGAAGGAGGCCAGGGTGATGACCTGCTCGACCTCGGCCAGGGCTTCGAGTTTGGGCTTCAGGCGAGCAGCACTGGCTGCATCGGGAACCAGGACGTTGAGGTACCACGGTGAGGTCATGGAGTCGTTCAGCAGATCCTTGAAGGCCCTCACCGACTCGGTTTTGGGGTCGCGCATTTCGATGACGTTGGCATCGAAGCTCAAGCCCGGGAGAAGGGGGAGCGCAGCCAGGCCCAGGATCAGCGCAGTGAAGCGAATCGCCTTGGGGTGCTCGCCGATCCGCTCCCAGAAGCGGGTCCGGAAATGCACCGGCGCGCGCAGTTCGGCTTCGGGATTGACCCGGAACCCGCGGCTGAGAAGAGCGGGGAGCAGGGTGAGTGTGAGGAAAAGGATGACGAACATGCCCGTGCCGGCGATCAGCCCGAGCTCCGCGACGCCGCGATAATCCGTGGGCACGAAGACGTAAAAGCCGATGGCGGTGGTGAGGGTGCAGAAGACCAGGGCGGTGCCCACCTGGCCCGCCGCTTCGCGGAGGGCACGGGGGTGATCGTGCCCGGAACGAATCCGATCGGCATAGCCGGTGCCCAGGTGGATGCCGAAATCGGCACCGAGGCCGATGAAGAGGATCGCGAAGGTGATGGAGAGCGGATTCAGGGTGCCGATGGCGGCGGCGGTGAAGGCGGCGGTCCAAATCAGCCCCGTCAGCAGGGTGAGTAGGGTGGCGATCACGATGCGTGCGGACCGCAATGCCCGGTAGAGGATCGCCGCGACCAGGAGAAAGCAGAAGACCCCCGCCACCCCCACGTCCCAGGCGATGCCGATCATTTCGTCGTAGTTGAGTGCCGGGTTGCCCGTGATGCGAACGCGAACCCCGCGCTCGGGGGAAAGCTCCAATTCCCGGGCGGCCTCACGGATCGCCGCCATGGGGCGGCGTCCCGTGAGGATGTCGGCGTAGTCCAGGATCGGATGGATGACGATGACTCGGCGCGTGGAGATATCCAGGGAGGAGTCGCGAAGCAGGAGTTCCTCCCAGGAAATGGCGACGGGGTGTTCTTCCCAGGCTTCCACCGTGGCCTCGCTGAGGCGATCGAGGATCTGGGACCAATCGCTCCCCTCATTCTCCTCATCGAGGGTGTCGAGTCCCTCGCGCACGATGCGGGAGAGGTTGGCGATGCTGGGATCCTGTTCGAGTTGGGTGAGCAGGGGCTGGATCCGCGCCATCTGATCCGCGAAGGCGTCGAGTTCGTCGACGCCCTGGTAGAGCAGCCCGTTGCGTTCGAAGAATTCGCCGCCGCCGGGGAGGTAGGCCTTGGTGATGACCTCGGGCTCGTCCTGCAGGCGCGCAGTCAAGTCGATGGCCGCGTCCCGGGCGAGTTCCGGCGTGGCGCCGTCGATGACGACGAAGATCGCCTCCTCGAGGTTGGGGAATTTCTCGATGAACGCCTCGTGGGCTTTTCGCGAGGGCAGGTCCGTGGGCACCAGGCTCACGTTGTCCGAGTTGATCCCCAGGGCGAGGGCGGCGTAGACCCCGAGTACCGCGGTCACGGAGAAGATCAGGGCAAGGGTGGTGCCGGCTCGGCGGCGAATGAAATCCACCCAACGCGCCAGAACCCGGGCGAGCACTCCGTCGATTCGTCTCTGCATACGGTGAAGGGTCCGGCAGGCGCCGGCAGGGGCCGGGGCGCGGAGCGGGCGAACCATAATCCACCGCCGAGGGTCATGCATGGGCGGGGGGGCGGCGGGGCGTTCGGGGACGGTGATGGGGCGGGGTGGACGGGCCTGATGGATGGGCCTGATGGACGGGCCTGATGGACGGGCGGGGTGGACGGGCGGGGTGGATGGGCACCGGGATGGACCCGGGCCGGGCAGAGCGGTAATTTGCCCGCGAGCCGTTTCGGGGGTGACGGCCCGCAGGCGCGAAGCAAGCCCCGCCTGCGGCCGCCTGGCCGGAGGGCTCAGCGTGGAGCGTCCCCGGGGTTCGGGGCTCAAGGGGGGGGAGATTGGCCGGCCGATCGCACCAACGCTGGATGCCCCTGCTTCGCATTCTGCCCAAGAGCCTGCTCTCCCACGGGGCGGGTCGCCTGGCGAACCTGACCCTGCCTCGGTGGCTTCGCGCCCCGGCTTACCGGGCTTTCGGTCGCAGCGTGGGTGTGGCTTGGAGCGAGGTCCGCGACCCCCTGGCCGACTACCCCTCCCTCCAGGCGTTCTTCACCCGGGCCCTTCCGCCGGGTGTGCGGCCGGTGGACCCCGCACCCGAGGCGGTGGTGGCGCCCTGCGATGGTGCTTGGGGCCAGGCGGGCCGGGTCGAGGAGGGCAAGCTTCTCCAGGTCAAGGGGCGCGACTATCGCCTGGCGGAGTTGATCGGCGACGAGGCCTGGGCCCGAAATTTCGAAGGCGGCCATTACGCGACCTTCTACCTGGCGCCCCGCAACTACCATCGCTTTCACGCGCCCTGCGCCGGCTCCGTGACGCGCACTCGGCATGTTCCCGGGGCACTCTGGCCCGTCAACGACCTGGGCCTCCATGGGGTGGACCGACTCTTTGCGCGCAATGAGCGCATCTGCGCTTCGGTGAAATTGCCCGGGCAGCCCGGCGAGGTACCGGCCCTGGCCCTGGTGGCGGTGGGGGCGACTATGGTGGGCAAGATTCGCTTGACCTTCGACGACGCCGAGACCCACCGGCGAGGCGCATCCCTGAGCGTGCGGGACTACCCGTCCCCGGGCATTGCCCTCCAGCGCGGCGAGGAGTGGGGGCGCTTCGAATTCGGTTCCACCCTGGTGATGATCGCTGCCGCCGATGCGCTGGCCATCGATGCGCGACCCATGGGCACCGCCCTGCGCTTGGGAGAGCGGATTGGCGGGCTGGTTGCGCCCGCCGGGCAGGACGCCCCATGAAATACCCGGCCGGGGGTGGGCGCCGGTGGCTATTGCTGATTCTCACGGGAAGCCTGGCCCTGTCGTGCGTCAGCGGGCCGCCTTCGGATCCCGACGATCTGTGCTCGATCTTTCATCAGAAACGCGGCTGGTATCGCGCCGCCCAGCACTCGACCCAGCGTTGGGGGGTCCCCGAGGCCGTGCAGTTGGCGATCATCCACCAGGAATCGCGGTTCATCGCCGGGGCGCGTCCACCGCGCACGCGCATCCTCTGGATCTTCCCGGGCCCGCGACCTTCCAGTGCCTACGGGTACGGTCAGATCCTGGATGGCACCTGGGAGGAATATCGCCGCAGCGTGGGCCGCAGCGGAGCCGAACGCGACGATTTTGGCGACGTGACGGATTTCATCGGCTGGTACGCCGAGTCCGCGCATCGCCGGGCGGACGTGCCGAAGAACGATGCGGGCGTACTCTACCTGGCCTACCACGAAGGCGTGGGCGGCTATTCCCGGGGCAGTCATCGGGAGAAGCCCTGGCTCGGCAAGGTGGCGCGCAAGGTTTCAAGCCGGGCCGCGCGCTACCAGGCGCAATACGACGGCTGCCGCGAGCGCCTCGATCGAAAGCGTTTTCTCGGCCTCTTCTGAAGGCCGCTGCCGAATCGGGGCGAAGCCGGTGTGGGCGCCTCAGCGCGTGAGCCGGGCGCCCAAGACCTTTTCCTCGAGCACCGGGCGTGCCAATTCGATCCAGCGGCAGAGTACCGGCCGGGTGCGTCGGGGATCGATGACATCATTCACCCCAAAGGCCTCTGCCCGGCCATAGGGGTTCTGGCGCCCCAGGAGTTGAGCCTCGAGTTCCAGACGACGGGCCTCGGGGTCCGGGGCGGCTTCGATCTCCCGCCGGAAGGCCACCGCGACGCCGCCCTCGATGGGCAGCGCGCCGCCTTCGGCGGAGGGCCAGGCAAAGACCTCGCCCTGGGGTCCGAAATGCGCGGCGGCGGCGACGCCATAGGTCTTGCGGACGATGACCGAGACCCAGGGCACCTGGGAACGGACGGTGGCGCAGATGGCCTCGACGCCGTAGCGGATGGTGGCGGCCTTCTCGGATTCGGATCCGATCATGAAGCCGGGTTCGTCCACCAGGGCCACGATGGGAAGATGGAAGAGATCGCAGAGTTCGATGAAGCGTTTCACCTTTTGTCCGCCGTGGGCCGTCATTGACCCGGCGTAGAAACGCGGGTCGTTTGCCCAGATGCCCACCGGCCATCCGTTGATCCGGGCGAGCCCGGTGATCTGTGAACGGCCGTAGAGCGCGGTCATTTCGAAGAACGAGTCCCGATCCACCACGCTCTCGACAACCTTGCGCATCTTGTACACCCGGCGGCGTTCCCGGGGAACGATTTCGAGCAGGGCTTCGTCGCAGCGTTCGGGGTCGTCGAAATCCGCGGCCTGGGGGTCGGATCGGGCGGGCATCTCTGCGGCATTGCGGGGCAGGTAGCTGAGGAAACGCCGAATCTGATCCATCACGCCGGCTTCGTCTTCGGCCACGTTGTCCACCACGCCGCTGCGCAGGTGGACCTGAGGCCCGCCGAGTTCTTCCTTGGTGAGTTTTTCGCCGAGCGCGCGCTCCACCACCGCCGGGCCCGCCACGAGTACCTGGGAAGTGTTGCGGGTCATTACCGAAAAGTGGGAGGCCGCGAGTCGCGCGGCGGGCAGCCCCGCGACGGCGCCCATTGCGGCGCTCACCACGGGAGCCGTCTGCAATACATCGGCCATGGATTTGAAGCGCGAAGTGACATAGACGGGGTCGCCCATGGGACGGGAGGCGCCGGCCTTCTTGCCCCCGGTGCCGGTCACGCTGCCGCCGCCGCCCTCGAGAAAGCGCACCAGGGGGAGCCGGTAACGAAGCGCGAGTTCCTCGGCGTAGACGCTCTTGCGCAGGCCCGCTGGGGTCGGCGAGCCCCCGCGTTGGGTGAAGTCCTCGCCCCCCACCACGCAGGGGCGGCCGTCCACCTGGGCAACGCCGAGCACGTAATTGCCCGGTGTGAACGCTTCGAGTTCGCCTGCGTCGTTGATTTCCGAGTAGCCGGCGATGGGGCCCTCTTCGCGAAAAGTGCCGGCATCGCCCAGGGCGTCGATTCGCTCGCGAATGGTGAGCCGGCCGCGCTCGTGTTGGCGAGCCACCGCCTCGTCGCCGCCCAATTTCAGCGCTTCCTCACGCCGCTTTCCGATGCCGTCGACTTCGTCCTTCCAACTCATGCTGATGCCTTCCTCGTTTTCCCCTGCCGGGCCTAGAAATATTCGATCCAGCAGTGCAATTCAGCCAGATCCACCAGGCCGACGCGGTTTTGCCCCGTCATCATCCCCGCACATTCGCCCGGGTTGAAAACCAGGGTGGGGCCGATCTCCTCGTGGCGGTAGAGGTGGGTATGCCCATGCAGCCCGAGGGCGTGATGGGGGGCGAGGTCCTTCTCGAGGTCCAGGGGGTCGTGGGCGATCAGGATCCGTCGCCCCGCCCACTCCACTTCGAGGGGGCCGTCCACCCACTGCATGCCGTGGCTGGCCGCAGAGGTATCCAGCCCGGGGCGCTCGCCCTGATCGTTGTTTCCGTAGACGCCGTGGACGGGCATGCTGAGGGCCGAGAGTGCGTCCAGAACCTTGGGCTGGGTGATATCGCCGGTGTGCACGACCCGGTCCACTCGCTCGTGCTCGAAGATCTCGATGATCTTCTCCACGTTTCGCAGGTTGTTGTGCGTGTCGCCGATGACGCCGATGCGCATGAACGATCCAGCCTCCGAATGCCTGCGGGTACAGGGCCCGCCAAGCCTATCACGCCCGTTTTGCGCCTGCGGCATCGGGGCTAAGCTGGCTGGATACGAATTGCGCGCTCAACCCGGGAGACATCATGGCCTACGAAACCCTGCTGACGGATCTGAATGAGGGGGTCATGACCTTGACCCTGAACCGGCCCGACAAGCTGAATGCGTTCACCGTCGGCATGATGAAGGACCTGCTCGATTTCTTCGAGCAGGTGGATAGCGACGACGCCATTCGCGCGGTGGTGGTGACGGGTGCGGGCCGCGGCTTCTGCGCGGGAGCCGATCTTTCATCGGGCGGGGATGCCTTTGGCTCTGGTTCCGGGGGCGAGTCGCAACGTGCGCCCCGGGATGGGGGCGGCCTCGTGACGCTCCGCCTCTTCGATTGCAAAAAACCTTTCATCGCCGCCATCAACGGGCCGGCAGTGGGGGTCGGGGTGACCCATACCCTGCCCATGGATATTCGCCTGGCGAGTTCGAAAGCGAAGTTCGGTTTTGTCTTCGCGCGTCGGGGCATCGCGCCCGAGGCGGCGAGCAGTTGGTTTCTGCCCCGGGTCGTGGGGATCAGCAAGGCCATGGAATGGGTTTCCAGCGGCCGGGTTTTCGGCGCGGATGAGGCTCTGGCGGCGGGGTTGGTCTCCGAGGTGCTCGAGCCCGAAGCGCTCCTGCCCCGGGCCCAGGAACTCGCGGCCGAGATCGCCGCGAACACCAGTGCGGTTTCCGTTGCGCTCTCGCGCCAGATGATGTGGAAGATGTTGGGGGCGTCCCATCCCATGGAGGCCCATCGCATCGACTCCCAGGTGATCGATTTCATGGGCAGTGGTCCCGACTCTCGCGAAGGGGTCGAGAGTTTTCTGGAGAAACGAGCACCGAAATTTTCCATGAAGGTCTCGAAAGACTTGCCGGATTTCTATCCCTGGTGGGAGCAGCCCGAGTACGAGGGCTGAGCGACGGGGGAAGTTTTCGGTATGAGCGTATGGCTGCTCCTGATCGGGCTTGGGCTCCTGGGGTTCTGGCGCGCCTGGGCGGGATATCCCGCCGACGATAAGCCGCGCGCGGTCCTGGCCCGGCGGGAGACGGCTTTCGTTCGAGCCGCCGCCGAGGTGCTCTTCCCGCCCAGCGAAGAATTGCCGCTCTCCGGTGCCCAGGCCGATTTGCCGGGCTACGCGGACGGCTACCTGGCCGACCTTCCCGCGCGACAACGCGGATTGGTGCGCGCGCTCTTTGCCCTCTTCGAGCACGCCACCCTGATCTGGCCCGGCCCGGGCCTCGGGGGCTTCAAGCGCTTTTCCTCTTTGTCCCCTGAGCAACGCCTGGCGGTGCTGAGGGCTTGGGAAGGCAGTCGGTCGAGCCTGCGGCGCATGTGCCTGACCGCCCTCAAGGCGGTGCTGATCCTGGGCTATGTCGGCCATCCCGAATCCCTGGCGGCCCTCGGGCTCGCGCCTTGGAAGATCGACTCACCCAAGGTGGGCGCCGATTTTCTCTATCCCCCCATCGGGCAGGGGCCGGATGCGATCCTCCACACCGGAAGGGTTGAAACCGGAGGCGGGGCTCCCCTGATTCCCCGGGTCGATCAGGAAAGCGCGTGAGCGAAGCCGAAACGGAAAACGACGGCGAGGTCCGGGTCTTCGCGCAATATGCGCGAGATTTCGAGGAAGAAGCCGACGTCGTGGTGGTGGGCTCCGGGCCCGCGGGCTCGGTGATGACCTATGAACTTGCCCGCGCGGGTCATCGCGTGATCCTGGTGGAGGAGGGCCCGCCCTTTACACCGTCGGAGTTTCGCGCCGATGGGAATATTTCCATGGCGAGAACCCTGCGCGAGGGCGGCCTGCGTTCCACCACCGGGACCTTCATGCCCATTCTCCAGGCCATCTGTCTCGGTGGAGGTTCCCTGGTCAATTCCGCCATGTGCGTGCGGCCGCCGAATTTCATTTTCGATGAGTGGTCGACGCGTTTCGATCTCGAGCGAACCACCCGGGCGGATCTCGATCCGCACTTCGATGCGGTCAGTGACTTTCTGGGCATCGCGCCCACCCCGGATGACGTGCAGGGCCCCCGGAACCTGCTCTTCCGCGACGGATGCGACGCCTTGGGGATCGAAAGTGAATCCGTGGCGCGCAATGTGCGCGGTTGTCGGGGCTCGGGCGAGTGCCTGACGGGTTGCCGGAGCCGGGCCAAGCAGAGCATGGATATCAGCTACATCCCCGAGGCGATCAAACTCGGCGCCCGGGTGCTCACCTCGCTCCAGGTGCAGCAGGTCTTGGGCGAAGAGCCCAAGGTGCGGGGCGTGGCGGGCAAGGTGGTGGAACCCTTCAGCGGCCGAACCTCCCATAGCTTCAAGATCCATGCGCGCTGGGTGGTGCTGGCGGCGGGCTGCATGGCGACGCCCATCCTGCTGCAGAAGAGCGGCGACCTCGCCAACGCATCGGGTCAGGTGGGCCGCAATTTGCAATTTCATCCGGGCGCTGCGGTGGCGGGGGTCTTCCCCGAGGAATTGAACCCGGTCTTTGGCGCCACCCAGGGTTACCAATCCCTGGCCTTTCTCCGCGAGGGTTTCAAGTTGGAGACCATGTGGTCCGCGCCGGCTGCATTGGCGGTTCGGGTGCCCGGGCTGGGCGCCGACCTGGTGCGCCGCTTCGGTGAATTGCCGCGAACCGCAATTTGGGATGCCATTGCGAGCACCCACCGTTCGTTGGGGACAGTGAAGCCGCGCTTTCGTTCCATGAACCCGGTGATCCGCTGGCAACTGGATCCCGAGGATCTGAAGGTCATGCTGCGCTCGATCCACGTCCTGGCCCAGATCTTCTTCGCCGCGGGTGCCGAGAAAATCCTGCCCGGGGTGCACGGCCTGCCCCAGGAAATCCACTCCATCGAAGAAGCCGAGGTGCTGCGCGAGCCCGAGGTGTCTCCCGGCAGCCTGGTGACCGCAAGCTCCCACATCTTCTGCACGACACGCATGCATGGCGATCCCGCAAAGGGCGTGGTGGACGAAACCGGCGCTTGCCACGGTTTCGACAATCTCTATATCGCCGATACGGGCATCTTCCCCCGTTGCCCGTCGGTCAACCCCATGTTCACCGTGATGGCCCTGGCCCATCGCCAGGCCCAGGCCCTGGGCGAAAGGATCTGAGGCATGGCCCCCGCTGACCCAAACGCATCGCCGCCGGTCGCCGGTCTCTGGACGAAACCCGCGCCCGGAAACCTTGTCGGTCCGGGTCATTCCGCCGGTGATCTCCTTGAGGCCTATGAATGGGACGTGCTCGAACGCGCCGAGGGCGTGTTGCGGGTGGGGGCGCATCTGCCGGATCGTCTGCGGAATCCCCAGGGCCAACTCTTCGGCGGCTTCACGCCCACCTACGTGGATTTCCTCGCGCTCCATACCTATTGGGCCGGGCGGGAGCCGACTCCGGGCCGACCCTGGCTGGCCACGGTCAATATGCGGATCGATTATTACGCCCCGGTGCGTTCGGACCGCTTTGAGATCGAGGGCCGGGTGGTCAACCGGCGCGGGTCCATGACCTATATCGAGACCCGATTCTTTGACCCCGAGGGGGAGATGCTCGTTTACGCCTACACGACCCTCAAGGGCGTTTGACGGCTTTTCCGTCACCCCGCATCAGGTGAAGCGGGGCCCGGTGCGCGGTACCCTGCCATCCCAGCCGATTCGGCGCGCCGGGCCGCTTTACTCGCAGGGCCCAGAAGCCGATACCGCTCCTTGACCCGGAAATCACCGGGAGGAGGGCCCGAAGATGGGTTCATCCATACGATTCATCGCGCTTTGGGGGGCCCTTGGAATGGCTCTTGCGCCCGGCTTTGTCGCGGCGGATGAAGAGAAGTCCATGAGCGCGCGCCAGACCTGCAACCGGCTCACCCGGCAAATCGACCATTTCGAGGGTTCGGTGCTCAAGATGGCCCGTGAGCGGGATGATGCATTGTGGGAGCAGTCCACCGAGCAGCATGTCCAACTGCTGCGGAGCCAACGCGCGGCCAAATGCCCCAAATATGCCGACGAGGAGAAGATCCTCGCCAAGGCACGGGCCCAGGCCGCGGCCATGCGCGCGATGATGAAGGCCGCCGCCAAGGGAGCCGCGAAATATTTCTCGGGCGGCTGGTATTGAGAAGTCGGGACGCGGGAGCACGCAGCGCCCGGCGGTGGATGCCGGGTTGGGTGATGGTCTTATTGCTCTCGGCCGGCGCAGCCGTAGCCCTCGATGAGGGTGCGGACGGGAAGTTCAGCAAGCGCGACTCGTCCCATTTCGTGCTCTTCCAGGACGTGGACATCGACCAGTCCGCGGGCTTGCGGGGCTCGCGCCGTTTCGAGCAGGATGTGCTCGAGGCGTTGGAAACGGCCTACCGCCGTGCGGACCGGCTTCTGGGTTTGCGCCCGGATCGGCCCATTACCGTGGTGGTCTACGACCCGGACATTTTCGAGGCCCAGTTTTCGGGTTTGCTCAAATATCCGGTGGCGGGCTTCTACGGCGGCCGCATCCACGTACGCGGGGGCGAGGTGGTTTCCGACGCCCTTGTGCGCGTTCTGAATCACGAACATATCCACGCCGCATTCGACGCCGAGGCCTCGGGCTGGATTCTGCCCGCCTGGTTCAATGAGGGCGTGGCCGAATGGTTCGAGGCCGGCGCGACCGGGCGAGGGGGGCTGACCTCGGGTGCCGCCCGAGCCGTGAATGCCGCCGCGGCCGGCGGCATGCTCTTCTCCCTGGCCGAGCTTTCGGCCCCCACTTTCGGGGGGATGGGCCCCGACCGCGCCCGGCTCGCTTATGCGCAATCCCACGCTTTCATCAACTACCTGGCGGATGCCCATGGCGAGCGCCGGCTTCGCGAGTGGGTCAGGGCAGCGCTGCGCAGCGGCGATCTCGACCGCGCTGCACGCCGCAATTACCGCGCGGACCTCGCGACCCTCGAGGAGCGCTTTCTCGCGCAATTCGTTTCGCGCGGGAATTGAGCCCGCCTTTGGCCGGTTTCAGCCAGTCGGGCTAGGGTGCGTTCCGTGATCAGTTGGCCCAGGCGTATATGGACCTATTTGGGGGTATGGCTCGCGTTCGCCGGTGGGGTTGCGATGCCCTTCGCCGCCCGCGCCGTGGAGGATGCCGAGGTCCCGGATGCCGCCGAAAACCGGCCCGCCCTGCACCGGGAACTCGATCGGGCCAGCGATTTCGCTCCGGCCGGTGTTCTCTTGGATCACACCCACGCCCGGGGAGATTGGACCTTTCTCTACCGTTACGAGCGCACTCTGGCCGACGAATTATTGCAAGGCGAGACGCGACTCTCGTCCACGCAATTCGAAACCCAGTATCCGGGCTACGCAGTCACGCCGCTCTCGCTATTGACCGAAGCGCACAGCTTCGGCGTCATGTACGCCCCGCATCGACGGTTCACCCTGGCCATGCTGCTGCCCTTCGTTCAGAACCGGCTCGACCAACTCGAGTCGGGGGTCTTTGATCGCCAGTCGAGCAGCGGCATTGGGGACGCCCGCTTCATCGTCCTGCTCCCCTTCATCCAAAAGGGCACCCAGAAGACCCAGTTCAACGTCGCCCTGAGCCTGCCCACCGGCAGCATTCGGGTGAACGATAGCCAGGGCAATCGTCTTCCCTACCGGATGCAACACGGTTCGGGCTCCTGGGACGTGCATTGGGGGCTCACCTATACGGGCAACAACGAGCGGCTTTCATGGGGTGCCCAGGTCGAGAGCCAATACCGGATCGGGGCCAACGATCTGGGCTACGAACTCGGCGCGGTCTACCAGGCCTCGGGCTGGTTGGCCGCGGAGGTGGGCGACTGGCTCTCGCTTTCCGCCCGGCTCGGCTGGGTCAAGACGGAAAACGTCAAGGGCGCGGACCCGGCCCTGAATCCGGCGATCAGTCCGCTGAACGATCCGAGGAAGCAAGCGGGCACCCGGGTCGAGATCGGACCGGGCTTCAACTTGCTGCTGCCGGTGTTCGGTGGCCAGCGCCTGACCTTCGAGGCGCTCTTTCCGATTCACCAATCGTTGAAGGGTCCGCAACTGGCGCCCGATGTGCGCTTCATCGCGGGTTGGCAATGGATCTACTGAGTCGGCTTCCCGGTCTTGCCGGGTGGGTGCTCGCGTTGGTCCTGGTCTCGGCTTGCAGCGAGCAACCCGCCCGGGTGGGCATCGTCGAGGAGGCGGAGGCCGAACGGGTTCTGATCGCCCAGGCGGAGGTGGGCCCCGGCGAGTTGCCCGAAAGTGCTTGGATCGCGGTGGGGGATCCGGCGCTGCTCGAGAACCTCGTTCCGGGGCGGCGCATCGCCTACCGGCTGCGCGCCGGTGGCGGGATGCCCCGGCTGGCGGAGGTTTCGGTTCTGGGCTGGGCGGGGGAGGATGAGGGCTGGATCGCCGACCCCGACGGAGGGCGGCTTCGCGCCCGGCCGGCGCCGGCGCTGGAACTCTACGATCAGGATGGCCGCCGGGCGTCGCTGGCTGATTGGCGGGGGGACGTGGTCCTGGTGGATTTCATCTATACCCGCTGCCCCGGCCCATGTCCGGCCCAGACCCACGACCTGGTCTCGGTGCAGCGTGGGCTCTCGCCTGCCGCCCGGGAGAGGGCACGATTCGCCTCGGTGACGTTGGAGCCGGAGTACGACAAGGGGCCAATCCTGCGCGCCTACGCGGAGAAGCACGGCGTGGACTTCGCCGACTGGTCGTTCCTCACCGGGGAACCCGAGCACGTGGCCGCGCTGGCCAGGGAATGGGGGATCGGGAGTTCCGCGGAGCCCAGCGGCGAAATCGCACATACGCTCCACAGCTTTCTGGTGGATGATCGGGGCTACGTGGTGGCCCGTTTCTCCAGTCGGGATCGCGATCCGGGTGCCATCCGGATGCAAATCGAGCGCTTCGCCCGGGCTGCGGCGGGGAGTCATGGGGCTGCCGCCGGCGCGAACGGCAGCGCGCTTCAGTAGTCCCCGGCGTCTCCCGAGTGGGGGCGGGTCGCCTGCAATGCGCCCAGGTGATCGATCCGGTTGAAGCTATGCAGCGACCAGACCCAGCGGCTGCCGATGGGAAGCGTGCGCAGAAGACTGATTCCGGCCCAACTCGTGGCGAAGCGCAGGTTGGCCCACGGCACGGCTTCCACCCCGAGTAAGTGGGAGATCAGCACCGCGTTGGTGCCCTCGTGAGCAAAGATCAGTAGCCGGCGGCCGGGCTTTTCGATGTCCCAGAGTCGTTGGCCCGCCTCTTCGTGAACGCCCGTGGCATGCCCATCGGCCAGCAGGGACTCGATTCCGCCGCTCACGCGTTCGTAGAAGTGTTGGAAACGTTCGCCTTCGGGCAGGCCATCCCACCAATCGCCAAATTCCCGCGACCGGGCCTTCTTGAAGTATTTCTCCACCTGGCTTCGGGTTTGTCCCTGGAGCGAGGGCAGTCCGGTTTCGCGCAGCCAATCGCAGTGTTCGCCTTTTTCCGCCCGGGCTTCCAGGAAGGGCGCCGCGGTCTCCACCACCCGGCGCAGGGGGCTGAGGTAGATCGCGTCGAAGTCCTCTTCGGCCAGGTGCTTGGCCACGGATTCGGCCTGCTGCTGACCGAGGGGTGTCAGCCCCGGATCATCCACCGCGCGGTCATCGGGTTCCCAATCCGGCTGGGCGTGGCGGACGAGCACGATCTCCAATGAACTGATCTCCGACGTTCGGGTTTCGCTTTAGCTTCGCCGATCGCCCGGCCGGCTGCTACTGTGCCGAGCGGCACGACGCAGCGAGAGTCCTCTCCATGAAGCGACGACAGGCTCGATGACCGGCCCGGGCGGGCAACTCGAGGGTTTTCATCCCGCGGTGAGGGAGTGGTTCGAGGAGCGTTTTCCCGAGGGCCCGTCGCTTCCTCAGGAGCACGGTTGGCCCGCCATTGCGGCCGGGCACGACACGCTGATCGCCGCGCCCACGGGTTCGGGCAAGACGCTTTCGGCTTTCCTGGTCTGCATCGATCGTTTCTACAAGGCGGCGGCGGCCGAGCGGGCGAGTCAGGGGGAGGCGGGACTTCCCCTTTTCGGGGGCGAGGCGGAGTCCGGCCCCGAGATTGATGCGCCGAGCCCGCCGCCGGGCATCGAAGTCATCTACGTGTCGCCCCTCAAGGCGCTCGCGGCGGATATCCAGCACAACCTGCGCGACCCCCTCGAGCAGATCGCCCACGCGGCCCGCCGCCGGGGAGATCCGGTGCCCGAGTTGCGCGTGGCCCTGCGCAGCGGCGATACGCCGGCTTCGGCCCGGGCCGCCATGCTCAAGCATCCGCCGCAGATCCTGGTCACCACCCCGGAATCGCTCTTTTTGTTGCTCACCGCCGAGCGCAGCCGCGCCCTGTTGCGGGGCGTCCGCAGCGTGATCATCGACGAGATTCACGCCGTGGCCCGGGACAAGCGGGGCTCGCACCTGACCCTCAGCCTCGAACGCCTGGACGCCCTCTGCCCCCAGCGCCCCGCTCGAATCGGGCTTTCGGCGACCCAGCGCCCGATTGAGACCCTGGCGCGGCTCCTGGTGGGTGCCGGGGAAGGCCGCAGCGACGAGGAAGGGCGCCCGCTTTGCAAGGTGGTGGACGTCGGGCATCGCCGCGATCTCGACCTGGCCATCGAATTGCCCGCCCAGGATCTCGAGGCGGTGGCCTCGGCGGACCAGATGGGCGACGTGCTCGACCAGATTGCCCGTCACGTCGAGGCCCACCGGACCACCCTGGTCTTCGTCAATACCCGGCGCATGGCCGAGCGCCTGGCCCACGAATTGGCCGAGCGCCTGGGCGAGGGCGCGGTGGCGGCCCATCACGGAAGCCTGTCCAAGGACCGGCGACACCGGGTGGAGGCGCAGCTTCGCGCGGGAGAATTGCGCGCCCTGGTGGCGACGGCGTCCCTGGAATTGGGCATCGATATCGGTCCGGTGGAGTTGGTTTGCCAGGTGGGCTCGCCCCGGGGTCTATCCACGTTTCTTCAGCGGGTGGGGCGCTCGGGTCATTCCCGGGGCGGCACGCCCAAGGGGCGCATCTATCCCACGACGCGGGACGAGTTGGTGGAATGCGTCGCTCTGGTGCGCGGTGTTCGGGCTGGGCGCCTGGATGCCATCATGCCGCCCGAGGCGCCTCTGGATATTCTGGCCCAACAGATCGTCGCCGCCTGCGCGGCGGACGAATGGAAAGAGGACGAGCTCTTCGTCCTGATGCGCGGAGCGGCGCCTTTCTCGGGACTCGACCGCGCGACGTTCGATGAAGTCGTCGATTTCCTGGCCGAGGGCATTCCCACGGGCCGGGGACGCCGAGGCGCCTACTTGCACCGGGATCGGGTGGCCGGCGTGCTGCGCGGTCGCCGGGGCGCGCGCTTGGCGGCGCTGACCTCCGGCGGCGCGATTCCCGAGGTGGCGGATTATCGGGTGCTGGCCGCGCCGGATGACGCCGTGGTGGGCAGCGTCTCCGAGGACTTCGCGGTGGAGAGCATGCGGGGCGACGTCTTCCTGTTGGGGAGCACGTCCTGGCAGGTGCTCAAGGTGGAGTCGGGCATCATGCGCGTGGCGGACGCCGGAGGGGCGCCGCCGACGATCCCCTTCTGGCAGGGCGAGGCGCCGGCGCGGAGCGCCGAGCTCTCGGACGAGGTGTCGCGGCTGCGCGCCGAAATCGCCGACCGCATCGGGGCCGGGGGGGCGGAGGCCGCCCGCGCGGGGTTGCTCGAGGAAGGGGCCGAGCGGGTCGTGGCCGATCAAGTGGTGGCTTATCTGGGCACATCGCTCACGGCCCTGGGCGCGTTGCCCACTACGAATGAACTCGTTTTCGAGCGCTTCTTCGACGAGGCCGGGGGAATGCAGTTGGTCATTCACTCGCCTCTGGGTGGCCGGATCAATCGCGCGCTCTGTCTTTCCCTGCGCAAGAAATTTTGCCGCAGCTTCAACTTCGAATTGCAGGCAGCGGCCAACGACGATGCCATGGTGCTCTCCCTGGGGCCGCATCATAGTTTTCCGCTGGATTCGGTTCCGCGTTTTCTCAACTCGAAGCAGGTCGAGGAGACCCTCGCCCAGGCGGCATTGGGGTCGCCCATGTTCACCGCGCGTTGGCGCTGGAATTTGAACCGCTCCCTGGCGGTGCTTCGCTTCAAGGGGGGGCGCCGCAACCCGCCGCCGATTCAGCGGATGGAATCCGATGATCTGCTGGCGGCGGTCTTTCCCAACCAGGCGGCCTGCCAGGAGAACGTCAGCTTCCCCATCGAAATTCCGGATCATCCGCTCGTGGCACAGACCATGCACGATTGCCTTCATGAGGGCATGGATGTTCGCGGTCTCGAGGCCCTGGTGCGGGGGTTCGAGCAGGGCACGGTTCGGACGCGCTTCGTCGATACCCACGAGCCCTCGCCCCTGGCCCATGAAATCTTGAACGGGCGCCCCTTTACCTTTCTCGACGACGCCCCGTTGGAGGAACGCCGCACCCGTGCCGTGGCCCTGCGCCGGGGGCTTCCGGTGGATGCGCGGGAATTGGCTGCGCTCGACCCCGAGGCGATCGCGCGCGTTCGGGCCGAGGAGCGCCCGGATCCGCGCAGCGCCGATGAATTGCACGACCACCTTTTGGCCTTCGTGCTCTGCCCGCCCGAGCCGGCCTGGCGAAAGCATTTCGATGTTCTCGTAGCGGGGGGCCGGGCCTTCGAACTGGGGTTGCCCACGGGCGCACTCTGGTGTGCCACCGAGCGGAGAAAAGCGGCGGAGACGATCCATTCGGGTGCGGAGTTTCGGCCTGAGGCTGCGCTGCCTCCGGCATTGGCGGCCGAGCCTGCGCCCGAGCGTCAGGCCGCGCTGCGTGAACTGGTCCGGGGGCATCTCGACCGGGCGGGGCCAGCCACGGCGGGCTCCCTGGCGGCGGTTTCGGCGCTGGCGGTTTCCGATGTGGAATTGGCCCTGGCGGATCTCGAGGCCGAAGGCTTCGCGTTGCAGGGGGACTTCGAGCAGCGGGCCCCCGACCAGGCCGAGGAAGTGCAGTTCTGCGCGCGTCGCCTGCTCGAACGGATCCACCGCTACACCCGGGACCGCCTTCGCGGCGAGATCGAGCCGGTCCCGGCCAACGTCTTCATTCGCTTCCTGCTTCGCTGGCAACACGTGGCCCCCGGTTCGCAGTGCGAAGGCCGCCGGGGGGTGGCCCAGGTGATCGAGCAGCTCCAGGGTTTCGAGTTGGCGGCGGGGGCCTGGGAAGAGGGTGTTCTGGCGGCCCGCATCCAGGGCTATCGGCCGGATTGGCTCGACTCGGCCTGCCTTTCGGGCGAGGTCAGTTGGGGGCGGCTCTCGCCCGGTTCCTCTGCTTCGTCCGCTTCGGCGTCGGAGGAGCCCGGCAGCGAGGTTCGCCTCAAGGCGGTTCCGTCTCGGGCGACGCCCTTGGCTTTTGTTCTGCGCGCGGATTTGCCCTGGCTCCTTCAAGCCCATCGCGGAGTCAGCGAAAGCGTTGATCCCACGGTGGGGGCAGCGGCGGATGTTCTCGGGGCCCTGCGTGAAAGCGGAGCGCTTTTTCAGGCCGAATTGGTGAGCGGGCTTTCGCGTCTGCCCGTGGAGGTGGAGGAAGGGCTCTGGGCCCTGGTCGCCCACGGCCGGGTCAGCGCCGATGGTTTTCAGGCGGTGCGCTCGCTGCTCGGGGCCCGGGAGCGCTGGGCGCGGAGCCGGGCCCGCCAACGCGCGAAGCGAGGGCTTCGTCGGGGTTTGCGGGAGGGGCCGGATGGCGCCGCCGAGGGTCGCTGGTCGCTCTTTCCCCATGCGCGCCCGGTGGAGGAACCCGATCGTCTGGCCGAGGCCCTGGCCGAGCAACTTCTGGCACGCTGGGGTGTGGTATTTCGCGATTTGATGGTTCGGGAAAATCTCGCGGTTCCCTGGCGCGAGATCGTCTGGGCCTTTCGTCGTCTCGAAGCGCGGGGGGTGGTGCGGGGTGGCCGTTTCGTCGCCGGTTTTTCAGGCGAGCAATTCGCATTGCCCGAGGCCGTTGAATCCCTTCGGGCGGTTCGACGCAAGGCGCCTGCGGGCGAAGTGGTGCGGGTCGCGGCCAGCGACCCGTTGAACCTGGTGGGGATCCTGACGCCCGGCCCCAAGGTGCCCGCTTCGCGGCAACACGCCGTGGTCTACCGGGATGGGATGCCCCAGGACGACCCGGCGGAGAAGAGCGCCCAGTCGCCGGTGGGCGGAGCCGTGGCGGTTCCCTGAGCCCAGGCTCGCGAATCCCCGAACGGGTCATCGAGGAGAAGCCGATGCAAATTGCCTTTCTTTGTCTGGGCGTCATGGGTGCCCCCATGGCGGGCCACCTGGCCCGGGCCGGTCACGCTGTGCGGGTCTACAACCGAAGCGCGGGCCCGCGCGAGCAATGGCTGGCGCGTTATGGGGATACGGGCGGTCGCGCCTTCGAGACACCCGCCGAGGCGGCGGCGGGGGCGGATTTCGTCATGGCCTGTACCGGCCGCGATGCCGATCTACGCGAGATCACACGGGCGGGGCAGGGCGCCTTCGAGGCGATGGGCGAGGGCAGCATCTTCGTCGATCACACCACGGTCTCGGCATCATTGGCCCGAGAACTCGCCGCCGAGGCGGAGAGTCGAGGCCTCGGCTGGCTCGATGCGCCCATTTCGGGAGGCCAGGTGGGGGCCGAGCGCGGCGAATTGACGATCATGGTCGGGGGTGAGGAGTCGGTGTACGTGCGCGCGTCCCCTTTGCTGGATGCCTATGCGAAGAAGCATTTGCTCATGGGGCCAGCGGGCTCGGGTCAACTCAGCAAGATGGTCAACCAGATCTGCATTGCGGGGCTGGTGCAGGCGTTGGCCGAGGGGCTCCACTTTGCCAAGCGCAGTGGTCTCGATGCCGAGCGGGTGGTGGACGTGATCGCCCATGGCGCGGCCCAATCCTGGCAGATGGACAATCGCGCCTCGACCATGTTGCGCGGCGAATTTGATTTTGGCTTCGCGGTGGACTGGATGAGAAAAGACCTGGGCATCGCCCTGGAAGAGGCCGAGCGCTGCGGGGCGACGCTTTCCGTGACCTCGGCGGTGGATGCGCTCTATGCGGAGATCCAAGCTCGGGGCGGCTCACGCTGGGATACTTCGAGCTTGATCGCTTTGCTCGAACCCCCGGAGAAGGGCTAGGGGGGCGCGCCGGATTTCAGGGCGAACGCCGGGAGGCGCCGGGCCCGGGAGGCATGAAGAGCAGGATCTGGGCGATGGAGACATCTCGCTCGCTGACCTCGTTGTCGCCGTCGAGATCGTGATCCGGGCGGTAGCCCCCGTCTCGGGCGGTGAGCGCGATGGCTTCCACGTCGCCGCGCAGGCTGCGCGGAAAGCTCTCGCCCCAGGAGGTCGTCACTCGGCCGTCGGAGTCCACGTCGGCGTCGCAGATATTTCCGTATCCATCGCCATCCGTATCGCGCTGGCGCGGGTTGGGGATCAAGCGGCAATTATCACGCCAGTCGAGTTGGCCGTCGCCGTCGAAGTCCATGCTGCTTTGCAGGTTTTCCATGGGCTCGAGGCGCATGAGTGGATCGCCCACGTAGACGTTCATCCAGCCGAGGTAGGGGATCGCACTGTAGTAGGCCTCGATGGCCCGGGTTCCCTGGGCGTAACGACTCAAAAGGATTTGCGGTCGGGCGACTCCGGGCAGGGTCGGCTCGCCCACATGGCCGGTGGCGCCCGCCACGCCCAGGGCCACGAGGTCAGCCACCAGGGATTGTCCGTAGCTCGGCGGCGCGGTGAAACTTCGGGCGTTGGTGCTGACGAGATCCGTCGCCAGGGCGCGGGGTGCGAAGCTTCCCGGGTACAATTTTCCCTTGCTCTCGCCGTAGGCGCCGGGGATGGGCTCGCGGCTGGCGTTGCTTCCCCAAGAGGCATAGCCCTGGATCGCCTCGAGGTTGCCCGCGAAGGCGGGTTCGGTGTCGGCCACCAGACGCACGCCGAGGTTCTCCAGGCTGCCGATGGTTCCGGATAGGAGAACCTGGTTGGCGATTTCCAGGGAACCGGGCAGGTCGGGGTCGAGGTCGCCGAGCCAGAGCGCCCGCTTGTCCTGTTTCGCTCGGGCGCGTTCGATCAGGCGCGCGACATCCCGGGGTAGCACGCCGCCGGGTTCCGCGGGTGTCTGGTAGCCCGTGAGCCGGGCCACCATATAGCGCAGGGCGGCCTGGGGGTGCCGGGCGCGAAATTCCCGGAAGCCGAGGTTCTTGGCGAAATAGGGGTTCGCGCTGTTGCCGATGCCCGGGCTTCCGATCAGGGGCGAGAAGAGCAGGGAGAGTTCGGCGTCCACCGAGGCGGATGTGTCCTCCCGGAGCAGGTAGCGTGTGGGGACGGCGGGTCCCTCCACGCGAAGGGGGATGCCCTTGGTGGTGACGATGATCTCCACGGCGTCCACCCAGCCGCGCTCCTGGAAGATGCGCTCCAGGGGCTTCCGGATCAGGCGCTCGAAGGACTCGCGATCGATGGATTCGTGGCGGTCATCGCCCAGGGATGGATCCGCGAGGGGGATCGCCAGCTGAACGATGCGATCCCGGGAGACGCCGCGGGCCTTGGCGTACGCCTCGCCAATCGCCACTGAAACCGGGCTCTCGCCGTTGACCAGAATGCAGACCCCATCGGCGGGGCCCTGGGCACAACCCGCCAGTACGAGGGGAACGAGGGGAACGAGGAGAAGAAAATGGAGTCGCATGGGTTTGGATACACGGTCACCGATGGGGAGGAGGCCGAAGTCTAGCGTGATCCCCCTTGCCGGTGGGCGTTCGCGATTTCGCCCGGCCCCGATACACTCCCGCCCCGAGGAGGATCACCAGCAGTGGCCAATGAGTTTGTCTTTGTGATGGATGACCTGCGCAAGGTCGTGGGAGAGGGGCGCGTGATCCTCGACGGGATCAGCCTTTCTTTTTTCCCGGGAGCCAAGATCGGGGTGCTCGGTCACAACGGCGCCGGGAAGAGTTCGCTGCTCCGCATCATGGCGGGCCTGGATCAGGATTTCCTCGGCGAGGCCAGGGCCCTCAAGGGTGTGCGCGTGGGCTTCCTTCCTCAGGAGCCCGAACTCGATCCCTCCAAGGACGTATTGGGCAATGTCGAAGAGGGGGTCGGTGAGATCGGTCAGCTGCTCGAAGCTTTCAACGCCATCAGCGCCCGTTTCGGCGAACCCCTGGAAGATGACGAGATGGAAGCGCTGCTGGCCAAGCAGGCCGCGTTGCAGGATCAGATCGATGCCGTGGACGGCTGGGAGGTGGAGCGTACTCTCGAGGTGGCCATGGACGCGCTTCGCTGCCCGCCGGGCGATGCGGATGTGAGTACGCTCTCGGGCGGTGAGCGCCGCCGGGTTGCGCTTTGCCGGCTCTTGCTCTCGAAACCCGACATGCTCCTTCTCGATGAGCCGACGAATCATCTCGACGCCGAGTCGGTGGCCTGGCTCGAGCGCTTTCTCTCGGAATACCCGGGCACCGTCGTGGCCGTCACCCACGATCGCTATTTCCTGGACAATGTGGCGGGCTGGATTCTCGAACTCGATCGGGGCCGGGGCATCCCGTGGGAGGGCAATTATTCCTCCTGGCTCGAGCAGAAACGCAAGCGACTCGAGGTAGAGGAGAAACAGGCCAGTGCCCATTCGCGCACGTTGCAGCGCGAACTCGACTGGATGCAGATGAGCCCCCGGGCCCGGCAGGCAAAGGGCAAGGCGCGCATCAACGCCTACGAAAAACTTCTTGCCGACGGGCAGGAGCGCGCCCTGGACAGGGTCGAGATTCCGATCCCCGTCCCGGCTCGGCTGGGGGATGTGGTGGTGGAGGCCGAAGGCCTGGTCAAGGCATTCGGCAGCGAGATCCTGATCGAGGATCTCAGCTTCAAATTGCCCCCCGGCGGTATCGTGGGCGTGATCGGCGCCAATGGCGCGGGCAAGAGCACGCTCTTCAAGATGATCGTGGGTGAAGAGAAGCCCGATGCCGGGGAGATTCGCCTGGGAGAGACCGTAAAACTCGCCTACGTGGACCAGACTCGGGATGTGTTGGAGCCCGGACGCTCGGTCTGGGAGGTGATCAGCGAAGGGGAAGAACTGATCGCCGTGGGTCGGCGGGAGGTGCCGTCCAGAGCCTACGTTTCCTCGTTCAACTTCAAGGGTCCCGATCAGCAGAAGCAGGTGGAGGCGCTTTCGGGGGGTGAGCGCAATCGCGTGCACCTGGCGCGTTTGCTCAAGAGCGGCGGGAACGTGTTGCTCCTCGACGAACCCACGAATGATCTCGACGTCGATACCCTGCGCGCCCTCGAGGACGCCCTGGTGGAATTCGCGGGCTGCGTCGTGGTGATCTCCCACGATCGCTGGTTCCTGGATCGCATTGCGACCCATATGCTCGCCTTCGAAGGCGATAGCCGCGTGGAATGGTTCGAGGGCAACTACCAGGATTACGAGGCCGACCGCCGGCGCCGTTTGGGCGGCGAGGCCGATACGCCTCATCGGATCAAATATCGCCGAATCGACGCTTGAGCGCGCTTCCGCCCAGGGCGGGGCGCGCTCACCGATACCGCAAAGGCGTACTAGGCGGCGGCGGGTGAGTCGGGGTCGCCGGAAAGGTCGCCCGAACTCGAGTCCTCCATGGATTCGATTACGCTGAGATCATCCCAGACCGGGATCCCTGCCTCGTCGAAGAGTGCGCGCGTGCGATCGGTGACCGCACCAACGCGGACCAGGGCGGGCATCATGAGATCTTTGAAGGAATGGACCTGGCCGGCCGGGACTTCGGCTTTCATGCCCGAGGCTCCGGCCTCGACGATGGCGCGGATGAAGTCCTGATGGTCGATCCCCACCTGGTCGAGGACCTTCAAGAAGCCGGGATCGGGTTGCCGGGGCCCCGTCCCGTCCACGCCCCCGATGGCGTTGGCGATGGTTTGGATCACGTCGAAGGCAAATTGGGCGATATCCTCCCGGTCGTCCGCGTGCATATCCTCCACGGTTTCCCGCACGTAGAGGTTGCCGAAGGCGACGTGCCGCGATTCATCCCGCAGCACCAATTCGGTGAGCTTGCGCAGCAGCGGACAGGTGGTCGAGCGGCGCATATTGTGAAATGCGCCGAGGGCCAGGCCCTCCACCACCATATTCATCCCGATAGCGATCTTGACCCAATGATCCGCCTGGAGGGTGTCGTCGATCACGCCCTTGAGCCAGGGTGAAATCGGGTAGATGATGGCGAGTTTCTGGATATAGCTGTCGTAGGCCTCCACGTGGCGTGCTTCATCCATGGTCTGGGTCGCGGCGTAGAGTTTTCCTTCGTAATCCGGGGCGGCGTGGGTCAGGGCGGCGGCGGTCATCAGGGCGCCCTGCTCGCCGTGCAGGAATTGCGAGAGTTGGTGGGCCGTGGAATGGGCGACGAAGGTTTCACGCTGGCTCTGGGAGAGATTCGCGAAGAGGGGGATCTGATCGAGGCCGTTGCGCGTCTGGCTGACGATGGGCTTCGAGGGGTCGATCTCGATGGACCAGTCGAGATCCTGCTCAGCGTCCCACTGCAAGCGCTTGGATTTGCTGTAGAGGTTCTTGAGTTTTTCCCGGCTGATCTCGTAGTCGAATTGCCAACAGATCTCCATGGGGTTCTTCAGGATTTCGGCGGTTTCCCAATTGGTGGGCATGGTTCAGCCTCTTATTCTTTCTCGCTCAAAGCGGTGGGTGAATGGGTCTTCCCGGTTGGCCGGTCAGCGATCAACTATCCGCTGATAGGGATTGGAGTCGTTCGAGGGCGTCGTAGTACCCATCGACGAGGTCGGAGAGAACGTCCCGGGCCGGAAGAATCTGGTTCATGGAGCCGACGATCTGGCCGACGGGATTGAACGCGACCTCCTGGGCTTTCTCCGCATACTGATGGGTTCGGCGAACCATGTCGAGGGTCACCATGCCCTGGAGCGGCATGGGAAGCGGGTCGGGGCTGTCCTCGGCCGCCCAGGCTTCGGTCCACCGGTTGCGGAGCATACGCGCGGGCTTTCCGGTGACCGAGCGAGAGCGGATCGTGTCCCGGCTCGTGGCGGAGAGGTAGGATTCCTTCTGGGCGATGGCCCCCATGGCCTCTTTCACGGCGAGCCAGATGGATCCCGTCCAGACACCGGCCGCGCCCACGGAAAGGGCTGCTGCGACCTGGGGCCCGGTTCCGATTCCGCCGGCGGCGAGCATGGGGGTGGGGGCGATGGCCTCGACAACCTCGGGCCAGAGGATGATGCTGCCGATCTCGCCCGTATGGCCGCCGCCCTCATGGCCCTGGGCGATGATGATGTCGACCCCGGCTTCCTTATGCTTGAGCGCCTGGTAGGCGCTGCCGCAGAGCGCGGCGACTTTTCGGCCGGTTCCGTGGATGGACTGGATGACGTCCGGGGGCGGTGTGCCCAGGGCGTTGGCGATGAGTTTGACGCCGTCGTGGGAGAGGGCGCATTCGATCTGGGGCAGCGCCGTGGCGAGGGTCCAGCCCAGGAGTCGGTCCGATTGCTCCTCCTGGGGCAGTTCGGGAACGCCCGCTTCGTCCAGGAGTCGGGCGGCGAAATCGCGGTGGCCCTGGGGAATCGAGGCGCGGAGTTGGGCTTCGAGTTTCGCCGGATCGGTTTCCCCCATGCCCTCGTATTTCCCAGGGATTACGGTGTCCACCCCGTAGGGTCGGCCCTCGATCCGTTCATCGATCCACTGGAGTTCGGTTTCGAGTTGATCCACGGTGAAGCCCACCGCACCCAAAACGCCAAAACCGCCGGCCTTGCTGACTTCCACCACCACGTCCCGGCAATGGGTGAAGGCGAAGATGGGAACATCGATCCCAAACCAATCACAAAGATCCGTGCGCATGTTCTCTCCCTTGAGGGTCGGTCCGAGGGCTGACCTGCGATTCTAGCCGGGGGAATGCGCCGCTGCGATAAGCCACTCCGCGCGCCACGGGTGGCCTTCATCTTTGGCCGGGAAGATCGAGGGCGCCGGGATTTCGGATCTTTTTTTCACCTCTAGCGCGCTTGGGAGCCGCTCAGGCGAAAACGGGTGCGCGAAATGGCGAGATGTGTGTATCATCCGCCTCGCGTCTGGGGAGCACATCACAACGCTCCCCGCGGCTGGCAGGCCGATACGAGGCTGCGAGTCGTCTTCCGATCTGCCACAGCACCATCGCGCACCATCACGCTCCATTGAGCGTGGGCGAGCTGGACGGAGAGGGTCGAGGCGTGGCGGGCCCTTGGGAGCCCCCTAGTTGGTTGGTTATCGCTTGGTTACGGCTTAGTTATGGCTTGGTCATGGCTCGGCTTTGGGGCGGGATCGAAGCGGGCCAGAGTTTGTTGCCCTGGTTTCGGCTTTCAGCGTCGTGAGCGCGGAGTCGGAGCGGGGTGAGGGCAAGTTAAGAATTGAAGAGAGCGGGGCGGCGAAGAAACGTGCTCCACCCATTTCAGGGCACGCGAGCTGAATTGAATTTTGGGGTTGGCCATTGCCCGGCCCCGAACCGAGGATCATCGGCGCTATTCATAGAGCGCCGTATCGGGATTCCGATATGTCCGTGAACGAAGACGGGAACGACCCCCAGCAGAGCGCCGACGCGGGTGCCAGTTCAACTGGTGATTCCCCGGCTCCCGGCGCCGCCAAGACCGGTGCGCGCAAAAAATCTTCGGCGCGCCGTTCGAATTCCCGCCGGCGGCGAGGTCGCGGGAGAGGGGGCCAGCGTGCGGCCGCAGGGTCCACCGATGGGGAAGAGGGCGGCAACAAGGCCTCTGCTGACGCCGGCAAGGACGGTTCCGAGGAACGCCCCGCTTCGCGCAAATCCGGTCGCAGGGGGAATTCCCGCGGCGGCCGAAGCGGCGGTTCGGGCCGCTCCCGGCGCGGCGGGAACGCCTCCAATCGGCGCGCCCCCCGTCCTCCCGTGGCTCTCCCCTCGGTTGAAGAGGTGGAGATCCATGAGCCCGAACTCGTTTCGGTCAGCGATGTGGCGATGGAGATGGGCCCGGCCGAGAAGGAGAGTTTCGTAAAAGCGGCCGAACGCCTGGGCATTGAGCGTCTTCATCCCGAACAGGAGCGGGCGATCCTTCACAGCCTGACAGGTCGTGACGCTCTGGTGGTTCTGCCCACCGGCTACGGAAAATCGGCTTGCTACCAGATTCCCTCGATGATTCTCCCCAAGCCCGTAGTCGTGGTCTCACCGCTGCTTGCGCTGCTCGAGGATCAGACCCGCAATCTCGAAAAACGCGGCGTGCCGGTGGTTCGCGTCGATGGAACGATCAGGGGCAAGGCTCGGCGCGAGGCGATGGAACGCATCGCCGAGGGCGGGCCTCTGCTGGTGATGACCACGCCTGAAACCCTGGCGGGTGAAGAATTGCGGGTTGCCCTGACCGAAACAGGCATTTCCCTCTTCGCGGTGGATGAAGCGCATTGTGCATCCGAGTGGGGTCACGATTTCCGCCCCGCCTATCTGCGCCTGCACGAAATGCTCGAGCGGTACGGACGCCCGCCGGTGCTTGCTCTCACCGCCACCGCGACCAGTTCGGTCCGGGAGGATCTGATTCGCATCCTCGATCTCCAGGATCCCCTGGTGATCGCCGCATCACCGCATCGGCCCAATCTGTGCTTCGAAGTCATCGAATGCGGCAGCACCGCGCGTCTCCGGGCCCTGACCCGGCTGATTCTCCGCCTACGACGCCCCGGCATCATCTACTGCTCAACCACCAAGGAGGTGGACGCGGTCCACGGAGCGCTCCGCGCCATGGGGATCCCCGCCCATCGCTATCACGGCGGCATGAAGGGCAGCGAACGCAAGGCCGAGCAGGAACTTTTCATGAAGCGGGGTCGCCGGCTGGTGATGGTGGCGACGAGCGCTTTTGGACTCGGTATCGATAAGCCCGATATTCGCTACGTGGTCCACTTCCAAACGCCGGCCTCCCTGGAGCAGTACGTGCAGGAAGCGGGCCGGGCGGGTCGTGATGGGCGCCAATCCCATTGCATCCTGCTGCATCATTTTGATGACCGCGACATTCACGAATTCCTTTTGGGGCAGAGCCGTGTCCGGCCTCAGCAACTCTTTCAACTCGTCAAGGCCTTGGTGGCCTACGTCGAGGAGGGGCGTTTCCCGGATATCATCGATCTGGCCGCCTCGGCCCAACTCGCTCAGCGCGTGACCTCGGCGGTAGTCGCCGTGTTGGAGTCCGCCAGCCTGGTGGAGATCACCACCGAGAAATATGTTCGCCCCCTGATCCATCCCGACGAGTTGGTTGACAAGGCGCGGCGGTTGACCGAGCAGTTCCAGCGCCTCCGCAAATTGGATACCGAACGCCTGGATGCCATCGAGGCGTACGCGAGCCAAGAGGAATGCCGCGCACAGATGTTGCGTAGCTATTTCGGTGTCGCGGCGGGAAGCGAATGCGGCGCATGCGATATGTGCCGGCAGGCAGGCGAACGCCCCGGAAGTTTTTTCGAGCCCCTTCGCAAGAAGAAGGCGCGAAAGAAAGCGGGCAAGCGGGCGCGCAAGAAGGCGGGCAAGAAGGCCCGCGCCAAGAAGGGATCGGCCAAGCGCGGCCGGCGCCGGGGTACGCGGGGTCGGGGTCGGGCGGCGCGCAGTAGCGAAGAGTCCCCGAAGCCCGACGGATCCTCCTCAACCTGAGATCCGCCCGCGCTGCCCATTCGGGCATGCGGCTTTTGAGCGGGCTCAGGCTGATTTCTGAGGAAGGCTGCCGCCGGCCATTCTCCCTGGCCCCTTTTTTCAATGCCTTGCTAGCATTCGGCACGTCTCCAGATCAGGGGACGTGAGCCGGAAGGAGTGAGGCGAATGCTTTCCCTGGAGCCGCAATTTTTGCTCTCTCTTGGAGTGGCCCTGTTCCTGGCCATTGTTTTTCTGCAGTCGGGCCTGGATAAGATTTTCGATTTTTCGGGCAATGTGGCGTACCTCACCGAGTTGTTTGCCAATGCGCCGGTGGCCCTGCCCGTAGCGCCCCTGCTTGCCTGTCTCGCGTTTTTCGAGACCGCGGCGGGTGCTCTTTCCGCGGCCGGGGCGGTGGCCCTGGTCTTCACCGGCGGGACAACCCTGGCCTATTGGGGGGCGATTCTTTCGGGGGCTTCGCTCCTGATGGTGCTCTTCGGTCAGCGCCTCGCCAAGGCGTATGGCGATGCCGCGGTCATCGCGCCGTATTTTCTGGTCAGCTGTCTGGGCATCCACCTGTTGGGAAATTGAGGCCGGGCACACGCCCGGGAGGATATTCATTGGCCCAGCAGATCCAGGTCCAGATCCACGCCGCGGATGAACTTCGCCTCGACCGGGTTGCCACCCCCGAACCGGGCCCCCGAGACGCCGTGGTCCGCGTTGCGGCGTGCGGGATCTGTGGGAGCGATCTCGGTTACCTGAAGTTGGGCGGCGTGGCGGGACCCAGCGATACCCCCATGCCCATCGGGCACGAGTTCTCGGGGGTGGTGGAGTCGGTAGGGGCCGAGGTCGTGGGTGTCTCGCCCGGGGATCGGGTCGTGGTGGATCCCCAGGGCGCCGGGAACAGGATCGGCAACGGCGGAAGCGAGGGCGCCTTTACGCCGCGACTCCTGGTCCGGAACGCGGCCGATGCGCGTTGCATGATTCCGATCCCCGATGAGCTTTCCTTCGATCAGGCTGCCTTGGCCGAACCCCTCGGTGTGGGGATGCAGGCGGTGAATCGTTCCCGGGCGCAAGCCGGGGAAAAGGCCGTGGTCTTCGGGGCGGGACCCATCGGGCTGGCTTCCATCGCGACCCTCAAGTATCGAGGCGTAGAGGACGTGGTGGCCGTCGACCTCTCGGATACTCGCCTCGACGTGGCGCGGCAATTGGGCGCCCGGGAAACCGTCAATCCATCGCGGGATTCAGTGGGGCGGCGTATTCGCGAGATCCAGGGCACTTCCCTCGTGATGGGCGCCCCCATGGCGGATACGGATCTCTATATCGAGGCTTCCGGGGCAGCGGCGGTGCTCCCCCAGATTGTGCGCCGGGCGAAAGCCGGTGCCCGGGTGGTGGTCGTGGCGCTTCATCGTGAGGAGATCGCGATGAATTTTCTGCTCGTCATGATGAAGGAACTCGAACTCCTGGGTTCCATCGCCCAGCCGCCGGATTGGAATGACATGATCCAGATGCTCGGCGACGTCGACCTTTCGCCGATGATCACCCACCGCTTTCCCCTGGACCGTTTCGACGAGGCCATGGCGATTGCCCAGGATGCGGATGCGGGGGCCAAAGTGATGATCGATTGCGGGGGCGCCGCCTGACCCCGAACCCGCCCAAGGGCGGTTTCTCTTGAAATCCTGACCGGGCCGGGCCCAGGCCCCGAGGATAAGCGGCCGAGCGCGCGGGATGGACGCACGCCCGGCCGCCGCCGCCGGAAGTTCAGCCGTTCACGAACCATCCGGGGCGGTGCGATCGGGTATTACTGATGATGGGATGGCTGATGGGGGCGAATGGGGCGAATGGGGCGATGGAGCCGCCGGAAATGCCTCCGCGCGTCGGCCTGATCACGCCGGTCGGCCCGCCGATCCCTGCGCCGGTCCAGGCGACGATCGATGGCCTTGCCCCGGCGATCGAGTTTTCGGTTGATGCGATCCCCCCGCTCATCCAGCCGGTCTCGGATACGGTCGCCGCGTCGGTCGAGGCGCTTCGCCCGCATCGGATGGCCGCGATCCCGGGCGCGCTCCGCCTTTCGGTCCAGACGCCGGTCGATGCGGGCCCCTTGCCGATCCAAGCGGCGGTCCAGTTGATCGCCGCGCCGATCCAGGCGCTTTTCGATGCGGTCTCCGTGCTCCTGCATATGGGGAGCCGGGGTGTCGCTCGCTCCCGCGCTCGGGGCGCCCAGCAGGCATAGGCAGGCCAGGGCTGCCGGGTAGAAAACAGGCTGATTCCAATTCATGGGGGCTCCTCTCTTCGTCCCGCCGGTGCGCTGACGGGCGGCGTTTGAGAGTCCAACCCCGGTGTGGGTTGAGGGTTGCGGAAAAAACGCCTCGCGCCGCCCTGGCCCCGCCCGAGGTGCGCTCAGCGGCAGGCAAAGGGCAAGTCCCGGGGCGATGGGGCGACTTCGGTAAGGTTCGTCCAGCGCATCTGGATCCCGGCGGGGCGGGAGGGAGAAGTTCATGGAAGACGGATCCGATTTCCGCCTCAGTCGCCGGGATTTCGTACGGGCGGCCGCGGGTTCAGCGGCGGCGGCCCTGGTGGGTACCCCGGGATGCGGCCGTTCGGGTCCGGTGGCGGAAGCGTTCGATACCGATTGGGCGCGGGGGGAGGTGGCTCACCTGCTGCCCACCGCCGATCACCAGCGGATTCTTCTCAAGGCTTCTTTCCGCCGCCCTCCCGCCGGCGGCGCGCGCCTGCATGCCGGGAACGCGGTCGCCGACGGAGTGCGAACCGATTCGGGCGGGCGCTTTTACACGTTCCTTCTCGAGGGTCTTGCTCCCGCCACGGAGTACGCTCTTCAACTGCGCAGCGCCGGTGGCGATCTCCTTTGCGACCCCTGGCCCCTGCGGACCTTTCCCGCGCCCGGCGATCCGGCGGATCGTTTTCGCCTGCTGGCCTATACCTGCGCGGGCGGACCCGACAATCTTCTCAACTTCGATCTCTTCGGCAAGCCCCTGCTCCACGCCTTTCTCCCGGTGCCCCATCGCCGCCGCCTTCTGGCCCGGGCGCTTTCCTTCGGGCCCGATGCCGCCGTGGCCAACGGCGATCATGTCTACTGGGATATGAAGAGTCGTTTCGGCTGGGCCCTGGGCGAGTCGCCCTGGGCGGGGTGGCGGGCGGGCTATTTCGATCGCGGACAAAAGGTGCTGGGGGGCGCCAACGAGGAGGTTCTGGTGCGCGCCTTTGGCCCGCAAATCGCGGATCTCTATGGCGTGCTCTTTCGTTCGCTCCCCACCTTCTTTCTCCAGGACGACCATGATTACGGAGAGAACGATGAGGCCAGCGAGGCCCTCCGGACCTTTCCTGCCGACCCATTCATGCGCGACCTTGCGGTCTCTACCCAACGTCTTTTCTACCCCGAACTCCTGGTGGACGCGCAGTTGCCCGGGCGACATCAGGCTGCGCCCGGCATTGCGCGCAGCTACGGACAGATCCGTTACGGAAATCTCTTCGAGGCCCTGCTCTACGATTGCCGCCAGGGGTTGAGCAACCGCCTGGACCCGGCCACCCCGGCAGAGGTTTCCGGCTTTCTGCCCCCCGACGTAGAGGCCTGGGCGCTGGACCGAACCGCCCGTTCCGAGAGCCTGCACCTGGCCCATATCCCCTCGACCCCGGTGCTCTGGACCGCGGGGAAATGGGGTGAGTGGTACCCCGACTTCAAGGACGCCGAGGGCAGGCTGGGCACAGCGGCGAGCAAGCCCTACTGGCCCCCGGGTTGGGCGCGTCAGCACGATCGCTTGATCGGCGCCGCGTCGGCCCAGAAGGGCCGGCTACCGCTCTTCATGAGCGGTGATCTGCACGCCACCGCGGCAGGGTGGATCCACGCTACGAACGGGCAATCCCTGGCGGCGAATCCCGTGCTCTCGTTGCTCACCGGCGCGGTGGGGACCGGCGTGCTGGGCTGGCCCTCGAAATTTCGCAGCCAGCACCCGCAGCCCTCTCAAACCCTCGAGGCCAGCGAACTCGTGTCCCCCCTGGAGGAGAACGGTTTCAGCCTGCTGGATTTCACGCCCGAAGGGCTCGAGGTCCGGCTCTTCCGCTGGCTACCCGAGCAGGGCGAGGCCGCCATCGATTCCCTCGAGCCTTTTGCGGTGTTGTCCTTCCCGCGGCTTTCCCCAGGCGATAGCCAGGTGGCTTTCGCCTGACGGCCCAGCGAAGGGGGCCGCAATTCGCGGGAGATCAAGGCGCTTCGGTCTTTTCCGGCCTGGGCTGCGCGGATTGGGACGCGGCCCCGGGGCCTCAGCCGGCTTCGATTCGCTTGATCAGGTCGTCCTCGAAACTGAAATCGAATTCGAGGCTCTGGTCGCGGCCGGTGGATTGCATCCACTCCCAGGTCTGCTCGACGGCGCCCCGGAAGGTGTACTCCGGACGCCAGCCCGTATCCTCCTTGAGCTTCTCGATGCTGAAGTACACGTTGCGATTCCAATGGTGGATATTCGGCGCCAGGCGCGGCATCAGGCGGTTGATCTGGAAGAGCGATTGGTTCCGGGTGTCATCCCGGCTCCGGGTATCCGCCAGCACATCCATGGCGCCCTCGGTTAGCGAATAATTCCCGGCGTAGATATCGTCCATCAAATTCGTCGGCACGAAGATCTTTTCCAGCCCGGCCGGGTCGATCCCCATGACCTCGGCGAAGGTGTCCACGTAGCCGTTGTCCGTAAAACAATCCGCGCCGGTGAGGTTGTAGCGCCGGCCGAAGGTGGCGGTTTTTTGCATCATGGCCCGAAGGGCGCGGGCCTCGTCATAGACGTGGCCCACCTGGCCCACGGTCTGCCCATCGCCGGGAAGCATGATCCTCCGGCCCGCCTTCAGGCGCATGAACATGCGCTGCTCGCGTTCGGGAATGATATTGTAGGGACCGAAGACCATGGAGAAGGCCGCGATGCTCATGGGGAAGCCGCGCTCTCGCCAGGCCTGCATGAGGAGATCCTCACACAGGAGCTTGTTGCCCCCGTACGAATTCTGGGTCTCGCCCCGCTCCACCGGATGATTCTCGCTGATGGGGAGCAGATCCGAGGCGGCATAGATCACCGTGGAACTCGCGAAGATATAGTGCCCGGTATGACCCTCCAGGACCTCCACCATGGTGGCGACGTCCTCGGGCCGATAGGCACTGATGTCATAGACACAATCCCAATCCCGCCCCGCCAGGGTCGACTTGAGGGCGGCGAGATCGGTTCGATCGCAGGTCAGCCGCGTGATACCGCTGGGCAGGCGCGCTTCGGTCTTGCCCCGATTCAAGATGGTGATGGTATGGCCCGCTCGGGCAAGTTCATGCACCAGCGCCAGGCCGTTGAATTGGGTGCCGCCCATCACGAGAACGTTCATTGGGGCGCCCTTGGGCCGGGCCCCTGGCCCGGGTCGCGACTCGGAATGGCATCGAGCCAGGTGGGATCGTTGAACCAGCGCAGGGTCAATTCCTGCATCAGCCCGGAGCCCTCGAGATTTCGCATGAAGTTGTCGACGAGATTGAGGAAGAGGGTGTCGTGGGCGGGGAGGGCGGCGGCGATGGGCTCGTAGGTAAAGGGCGAAGAGACTGCGACGAGCCCGGCACCCGGGTTGCGGAGCAGGGCGATCACGCAGATGGGCAGATCCGCCATCATGGCGTCCACCTTGCCGCTCAAGAGCAGACGGACCGCCTGGTCGGAATCGAGTGTGGTGCTGAGCCGGGCGCTGGGCAGTCGCCCGCGGATGAAATCCTCGCTGGTGGAGCCCGCCAGGGCGGAGATCCGCAGGCCGGTGATGTCCAGGTCCTCGCTGGATTGGGCCCGGGACAAGACCTCGGATCGGGTGAGAATGGCCTTGCCGGTCACGAAATAGGGGTGGGTGAAAGCCACTCGGCGGTTGCGCTCGGTGGTCATGGTCACCTGGGAGAGGACGATGTCCAACTTTCCCGCTTCGAGGGCTCCCAGGAGTTCGCCGAAGGGCATTTCCACGAATTCGGCACGCACCCCCATGCCCCCCGCCAGGGCATTCGCGAGGTCGGCTTCGATGCCGATGATCTGCCCGGTTCGGGTCTTGGCGTTGAAGGGGGGCTGATCGCCCGACATGCCCACCCGCAGGATGCCGGTCTGGGCGATTCGGCTGAGAATCGGCGCAGAGGGGTCCGCGAAAGTGGTGTTCTGGGCGGGTGTACTGCAGCCGCTGCCGAGGGCGAAAAGAACCAGGGCGGCAATGAGGCCAACGATTCGGAACCGGGGCATGGGGAACTCCTGGTTGGGGTGCTGGGTCTTGCAGCGTGGTAGCAACCCCGCTTCGGGGTCACAAGTTCGGGAGGAGGCTGGCCACTGCCTCGAAGCCTCGGCGTCGCCCGTCTTGAAACGAAGAGGGCCGGCCCCAGTCAAGTGGGGCCGGCCCGTTCAAATTTCCGGCCTTTGCGCATCGCTTCGCCGGGTAGTCTGAGACTAGGCCTTCGAAAGGGTGTTCTCATCCGTATGGTGCATTTCCGCGCCACCATGAGCGGCCATTTCCATCGTCGTGTCTTCTTTGTAGGCGTAGCCTCCGCCCGAGAGATCGACGTCGAGGGTGTAGCTCACGGTTC
Source organism: Myxococcales bacterium (assembly GCA_014240165.1). Taxonomy (GTDB): domain Bacteria; phylum Myxococcota_A; class UBA9160; order UBA9160; family UBA4427; genus JAZXM01. Next base: position 17,516 of record JAAZXM010000011.1, on the reverse strand, counting down.
GCGCGGCGCCCTCGAAGAGGTAGTCGTTCTGCAAGATGCCGTTGGTTGCAGAACCCTGCTTGGCCTCCAGGTGGAAGCTTGTGGCGCCTGCGGCGGCGGTTCCCGATGCAATGATATTGGTCGAGCGCGGGACCATGAAGCAGCGGTAGATCTTTTCCGTGGCGGGCTCCCAGAGCCAGTAGCCGACCTCCATGTGAAAGAAGTCGTCGGCTCCAATGCGCCAGGCCTTCATGCGGTAGTCCAGGGCGTAGAGGGATTGGGGTCCGTTATCCACCGGGCCGAAGGGGTCGAAAGTGATCTCCTCGCGGTAGAGGTTCTCGGTGTCGGCTTTCTCCGAGTAGGAGTACGAGAAGTCGCGACCTTGATCGCCAGCCCATTGACCGGCGAGCTTGGCGAGCGGGCCCCAGTTTTCGTCGACATCACTGAAAGCGGCCATGTGGGCGGGAGGACCAAAAGTCGTATCGGGTGCCATGCTGTGGACTCCAATTGCGAGTTGCGATGCCAGCTACGGAGCCGCCATCGGGGGTTCGGTTGAATGGGCTCGGACAATTAAGATAGAAGTGCAACTCCGTCAAGCGGATTCGGGGCAAGCTCCCGGAGGGTTTTCAGCGCAGCGGGCAGGGGCAGGGGCAGCGGGCAGGGGCAGCGTGAGGCCTCAGCTGCCGAAGCCCTTGCGAATTCGCTCGATAGCCTCGTCGACGTTCTCGTGGGAATTGAAGGCGCTGATCCGGAAATAGCCCTCGCCGGCGGGCCCGAAGCCCGAGCCGGGGGTGCCCACCACGTGGCTGCGCTCGAGGAGTTGGTCGAAGAAATCCCAGCTCGAGGCGCCGCCGGGGGTGCGCATCCAGATATAGGGCGCGTGCTCGCCGCCAAAGACCGCGAAGCCCGCGTCGCCCAGGCCCCCGCGGATGCGGCGGGCGTTTTCCATGTAATAGGCTACCTGCTCGGCGGTTTGGGCGGCGCCATCCGGGGAGAAGACCGCTGCTGCGGCTTTCTGGATCACGTAGGGAACCTCGTTGAATTTGGTGGAATGCCGCCGAGACCAAAGGGCGTTGAGCGAAACGGCTTCGCCCGAGGCGCTTCGTCCCATCACCGCCTTGGGAACCGTCATGTACGCGCAGCGGGTGCCCGTGAAGCCGGCGCGCTTGGAGAAGCTGCGCATCTCGATGGCGCACTCGGTGGCGCCTTCGATCTCGAAGATCGAGCGCGGCAGCTCCGGGTCCTGGATGAAGGCGTCGTACGCGGCGTCGAAAAGAATCACCGCGTCGTTGCTCCGCGCCCATGCGACCCATTGGGCGAGATTCTCCTTCGTCGCCACGGCACCGGTGGGGTTGTTGGGCGAGCAGAGATAGGCGAGGTCTACCCGCTCGTTCGGCGGGCCGGGCGTGAAGGCGTTGTCCTCGGTTGCGGGAAGATAGGTGATGCCTTGGAAGCGGCCGGTTTCGTCTGCGTCCCCGGTGCGTCCGGCCATGACATTGGTGTCGACGTAGACCGGGTAGGAGGGGTCGGTGACGCAGAGCGTGTTGCCCACGTCGAAAATCTCCTGGACGTTCCCGCTGTCCTGCTTGCTGCCGTCGGATACGAAGATCTCGTCCAGGGCGATCTCGACTCCCCGGGCGGCATAATCGTGCTGAGCGATTGCTTCCTTGAGGAAGGGGTAGCCGTTCTCGGGGCCGTAGCCGTAGGCCTGGCTGCCCATCTCGTCCACGGCGGCGTGGAGGGCCTCGATGATGGCGGGGACCAGGGGCAGGGTGACGTCCCCGATGCCGAGCTTGATGACGGCGGCGTCGGGGTTGTCCTGCTGGAATGCGGCGACGCGCCTTCCGATTTCGGGAAAGAGATAGCCAGCTTGGAGCTTCTGGTAGTGGTCGTTGATTCGAGTCATGGGCGCCCAAGCATAGAGGGCTCGGCGGTTGGCGGAAAGCCGAAAGGCGCTCTCGGCGGGCCGAATCCGGCCTAGTCGATGATCACGCCGGGGTTCAGGATATGGGCCGGATCGAATTCGCGCTTGGCAGCCGCCAGCGCCCGGCCGAAGAGTTCTGGGCGTTGCTGGTCGTACCAGGGGCGGTGGTCGCGTCCCACCGCGTGGTGATGGGTGATGGTGCCGCCGTGGGCGATCAGGGCTTCGCCCGCCGCCGCCTTGATCTCGCCCCATTGCTCGAGTTCGCTGCCGCGCCGTCCCGGCGCCATCACGCTGTAATAGGGCGCCGCGCCGTCCGGGTAGGCGTGGGTGAAGCGGCAGTTCACCGTGCCGCCGCCGCACACCCGGTCGATGGCCTCCTGCACCGCGGCGGTCACCGAGGCGTGGAACTCGGGGAATTGGTCCCAGGTCACGGCGGTTTCGAAGGTCTCGCAGATCACCGCCATGCGGACCAATACATCCCGGATATAGGGCGCCTGGAGAAAAGCGTTGCGCCAGGCGCCCGCGGCGCCTTCGCGTTGGGCGCCGCCGGTACCCGAACCGTCCTGAGCGTGCTGCAGCCGGGGGCCGCCCTCGGGCAGGATGCCTCCGGCGTCGGCACAGATTTCCGAGGCCCGCGTCATCCAGGCATCCAGGGGGTGGTCGGCGGACTCGAAGCCCAGCACCAATACAGAGTCCTCGCCGCCGCCGGCTCCAGACTGCGCGGCTTCGCCGGCATCCAGCAGCCGACAATTCGTGGGCGCGAGCCCGGATTGGACCAGGGCGCGCACGGCCTCGGCTCCGCGGAGGAAGCCGTCTTTGCCCGTGAAGCGCACCGACGCCGACGCGCGGTAGGTGGGGCGATCCTGCAGCCGCATCCAGGCCTCGGTGATGACGCCGAGGCTGCCCTCGCTCCCCAAGAAGAGTCGGTCGGGGCTCGGTCCGGCCCCGGAGCCCGGCAATCTCCGGCTCTCCACGGTTCCGCTCGGTGTGATCACCCGCATGCCCTCGACGAAATCGTCGATATGGGTGTAGAGGGTGGCGTAGTGGCCGCCCGAGCGCGTGGCGATCCATCCGCCCAGGGTCGAGAACTCGAAGGATTGGGGGAAGTGGCGCAGGGTCAGCCCGTGTGGCCGCAGGGCGTTCTCCAGTGCGGGGCCGTAGATGCCCGCCTGGATGCGCGCGGCCCGGGAGGCGCGGTCGATTTCGAGCACCGCGTCCAGGCGCGAGAGGTCGAGGGTCACCACGCCCCGGTGGTCGTCGCTGCCCACGCACTCGACGCCCCCCACCACGCTCGAGCCGCCGCCATAGGGGACGACGACCGCCCGGGCATCGCTCGCCCAATCGAGGAGTGCCGCAACTTCCGCTTCATCTTCGGGGTAGGCCACGAAATCCGGGGGCTTGGAAAAATCGCCCCGGGCCCCGCGCACCACATCGCGAAAACTTTTGCCGTAGGTATGCCCCGCGCGCTCGAAGGGGTCGGTGGTGCAGCGTTTCGCCAGGCTCTTCGGCGGCGTCAGCCCAGGCGCCGGGAGTTCGATGGCCTCGAGCCGCGGTTCGTCGGCGAGTTCCAGGGCCGTGCCGAGACGCCCCTCGGTGGTCTTGCGGATGCCTTCTTGTTGGGCGGCGTCGGGGCCCGCATTCGCAAACCCCCAGCCCCAGAAACTCCGCTTTTCGGCGTTGGGCTCAGCCATTGGGGGCCAGGCTTTCGAGCAGGCCCTCGTCCGGGGTGGGCTTGCCGTCGGCGCGAAAGGCCTGGATGCAAACGTGGTCGGCGCCCGCATCCCAATGCGCCTGAATACGCGCCCGGATTGAATCGATATCGCCCCAGGCCACGACGCCATCCACCAGAGCGTCGCTCCCGCCATCGGCGAAGTCGGCGTCGGTAAAACCGAACTGCTTCAGGTTGTTCTGGTAATTGGGAAGCCCGATGTAGACCTTGAGGTGGGCACGCGCCACGGGGCGGGCTTTTTCGGGATCGGTCTCCAGCAGCACCATCTGCTCGGGGCAGATCCACGCGTCGGGGCCCATCACCTCCCGGGCCCGGGCGGTATGGGCGGCGGGGGTCAGGTAGGGGTGGGCGCCCCGGGTCCGAGTCGCCGCGAGGCCCAGCATCTTGTCGCGCAGGGCGGCGAGCACGATCGGCGCCTCTTCGGCGGGTTCGGCGCCCATGTAGAGTGCGCCGTCCAGGGCGTCCAGGTAGGCCCGCATGGTGGAGAGGGGCTTGGTGTAATCGTGGCCGCGCACGCGTTTCACCAGATGTTCGTGGGAGACGCCGAGGCCAAGCACGAAACGCCCGGGGGCGAGTTCGCCGAGGGTTTTGAGAACGGACTTCATCGTCATGGGGTCCCGGGCATAGATGTTCGCAATGCCCGTGGCGAGCACCAGGGATTCGGTTTGAGCCGCGAGATAGCCGATCAGGCTGAACGGGTCGCGGCCCACGGCTTCGGGGGTCCAGAGCGCCGAGTATCCCCAGGCCTCGACTCGCTTTGCGAAAGCGGCGGCTTCGGGGGCCGGGAGTGCATCGAGGGCCGCCCAGACACCGAGGCGGCCGATTTCCGTGGCCATGATTTTCCTTTCGTTTCCGTTTTTTTTGCTTGGGGCAGCCGCGTGTTTTCCGAAACGGAAGCAGCCCCGCCCCTGAACCTGCCTTTATTTATGGCGTGGGAACTCTCCAGCCCCCAGCCGGGCCAGGTAGACGTCGAGATCCTTCTTCAGCGGGCCAGCGAGCAAGATTACCCCCATCACGTTGGGGAACGCCATGCCGAGAATCATCAGGTCGCCGAAGTCCAGCACGCTGGCGGCGTTGAACACGGCGCCCGCCCAGCAGAAGAAGAGAAAGATCATTTTGTAGATCAGGACCGAACCGCTGCCGAAGAGGTGTTCCCAGCACTTCTCGCCGTAATAACTCCAGGAGATCATGGTGCTGAAGGCAAAGAGAACGGCCGTGATCGAAAGCACCACCGGGTACCACGGAAAAACCGTGGCGAACGCATAGGCGGTCATCGCGATGCTCTCGCCCGCGTTGGGGTCCGCGTAGGCGCCGCTCACCACGAGCACCAGGCCCGTCATGAAGCAGACCACGACGGTATCGATGAAGGGCTCGAGCAGGGCCACCAGACCTTCGCGCAAGGGCTCTTCGGTTCGCGCTGCCGAGTGGGCGATGGAGGCCGAGCCGACCCCCGCCTCGTTGCTGAAGGCGGCGCGGCGAAAGCCCTGGATCAGTACGCCCACGAAGCCCCCGAGCCCGGCTTCGAGGCTGAACGCCGAGCCGAAGATGGTGCCCACGGCCGCCGGGATCTGGCCGGCGTTCACCGCCAGCACGCCCATTCCCGCGCAGATATAAAGGAGGCACATCCCCGGGACGAGAATCCCCGCCACTTCGCCGATACGCCGGATGCCCCCCACGATGACCAGCCCCACCACCGTGGCCATCACGAGCCCGAAGATCGCCGCACCGATGGCGCCATTGGCGGCGAGCCAAGGGATCTGATCCCGGACGATGGCGAAGGCCTGGTTGGACTGGAACATATTGCCCCCGCCGAAGCTGCCCCCAATGCACATCACGGCAAAGATCACCGAGAGCACGGCGCCCAGGCGGGGCAACCCGCGTTGGGCCAGGCCGTCGCGCAGGTAGATCATCGGCCCGCCCGTCACCTGGCCGTTCTCGTCGATGAGGCGAAATTTCTGTCCCAGGGAACACTCGGCGAATTTTGAACTCATGCCCAAGAGCCCGGCGAGCACCATCCAGAAGATGGCGCCCGGCCCGCCCAGCCCCACCGCCACCGCGACACCGGCGATATTGCCCAGGCCCACCGTGGCGGAGAGCGCCGCCGAGAGCGCTTGAAAATGGCTGATCTCTCCCGCTGCGTTCGGATCCGTATAGCGCCCGCGAACGCAGTCGATGGCGTGGCGGAAAGCGCGAAAATTGATGAAGCGAAATTTCAGGGTGAAGTAGATCGCCCCCGCCACCAGCCAGACCACCACGGCGGGCAGAACGATCTCGCCGGGCTGGCCGTTGTCCCAGAAGGCCACATCGAAGAAGAGAACCGCGCTGATCGGTGCCACGATATAGGCCGCGAACATCGAATCGAGCGCCGCGAGTGCATTTTGGATCTGTGCGTACATGGAGCCTCCCTGGGCCGAACTCGGGCCGGAGAATAATCGATCTGGCCTGGCCGGGGGGGCGGCGGTGCGAATCGCCCGGTCGCCAGAATGGGGAGCGGTTCGACCGCGCCTGGGCATTCCACTAACCTGCGCGCCCATGGCATCCGGCTCATCCTCGACTCTCTCGGAAGCGGCTTCCAAGGACCTGCTCAGCGCATTCGATATCCCGTTCGCCCGGGAGCGACGCGCGAAGGATCCCGACGAAGCGGCCGCGGCGGCGGACGAGTTGGGGTTCCCCGTGGTGGTGAAACTCAGCGGCGAGGGCATCGCGCATAAGACCGAGCGCGGCCTGGTGGCGGTGGGTCTCGCCGATGGCGCCGGGGTCAAGGTCGCCGCCGAGGGTTTGTTGGCCCAGGCTCGTCCGGAGGACGGCGAGGTCGAATTATTGGTTGCCGAGCAGGTGATGGGCGGCCGCGAACTGATCGCCGGCCTGGTGCGGGACCCGCAATTCGGGCCCTGCGTTCTGCTGGGACTCGGGGGAATCCTCGCGGAAGCCCTGGGCGACGTGGTCTTTGCCGCCGCCCCACTCTCCCGCGGCGAAGCCGAAGGTTTGGTGGATCGCCTGGCGGCGGCGGATCTCTTTCGCGAGCCCTTTCGCGGCGAGCCGGCGCTGGATCGCGGCGCCCTGGCGACGCTGCTGCTGGGTTTGTCCCGCCTGGCCCAGGAGCGCCCGGACGTGGCCAGCGTGGATCTCACCCCCTTGATCGTTTCCGCCGGCCGGCCCGTGGCGGTGGATGCACTTGTCGAGGTGGGTCCGCCCGCTGCCCAGCCGGCATTGCCCGAGCCCGCAGAGGCCGAGGCCCTGCGTGCGCGCTTCGCCCCGCTCTTTCATCCCCGCGGCGTGGTGGTGGCCGGGGTATCGAGTCATCCGGGCAAATTCGGTTTCGTGACGCTTCATAATCTCCGGCGATTTGGTTATGCCGGCGAAATCTTCCCGGTCAAGCTCGATGGCGCCGAGGTATTGGGCGAAGCGACCCTGCCCGACCTGGGCGGCGTGCCCGAGGGCGAAGCCGACATGGTCTTCGTTTGCACGCCCACCGCGGGCAATATCGAGTTGCTCCGCGCGTGTGCGGCCAAGGGCATCCGCGCGGCCTTCGTGGCCAGCGCCGGCTATGGCGAGGCGGGCGAAGAGGGCCGGGCGCTTCAACGCGAATTGGTGGAGACCGCCGACGAACTCGGCATGCTGCTGATCGGACCCAACGGCCAGGGGGTGATCTCGACGCCGGCGAATCTCTGCGCCCAGATTGTTTCCCCCTATCCCCCGGCCGGACGCATCGGCGTGGCCTCCCAGAGCGGCAACCTCGTTTCTTCCTACCTCAATTACGCGGTGGCCACCGGGGTGGGGGTCAGCAAAGCGGTCTCCCTGGGCAACTCGGCCCAGACCGGCCTGGCCGACCTGCTCGAATATTTCGCGGTGGACCCCGACACCGATGTGGCCCTGGCCTATGTCGAGGGCGTGGGCGACGGCCACCGCTTCCGCCGGGCCCTGGAGCGCGTCACCGCGGTGAAGCCCCTCGTCCTGGTCAAGGGGGGCGCCAGCGGGCAGGGCGCCCGGGCTGCGGCGAGCCATACGGGTTCGCTGGCCAGCGATGATCGAGTCTTCGACGGCCTGTGCCAGCAATTCGGGGCGCTGCGCGCGCCCACGGTGGAAGAGGCCTTCGAGTGGGCCGCGACCCTGGCCACCCAGCCTCTGCCCCGGGGACGCCGGACCCTGGTCTTTACCTCGGTGGGGGGATGGGGCGTGCTGGCCGCCGATGCGTGCGCCGAGGCCGGACTCGACCTGATTCCCCTGCCCGACGACATTCGCGCCAAGATCGACACCTGGGTGCCGGCGCGCTGGAGTCGCAACAACCCCATCGACCTGGCCAGCGGCGAGACCCGGGACACGATTCCCGATGTGATCGACCTGGTGACGGCCCACCCCGACGTGGACGCGGTGATTCATTTGGGGCTGGGCATTCAGTCGGGGCAGGCGGGCGTTTTTCGCAGTGGCGCCTTCTACCCGGAACACGGGCTCGAACGCATCGTCGGCTACCACGAGAAACAAGATGCCCGTTTCGCCGAGGCCGCCCGGGACGCTTCGGAACGCTACGGCAAGCCGGTGCTCTCGGTGAGCGAGTTGGCGGTATCGGACCCGCAGAACGCGGGGCCCGCCGCTGTGCGTGCGGCTGGCCGGGTCTGTTACCCGAGTGCCCACCGCGCGGTCCGGGCGTTGGCGGCGTTGGTTGAACGCGCCCGCTTCGTCGAGGGCAAGGCCGACTGAGAGCGGGTCACTGAGAGCGGATCACTGAGAGCGGGTCACCGAGAGCGGATCACTCAGAGCGGGTCGAAGAAGGGCCCGAGATCGGGCAGCGCGTCGGCTCGACACCCACCGGGCGTGATCGTCCCGGGCTTCCTCTGCGCTGCGTCCGCTTTGCGGGTTCCCCGAAACTTTCGGCCTGTCGCCCGCTTTGCGGGCGCTGCTTTGCGGGCGCTTTGGGATGCCCCAAAAAAAGTGACCCGGCTCACCTTGCGGCGAGCCGGGTCTCCCTGGGAAGGGGATATTTGGATGCACTCAGTAAGTGGGCGCGAGCCGGCGAAGGTGTCAGATTTTTTCGCGAATCCGAGAAAATTGGAGCGGGGGCGCTCGCGGGTCCCAGCCGGTCGTGCGAGGAGTCCTGAGGCGAACGCGGGTTTTCGAAAAACGAGGTTCCGCAACCCCAGAACGAAAGCGCCCCGACCCGCCAAAGGCGAATCGGGGCTCCCTGGGAAGGGGATATTTGCTTTATGTGCTCTCTATGTGGCCCGAATGCGCTGAGGGTGTCAGAGTTTTTCATCGAAAAAGAGTGCTGCCGGTGCGCCGGTTCCCCGGCGTGTTGGAGAGCAGTGAAAGTCAGCAAGCACGTATGCAAGAACGTATGCAAGGACGGATGCAAGGACGTATGCAAGAACGTATGAATGAAATGAGAAGAGCGAGTGCAAGGGGAGGGCTCCGATGAAGAATTCTCTGGTTCTGACGGTGATCGGCCCGGACCAACCCGGCCTGGTGGAAGCGGTGGCCGAGACCGTGGCCGACCACGGGGGCAGTTGGGAGGGCAGCCGCATGGCTCGCCTGGCCGGCTATTTCGCGGGCATTCTCGAGGTGAGTGTGCCGGGCGAGGCTGCGGCGGCGCTCTTTAAAGCGCTTCATGAGCTCGAGGATCGGGGTCTTCGCGTGATCGTCGAAGACGCGCGCGGCGACGCCGACCCGGCGCCCTTTCGCTCGCTTGCCCTGGAACTCGTCGGCCAGGATCGGCCGGGCATCATCCGCGATATCTCTGCCGGTCTGGCCGCCATCGGGGTGAACGTGGCCGAACTCTCCACCCAATGCAGCCCGGCCCCCATGTCGGGGGAGACCCTCTTCAGCGCCACGGCGCTCCTGCATTTGCCTGCCACACGCTCGCTCGGAGAATTGCGCGAGGCGCTGGAAAAGATCGCCGCCGACCTCATGGTGGATATCGACCTGGCCGAGGCCGGCGACTGAGCGTCGGCCAGGATCCCGGTGCAAAGGTATGAGCCCTTTTTGAGGCCTTTGCGCTTTCCGTCGATGCGGCGGCTCGCCATGCTTCGGCTTGCCCGGTTCCCGGCAGGAGTGGCCGCGCGATGGAAGCGGCATTGGACGCAGCCGCGCTTTTCCTTGGCCACCTTTCTGCCCTCGGCCATGTCGCGGCCCATATCGCGGCCTTTTGGGTTGCGGTGGTGTGCTTTCGCGGGGCCGAGCCGCTGCGCTTCATCGCGGGGTTGGGCCTGGGTGCCGTTCTGGCCCGCATCGGTTGGGCGGGGCTGCATCTCGACCAGTTCGCCGGGCCGCTTGCGGGCGCGGGGTTCGGCGCCGGGCTTGGCCCGCTCTCTCTGATCTGGGGAGCGGGCGCCGGCTTATCGCTTCTTTTTGTGCCTGCGGGCCCGCTTTGCCTGGCGCCGGCACGCGCCGGGGGCGGCTTCGCCTATGCGGCGGCGGCCAGCCGGGCGCTGGCCCCGGCCTTTGCGGTGGCGCGCCTGGGCTGCGTGTGGGCGGGTTGTTGCGGGGGGCGAGCCGTGGCCGAGTGGGAGTCTCATTTGGGTGCGCAGACCCGTGCGCTGACCGGCGCCACCTATCCAACGGCCGCCTGGGAACTGGCGGGATGGGGGGTCGTGGCTTGCCTCCTGGCCGGGGCACCGACACGCTGGGTACCGGGGCTCTTTGGAGTCGCTTTCGGCGGCCTGCGTTTGGCCATCGAACCCTGGCGCGCCCCTCCGCCCCTGGGCGCCCCGCTGCTGGATCCGCGCTGGATTGCCGGGGCCTGGCTGGCCGCCGGTCTTGCGTGGCTGGTCCGGGGCGCATGGCCCCGACGCGATAGACTTGCCGGCGGCGGCCCGCCCGAAAAGGCGGGGCCCACCGTGGCCGCCCGGCCGCCCGCAACCGGCAAAGGAGAAGGCCCATGGAGTTCGTCTTGAAGGCCGTGATCGCGGGGTCCGTGGTTTCGTTCGCGTCTTGGTTGGCGGGCCGCAACCCGGCGCTGGCGGGCTTTCTCGTTGCCCTGCCGATCTCCACCGCGATCCTGCTCCCCATGGTCTACGCCGACAGTGGCAGCTTCACCCAGACCATCGCGGTGGCCCGGAGCGTGGCGTTGGCGGTGCCCATCACCTTGCTCTTCTTCGTGCCCTTCGTCCTGGCCGAGCGCCTGGGGCTGGGCTTCTGGCTCGCCTATCCCCTGGCTTTCGTCTGCCTGGCCGGCGGTTTTATGGTGCACCGCGCCCTATTGAATTTGCTGCCGGGGTCGGGCCCGGTTTAGGGGGCTGTTCGCGGGATAAACCAAGGCAGGACCGCTAGGCTACCCGCCATGGCGAGTTTTCGAGTATTTTGTGTTGGGCTGATCGGGGCAGGGTTCTTCGCAGTTTCATCCGGGGCCGCCAGTGCAGCCGAAAGCCTGGCGTCGGCTTTGAGTTGCCCGCTGAAAGCAGGGCGCTCCTCTTTGACGCTGACTGTGGGCGATCTCGAGCGTCAGGTCGAGGTGGCCGTCGGTCCCAAGGCGGGCCGGGGCGGGCCTGCCCAGGTGGTTTTCCTGTGGCATGGCTGGGGGAGCAATCCCGGCAGCCTGCTGGATTCACTGAACTTGGACAAGGTCTGGCCCCAGGCCGTGGTCATTGCTCCTCGGGGCGAGATGCGGACTTTCCCGGGCCTCGGCTCGCGTTCCCAGCCGGGCTGGCAACTCTCTCAGGATGAGTTCGACAACCGCGATATTCATCTCTTCGATGCTTTGGTGAGCGAAGTGCTGCAGCGCGAATGCCTGGATCGGGATCGCATCGTGAGCAGCGGGTTTTCGAACGGGGCGTATTTCTCGAACCTGCTGGGTTGCGAGCGCGCTTCGGTGCTGGCCGCGATTGCCCCGGTGAGCGGGGGCGGTCCGACGGCGGATTGCCAAAATCCCGTCGCGGTCTGGGTGGCCCACGGCCGGCGCGACCGGGCCGTGTCCTATCGCGATGGGCGATCCACCTTCGCGGCCTGGCGCAAGACCAACGTCTGCGAGGAAACGGAGACGGATCTGGGCGGTGGCTGCGCGGAGGCGGAGGGGTGCGCGCGTCCGACGGTTTTCTGCAGTTTCAAGGGGGGACACACCTGGCCGCGGGGTCTGACCCAGGGCTGGGTGCGCTTCCTTCGGCAGCAGCGTTTGCCCACCCCAGAGATCATCGAGATCGAAACCGAGTCCGAAACCGAGTCCGAAACCGAGCCCGAATCCGGCGAGTGAGAGCGCCGTTGCGACCCGCGTCGCGACTTCCACTCTCTCACCACACCGCACCACACCGCACCACACCGCACCGCACCACACCGCACCGCACCACACCACACCACACCGCACCACACCACACCGCACCACACCACACCGCACCACACCACACCACACCGCACCACACCGCACCACACCACACCGCACCGCACCGCGCGGCCTGAGCCGGGCGACCTCAGCGCTGGGCTGGCGGGCCGCCCTGCATCGTTTCTGCGGCGCGCTCGTTGGGGGTCTTGTCCTTCTTGAGAAGCGAACGGACCGGGGGCGTCCGCCAGGCGCGGAAGCGGCCGCGGTGGCGGCCATCGCGCGCGTATTCGCCCACCAGGGTGCGGCCTTCGTCGAGGATTTCCTTGACCTGGTAACGCGTGAGCCCTTCGCCCAGGCTCGTGAGCGCGTTGCCCACCGCGTCGCGGCGCTCGAAGACGGGCAGGGCGTCGAGGCCCTGGATGCTGAGCTGCTCGTGGTAGCCCATCACCGAGGCCGAGGTGGTGGGTCGCCTCCCGCTCGACTGCCAACCGGCGGCGTCCGAGCCGCGCAGGGTCTTGATCTTCGCGCCCCGGTCGTTGACCCGGGGGCCGGCCGCGATGGTGGCCGCCTGGGTGGCGTTGGGCTCCCAGGCGGCGAGCACCCGGCTGCGCGGGTTGCCCGCGGTTTTCTCGAAGCGCCCCGTTGTGTCCTCGAAGATCACCAACGGGTATTCAGTCCACTGCAGGCGCGTGCCCTTGCGGGCGAAATTCCAGGTGATGTCGCGCCAGCGCCAGGCTTCGGGGTTGGCGCTCTGGGGATCCTGGGAATGGATCAATACGAACCAGGTGCCCTCGAGATCCAGCGGCTCGGTCGCCCGGGCCGGCGCCGCGCTGGCGCCCAGGGCGAGGGCCAAAGCGAGGCAGGGAAGGGCGGCGGCGCTGAGCCATCCGGGCCAGAACGTGGGGCGTCGAGGCATCATGTGGGCCGAAGCATACCGCGCTAGCGTCGCCCGCATGTTGGACGATCTCAACGAAGCGGATCGCATGCGGTTGATGAAATTCGTCTGCTCCTTCGCCTGGGCGGATCTCGAGGTGCGCGATGAGGAGCGGGCCTTTGCCGGCCGCTTGATGCAACGCCTGGGCCTGGCCCAGGCCGAGATGGCCCAGGTGGAGCAGTGGCTGATCGTGCCGCCCCGGCCCGAAAGCATCGATCCCACTCTGATCCCCGCCGAGCACCGCCGGGTCTTCGTTGAAACCATGGAAGGGCTCATCGAGGCCGACGGTGAGGTTCATCCCGAGGAAACCGAGAGCCTGTCGATCTTCCGCCAACTCCTGGTCTGAACTTCCGCTCTTCTACTCCGAGCGGTCCTCGGGTTTGCTGGCCGGGCGGATCAGCGCTTCCTGGCTGGTCGAGGCCACAAGTTCGCCGTCCCGGGTGTAGATCGTGCCGCGAGCCAGCCCCCGGGCGCCGAAGGCCGACGGGCTGTCCTGGTAATAGAGCAGCCACTCGTCCGCCCGCATGGGTTTGTGGAACCAAACCGCGTGGTCGAGGCTGGCGGTCATCAGGGGCCCGTACGAACCCATGCGGCCGTGGGGCTGCACAATGGAATCGATCAGCGAGATATCCGTCGCGTAGGTGAGCACGCATTGGTGGAGGCTGGGGTCATCGGGCAGGGGGGCGGCGGCCCGGAGCCAGACAACCCCGGGTCCTTCGCTGGGCTCCGCCGGAACAAAGGAGGGCGGCCGTCCGTAGCGGGTATCGATGGGCCCCATGCGTTTGACCCAGGGGTGGAACTCCTTGGGGATACGGTCGATGTACTCGTCCGCGTAGTCGCCGCGGCTCATGAGATCCTCGGGCATGGGCACGTCGGGCATGGGAAATTGGTGGTCGTAGCCCGGCTCGGCGGCGTGGAAGGAGACCGACATGTTGAAGATCGCCTTGCCGTGCTGTTGGGCCACCACCCGGCGGGTGGTAAACGAGCGACCATCCCGGATACGGTCGACGCTGTAGACCACGGGCAGCGACGGATCGCCCGGCCGCAGAAAATATCCGTGCAGTGAGTGGGCGGGCAGACCTTCGACGGTGCGGCCCGCGGCGGCGAGGGATTGCGCGGCCACCTGCCCGCCGAAGAGCCGACCCGGGCGGTCGCTCTCGTTCTGACCGCGGTAGATGTTCAGGTCGATCTCTTCGAGATCGAGCACCGCGAGGAGGCGATCGATGGCGTCCTTGGCGCGGGTCTCGTCCGTCATGGCGGCGCAGCATAGCAGGGCGCCGGGCCCGGGGAGGGCGGCGCTCCGAGGTCAGCTTTCGGATGCCTTCTTTGCCGCGTCGGGCGATTCGGATTCGGCGATGCGCCGAAAGGTTTCGGCGTCGACAATACCCGCCAGGTCATCCAATGCACCGAGCAGTGTCTCGTAGTCGCCGAGTTGGCAGAGTTCATCCACCACTTCCCCCAGCGCGGATTCGGCTTCACCGAGTGCGGCTCTTCCCTTGGGCGTGATCTCGATGCGTACGCCTCGGCCGTCGGATTCATCGGCGATGCGGGTGAGTCGGCCTTCCTTTTCGAGTCCCGCCACGATCGCGGTGAGGGTGGGCCGCTTGATGGCGGCGCGCGCGGCGAGTTCCCCCGCCCGCTTCGGCCCGTGACGCAGGAAGAGAAGCAGTCGGTATTGCGGAAGGCTGACCCCGGCTTCGCGGCAGACCTGTTCGAAGACTCGGCTCACAATGGCGACGGTGCGCACCGCTCGGGCGAGCCGCACATCAGGCTCGTCGTAGACATGGGAGGCATCATCGGGGGGGGCGATTGCCATGGCGAAACACTATCAGAAGCGAGCGCCGGGGCGAGGGCCTGTAAGCCCGGGGTGCGCTGGGTTAGCGTCGTTGAGTTGCCACGGCCATCCGGCCCGTGCAGGTTGGCTGTTTCCCTCCGTGGGCTTCGAGAGGTGGTCCTTTATGCAATTCGGAATCTTCTACGAGCATCAACTCCCTCGTCCCTGGGCCGAAGGCGACGAGCACAAGCTCTTCCAGGATGCTCTGGATCAAGTCGAACTCGCCGATCGTCTGGGCATTGATTATGCATGGGAGGTGGAGCACCACTTTCTCGAGGAGTATTCACACTCCTCGGCGCCCGAAGTATTCCTGGCGGCCTGCTCCCAGAGAACTCAACGCATTCGCCTCGGGCACGGCATTGTTCTGCTGCCGCCGGGCTACAACGCCCCGGCCCGCATTGCCGAGCGGATTTCGACCCTCGACCTGGTTTCCAACGGCCGGGTGGAGTTCGGCACCGGGGAATCCTCCTCCCTGGCCGAGCTCGGCGGGTTTCAAGTGCCCCTCGAAGCCAAGCGGGCCCATTGGCGCGAGGCCCTCGAGCAGATCTGCAACATGATGGCCATGGACCCCTACCCGGGCTACGAGGGTGAAGCGTTTTCCATGCCCTGCCGCAACGTCATTCCCAAGCCCCTGCAAAAGCCCCACCCGCCGCTTTGGGTGGCCTGCTCGAACCGCGAAACCATTCACATGGCGGCGCGCCTGGGGATCGGGGCACTCACCTTCGCCTTCGTCGACCCCGAGGAGGCCAAGCGCTGGGTCGGGGAGTATTACGAGATCCTGGAAAACGAGTGCACTCCCATCGGGCATACGGTGAACGCGAACATCGCCATGGTGACGGGCTTTTCATGCCACGAGGACGAGGCCGAGGCCCGGCGTCGGGGCGAGGACGGGTTTCGTTTCTTCGGCTACGGCCTGGGCCACCACTATATCTTCGGCGCCCATAAGCCGGGTCGAACCGATATCTGGGCCAATTTCGAGCGCGACCGCGCGTCGCTCCCCAAGGCGGACCAGGCCCGGGGCATCGGGACCCCCGACCAGTTGCGGGCCCATATCCGGGGCTTCGAGGAGGCGGGTGTCGACCAGGTGATCTTCATCCAGCAGGGCGGCCGGAATCGGCACGAGCATATCTGCGAATCCCTCGAACTCTTCGCCGAAAAGGTCATGCCCGAGTTCCGGGATCGGGAAGCCGAGCGCCAGGTCGCCAAGCAGGCGCGGTTGGCTCCGGCCATCGAGCGCGCCCTGGCGCGCAAGCAGTGGATGCCCGCCCTGGCGGACGATGAGATTCCCGAGATGCTGGCTCTGGGCAGGCAGATCGCCGAAACGGCGAAGAAGGCGGGGGAGGATGAAGACGAGTCCTCGGCCGCCCAGGCCATCGGCGGAAGTATTCGAGGCCCGAGCGCGTAGCCGTTTGGGCGCGGCTCGGGGCCTAGCCTCCGCTGACCCGTCGCTTCGAATCGCCCCAATACTTTTCGCGCAATTTGAATTTCTGCAGCTTGCCCGTGGCGGTGCGCGGCAATTCCTCGATGAACTCGACGCTGGTGGGGCATTTGAAATGGGCGAGCCGGTCGCGACAGAAAGCGATCAGATCGTCTTCGGACAGGCCCTCTCCGGGACGGGGCACAACCAGGGCTTTCGGGGTTTCTCCCCATTTCTCATGAGGGACGCCGATCACCGCGCATTCGAGTACGCCGGAGTGTTGGTAGAGGGCGTCCTCGATTTCCGGCGAGCTCACGTTTTCGCCCCCGGTGATGATCACATCCTTCTGGCGATCGACGATATGGATCGAGCGGGTTTCATCCCAGACCGCCAGGTCGCCGGTGTGGAAGAAACCGTCGTAGATGGCGGCCTCGGTGGCCTCGGCTTGATCGTAGTAGCCGTCGAAGACCGTATTGGAGCGTATGCAGACCTCCCCCACGCTCTCGTTGTCCATGGGCACGGGGTTGCCCGCGTCATCACGCACTGAGATCTCCACCCCGATTCCCGGAACGCCCGCCCGGGAGCGCCGGGGAAAATCACTCGTCGTCGTGTTGTGATCGGGTGTACTGGTGGTGGCGAAGGGAGAGGTTTCGGTCAGGCCATAGAGTTGGATGAAATTCCAGCCCAATTCCGACTCGAGCCTTTCGATGAAGGCAGCGGGGGGAGGCGCACCGGCCACGGTGAAGCGCGGCTTCGTTCGGATCTCGAAGTCCGCCTTGTCGGGGAAGTCGAGGATGGTTCGCAGCACCGCTGGCGCCATGCAGGCGAAGGTGACGCCTTCGTCGGCGATCAATTGAAAGATGCGGCGGTCGTCGATGGCGCGCAGGATCACATGGGTTCCCCCCATGCCGGTCAGGGCGTAGACGCCTCCCCATCCGTTGCAGTGGAACATGGGCAGCGTCCAGAGTTCGACATCGTCATGACGGACACCCAGGTGCGCGATCAGGCTATAGGCGTTGATGTAGAGGTTGCGGTGGGTGAGCATCACGCCCTTGGGGCGCGCAGTGGTGCCCGATGTGTAGTTGATGGAGACCACCTCGTTCTCCCCCATCTCGATGGCGGGGGGCGGCGCCGAGTCGGCCTTTGCAAGGAGACTCTCCCAATCCTGCCAGCCCTCGGCTTGGGGCGAGTCGGCGTAGCGGGCCACGATCCAATCCTGAACCTGGGGAAGGGAGTCGCGGATCTCATCGATGACGGCGGTGTATTCCCAATCCACCAGGACCGTGCGGACGCCCGCGTGGTTGAGAATGTACTCGTGCTCGGGGCCGCTCAGGCGATAGTTGAGGGGAACAAGGATCGCGCCGATCTGGCTGGTGGCATAGAAACTCTCGAGGAAGAAATGGGAGTTGGGAGAGAGGATGCAGACCCGGTCTCCCCGCTCGACCCCCAGGCCA
>JAAZXM010000119.1 GCA_014240165.1 Myxococcales bacterium | reverse complement strand
CCCCGATATCGCCACTTGGCAAGGGTATCGACGCTGATTTCAAGCCTTATAGCGACCTGCTCGGGCTTAAGGAACGACTGATCGGTCTTGGCTTGGGTATCCATGTATTGCCTCCTGTTGGTCTGATGGAGGCAGAGTTTTGCGGACCCAGAGGACCGATTCCCGGCTATTTAATTACCCCCTATTTCTTTCCCGAGCCGCTGAGGCGGCCCTTATCCAAAATTGGCAGATTTTTTACGCCAAGTTTGTGGAGTTGGGCGCGCATCGTCGTCAGCGTCTTGCCGCGGCTCGTAGCCAGCGCCTCGAGTGCCTGCCGTCTATCGCCCCCAGCTTGCTCGCTCAGCGACTCAAACTCATCAACCAAAAAACCGGCCATTTCGGCACGACGCCCCGGGCCGGGACTTTCGCCCCCGAAATAGCTCCAGAGCGCGTCTTTCCCCTCTTGAAGGTTTGTTGGACGGGGCCTCGTCACAGTGCCTGGAAGGCTCTTTCCCCGGGAACCGGCTTCAAGCCAGCCCTCCTCGAAACGAAAGTCTTCATTGACTCGCCAGAAGATTTCGAGGACTCGATTCCGCATCTGGTCATGGACGCGCTTCCAGTCGATCCTGTCGCCCCAGCGCGCTGATTCTTCGTCGGTCAGCGCCTGAAGGCGGCAGAGTTTTTCGTAGATCGGAATCGGGACTTCAACGGCCATTGAGTGCCTCCATGAGGGCCGACTGCGTGCGTGCCGACCCTTCGCGTTGAGGGTCTTCTGTGAGATGGGCGTATTTGAGGGTCGTCGTCATACGAGCGTGCCCAAGGAGCTTGCCGACCACAGACAAGGAGACGCCCTGCCCTATCGCCATGCTCGCAAACGTGTGGCGCAGATCGTGGAGCCTGAACCGCTCGATCCCGGCCCGGTCACAGGCAGCAAAGAGCGTCTTTCTCAGATCGCGAATCGGTTTGCCCGGGGCCCGAGAGGGAAAAACCCATCCGGAGCGCCGAGGCATCTGGCGGAGAAGATCCAGGGCCGGGGCGTCCAGGCGCAGGACCTTCTGGCGCCCCGTGGTCCGGCTCGTCTTGTCGTCGCGCAGAAACGCGAGACCCCGCTCGAAATCGATATCTGTCCACAGGAGATCGAGCGCCTCGTTGCGGCGGCAGCCCGTCAAGAGAACGAAGCGGATGGCGGCGACCGCGCAGGCGCGGGCGGGCTCTTCGGCCTCGATCTCCCCCAAAGCTTTGCCGAAGGCTCCGAGTTCGTCAGGAGACAGGAACCGCTCCCGGGATCTCTCGGGATAGAGTTCCACGAAGCGGCAGGGATTCGCGTTCTGGGGACGAAGCTCCAGGCGCTCGGCATGGGTGCAGATCGCGGAAAGAAGCTTGAGATTGCGGTTCGCCGCCACGGGCGTGGCGCCCCGGGCGCGATGAAAGCGCTCGGCATCCTTGCGCGTCAGCTCGCCCACGGGCCGTTTCTTGAGCCAGGCCGGGAAGTCCGCTCCCAGTTGTCGCCGGTACCCCGCGGCAGTCGAGGGCTTTCGCTTGGGTTCGACATGCTCTTTCAGGAAGCGCTCGCCCACTTCGCCGACCGAGGCGCCCAGTTGGAGCCTGCGCCTTCTCTTGTCCTGAAGCGGGTCGGCGCCTTCGAGGGCTTCGCCAATCGTCACGCGGGCGCGCCGGCGTGCCTCGCTGACGTTGAGAACCGAGGCGGGCCCGAGGCTGAGTTGCTGGCGGCTGCCCGAGGCCAGCCCGTAGCGAACGACGTAGCTCTTGTACCCGGATGGCGTCATTCGGAGTCCGAAGCCCGGGACCTCAGTGTCCCAGAGGATGAAGTCGCGGCCGCTCGGTCGGGCGTTGAGGACGGCCGTGTTGGTCAGTTTTCGTTTTGCCATTCGATTTCTCCGTGTCACATATAAGTCACAAAAAAGGTGACAAATCGCGGCTTCGGAGTGAATGGCTGTCGATGGACCAAGCGGACGGGGGTCTAGAATAATCGCTTTTGTTTCAGGAGCTTGTCCGCTCTTTCCGTCTCGTTCATGGTCGGGCCGGCGGGATTCGAACCCGCGACCTCTTGACCCCCAGACCCTCGGGGCCTTCGGCCAAACAACCGAAAAGCCTTCGAGAATCAAACCTTGCCACGCATCCAAGTCACGACCGTGTCACAACCTGTCGTCCTTGCAGAGCCAAGACTAGCCCACTACGTCCGCCTCGCCCGCCTCGGCCCTTTTCTGATCCATGCGGAAATGAAGCGGCTCTTCCCAATCCTCGGGGCCCCGCATGAGACAATCTGCATCGACCTGCTCTCTTGGCAGGGCCCTCCCGAACGAATGGGTTCGGCGAACTCGGGCCCGCTCAGCGCCTTGGACGCCTCTTGGCAGACATGCCCGCGAGTCCAATTCCTACGAGCAGCGCCGTATTGGGTTCGGGGATCAGGTTCCAGCCTGCGGCTACGGGGTCGAAGGGGATGGTTTCGTAGTCGTCGGCCCACGTGCCTGTGAAGTCCGTCAGGGCGTCGTAGTAAGGGATGCCGAGTGTGTACGAGAGATCAATCGCGCCGGTCAGGTTCGCGCCGGTCAGGTTCGCGCCGGTCAGGTCCGCGTAAGCCATAACCGCTAAGAACAGGTTCGCGCCGGTCAGGTTCGCGCCGGTCAGGTCCGCGTAAGCCAGAAGTGCGGTGTCCAGGTTCGCGCCGGTCAGGTTCGCGCCGTCCAGATACGCAAAGGCCAGGTGTGCGGTGTCCAGGTTCGCGCCGGTCAGGTTCGCGCCGCCCAGGGTCCCGTAGCCCAGCGACGCTAAGAGCAGGTTCGCGTTGGTCAGGTTCGCGTTG
>JAAZXM010000118.1 GCA_014240165.1 Myxococcales bacterium | reverse complement strand
TCGATGGGGGTGCGGCCTTTTCCGATATTGCCGAGCGTTATGGGGACGAAGAAATTTCGCCGCTTCCCAACGCGCTTCTCCCCGCCATGAAGTTGCGCGAATACGTCGGACCTTCGGCCCTCGAAGCCGTCCTCGCACTCGAAACCGGGCAGGTCAGCCCACCGGTCCGCTCCGGAGTCGGCGTCCACCTGCTTCGGCTCGCGGAAATGCAGCCGTCTCGAAACCCCGACTTCGATGCCATCGAGGCCCAGATCCGCAACGAGTACATCCGCCGCTCGGGCGACCGCGCCTTGCGCAATTACCTCGACCAGCTCCGAGATGAGAGCGACGTGGTGATCGCCTGGCCGAAAGCCGACTGAACTCGAGCGCGCAGGGGGCGCGCAGGGGCGCGCAGAGGAAAAGTCGAGCGCGTTTCAGTCGTCGCGCCGAAGCAGCAGGCACCCGCCCAGTGGGCCTCCACCCGCGCCGGCCACCGCCACCTGGGGATTGCCCGGAACCTGGCGCTGCTGACCCTCTCCCCAAAGCTGAAGCGCCGCTTCGTGGAGCAGGCCGTAGCCATGCAAACGGCCCGCCGAAAGCTGGCCGCCATTGGTGTTGAGGGGGATGGACCCATCCAGCGCAATCGCCCGGCCATCCTCGATGAAGGGGCCCGACTCTCCCTTGCCGCAAAAGCCGAGCGCTTCGAGCCACGCCATGGCGATGAAGCTGAAGCCGTCGTAGAGCTCGGCCACGTCCACATCCGCCGGCGCCAGGTCGGTGCGCTCCCAGAGCATCGCCGCCGCATCGCGCAGGGCCATGGTGGTGAGATCGTCGAATTGATCCCATGAGGGGCGGCCGCGCAATGCGCTCCCCACCGCCTCCACGCGCAGGGGTTTCTTTCGGCAATCCTGGGCCGCATCCACCGCAGAAACGATGATCGCCGTACTGCCATCCACCGGCGCATCGCAATCGTAGAGACAGAAGGGTTCGGAAATCATGCGGGCCGAAAGGTAATCGTCCAATGCCATCGGGTCGCGGTAGATCGCCTTGGGGTTGAGCCCAGCGTTGCGCCGGGCGTTGAGCGCAATTTGCGCCATCTGCTCCCGGGTGGTCCCGAATTCGTGGAAATGGCGGCGTGCCATCATGGCGATCCATACCGCCGCCGACGCGGCGCCATAGGGGAGGGTCCATTGCATGAACCCGCCCGCGCGAAAGCGTCCGCCGCCGCCGGTGCCAATGCCCGCGCGCGGGCCGCTGCCCTGGGCGGTGGACTCCCAGACCGTGCGAAAACAAAGCACATGACGCGCGAGCCCCGTCGCCACCGCCATGCAGGCGTTGATCACCGAGCCGAGTTGGCCGGGCAATTCGGGACCGCCGCAAAACCAATTGACCTCCAGGCGGAGCATGTCCTGAACATCCGTGATTCCCGCTCCGCTAAAACCCGGCGCGCCCGGGATGCCGCCTCCGGGATAGGTCGAGATGCCGTCAATATCCTCGCGGCGAAGGCCCGCGTCCTCGATGGCGTCGAGACAAGCATCGGCGGTCAGCGCCAAGGGGTCGCGGCCCAATCGGCGGCCCACCGCCGACTGGCCGATGCCGGTAATCGCCGCACGACCTTCGAGCCCCTGACGCTCAACCGGCGTCATCGGTGCTCCCGCCCGGGGTGTCGGGCTCGAAGAGCGGAATGAAGATGCCCTCGTCGCGTTCCTCGAAACAAACCCGAACGGGCATGCCGATCTCGACGTCCGCCGGATCGCAACCCACAAGGTTCGTCGTCAAGCGCAGGCCGGCCTGTTCCTCGATATCCACGATGGCCACGAGGTAGGGCGGGTCGAAGCCCGGCACCCAAGGCTGATGGTTCAGCGTATAGGTATGTAGACGCGCCCGGCCGGAGACGGCTTCGGGCACCAGTTCCCGGGAAAGGCAATCGGGACAAACCGGCGAAGGAGGATGCACATATGTCCGGCACGCCGAGCAGCGCAGGAAACGAAGTTCGCCCTCGGCCCCGCCGCACCAGAAATGTTCGTTATCCGGCCCCACCTCGGGAAGCAGGCGAAAGGGCTTCTCGCTCATGGGGCTATCTCCTCCACGCTGGGGTGGACGTTATCATGGGGAGCTGACATCGATGACCACCGGAATCGAATCCTGGTAGCCGCCGAAGGGACGCGAGAGCCGGGCCATCAGATAACGCTTCACGAAGCGCTGACGGATGGCATCGGCCTCATCCGGATCCTCCACCACCCGGGCAATGCCGGGCAGCGTCTCGGAACCGATGCGAACCGAGACTTCCGGGGAGGCCTGGAGGTTCCGGCACCAATGAGGGTGGGTCGCGCTTCCCGTCAGGTACACCGTGCCCGGGCCCAGGGCGAACCAGATCGTGACTTCTCGGGGCTCGCCGCTCCGGCGGCCCCGAGTGGTGAGACGACAATTCCAGTAGCGCTCGAGGCGAGAGAGGTCGGTACTCATTGCGGCGAGATTAGCGCGTCCCGAAGCGCTCTCCGACGTGGCGCCGATCCGGTAGCCTTTGAGGCCCGGGAGCGGAGGTGTTCGAAGCGGACAACCCCCCGGCCAAAAGGAGAACCCCATGTCGCTCGAAGGAAGAATCGCCCTGGTCACCGGAGGCAGCCGCGGGATCGGCCGCGCCACAGCCCTGGCCCTGGCCGAAGACGGCGCCGATGTCGCGATCCACTACAACCGCGACGAGGCCTCAGCCAAGGAAATCGCCGACGCCGTGCGCGGGCTCGGACGTCGCGCCATGACGGTGGCCGCGGCGATCGAGGACAACGACAGCCTCGCCGCCATGGCCGAGGAAGTTCAGGGCGAACTCGGAGCCGTGAACATCCTGGTGAACAATGCCGGGGTCGCGAGCCAGGGGCGCAGCGTGCTCAAGACCGAGGCCGCCGAACTCGACAGGCTGATGCGCATTCATGCCCTGGGCCCCCACGAACTCTGCAAATTGGTGCTTCCCGGGATGCGCGAACAGGAGCGGGGTGACATCGTGATGGTCTCCAGCATGGCGACGAAATACAACGCCGCTGGTGGGG
>JAAZXM010000117.1 GCA_014240165.1 Myxococcales bacterium | reverse complement strand
CGGCGCGCCGATGAAGTTCCACTGAAGATTTCTGCACGCGCGGCCTGAAGGGGTCCGAAAACCAGCAGAAACGGCTGCAAACGCCTGGAATCATGTGCCGACTCGGAACAGGTCCTCAGGGACTTCCGCTCGGCCGCAAATTCGTAAAGGCTTCAGCTTTCCTTCATTTGGGCCCGCCCCACCGCACAACACAAGGGACGCGTCCTGCACGGGACGAAACGCCGCGACCTTCAGGCGCCCAGGTGGAGTGCGCCGCCGTCCCATTCGATCAAGCGATCGCGGGTGCGCAGCGCGGACCAATCGAAACCCGCCACGAGGTCTTCGGGTTGAACCGGATCCGGCCCCGGGCGGAGCCCGCACGCGTGGGCGAGCAGACCGCAGAGTTCGGGGGGCGAGTAGACCCCGCGCAGGGCTTCGAAGCCCACGGCGCCGTGGAATTTGGCGAGCTTGCCGCCGCGCTCTTCCAGCAGCAGCAGGTGATGGCGGTAGGCCGGGGCGCCATAACCGAGCAACTCACCCAGAGCACGTTGGACCGCGCTGCTCGGCGCCAGGTCGCGGCCGCGCACGATGCGCGTCACCCCGATGCGCTGATCGTCCACCACGCTGGCCAGGTGGTAGGCGGCCGCGCCGTCTCGGCGGCGCACCACCGGGTCGCCGTACTCGCCTGCGGGCGAGGCCGAGAGATCCGCGCCCCCTTCATCCATCAATTCGATGCGGCCGCCGGGAAGGCGCACGCGCAGGGCGTCGGAGCAGGCGCGCCAGCCCCCGTCGCCCGCTGCGGGCAGCGGGCGGTCGCGGCAGGTGCCCGGGTAACGCGCGCTGCCATCGGGGGCGCGCTTCGCCTGGGCGCTGAGTTCGGCGCGGCTGCAGCGGCACGGGTAGAGGAGCCCCGCCTCGGCCAGGGCGTCCAGGGCAGCTGCATGCCCCGCGGCGTGATCGGCTTGCCGCTCCTCGCCGTCCCAGTCCAGGCCAAACCATTCCAGCGCTTCGCGCAGTCCAGCGAGGTATTCGGGGCGGCAACGCTGGGGATCGAGATCCTCGAGGCGTAGCCAGACCCTTCCGCCCCGGGCCCGGGCATCGAGCCAACACAGAAGCGCGGCCAGCAGGGTTCCGGGGTGAGCGGGGCCGGTGGTGGAGGGCGCGAAGCGCCCGACCTCAACCGCGCCGCCGCTCATTCGTGGCCAGCCGGCACGGGGCCCAAGGCCTCGGCGCGGTGCACCACGCGGCCGGCGGCGATCACCAGCAACGGATCCTCCAAGTGAGCGAGGTCTTCCAAGGGATCTCCGGCCAGAACAACGAGGTCCGCCGACAGTCCCGGCGCGATGCGCCCGCACACCGCCTCGAGCCCGAGACCCCGGGCGGAGTCACTGGTGGCCGTGCGCAGAACCTCGACGGGCGTCAGATCGCCGTATTTCTCGAACGCCCGCAAGCCCGCAGGCAGCCCATGATGGAAGACGCCGGGGATGCCCGCGTCCGTGGACGCCAGCAGGGGGATGCCCGCCTCCCGGAGTCCGCCCAGAACCCCCTGCATGTTCCGGTAGAAGTCCGTCACTTCGCCGTCCTTCTTCATGCGGCGGAGCCAGTTGGCGTTGATGGTGGGGGAAACCCAAGCGCCGCTCTCGGCCACGTCCTTCACCACCGCCGGGTCGTAATCCGCGCCATAGCCCTTGCCGCTCGCAAAGGAGCAGTGCTCGATGGTGCGCACCCCGGCCTGGGCCGCGTTGCGGATGCCCGCCTTGCCGTGGCAATGGGCGGCCACGCGAAGACCCGCCTCCCGGGCGAGCCCGACGGCCTGGCGAAGTTCATCCGCGCTGAACTGGGCCCGCTCCACGCCGCTGCCCTTGGTGAAATAACCCCCGGTCGCCATCACCTTGATCCAGTCCACCCCGTGCTCGAGTTGGCGGCGCACCACCTCGGCCTGCTCCTCGGCGCCCTCTGCCACGCCGCCCCAGAAATGACAATGCCCCTCGGCAATGGTGAGGGGCTGGCCCGCACAGACCAGGCGCGGGCCGGGCAGTTCGCCCCGGGCAATCGCGTCGCGCAGGGCGAGTTCACGCCATTCACCCGCCCCGAGATCCCGGGCCGTGGTGATCCCGGCGCGCACCATGGCGCCCGCCCGGGCGATCATGCGCAGGTCGCGATCGGAACGACTGGCCTCGAATTGCTCGGCGGGGGCCATCAGGTGGGGGTCCAGGTCGAGGTGCACATGGGCGTCGATCAGACCGGGAATCACCACCGATCCGGGGGGAAGGGACCAATTTTCACCGCTTTCCCCCGTGGGGGGAGAGCCCAGAGCGGCGATCTCGCCGCGCTCCACAAAGAGCTCAATCGCCTCTGAGGACGTCGTAGCTTCGCTCCCATCCCAAATCCGGCCGCCGCTGAGTCGATATTTCATTCCCTCATCCTAGCTCGCCTGGGCAATCTCTCGTGGGGCTGAGTTGCGTTTCGCGAAAGCTGGTGCATTCTCCCGCCTAGGGTGCGATCCGGGAGCGGCCGCTTGAGAGGCGCGAGGGGTGCCTTTTAGACGACCGTAGTGAGTTCGCGCCGGGAAAGGGCTACTGCCGATGTCTGATTCCAGTGAAGTGATCGTTGTCGCCTCGAAGGTCAAGGCCTACATCAAGTCGCAAGGCGACATGAAAACCTCTGCGAACGTCCTGCAGGCGCTTTCGGACAAAGTTCGAAGCCTTTGCAACGAGGCCATCGAAACCGCTCGCAGCGACGGGCGCAAGACGGTCCTCGATCGCGACATTCCCTGATCGCTCGCGATTCCGCGGCGCGCCGGGCGGCTGAAAGCGAAGCAAAGGCCGTCTCGGCGCGCCCTGGTGCGTCCGAGCGCTCATAGTGATCTCAGGAGCGCCCTCAGCGCAGTCTCCAGCCGGGGATGGCGAAAGGTGTAGCCACCCGCGAGGGCTGCGCCTGGGATGACGTGCTGACCAGGCACCAGGGAGTCGCCCAACTCGCCCAGGAGCCCGCGCAGGGCAAAGCCCGGCACGTGGAACCACGCGCGGCGTCCCAGGACTGAAGCGAGTTGCCGCGCCCACTCGCCCATCCGCACCGCCTCGGGCGCCACGGCGTTGATGGCGCCCTCGGCGGCGCT
>JAAZXM010000116.1 GCA_014240165.1 Myxococcales bacterium | reverse complement strand
AGCGTTGGAGTGGGAGATATTGCCTTCCCAGATCGCGTCCCAGCCCGAACCGCAGGCGAAACCGTCGCCGTTTCCGTGGTCCTCCAGCCCGGGCAGCCCGTTGTAGCGCGCGATGTTTTCGCTGAAAGTGATGTCGCTGGCGTTGGAGTTCATGACTATACCCGACCGCGAGTACTCGCCGACGTTGCGCCGGAACTCCACGTCGAAAGTGGCGTACACCTCCAGAGCGATTTTGCTCGTTGCGGTGACGTAGTTGTCCTCGATCGATACGCCATTGGAGCCCAAGCCGACCAAGATCCCGAAGCCAGTTGCTTTCACGCCGGGCGTCGTCGAATCGATTGATAGATCGGAGTGCTCGGCGTCGCGCATCCCGTCGTCGCTCGGCCAGTCGAGCCCATCCGACCACTTACACGGCGTGTCCGGATTCGGTCCGCTGCAAAGCGGCATCTCCGTCTCTTCGACCACCAGGGCCTCACCGCAGCGCAGCGCTGTCGGCGCCTCGGCCTGATCGGCGCGCATATAACAACCGATATTTTCGATGACGTTGTGGCGGACCGTCCAGTTCCGCGCATACGTGATTCCGATGCCGATACCGACAATGTCCTCGACTCCGATGTACTGAATCAAACCATTTTCGTTGACCAAGTTGCTGTTTGTGTGCATGGCAGTGATCAGGCCGCCGCGCTCATCGGAATCGATGTAGCCAGTGAAGGGCTGCTCATCGCGCCGCCCCTGGATGGTGAAATCCTGAAAAATAGGCCCGGGGAACTCGTGCCCGGGGAAGTCGTGCTCGCCCAGCAGCAAGACGGGCTCCCATGGGTTCGTCTCAAAAACGCGGGAACGCAGGATGGTGACCCCGCGCCCAGCGCCGTAGATCGCGATGCCGTCCGAAAAATCGCCGAGTTCGATGTTGACGTTTTCGTACGTACCGGGCACGAGGAGAAGATTGCAACCCGGCGCGCAGGCACCGAGCGCGATTTCGATGTCCTCGCCCTCGAGGGTGCCGTCGAGATCCCAGTCCCAGCCAAAGATCACCTTGAGATCCTCGCGAGGGGCGATTGTCACTAGCTCGGTCGTCGACCATGCGCTGTTGGCCCATTCGATGACTGGCCAGCCGGAGCCATCTGCCGAAATACGCACATAGGTCGTGCGCACACGAAAAGCCTGCACGCCGCGGAGTTCGGAGTCCTCCCAGTAGTTATGCGGATGCAGGAAGAACCACGTCCACTCGTAGGGGATCCATACTCCGGTGAACGGGTTCCAGCGCTGGATTTCGTGACCCCAGATCGTTTCGGTAGTGGGCGCGGGTATCCAGTCGATGCGGACACCAAGCCGGTGGGGATCCGTGGTTTCCGGCGTCGGATAGAGGTCGCCGAACTCAACCTTCTGCAAACTCAGCGTCGGGGCTCCGCCTGAGGCCGGCCCACCTTCTGGTGGAAGGAAACCTCCCCCGGGCAATTCGAGCGGGCAGGCCGAACCGAAGAGCAAAACCCACAGAGACAACGCCATAACCCCGAACTTCGGTGTTGCCCCTCGTCGGCCTGGGGGTGACGTCCTCAACCAAGCTGGACTCATTGTGCTCCCCTCCTCGGTCGGCGGCGGTCGTCACACCGTCCCCACTCTTCCCGATTCTGAACCTACTTCACATAAATAGGAAGACTCATTCCGCCTTATCCGCGGGGACAGCGGCAGCCTCTCACCGGGGCACCTTAAGAATGGAGGAATTTTTTTCCAGGCGAACGCAGGCCAATGCGCGCACTGCGATCACCCCCCCCCCGCTCTGGGCCCTGGCTGCAGCCCAGAACTGTTTTTTACCGGAAACCAGCTCCGGCCCGAAGGCTCTCGGCGACCTGCAGCGAAAGTCAGCGCCGTGCCTCGAGGAAGTACGTCTTCATCTCGCCCTTGCCCTTGATCTCGATCGTCCCGCGGCTTTCAAACCGATACCGGGCGCGGAGCAGATCGTGGGTCGCCTCCGAAACATGGATCCGGCCCGTGAGGCTGTTGGATTCCATCCGGCTGGCCGTGTTCACCGTATCTCCCCACAGGTCGTAGGCGAATTTCGCGGAGCCGATGACACCCGCCACCACGGGGCCCGTGCTGATTCCGATTCGGATCTCCAAGGGCTCCTCGGCGCGCGCATTGTATTCCTCGATCGCCCCCAGCATGCCCAGCGCCATGTCGGCGATTCTCTCCGCGTGGTCGGGCTGGGGGATGGGAATGCCGCCGGCCACCATATAGGCGTCGCCGATGGTCTTGATCTTCTCCACGCCATGGGCCTCGGCCAGGGAATCGAAGGCCCGGAAGAGTTCGTTCAAGCGGGAAACCAACTCTTCCGCGGTGACCCGGGCGGAAATTTTGGTGAAGCCCACCAGGTCTGAGAACAGCACCGTAGCCTCGGCGAATCCGTCTGCGATCGTGCTTGAGCCGGCCTTGAGACGCTCCGCGATGGGAGCGGGCAGAATATTGAGCAGCAGACGCTCGGATTTCTCCCGCTCGAGCCGGATCTCCTCGAGATAGGCCTGCTCTTTGTCCCGGAAGCGCTTCTTCTCCAGGCAGGCGGCGATCCGCGCCTTCAAGATGATCGGGCTGAAGGGCTTGGCCAGGAAATCGTCGGCCCCCATCTCGATGCAGCGCACCACGTTATCGGTCTTGTCGAGCGCGGAAAGCACAATGACGGGGATCTGCGCGAAGCGCGCGTTGGATTTCAGGTACCGAAGCACCTGGTAGCCGTCCATCACGGGCATCAGGATGTCGAGCAGGATCAAGTCGAAGTCGGCCTTCTCGATCGCCTCCAGCGCCTGGCGCCCATCCGCGGCGGTGACACACTGGTGCCCATCGTGTTTGAGACGCCTCGAGAGCAGGTCGCGGTTCGGTTCTTTGTCGTCGACGACCAGGATATGACCGGGCTCCTCCGTGTCGGCGGGGCGTTGCTCTTCCAGGTCATCAATGGTGGCGGCGACCTCCCGCACCATGCGCGGCGCCAGGCCCTGCGCTTCGAGTTCGGCCTGACCGATGACGACACCGCTGAAGTCGATCACGTCTTTGACGTGACTGCCCAGCCGCTCCGCCGCAGTGCAGATCCGATCCAAATCCGTAGCGACCTGTTCCTCGTTGTCTCGGTCGACCTCCTCGAGCAGCATCTCGCTGTAGCCGATCACGGCGGTGAGGTCGCTTCTCAGGCGATGCTCGATGCGGGCGCCCAGGGCCGCCATATCCGAGAGGTCGACGTGGCCCGACGCGATCTTCTCCGGGTCGAGAAGATCGTTGACCGAGTGGAGCAGAGCCCGCCCGGCGGCGTGGATCTTCTCCAGATCTGCCGCGCGCGAATCGTTGCCTTCGTCGCGGGCATCCTCGAGG
>JAAZXM010000115.1 GCA_014240165.1 Myxococcales bacterium | reverse complement strand
CGGCCCTCCTGGACGCCGACGATCTCGGCCCGGCTCTTCTTCAACCATTCGGCGAAGCCCTTCTGGGTGGCCGAGCGGATGCCATTGAGATTCCAGGAATAGATGCGGGCGGTCTTGGGCGGCGTCACGCGTTCAGGTCTTCCTCGTGCTCTTCGCCGCTGGCCAGGTCCTTGACCCGGGCCACGCCGCGCTGGGCCTCGTCGGGCCCGATCAGCCAGATACGCGATGCCCCGGCGCGGTCTGCGTCCGCCATGGCGCGTTTGAGTTTGGGTTGGCCGAGCACGACCTCGACTCGGCGGCTTTCGCCGCGTAGCCGCTGGGCCACCGCGATGGCGGCCGGGCGCTCTGTCTCGCCCAGGGCGAAGACGATGTCGTCGAGGGGGCGCGGGAGATCCGGCCAGAGTTGCTTGTCCTCGAGGAGTTCGCCGATCACCATATCGCCGAAGCCGAACCCCACCGCGGGAATGGCCTTGCCCCCGAGCTTTTCGGTCAGGCTGTCGTAGCGGCCGCCGCCGCAGATGGATCGCAGGGTGCCTCCGGCGTCGAAGGCCTCGAAGACGATGCCGGTGTAATAGGCGAGGCCCCGGACCACCGAGGCGTCGAAGACGACCTGGTCACGCACCCCGTAGGCATCGAGCAGATCGAAGAAGCGCCGCAGGTCGGCCAGGGCAGGGCTGTTCGCTGAGGCGTGGGTGGCGGCTTCGTCGAGGGTTTGGGCCGAGAGCATGGCGACGACTTCGCGAGCCGAATCTTCACTCAGCCCGATTTCGCCGGAGGGGTTCGTCAGTTGTTCGATCACGGGGTCGGGGCCGATCTTCGCGAGCTTGTCGATGACGATGCACAGGGGCTCAAAGGCTTCGGGTCGCTGGGCGAGCACGCCTTCGCGCAGGCTCTCTTCCAGCAGGGCCCGGCTATTGACCCGAACCTTGACGTCTCCGCGAGCGAGCCCCAGGGCATCGAGCAGGGCAAAGATCGAGCCGATCAATTCGGCTTCTGCGGTGACTTCGGGCTCTCCCCAGATATCCATATTCCACTGGAAATGCTCGCGCTTGCGCCCCCGGGTCATGCGCTCGTAACGCCAGTTCTGGCTCACGGTGAACCAACGGGCGGGCATGCGGAGCGCCCCCGCCCGGGCCATCACCATGCGGGCCACCGAGGGGGTCATCTCCGGGCGCAGCGCCAGGTGGCGGTCGTGCATCTCGAAGTGGTAGAGCTGGTCGACGATTTCCTCCCCCGCCTTGCGCGTGAAGAGTTCGGCGTGCTCCACCATGGGGGCGTCCACTTCCTCGAACGCAAAGCGGTGCGACACGCTGCGGAAGTGATCGAAGAGCCACTCGCGGCGGCGGAAGTCCTCCGGGTAGAAATCCCGGGTCCCGCGCGGGGGTTGAAGGGTTTTCTTGCTCAAAATTAGGCTTCTCCGGTCCCCTAGGTACCACGCCTGCTGGGTATGCGCGCCTCCTGGCCCGGAAATCGCGGGAAAGGGGGGGACGATCCGGAGAGCGATTGCTAAACACCTTGGCTCCACGATTCGGAGGTTCTTTCCAATGCAATTCACTCGTATTTCGGCGTTTCTCGCAGGGGCCCTGTGCCTGGTGGCGCTTCTTCTATTTATGGGTTGCGGGAGCGAGGAAGCCCCCGCGCCGCGCGCCAAGGCCGAGCCTGCAGCGGCTGCCCCGAAGAAGCCCGCTGCTCCGGCCAAGCCCGCGGTGGCGCCGACCCCGGCTGATCTCCCCCAAGCGCTCGTTCTGGGTCTCGCGCAATTCCCGCCCCGGGGCTCCGGCCCCCCGAAACCGCTCCCGGCCACAATGACCTTCCTGGTGCGCCGTGGGGGTGAGTGGGTGGTGAGCCAGATCGACGACACCGACAGCGACGTCTTTCACAAGGTGCTGCACTACACCGTGCCCGATGGCGGCGATCGTCTCCTTACGGCAGGGGGCTCCAAGGCCATGTTGAAGCTGTGGAAGAAGAACGGCGACGGATACGAGAGTGAGACGATCTGGCAGAAGGATTTCGGCGGCAAGTTCAGCCGGATGCGAGACATCGAAGTGGGTGATCTCTACGGAGACGGCCGCGCGATCATCGCCGTGGCGACCCACGATCAGGGGGTAGTGGCCCTCGTCAAGCCCGAGGGCGATGGCTATGTGGTGGAGGAGATCGACCATGAAGAAGACACCTTCGTGCATGAAGTCGAGATTGGTGATGTCGATGGCGATGGGGTCCTCGAGGTCTACGCGACGCCGAGCGAACCCAATCGTCTCGACGGCAGCACGCAATCCGGGCGGGTCACTCGCTACGTGCCCGCAAAGGGCGAAGGTCGGAAGGTCGTGGCGGATCTGGGCGATCGCCATGCGAAGGAGATTTTCGTCGAGGATCTGGACGGGGACGGTCGCGACGAGCTCTATGTCATCGTCGAGGGCAACTACGACAAGAAGAGCAAAAAGCTGACCCGCAAGCTGGAGATCCGCCGCTACGAAGCGGATACCGATCCGAAGCAGGGCGTGGTGATCGCGGAATTCGACGACTACCTGGGGCGATTCCTCACGGCGGGCGATCTGGACGGGGATGGCCAGAAAGATCTGGTGGCAGCCCTCAAGAGCGTGGGTGTCTGGATGCTCCGTCCGGGCAGCGACCCCACTAAGCCCTGGAAGAAGGAATTGGTGGATCGCAAATCAGGTGGCTTCGAGCATGCCTCGATCGTGGCCGACCTCGATGGAGACGGCCAGGGCGAGCTCTACGTGGTGAGCGACAAGGATGGCGAGGTGCGCCGCTACGCCTGGCATGGCGATGGCCTGAAGCGCGAAGTGATCCAGAAGCGGACCGACGGCAACACGGTCTTTACTTGGAATATCATGCCTGTGCCTGCGGAACTTGCGCCCTGAGTCCACAGGCCCCGGCCCAATGATGCGAATGAGGTAAAATCACCCCACACGAGGTGAAGCTGCGGGGTGTTTCGTCCGGGATCCGGGGGCGTCGGGGAGGCGATTTTCCCTCGCACAGGGCTGCGCCGTGGCGCATTGTATAGCCGCGGCGAGTTCGCATTCCTGGAAAGTTTCACGAGGTCGTTCGGGCGTTCGTCGCTCGCCGGCGTTCCCATTTCGGAAGGGTGGAACCAAAAGCATGAGTCGGGTCGTTTCATCCCCCCTGCCTTGTCTCTGCAACTCCCGCAAGTTCCTTCGATTGTCTTGGAGTTGGCTTGCCGCCCTGGCACTTTTGTCCGTGCTCGTCGCACCGACGCCGGGCCGCGCCTTCGAAGCCATCGATGGGCGCTTTGAAGCCCACGGCTATTTCGAAATGCAACTGCGGACCATCAGCCGCAACTACGGCGGCCAATGGGATCTGACCCAGTGGTACAACGTCTTCAACCTCGAACTCGAACTCGATCTCGTACAGGACACCCACGGGATTCTTGATCTCCTCGAGCTCTATGTTCGCATCGAGGCGCGCTACGACTGCATCTACTCCCACGGCTGCGGCATGATCGAGGGGGTCGACGTCTACGGGAACGACGCCCGCAATTTGCCTGCGCGGCTGAATAGTGGAACCGAATACACCACCGCCAACACCATCTTCATTTCCGAAGACGGCCCGTTCACCGATCCCCAGCGTAACCCCTACACGATCAAGACCGTGCCGGGTTTCGGGGGGATCTACGAGGGGACGCCCGAAGGCTTGGGGAG
>JAAZXM010000114.1 GCA_014240165.1 Myxococcales bacterium | reverse complement strand
CTCCTGGTTGGTCGTGAAGCGCACGACCGTGAAGGAGTTTCCGGGAACCGGTGCGCAGCCAATGACGTTGGGGATCAGCGAGCCACACCAATTGATGGCATTCACTACCTTGGCGTAGCCAGGGGTGCCGATGACGGCGTTGAAGTTCGCCTGGGAGTTGATGTTCGAAACCCCCGCATAAGTGGTGACGTTGCCGTCGCGCATGTAGACGGCCGGCACGAAAGTGGTGTCTCCGATCGTCCCGAAATCACCCGCACAGGCAAAGTCGGTCGCGGTATCCGAGGTGTTGATCACCGAACTGAAGTCGCCGAGGATGCTGTTGGCCAGGGCGTTTGAGACGGGAATCGTGGAGTGCCGGCGAACGCTGACTTCGGTCAGGCAGCCGCCGCTCGTCAGCATCGCGAGCACGGCAAGAAGAACGAGCGGAAGGCCGCCCACTTTGCAGAGGCCTCGACGCTTCGAAGGGGACGCGCTCTGCGGGTTCGAAGTGTTGAAAGAATTTTCGGTTTGGCTTGCGCGAAAAGCGTTGGTTGTGGTCTCGGTGTTGCTGTTCGTCGTTGTGGTCTCGATTGTCCGTGCCATGGTGGTGTCCTCCAGTAGCGGTTCAGCAGTTGATGGAATGAAGTGATGAGGTTCAGCGTCTGATCAATGGGCTGATTCTGGAGTCTTGTTTTCCGTAAGAATTGGATCACTAATTTCCCAGGCAACGGCGAGCGGTGATGCGTTTTTGCGAGCCATGCGGACCTTTTTCTTCTGGCCTGCGGGTCGAGTGCCTCAGTCGCGTCAGTCATTTGCATGAAAATTATTGAGGGGAGAAAGCTTCGGTGAAGGTCTGTGCATTCGTTTGATCACGCCTCAGCCAAGCGCCCGTGTGAAATGCACGCCAGGGATGCGCGGATAGGGTGCGGGTAGCCCATGTTTTTCGGTTGCAAGGACGTGGCTCATATTTGTGAACCGAAGGCTTGCTTTATTTTTGTGCTCGCCTTGGCCGGGCGTGCCGGTCGCGCGGAAATGGCGGCGTAATCCGCGCGCAGTAAGCAGGGCCTCGCGCCCCATGACGCGCAACTGGCTAGGATGGGTGGCCACCGTGAACAAAGACGTATCCGCTACGCGCAATCGCCCTGCTTCTCTCCCGGCATACCCATCCCGCCGCTCGGATGTGCACGGGCAGAACGTTGTGGCCACCTCGCAACCCCTGGCCGCCCAGGCGGGGCTCGCTGCCTTGAGCGAAGGCGGCAACGCGGTGGATGCCGCGCTCGCTACCGCGATTACGCTCACCGTGGTCGAGCCCACCATGAACGGCATCGGGAGCGATGCCTTCGCCATCGTGGCGGACGCCGGTGGAGGGATTCATGGCTTCAACGGCTCGGGCCGATCGCCCGGCGCGTGGAGCCCCGAACGCTTTGCAGGCCGAGAGCGTATGCCCTTCGTGGGCGCGGACGCGGTGACGGTGCCCGGGGCGGTGGATACCTGGGCGCGGCTCTCCGAGCGCTTCGGGCAGTTGCCCTTCGAGCGTCTCTTCGACGCCGCCATCGGCTATGCGCGTGAGGGCTACCCGGTGTCGCCCATCGTGGCCGCTACCTGGCCCCTGGCGGCTTCGCTCTATGGCGAACGCAATGAACTCGGCGCTTTCCGCGAGACCTTCCTGCCCGGTGGCCGGGCGCCGGGCGCGGGCGAGCGCTTTCGCTGCGCCGCCATGGCGGACACCCTCGAAGAAATCGCTACGACCCGGGGCGAAAGTTTTTATCGCGGCCCACTGGCGACGAGGATCGCGGGAGAGATTCAGCGCCTGGGGGGCGCCATGACCGAGGACGACCTCGGGGCCCATCAGGGCGAATGGGCCGAACCGATCCAGCAGCCCTACGCGGGCTGCGCGGTGCACGAGCTTCCGCCCAACGGCCAGGGCATCGCGGCGCTCATCGCCCTCGGCATTCTCGGTCACCTGGACTTGGCAAGCCACGCGCCCGACAGCCCCGACAGCGTGCACCTGCAGATCGAGGCCATGAAACTCGCCTTCGCGGAAACCCAACGTCACGTGGCCGATGCCGGCAGCATGCGGGTACGCGTAGACCAGTTGCTCGACCCCGAACTGCATCGCCGCCAAGCGGCGGATATCCGTCTGGACCGGGCGGCCTCGCCCGAGGCCCGGGTCCAGCCCGACCGCGGCACCGTCTATCTATGCGCCGCTGACGCCTCGGGCATGATGGTCTCGTTCATCCAATCCAATTTCTTCGGCTTCGGCTCCGGGGTCGTGGTGCCGGGCACGGGCATCAGCTTGCAGAACCGCGCCAGCGGGTTCGTTCTCGAGCCCGGCCACGCCAACGAAGTGGCGGGAGGCAAGCGTCCCTACCACACCATCGTGCCCGCCCTGGCTACACGCGGCGGCGAGCCCTGGATGGCCTTCGGCGTGATGGGCGGTCACCACCAGCCCCAGGGCCACGTCCAGGTCTTGACCCGTATGTTGGATTACGGCTGTGGCCCCCAGGCCGCCCTCGACGGGCCGCGCTGGCATGTCGACGAGGGGTTCGGGGTGCATCTCGAAGAAGGACTCGCCCCCATCGCCGACGCGTTGGCGGCCCGGGGCCACCGCGTCGAAATCGCCTCGAGCGCCCGGCTCTTCGGCGGCGGGCAGATCATCGCACGCCAGGGAGACGGCTACGTCGCGGGCTCAGATCCGCGCAAGGACGGCCAAGCAGCCGCCGAGTGATGACGACGGGGTTGCGCGCCCGTCAGGCGACGAGAACGGCTTGGGCGGCGGGTCGCTCGCGGTAGGCGGCATCCCAGCGGGCCAGTTCGCCATAGCCGCTGACGATGTCGAGCTCGGCGAAGCGCACGAATTGGAACGCAGCCGCCAGGGTGCAGTCGGCCAGGGTGGGGCGATCGCCCGCCAGGAAGGGGCGGCCGTCGCCGAGCAGTTCATCGAGCAACGCCATGGGGGCGGCCAGGGCTTCGCGCGCATCGTCGGCGACTTCGGGCCGGGCGTCGGCACCCAGGGGCGATTTCGAGGCGTGAACGAGCCGCGCCGCCGGGGCCAGCACGCCGAGTTCGGCGATGCGGCCGAGTTCGCGCCCCCGCGCGCGTTCCGCGGG
The DNA here is from genome assembly GCA_014240165.1 of Myxococcales bacterium. GTDB lineage: Bacteria > Myxococcota_A > UBA9160 > UBA9160 > UBA4427 > JAZXM01. The sequence continues at coordinate 747 of JAAZXM010000114.1, read as the reverse complement.
GCTCGCGCCGAGCATCGGGGGCTCGGGGTAGAGTTCTTCGAGGTATTCGATGATGGCGCCGGATTCGGTGAGATGGCTTCCGTCGTCGAGTTCCAGCACGGGCAGCTTGCCCAGGGGATGGCGCGCCAGGTGCTCGGGTTGTTTCTGTTCGCCCTGGACCAGGTTGACCATCACCTCGGGCAGATCGATCTTGGCGCCGGCGGCTCGCTTTTCCTCGAGGATCAGGCGTAAGCGGGTGGGGTTGGGGGCGACCATGAAGACGTAGAGTTTCATCGCGGTCAGTTCTTGTCGGTAGGGGGCGGGGCGGCGTGAACCACGCGCTGGGGAAAGGGGATCTCGATCTTCTCCCGGCCCAGGGCCTGGTAGATCGCGGTATTCAGGCCGTCGATACATTGGCCGCGAAGCACGGGCTCGTCGATCCAGGCCTGGACGCGAAAGAGCAGGGCGGAATCGCCCATCTCGATAAAGCGCACATAGGGCTCGGGGTCGTCCACCACCGAGGGGACCGACTGGGCGGCGGCCAGCAGCACGGCGTGCACCTGGTCGACATCCGATCCGTAGGCCACCCCCACCTGGACCACCACCCGGGTCTTTTCGTGGGGGCCGCCGGATTCGTTCACCACCTTGGCGTTGGCGATGTGGGCGTTGGGCAGGGTGATCTCCACGTCGTCGCGGGTGAGGAGCCGGGTGCTGCGCAGGCCGATCTTCACCACCCGGCCGCGCTCGCCCGTATCGAGGTTGATGTAG
>JAAZXM010000113.1 GCA_014240165.1 Myxococcales bacterium | reverse complement strand
AGTTGATTGCATCGGCCCCGCCCATCGAATACCCAAAGGTGTAGATACGGCGATCTCGAATGCCGAAGTTCGTTTCGAGGTCATTCAGAACCGCGGTGATTCGTTGGTCCATTTCAGGATTGGCGTAACTGACAGGCTCCGGGCCAGATAGCGACGTGCCGCCGGCTGAGATGCTGACTGTGATCCAGCCTCGACTGCTCGCTTCATCCATCAGCGCGTGCAGTTCAGTATCAAGGTGGTTAGTTCCGTTATTAAGTCGCCAGTAGCGATCGTATCCGAGGCCGTGGAAGACAAGTATGACGGGGTCATTGCCCGTCGGGAATATTGGAAGCTGCATGTAAACCTGCTCATCGACCTGATCGAAGGTGCCGTTGAACCTTTCCATAACGAATGAAATCGGGTGATCGAAGGGCTCCGGCTTCAGGACCCTGGCTGCAGGAGCCTGAGCAAGGGCGGCTTGTTGCAATACGAAGGAGACCAGAATGATGATTGCGTTTTGCGTCAAAACTTTTGACTGGGTCATGTTCTATTTTCTTCCTCCATTGTTCGCCGTAGGGCGTGCAGTGGAGGTCGAAGGCAAGGCTCTGATGCGCCCATTTTTTCGCGCCGAACCGCGCATATAAAGGAAGACGAAAAACCGAAAACGAAAAAGCGGCGGCGGGCCGAAAGGCTTGGAGAATACAATCCCTCAGAGTGAGAACTCAGCCTGTGCCCGAACTTCGGAATGGCGGAGGGCGGTAGACGATGGGCGCGGGTGGGGCGCTCAAATGGGGCTTGCCGCGTGATGGGGCACGGGCATTGCAGTCATGCAAAGTTTTGCGGAATGGATTTTCGTGCCCTTTGACCCTCGTTGCTCTAACCCCCCTCAATGTCTTGCCTCGTCAAGAAAACAACGCAAGTTCTTCGTGTTACCCCGCATGCAAGCCGCGGCGTGCGAACCCAATCGCGCTGCGCAAAAGAGCCCTTGGCTTTTTGCTTTACCCCACCGCGACTCGGCCGGATAATGGGCTTCGGTTCAACGGCGCTCTTGTATTGAGGCGGTAGTAAAGGAAGAAGCTGAGGCTCCCGAAGCGCCGAGAAGGGAAGGCCCATGCTCATTCGAATCGTCGCCACCCAACTTCGGTCGCCGCTGCTGGCGATTTTGCTGCTGGCGTTTTCCTCACCGGCCAACGCCGTGCTCACCCAGCTGAGCGACCCGAGCCAACTCACCGCCGCTTTCACCCTGGTTAACTTCAGCACCGGGAGCGCAGGTCTCGTCTGGGGCCCGCCGGGACAAGCCGTGGCCACCGATTCGATCGCTTCGTACGGCGGCCCCTTGCCCTCACCCCCGCGTTTTCTTCAATGCGACGGGCCGCTGACCCTGACCTTCCCGGACCCCACCACCCAGGTGGGCTTTTGGTTTGGCCACGACAACCCGGGGATTTACCCGGCATTCGATGTGACCGTCGAGGCATTCGGCACCGGCGGCTCGCTGGGCTCGATCACGACGGCAGCCAACATGAACTACGCCGTGGACCAGTTCATCGGCCTGATCTCCACCGAAGTGGTGACCTCGGTGGAGGTGAGTTACAGCCTTCCGAGTTATCTGATCGTCGTCGACGATGTGTACTTTGCCGACCCGATCCGGCCGACGCCTCCGCCCGACCCCGACCCGAACGATGCCTTCGCGGTGAATTTCCTCAGCGAAACCCGGTCGGTGGTGGGCTCAAGTAACGAATGCGACCTGAACACCGGCGAGTGCACAAGCCAGGACCAGACCGCGGTGCCCAGCGCCCCCTTCGCGGATTTCGTCGCCTCGACGATCGCGGGCGGATCCCAGAACTCCGGCTTCACCGCGACGGGCTTCTACGGCTCGGGCTGGGGATATTTCGATACCTTGATCGGCGCGGGCTTCTCTCAAACCCTGATGTCGACATCGGATCTCACGGTGGAATTCGAGGTGACGACGGTTTCCACCCTATCCATCGACGCGACCGCTGCCATCGTCGCCTGGGTCGAATTCTCGGAAGAAAGCTACCTGCTCTTTGAAATCCCCGGCACAGGCTCCGCAACCCACGAAGACACTCTCTATCCGGGCCTCACCTACACCTTCACGGCTGCCTCTGAATCTTTCTTCTGGGATTTCACGGTCGATATCGAGGAGCAGGCCGTGGCCGTGCCCGCGCTCGGCGCGGCCGGGCGCACGCTACTGCTCGCCGCCCTGGTGGCCACCGCGATGGGAGCCGCGGGGCTAGGGATCAGAACGGCGAGAAAGACGCGCTAGCCAGGCGGAAGACAGCTTCAGCCGGGCGCGCCCAGCGTATACCGCACCGCCGAATCCAGCGCGCGCTCGAGGCCGCTCGCCATGGCCTCGATCTCGTCGTCGCCGATGGTCAGGGGCGGGCCCAGCATGATGGCGTCCCGAGCGGGGTCGATGCCCGAGGGATAGAAGAAGACGCCCTCGCCGATGCCGGCCGCCACCACGCGAGCGGTGAAGTTGTCTTCCTTGGCGAAGGGCTCCAGGGCGTCGCGATCCTTCACGAACTCCACGCCCAGCATCAGGCCCCGCCCGCGGATCTCCGCCACGTGGGGGTGACCCTCGAGCTTACCCAGGCGCGCGCGGAGTTTGCGGCCCATGGTCTCGGCCCGGGCCACCAGGGATTCGCGCTCCATGATCTCGAGCACCTTATCGGCGGCGGCGCACGAACCCGTGTGCGCGCCATAGGTGAAGAACATCAACTCGTCGCCCGCCTCGGCCAGGGCCGACACGATGGCCTCATGGGTAAAGAGCCCGCAGATGGGCGCGTAGCCCCCGCCGAGCCCCTTGCCGCTCACCAGGATGTCGGGCACCACACCAAAATGATCCACCCCGAAGTTGCGGCCCGTGCGCCCGAACCCCGTCATGACCTCGTCGGCAATCAGCAGCACGCCATGCCGGGTGCAGATCTCCCGAAGCCGAGGCCAATATTCATCCGGCGGGTCGAGGGCCGCGGCCGTGGAGCCGCCAATGGGCTCGGCCACCACGGCGGCCACGGTTTCGGGACCGGCCTCGACGAGCGCCGCCTCCAGAGCATCGACGCACGCTACGGCGCAGCCCGGGTACGTCTTCTCCAAGGGGCAGCGCAGGCAATAGCAAGCCGGCGCCGTAGGCCAATCCGGCAGCAGGGGGCCCAGCTGCGCGCGCCGCTTCGTCTGGCGCCCGGCGGCCAGGGTGGTGACCGTGGTGCCGTGATAGGAAAGATCGCGCCCAAGAATCTTCCAGCGTCCCGCTTCTCCGCGCGCCGCCGCGTATTGCCGGGCCAGGCGAATCGCCGCGTCCATGGTTTCCGACCCGCCCGAACCAAAATACGCATAACGAAGCGACTCGGGCAGCCAACTCGCGCGCAGCCGCTCCACCAACGCCAGCCGGCTCGGCGTGGCAAAGGGCGGCACCACGAACCCTTCCCGGGTGATGGCCTGGGCCATGGCCTCCCCCACCTCAGCCCGGCCATGCCCGATGTTGGCCACAATGGCCCCGCCCGCCGCATCGAGAATCGCCGAACCATCGGGCGTATAGAGGTAGGCGCCTTCGGCGCGCTCGATGGTGAGCCCAGCAGACCCGCCACCGGGGATGAAGGCCCAGGGGGTGGGGGTGGAGTGAGGGGTGGGGGTGGAGGGAGGAGTGGAGGTGGGGGGTGCTATGTAGCAAAGTATCAGGAAGGAAATAACCGTCCGTCATCCGTTAATCAAATATCATTAGTCCATAATCATGACAAATTCGGGAATAAATGTTATACTCAAGACAACACAAACACTCGGGAAACCCATAGGTGCACAGGAAGAGTAAACTTCACCTGTTGTGGCCACGCACCCGCCGTGAAGTCAAGAGTATAACCAGTCACATTCGGTGAAAACATGGCCACGCACTCGCCGCGAAGTCAAGAGTATAACCAGTCAAATACGGTGAAAACATGGCCACGCACTAGCCGCGAAG
>JAAZXM010000112.1 GCA_014240165.1 Myxococcales bacterium | reverse complement strand
CATGGTCAAGCACGCTGGGGAGCGAAACTCGCTAGAGCACAAACAGGTCGCGACGCCCCACCGCGAAGAGAAAGAGGAGGCAGCTGAGGGCGTATCCGCGCGCTGTCGGGTCGTACGAGAGAGGAACTGGGCTGAACACGTAGGCCATGTTCATCGACATCGGTACAACAACTGCCGCAACGAGGAACCGGCACTGCGAGCGAATTGTCGGGTCCTGTACGAAAAACCCCTCCCGTGCATGGACAAACATTGCCGCGCAAAGGGCGACGTAGTTGACGAGTGCAGTCGCGTACCAGAGCACTCCGTACTCGCTTCTGGCAAGCGGACGCGCCTCAATGAACTGCCCGTGCCAGGGGTTCGTGACCAGGCCGATCCAGAGCAGGACATTGATCGTGACGAGTACGGGCAAACCAGATCGGAAGGCGACCTTTCGATAGCCCACCATCTCTGAGAAACCCGTCGTAAAGAGCCACCAGCCCGGGGCAATCGTCAGGAGACCGGTGTAGACCATGAGCATTCCGGTCCAGCGGATCGCTGAGTCGTTTGGCCAGACGTTGGCAAGCAGGTCTCCAATAGAGAAGATCAGCGCAGAGAAGAAGACAAGGGGAAGCGCTGGCCACAGCGCTGCGGGCGGACGCCGGTAAAAGACGTGTGTTGACAGCGCCACCAATAGAACGATGCCAAGTGAGGTCGAAAATTGTGCTTCCGGCATGGCGGAAAAGAATAGGACATCCCAGCCGTCTTCCCGCAAATCGCTCGAACACAGCCGTAGTGTCAAATATTTAGGGTGGAGTCCTGTGGAGGGCCAGAGAACTCGCCCGCACCTCCCAAGGGCAGAAAAAGCGTGCCTCGGAGGCGCCGCTTTACGAAGTACGCGGGAACTCCCCGTGGCATGCCATGGGGATCAAGGGGTTTCCAGGCTGAGGGTCGCGGAGCCCGGGACGGGCTGGTCGGTTAGCCAGGCGGAGAGCATCTCGTTGACGTCTTCTGGGGCTTCTTGCTGGATCCAGTGGCCGATACCGGGAAGGAAGCGCAGGGTCAGATCCTGAATCAGGTCTTCGGCGCGGCCAATGGTCGAGGGGACCAGCACGGGGTCGTCCTCGCCCCAGAGGATCAGGGTAGGCGTCTGGATCGTGGGAAAACCGCGTGCGGTGAGTCGCCTGAAGCCGCCTCCGAGGATCTGTGCACGGTAGTAGTTGATGCCGCCGGTCAAGGCTCCGGGGCGCGCCATGGCTTCCTGGAACACGCGAACGTCTTCCGGCGTGATACGGTCGCGTCGTCCGGTCATACGCCCGGTGAATGACTCTCGAATCGCCCGGTAATTGCCCGCTGCTAACAGGCGCTCAGGCAGGAACGGAAGCTGGAAGAAGAGCGCATAAAATATGCGCTGCAGGGCGCGGAAAGAGAATCCGGTATCGGCTTGCATCCCCATGGCCGCGCCGTTGAAAAGCACCAGGCGCGAGAGTGGGCGTACCTGGTGGAACGCGATCTGCGAGGCGATCATCACGCCCCAGTCGTGGGCCAGTAGCATCGTCTCTTTGGTTCCCGAAGCATCGATGATCGCCGCGACGTCGTCGATAAGATGCTCGCAAGCGTACTGACTCACGCCTTTTGGCTTGTCGCTCTGGCCGAACCCGCGCAGGTCCGGCGCCCAAACCCGGTAGCCGAGGGATGCCAGCAGCGGAAGTTGATGTCGCCACGTGTAGCCGATCTCCGGAAATCCGTGGAGGCAGAGTGCGAGTCGGTCGCCGTCGCCGCAGGTGTTCACGTGGAAGTCGAGCCCATTGGCATGGATTCGTTCTGACCGGATTTCTGCGCTCATACCCGTGACCCCAGGAGTTTTCGATCGCAAACGAATAAGGTGAGCAGGGCGCGGCTCCGCCTCACGTTGCGGGGCGTACCGGGATCATTGTGTTTGGTCATGGTCATGTGCTCGCCGATCAGGAAGGTGTGGATGATGACTCTTGCTTCGCGCCCGGAATGGGTTGCAGCAACACTCGCTCGTCCGCCCAAAGTAGAAACTCATGTGCCCGGGGAGATCCCGAACCTTGTGACATCGTACCGATTTGATACGATGTATCAACTTTTGAGACAGATGCCCAGGCCGCCCCAGAGCCTGGGGCCCTGGAGCGAAGGGAGAGAGCAGATGATCCGACCGCGCAATGCCTGGCTGGTGCTGCTGATCGCCTGGCTTGCTTTTTTCGGCTGGTACACGTCTTTCGAGGGCCCCCTGACGCCCGAGGAGATCGCCACCGTGATGCAGTTTGCCGAGGCCGGTGACGTTGCACCGGAGGACATTGCCAAGATGCGAGAGTTCCTCGAGTCCGATACCGGGGATGACTTCGTGATGGTCAATCTCATCGAAATGAACGACCCGCCACCCCAAATGGAGGGCGTGCCCGAGGACGCCACGGCCGAGGATCTGATGAACCGCTACATGGAGCACATGTACCCGGAGCTTCTCAAAAGAGCGTCACACCCGGTCCTCTTTGGTAGCGCGACTTCACCGGCTCTCGACATATGGGGAATTGAAGGAGCGGACCGATGGACGACGGTCGGCTTGATGCGCTACCGCAGCCGACGCGACATGCTCGAGATCGCGGGCAACCCGGATTTTCAAGGCCCGCACGAGTTCAAAATCGCTGCAATGAACAAAACGATCGCGTTTCCCGCCGACCCATGGGGGCATGCCGGAGATCCGCGGCTACTCCTTGCGCTGATACTCACGACACTGGGTCTTTCGAACAGCCTTGGCTGGGCCAAGCGTCAGGCAAGCTGAGCGTGTAGGTCATCTGAGAGCGGGAGGCGAGGACCGGCTCTTCAAGTTCCTACCCAAAACAATCACAACAGGAGTTGGCATGAAGCTTTTCAAGTGGTTGGGAATTTTGGCGATCGTCTACATCGCCTTTGTCATTTTCTTCGAGGGCTTCATCCTCGGGTACCTTCAACCCAATTCGGTACCAGACTATCTGAAGGACAGGGTAGAAGTAATCGAGCTTGGGATCACCAATTCGTCCGGTGACGTGAGCCACCGGCGAGTGGCCGGCTTCGAAATGGATGGAAAGCTCTATGTGTCGGCCCATCATTGGCCTCGGGGCTGGTACCACAACGCAGTGGAGAATCCTGAAATCATCGTCGAAAAGGACAATGTTGTTGCGGACTATATAGCCGTACCGATCACAGGTGAAGAGTTCGAGCGAGTGGCTGTGGGGTTTCCGCTCTCGTTTCCGGTACGCTTCGCGATGGGGTTTCCGCCAAAGCGTGACATTCTGCGCCTCGATCTTGTCTCTCCGAAAAGTGAACGATAAAGCGCCAGTGCAGATGGCGGAATTCCAGGAGCGAAACGCCGAGCAGGCCTATAAGAGGGAGGCAATTGATGTTGAAGAAGATTGTGTTGGGCTTTGGAGCACTCGTCGCCCTGGCCGTCGTGGTCTTTGGTCTGGTGGTCGTGCGGCCTATCTATGAGCTGGGGCAAGCGATCACGCCGACCACCGCTCCCGAAGACCTGGCCAAGCAGGACGACAGCCGAGTCAAAGTTCCCGAGATGCTCGCGCTCGAGCCCCGGCCCTACGACGCGCTGAAGAACGTCTACTGGGGCGAGCTCCATGTACACACGACCGAGAGCCTGGATGCCGTCCTCTTCGGCACGACGGCAACGCCCGAGGATGCCTATCGATTTGCTCGGGGCGAACCGCTAAAGAGCCCCGGCGGTGAACTCATGCAGCTCTCGCGTCCGCTCGACTTCATGGCCATCACCGACCACGCCGAGGGCTTCGGCTTGCGCACTCGTTGCGGCGGGCCGGACCTCACCCTCTTCGAGCGGTTGAACTGCTGGGTGATGGAGACCCCGGGCTTCACAACCGCGCTCTTCTTTGCAAGCCGCCAATACAGCATGGGGGTGGAGGCCGGCCTGCACCAGCCCGCCGGGGTCTATCGCAACCGCCCCCGAAGCGGTCGGCTGCTGGGGAACGTTCCGATCTGCAGTCGCGGCGAAGGGGGTCCGGAACGCTGCCTGCGGGACAGCGACTCGGA
>JAAZXM010000111.1 GCA_014240165.1 Myxococcales bacterium | reverse complement strand
ATCATCGACCGCAGCGCCATCACCGACACCAACTTCGGCGGCTTGGACGGCCTCGCGTGGACCGGGGTCAACCGCTTCAGCCGAAGCTGCACCGGTGGTCTCGGCAGCGTGATCATCGACCCCGGCACCGTGCCCCCCGCCACCGACCCCGGCTATGCCGCCGCACTCGCCAGCCTCGTCGAACACGTGGCCCACGAGGCGGGCCATCTCTACGGCCTGCGCCACGTGCTGCGCGGCGGCCTTGCGGGCTGTACCGGCGAGACCCACTCGGGCGACCCCGCCGTGATGGATTATTTCGATGACGGCGCCAACGCCGTCCTGGCCCAATGCGCGAGCCCGGGCTGCCCCGTCACCGAGCCGCCCGATTGCGGCGGCAACGAAACCGGCGACCACCACAACCCCCTCTACCACTATCTCCGCTACGTGGTGGGCGACTCCACGGCGGATCTCACCAATGCGGGCATCACCCCGGCTTCATGGGATCAGGAGAGCGTTCCGGTGGTGACCTGGGAGGTGCAGTTCAACTTCGCCTGCGCGAGTTGCAACTTGATCCCCCTCTACAACGTCCGCATCCTCGAAGTCCTGCCCGGGGGCGGCGAGAGGGTGCGTTGGCCCGTGGGTGAGGCCTTCGAGACTGGTCTCCATACATTGGGCGAGAACGCCTACCCGGACATCACCATCGAGGAGTTGAACCAGCTCACCATCACGCTTCCCGAGACCAGCGGCCTGAAACTCGTGGCCTCGAGGACCGACCCTGCCACCACGGAGCCCCTGGCCCCCGTCGCCAACGTCCAGATCGCCGCCGAACCCCTTACCCAGGCCCCGGTCTATCCGCCGCCCCAGCGCACCGAGCCGGTGGTGATCCAGGCTGTGCTGCTGGAGGTCAACGAAACCGCCCCCGGCGTCTTCGAAACCACCACCTTGGCCAACGACCTGGGCGTCAACGCCCAGCCCCGATACGAATCGCGTCCCGACGGTTTCTACCAGCTTCCCACTCCGGAAAAACCCACCGAAACCCGCCTCACCACGAGCGCCCTACTGCCCCCGGCCACGGTGGACACCACCGGCATGCTCACCGACACCCAGGGCAATGCCAAACCCCCGGCCCTCCCCCAGGACATCCCCATCCCCGTGCCCGAACCCGCCGCCAGCGCTGCATGGCTCGCGGGCATCGCGGCACTGCTCGCCCTGGGGCGAAAAAGGCGAGAGGCTGTGAAGCACTTCACGTAGCATTCCCGGCGGGCGGCCTATGCTGAGGTCCTGTGCCCAGGCCCCATCCGCGGGATGTCCGGGCAGAAGCATGGCCGCGAAAACCGGAGAGACACCCATGAGCAGTCCCAACCCTTCCAAGGACGCGAGGCGAAACCCCGAGCCCCCCTTGCGTTCGCTCGGACTCGTGTTGTGGGTGACCTTTGCGCTTTGCGGGGCAATGGCCGCCTCCGCGGACAACCTGCTCACGAGCAGCACCCTCACCCGGGACGGCAGCCTCGGGAGCGGCCCGCTGGTGATACCCGGGACAGGCGGAGTCTTCGACATCGGTGAGAGCCACGGAAGCCGGCCCGGGGGCAGCAGCGGGATCAACCTCCTGCACAGCTTCGGCGTGTTCGAACTCGCCAGCGGCGACACCGCGAATTTTCACGCCGATTATCCCACCGAGAACATCGTGATTCGGGTGCCCGACAGCGTGACGATCTTCGAGGGATCGGTGGATACGAAAACCGGCGCGAACACCAACGCCGCCAACCTCTACTGGCTCAGTCCGCAAGGCGTGATCTTCGGGGACGACGCGACGCTGAATGTCGGCGGCTCGCTTGCGGTGAGCACTTCCGACTCACTCGCCTTCGACGCAGACGGCGAGACCCAGAATTTCGAAGCCCAGGCGGGCGGGCAGGTGCCCACCCTCGCCACCGCTCGCCCCGAAGCTTTCGGCTTTCTTGGCGATGCGAGCCAGCGCATCGTCCTGAACGGGTCGGTGCTCTGCGGGGGCAATGACGTCGGATGCGGTGTATCGGCGTCCAGCCGCCGCGCAGTCGCGGGCTCCATCACTCTCGAAGCCGGGGGCATCGATCTCCTGGAGGGCGCGACCATTTACTCAACAAACCAGGATATCGATCTCGTCGCGACCGACAGTATTTCACTCTCGGGAACCGACCCCGCCGATAGCCGGGGATCGGCCATCCGTATCAACAACCGCAACACCTCGGCCGGAGGCAACATCACGATCGCCGCCGACCAGATCCGGCTCACCGACGGCGCGGCCGTCTTCAGCCTGAACCAGGTGGGCGTCGAAAGCGGCGGTAACATTCACATGAGCGCCGCCAGCGGCATTCGGCTCCATGGAAGCTCGCAGGCCAATTCGCCCATCGGCTCCCTGATCCTGCAGAACAACTTCAACGACCTCGTCCAGATCTTCGCGCGGCTCCAGTTCGGCTCGGCGGATATTCTCACCGTAGGCTCGGCGGTAGACGCGAACGGCAGCACCGGGGCCATCACCCTCGACGCCCCTGTGATCAAACTCCAGGACGGCGCCGAGGTCACCACCTTCGCCTACGGCCAGGCCTCGGGTGACATCACCCTGCGGGCATCCGAACGCCTGGAACTCTCGGGCCGGGGTGGCGAGGCGTCCACCGGTGGAGAACCGGCCAGCGCCTCGGCGATCCAATCGCGCAATCCCGGTTTCGGCCTGGCCGGCGCGCGGGCGGGCGACATCCTGGTGACAGCCGGCGATATCTTATTGGGCGACGGGGCAGTTCTGGCCGTGGACACCGCGGGTCAGGGCCATGCCGGGAAGATCCAGATCGAAGCCGACCGGCTCGCCCTGCTCGGCGGATCCAGCCTACGAAGTTCGAGCACCGGAACGGTCGCTTCTCTCGGCGCCGCCCCGGGCAACGCCGGGCGCATCGACGTCGACGCCGACCGCGTCCGGCTCTCCGGGGCCAGCACCATCAGCGTGTTCGCCGCCGAGGGCCCCGAAGTGCCTTCAAACCTCGGGCCGGGCGAACCCTCCGCCCACCTGAGCGAAGGCAATATCACTGTGGTGGCCGAGGAATGGATGCTCCTCGAGGACGGCAGCACAGTCGAGGCCAGCGTCGACACCGGCCTCGGCGGCAGCATCCAGATCGGCACCCCGGAAGAGCCCACCACTGCCCTGGTGCTGCGCGATGGCAGCGCGATCCTCGCGAAGGCAACCGGAGGCACAGGCGGTGATGGCGGCACCGACACGCCCCCCAATGAGAATGATGACGGCGGCGGAGGCGGCGCAAACCGCGCTGCCCGGGGCGGCGACATCTCGATCCACGCCGAGGCGGTGCTCGCGTGCCCGGACTGCGACATCAGTGCCGACGGCCCCACCGACGGCACCGGGGGCAGCGTGGTGATCAACAACCCCGAGACCGCCCTGGACAGCCAGGCGCGGCCCCCGGCGATCCACTACCTCGACGCCGCCTCGCTGCTGCTGGCCCAATGCGGCGCCGAGCAGACGGGCGCCGAAGGCGCCGGTCGCCTCGCGGTGGCGCGCTGGCCCGGCCGCTCGTTCTCCCCCGAAGCCCCGCTCCTCGCCCTGGCGCCCATGGGCAGCCCGCTGACCGGAACGAGCGCCGCCGATGACTGGCCCGGCGCGTCGCCGAACGAAGCCGCCAACTTGGCGGGCGGTGGCCCCGCCCCGGAGACCCTCGCCCTGGCGCTCCACAACGCCGGCGAGACCCTGCGCGGTGGCCGCGCAGGCCGTGCGGCCAACGCTTTCGAAAGCGTCCAGCAAAAGGCCGCCGCCAGCGGCAACGCCGGGGCCCAGGCCGATGCCCTGCGCGGACTGGCCGAGAGCCAACAGGCCGCCGGCGCCTTCGCGGATTCCCTCGCTCCCCTGGCCGAGGCTCTGGCCCTGGCCCAGGCATCGGGCGACGCCGACCGGCAGGCCGCAGCGCTCGGCGCCCTGGCCAACGCCCAAGTGGCCCAGGGCCAGTTCTCCGATGCCGAGGCTTCTCTTACCCGGGCCCTGGCCCTGGTGGAGACGTCGCCCGAAGACGCCGGGCCCGGCGACACCACCCGGGGCCTGGCCGCCGCGCTGCTCAACAACCTGGGCAGCGAGCGCGCCCTGGCGGGTCATCCAAAGGCCGCACTCGAGGCCTACCAGCGCAGCGCCCGCCTGGCCCGAGAGTCGAGCAACGCCCGGGCCCTCGCCCAGGCCGAAGCCAACGCCGCCCGCGCGGCGCTCCAGATGACCGACATCGCCGCGGCCCAGGCCGCGCTCGAAAGCGCCCATGCCGCCCTGGGCGAAGCCGCGAACAAGAATACGATCACCGCCGCCGAAGCCGCCGAACTGCGCATCCACCTGGCGCGCAGCGAAGTGGAACTCGCACGCCAG
>JAAZXM010000110.1 GCA_014240165.1 Myxococcales bacterium | reverse complement strand
CTCGAGTGGAGGACGCCCTTGTCGCCCGCACGGACGGCAGTTTTCATCGTGTTTGCGAGCATCGCTTGAAAACGCTCATGTGAACCCAGGACGAGGTCACCACAGAGTCGATTGTTTTCGTCGTAGATCTCACTTCCGTGCTCCGACTGGGTGACCACCTCCAGAAAGGGGGCAAAGCGGGCGACAAGGGCGTCCTCCACTCGAGCAGCCAGATCAATTGGTTCGTCGCCTGGGGCAGGGTCCCCCTTCAAACAACGCTCAGCATGGCCAAGAGTGTCCTCATGCAATGACGCCGACAAGCACCGAAAGATTTCTTCCTTGTTCTTGAAGTGAGAATAAAGGGAAGCCCGAGAGATCCCCATTTCCTTCGCGATGTCCTCCATCGAGGTTCGGCGAAAGCCATAGCGACTGAATTGGGTAAACGCGGACTCAAGGATCGCCTGGCGTTTGGGATCGGTGGGGTTGCTCACTTTTGACAATTTGACATTTAGAGGGCTCTTTGTCAACGTAAGGACACGTCGGCGTTGAGTCCCCAAAAACGAAACGCGCAACGATTGCGGCGTTGACGGATGGAGAAACCAGGAAGATGGGTGAGACAGTCGCCGAGCAGTTGAAGCCGACGTCGGGCGAGTTCCGGACCCCAGAGCAAGAGCAGGCGGATGCGGGCCGCGATGTGCCGGCTGCCCAGGAACTCGCTCTCGAAGACATCAATCCGCTAAACGCAAATCTCTTCTGCGAAAACCGCTGGCAGGGCCACTTCGAGCGGCTGAGGAAAGAGGATCCCGTTCACTTCAATGAAATCGAATCGGCCGGACGGTATTGGTCGGTGACGAAATACGACGATATCAAGACGGTGAGTTCTGATTGGGAGACCTTTTCATCCGCGGAAGGGATCACCTTGGGTTTTCCTGTTGGTTCGCCGGCTCCCACTTTCTTTAGGCCGGGGAATCCAGCTTTCATCGCCCAGGATCCGCCCGGGCAAACAGAACAGCGCAAGGCGGTCCGGCCGTCGGTTGCGCCGCGTAACCTTACGCGCCTCGAGCCGCTGATCCGTGAGCGGACCTGCGAGTTGCTCGATTCGCTTCCTGAAGGCGAGACATTCGACTGGGTGGATACCGTGTCAATCGAGTTGACGACGGCGATGCTCGCGACGCTCTTCGACTTTCCCTACGAGGATCGGCGAAAGCTGACGCGATGGTCCGACATTGTTTTCGCTATTCCGCAGCCCGGCGGTGTTGTGGAATCCCAGACCCAGAAGCGCGAAGAGATGATGGAGTGTGTTTCGTACTTTTCGCGGCTTTGGGATGATCGGCGAAATCGGCCAGAAGGGAATGATCTGGTTTCGATGCTGGTCCACGGAGAAGCGACCAAGCATATGGTCGCAGCAGACCACTTGGGCAACTTGCTTCTTCTGATCGTGGGCGGCAATGACACGACGCGAAACACCATGTCTGGGAGCGTCTATGCACTCAACAAATTCCCCGAGCAGTACGCCTTGCTCATGGCGGATCACGGACTCGTCAAGAACTTTGTGCCCGAGATTATCCGCTGGCAGACGCCGCTCTCCTACATGCGACGGACCGCGACGCGAAATTGCGAACTCGCGGGCAAGCCGATCCAGAAGCATGACCAGTTGCTGATGTGGTACGTGTCCGGAAATCGCGATGAAGATGTCTTCGAGGATGGGGATGCTCTGGACATCGAACGTCCCAATGCGAACCGCCATCTCTCTTTCGGTCACGGCACGCATTTCTGCATGGGTAGCCGCCTCGCGGAGCTACAGCTTCGGGTCCTATGGGAGGAGATCCTGCAACGCTTCGAGAAAATCGAAGTACAGGAAGAACCGAGCCGCACCCTTTCGTCCTTCGTGAAGGGCTACACGCGTTTACCGGTGGTAGTGACACGCAAGTAATGCGGCAGGTCGTCCGGTGCTCGGCCTGGAGCGGAGTCCCTTCGAATTCCGTGCTTCGCGGCCGACGCCCAAAGCGGGCTCTGTGTCGATTGTAGTCCCCCTATGGGCAAGACTTTGTGGCGGCTTGCTTCGTACTTGGGCTCGAAAATAGAGTCGTTGGGGCATCGAAGCCATCCTGAAAGAAGAACGATAAGGCAGCGTCGGCTTCCCAGAAGAGTTGCTCTACGGCGTCGATGTGGTCGGCACTCAGCAGAAGCTCCGCGATAGCATCCACTCTTCGCTCGGCTTCGTTGGGTAGCCATCCATAAGCCTCGGTGACTGTTGTTCGGACTCTTGGGATGCCTTGGGAGTCATGGGGCGTGCGGTCCAATCTGACCCGGGTTAGGATCGGGCCCGGACGCTTAGAGCGTTTCTGCGTGCGGCCGATAAACTTTGCCATCGCGCCAGCCTTGCACAACGCCCCACGAGCGTCGCTGGCGGATGAGTTGCTTAGAGAGCCAAGACATGCGACACGCGCTTCAATCCATGAGGAGAACAGGTGAATCTCAAGCTGGTCGCACTTCAAACTTTGCTTCTCTTGCCGACTGTGGTTCGGGCACCTTTCGAGCGCTGGGTTAAAGGAACGAAAATCGACGGTGGCCCCATCT
Organism: Myxococcales bacterium; assembly: GCA_014240165.1. Lineage (GTDB taxonomy): Bacteria > Myxococcota_A > UBA9160 > UBA9160 > UBA4427 > JAZXM01. The sequence continues at coordinate 1,906 of JAAZXM010000110.1, read as the reverse complement.
TCATCGTGGGTGCGCCACACAGCGGCACGACGATCATGCTCGTGCTTCTCGATAGCCACTCGCGGCTCTACGCGATTCCGGGTTCGACGCGCGTGGGCCCCAGCCGACTGACGCCGATTCTGCCGCCACTCTTCAATTTTTTAACCGTTGGTAACGGTAAGCACCGTTGGGTCGAGAAGACCAACGACAACATCAGCCATCTCGACACCTTGCTTTCGATGTCCCCTGAGGCACGGGTCATCCTCATGCTGCGCGATGGCCGCGACGTGGCGAATTCTCTCTTTGAGCGCACTGGATCTCTCGAATACGGCGCCCGCCGCTGGATCAGTGACAACATTACGGGCAGGCCGCATTGGGATCATCCTCGTGTTCGGGTGATCAAATACGAAGACCTGGTCGCAGACTCCGCCGCGACGCTCAAAGAGATTTTGGAATTTGTCGGGGAAGAATTTGAGGAGGAGTGCCTGCAGCACCATCTCCGCCCGCGTCGTTACCTCGCAGCCAAGGTACGCCAGCCGCCCGACGCCACCGGAGCCAACTTCGAGGTTCACCGCAATTGGCAGGTCAACCAGCCCCTCTTTGACGGACGAGGCCGTTGGCGAAAGACTCTCTCCCGTGAACAGCTCTCCGTGCTCAGTGAGGCAGGTGTCGATGAGTTGCTTGCCGAGTACGGCTACCCACCGGACTGAAACGTCAAGCGCCTGTTAGTGGTGGAGGACGCTGAAGCCCTTCTTCGTCTGAGCTGGCTTCATTGGGGCGATACCCAGCGTGCGGTCTGCTCCGTGCTGGCCGGATTGGCGCTCGGTGAGGCGCGAGCTTGGGCATCTCCGTGCAGGCCAATGAGCGTAGCCCTGCGTGAGTCCTTGCCCTTGGGTTGGCTTCCCAAGCTGAGGCTCACCGGTAAAGGATCAGCTCCGCTGGCCTTTCATCGCCCAGCGCGGCGAAGCCGCGCCGGGCTCGCGAGACCGGTCTCGCGCTCCAGCTTTGTCCAATGCCCTCGGTCACTTAGGCTGGGGGTGACTTTGTTGGGGGTGGTGGGTGAGACGGTTGGGCCCATGACCGGCGACCTGTACCCTACGCGGACGACAGTGTAGAATGGGCCTCCGAATTTTCTGTCCGCTACGTGCACGCCGCCCGCTGATAGATCGGGGCGAAAGAGGGGAACGCGAAGCCATGGCGAAGATCCTGCTGGTCGAGGACAACGAGATGAACCGCGACATGCTGTCGCGGAGGCTCCAAAAGCGTGGCTTCGACGTAGAGGTGGCGGTCGACGGTGCTGAGGGCGTGGCCTCGGCGATAGAGCAGCGGCCGGATCTCATCCTGATGGACCTGAGTCTACCCGGGCTCGACGGTTGGGAAGCGACGCGCCGGATCAAGGCCGAAGCCGGGCTGGCCAAAACCCCGGTGATCGCGCTCACGGCCCACGCAATGGAGGGTGACCGGGAGAAGGCTCTCGAGGCGGGCTGCGACGACTTCGACACCAAGCCAGTGGAGTTGCCGCGGCTACTCGAGAAGATGGCGAAGCTGCTCGGCGCGTAGAAAGACAATGGTCCAGCATGGATGAGCACGGAGCGCGTCTCATAGATGACCCGGAAGGCGAGCGTGCGGCCGAACCGTTGCCCGCCGAGGTGGAACTGCTGTGCCTCTTTCTGCTCTGGATGGAGGGAGTGGCGGTCGTCATGGGGGTGGTCTTCTGGACGAGCTTCGGCCTGACCCGCAGCCCGTTCTCGCTCGGGCTGGCGATCATCTTTAGCTGATGTTGGCCGCTGATTCGCTATGGCCGACGCCTGGCGGAACGCGGCCGTCCCAGTGCGGGTCTCATTTTGTTCTCCACGCTGCTCTGGATGGTGGCCCTGGCCGTGTCCGCCCGCGGCTCTCTCGCCCTGGCACTTGCTCTCCCGCTCGC
>JAAZXM010000010.1 GCA_014240165.1 Myxococcales bacterium | reverse complement strand
CGAACTCAAGATGGCCTACCCGGGCGCGGTGCTCGGGGGCATGGGGGTCGAAGTTCCCGACCCCGACTCCCTCTACCTCTACCGGCAGCGCTTGCTCATCGTCTGGGAATTTGACGCTGACGGCCGCGTCCTATGCGAAGACAGCTATAGCGGCGGCGGGGAGGGCTTCGATGGCATCGCCGAGCGCCGCATCGCCGACGAAGAGATCTACCGCTTCACGCCGGGCGAGACGCGCTGAATCAGCGCCCTCTCCTGCCCGACTCGAGAGCCTTGCTCAACCCGGCCCGCGCTCGAAGGTCGGCACGCCTTCGGGCAATTGATGAAAGCTCTGCTGATCGACGGTGAAGATCACCATCTGCGAAGAACCGAATTGATTCGGATCGTCGAGGGTACCCACCTTGATGAACATCACGCCGGGCATTCCCGGAACACGTGAGAGAAGATGGGTTCCGCATGCGGCGCAGAAATCCCGGGTAACCGGGCTTTCCAGATCGCTTCGCGTAAAGCCCTTGGGCTCGCCCTTTATATAGGAGAAGGTCGCTTCGGGCATTCCCATCAAGAAGTTCGGGCCACCGCCTGAAACATACTGGCACTCGCGGCAATGACATTGCCCCTTGAAGAGCGCATCGCCCCCCGCTTCGTAACGCACCTCGCCGCAATAACAGCCGCCTTCGATTGCCATGTCCTGACTCCTTCATACGCGCTTCGCGATATTCGTGTGGAGCGCTTAAGGGTGCCTGAGTCTACCACCTTTTCTGCGCATACCCGTCGGCGAAATCGGCCATCAGCCTGGGGCGGGAGCGGGTCTCCGGGGCTCGGCTCAATCCTCGGCCGGCGCGATGAGGGCGTTGACCGCGAGCACGCCCAGCACGATTCCCCCCCCAAGCACCGCCAAGCTTCCCATCCTTTCACCCAGCACCAGGTAGGTCCAAAGCGGGTTGAGAACGGCTTCCAGTAGGAGAAGCAGGGAAATTTCGAAAGCGGGAACGCCCCGCGCACCTCGAACCAGCCACACATAGGCCAGGGCGATCTGGAAAGCCCCCAAGTAGACCACCCAAAGCCAATCCGCCGGTGCGAGATCCACAGGCGCATCCATCATGGGTAGACAAAACAAGAAGAGGAGTCCGTTCCCGAGAACCGTCGCTGCCAAAGCGGTTTCGGTGCCCGCTTCCTCCCGGCGAGCCAGGCCGCGTATACCCAAAATCATCAGACCCGAGGCCAAGCTCGACCCCACCGCGAAGGCGTTGCCCAGGGCGGGATCCGGGGCGGTGTCCTGCGAATTCGGGACTGCTAAAAAAAGGCAGAGAACACCCAGCGCCAAGCCAAACGCCAGGCCAATCTGTTTTGGGCCCACGGGCTCGCCCAAGAGGGGACGGGAAAGCAGGAGAATCCAGAACAAGGAGGCGTTCTGGGTAAAAATCGCGTTCGCTGCCGTGGTGTTCTTGGTCGCCAATGTAAAAAGAAGCAGAGTCGCCGCGTAGGCGATTGCAACGGGCCAGACCCTTCGGCTGATCGTCCTGAAAACAGTGGGATAGACCAGGACCAGAACCAGACAAGCAATGCCCGATCGCAGGCCTGCGACTTGCCATGCACCGAGCCCGGTAGCCTTGATGGCGAGACCTCCGGTGGAGAAGAGCACGGCAGCGGCCAAGATGAAGATACGCGCCTTCATGGCCTAGCCTCCCCGAGCCTGGTTTACGCCCTAGCATCCGCCCAACTTGAGCTTATCGCTCCTCGGCGGCGAAATGGCCCCTTGTCGGCCATAATGAGCAATCGACTGGAGCCCAAGGAGGACGCCATGAAATTCGGATATTTCGGTCTCAATATGGGACCCTTCTGCGACGCGGAGAACATGGCCGCCCTGGTTCGCACCACCGAGGAAGCCGGCTTTGAATCCATCTGGACCGGCGAGCACGTGGTGCTGATCGATCCCCCGGCACCCCCCTCGCCCGCTGCCCCCGAAACCCCCTTTCTCGACTCGGTGGCCGCGCTTGCTTTTGCGGCGGCGCATAGCCAGACCCTTCTGCTGGGGTCGGGAATCATTCTCCTTCCCCAGCGCAATCCCGTGGTGCTCGCCAAGGAGCTCGCGGGCATCGATGTGCTCTCGGGCGGAAGGCTTCTCTTCGGTGCCGGCGTGGGCTACGTGCCCGGCGAATACGAGACCCTCGGCATTCCCTTCGCCGAGCGCGGGGCGCGCATGGACGAGCACATCGAAGTCATCCGCACCCTTTGGACCCAGGAAAAACCCGAATTCAGCGGACGCTTCACCCGCTTCAGCGGAATTCAGTCGCGTCCGCTGCCCAAGCAGCGCCCCCACCCCCCGATCCTCGTGGGCGGCATGTCCCCCGCAGCGCATCGGCGAGCCGTGGCCCGGGGCAACGGTTGGTACGGGTTCTTCCAGGATCTCGAAGCAACCACCTCCGCCCTCCGCGGACTGGAGGACGCCGCAAAGGAAATCGAGCGCCCGGAATCGCTCGGAAAACTGGAAATCAGTATTACGCCTCCGGGGCCGGTGGACCGGGACACGGTCAAGCGTTTTGAAGACCTGGGTGTAGACCGGTTGATCCTGATGCGCTCCATGGCGGACATGACGGGCAGCGGTGAAGTCAGCGCCCGAGATGGAGTCCTCGACTTCATCCGGAAAACAGCCGAGACCTTCGGCCTCGCTTGAGAAGGCCGAACTCCATGCTCGAAAAGATTTTTCCGTTCCCCAAAAAGAGCGGGAATAGGCCGAGAACCGGGGGCCCTGGGGCGTGCTGCCCCAAACCTTGAGCCGAGAGGCGCGGACTCGCGCCCGGCCTTTATCCGCCAATTGGTCGATGGGAGCCGCCCGCTATGGCAAGATGGGACTTCATTGACGTCCCGGCAGCCCGGGCTCAGAAGCATCGCTGAGGGAGAGAGGGTGATATGAACCTAAAGAAAATCGGTATGGCGCTCGGAGTTCTCGCCCTCATCCTCGTCGGAGTCTGGCTCTTCCGAGGGGATCCCATTTTCATGATCTCGGGCAAGGAGCTTCAGGGCGATTTTTCTCCCTATCCGAAAGATTGGAAATTCACTGACGAATATTCGACGATCGCCATCGAGACCCGCCCCCTGGATCCGCACTCGGTGACGACCTTGTGTTTCGTCCACGAGGGCGATCTCTATATACCGGCTCAGAACGGCTCCGGAAAAGACTGGACCCAATACGTCCTCGAGGAATCGAGCGTGCGGATCAAAGTGGGCAACAAGGTCTACCCCGCGAAAGCCGAACGCGTGTGGCCCCTGGATCTGGCAGAGTATCAGGAGTCCATCGCGGCCAAATACCCCGAACTGGGGGAAAGATCTCCGGAGGATTTGCCCGAAGACATCTGGCTCTTCCGGATTCGGCCCGTCATCGACTGAGCTAAGCGCCCCGACGAAGCCTCAAGCGCGGGGGGGCAGGCCCATGAGCGTTCGGGCACGCCCGGGATCCGCCACCGAGGCGCCGAGTTCGTGGATCAACCGCGCGGCCTTCTCCACCAATTGGGGGTTGCTCGCGAGTTTGCCCCGCTCGAGGTAGAGATTGTCCTCGAGTCCCACCCGGACATGTCCGCCAAGAAGCACCGATTGGGCCGCCCAGGGTATCTGCATTCGGCTGATGGAAAAACTCGTCCAGAAGGCATCGGGGGGAAGCTGGTCGACCATATTCTTGAGTAGGCCCACGTCAGCGGGCATGCCCCAGGCGATGCCCTGGCAGAATTGGTAGAGGGGCCGTTCCCCCAGGAGACCCGACCCGGCCAGTTGCTGTGCGAACCAGAAGTGGCCGGTGTCGAAAATTTCGAGTTCGGGCTTGACCCCGAGGTCCCTGATGCGTTCGGCCATCAGCCGAAGGTGCGGGGGCGGGTTGATCATGACGTAGCGGTCGTCGCCGAAATTCATGGTGCCGCAGTCGAGGCTGCAGATCTCGGGAAGCAGAGCTTCGACATGGGCGAGCCGCTCGAGGGGTGTCACAAAATCCGTACCCTCGCCCGGGACCGCGGGGTCCTCCTCGCCAACGATCAGGTCTCCCCCCATGCCCGCGGTGAGATTCAGGATCACGTCGCTGTCCTTCTCGCGAATCCGTTCGACCACTTCGCGATAGAGCGCTGGATCCCGCGCGGGCGCGCCCGTTGCCGGATCGCGTACGTGGATATGGACAACCGCCGCCCCGGCCTTGGCCGCTTCCGTCGCAGAGCGAGCGATCTGCTCGGGCGTAATCGGCAGGTCGGGGTGAAGCTTCGCGGTATCGCCCGAGCCCGTCACCGCACACGTGATCACGACTTCGTCGTTCATGAGGGTCCCTTCCACCGCACTCATAGGCCTGCCACCACCTGTATCCAATCAGAGAAACACCCACATGGAGTGAAGCCCCCCTAGTTTGCATTCACGCGAGCGCCAGAGCAACTGTGGTCGCGATACCATTCCGCAGGAATTGGACGGGTCCCTGGGCCTGATTTCGCGCTGAAATTTTCATTGCCACGGAGTGCTCAAAAGCGGAAGATGCAGGGCATGTTGAAACGAGGCCCTGCCATCCGAACTCTTGGAAAAATGCTCTTATGGGGAGCCCTCCTCCCGGTTTTCCTGGGCGGAAATGCAACCGCCTACACCGATCACGACGTGGTCATCGTCGGGGCCGGGGTATCCGGGCTCTATGCCGCGTACGCCCTCGACCTGGCGGGGTATGACGTGCTCGTCGTCGAAGCGACTAATCGGCATGGTGGCCGGGTCCAAGAGGGACTCCTCGGTGACGTGGGCATCGAACTCGGCGCCGAAGAACTCTACGGCCCGCTGAATAATTTCATCTACAACGATATCGCCTCCCTTTCTCCGCCCCTGATTCAAACCCCGATCTGGACCTATTCGAATAGTCAGGATGAACGGATCGAAATCGGAGGAAACTCGGTGTGGGCGAATGCCACGGGAGACGCCGACATCTTCGACTACTGGGATTTCTTTGACCATATCATCTTGCACTCGGGTGATCCCAGCGACGTCCTGCTTTCGGACCACCTGGCAGCCACGCACGGGGTCGGCCCAAGTCACCGCGCATACCACCTCTACGATGGCCAACTCGGTGCGGACTTTGGCACTTCGATCACCCGGATCGGCCTGCGCAGCCTCGCGCACCAGGAAGCGCTATGGCCTTTCGGATCGGATCTCTACGGCTTGGCCAATTCCGGCTATCTCGCAGCCCTGGACCAGCTTTATTTCGACCCGATCCTGGGCCGAATCCTCTACGAGAGCCCGGTGGTCCGTGTCGAAACAGGCGGACTTCAGCCCGTCGTCGTTGATACGCACGGGGTCAGCCACTACGGGGATGTAGTTTTGATGACGGTTTCGGTAGGGGTTCTTCAAGCGGAAGTCATCGACTTCGACCCCGATCTTCCCGCCGAAAAAGTGGCGTCCTATAACACCATCGGCATGGGCAATGGCATGAAGGTTTTTCTGCGCTTCAGCGCGCCCTTCTGGAATGAGAACCGTATGTTCGCGCTCATGTCCGAAGGTCCGACGGGAATGTGCTGGGTGCCTGGGAAATACAAGACGGGTACGACAAGTTATGTTCTCACCTGCTTCATCATGGGCGAAAATGCCGAGTTCCTGACAGCATTGGGCAGCGACAGCGCCATCTTGAGCCAGGCGCTCTCGGATCTGGATATCATGTTCTCGGGCCAGGCCTCGGGGCTCTTCATCGACGGGATCGTGCAGAATTGGACGGAGGATCCCTTCGTTCGCGGCACGTATTCATACCCTGTGCCGGGGACCTATCTCCCGGTTGGGCCCAGCATGAGGGAGGTTCTGGCCGAACCCGTCGACGCGTTGCTCTTCTTCGCCGGCGAGGCCACGCACAACTCTGCCCCCTCGACGGTGCCCGGCGCTGTTCAGTCGGGGCAACGGGCCGCCCAGGAGATTCAAGCGACCCTGGGTACGTTGCCTGGTACGACTTCGTTTTCCGCGAGCGTCACTTCTGGCAATGCGCCCCTGGAGATTTCCTTCATCGACACCTCGAGCGGTCTTCCGACCTCCTGGCTTTGGGATTTCGGCGACGGCACGACCTCAGATCTCCAAAATCCCACGCATACCTACACGGATACCGGTACCTATACCGTTGCCCTCGTCTCCACGAGCACCGAAGGCTCGGACACGAAAACTTTCCCCGAACTCATCGCGGTCCCCGAACCCGATGCCACGATGACGATCGCCCTGGCGACGGCAATGCTCGCCTGGCTTCGACGCTTGCGTCTATCGCATTAGCGCCCGCTCAGCGCTTCCAGAAACGCATCCGGTCCCGGCGCCTGTCGCTCACCACCACCTGTGCGCAGTTTCGAGCCGGAATCCCCGAAACACCACCACCGGGATGCGTACCCGAACCGCAGAGATAGAAACCCGAAACCGGTGATCGATAATCACCATAGTCGGGAATCGGCCGGAACGAGAACATCTGGTTCACGGACATCTCGCCCTGCATGATATTGCCGCCGATCAGGCCATAGCGTTCCTGAAGGTCCGGCGGCGCGAGCACTTCCATATGCTCCACCGAGGCGGCAAAGCCGGGGCAGTGTTCATCCACCAGCCGAACCACGTTCTTTCCGTATTTTTCGCGCTCGGTCTCCCAGGAACCCTCGGCCAACTCATAGGGGCCAAATTGGGTATAGAAGAGCGCCATGTGCTTTCCATCCGGCGCCAGGTTCGGTTCGAAGTAGGTGGGGAACACACCCTCAATGTAGGGGTTGGCCGAAGATCGGCCGTATTTGGCGTCATCCCAGGCCCGCTCGAGGTATTCGAGTGAAGGCGAGATGGCGAAAATTCCCGAATGGGGCGCACCCGGATTCTCCCCTTGCCAGCCCTTGGGCGTGGGCAACTCGTTGAGGGCAAGGTTGACTTTGACGGTTCCCGATCGGGTCTGGTAACGCTTTACGTTGCGGACGACTTCCTCATCGAGATTTTCCTCGCCCAACAGATCGAGGTAGGTAGTCAAAGGATGCGCGCTGGAAATCACTCTTCGGGCGCGGATGATCTCACCATCTTCGAGTTCGACACCCACGGCACGGCCTCCCTCGATGACCACGCGTTGCACCGGAGCGGCGTTTCGAATTTCTGCACCCCGGGCACGCGCCGAGTCGGCAATGGCTCGGCTCACCGCACCCATGCCGCCATGAGCCCATCCCCAGGCGCCTGAGATCCCCTCGGCCTGACCGATCCAATGGTGCAAGAGCACGTAGGCGGAGCCCGGGCTCATGGGGCCACACCAGGCGCCGAGGATCGTCTGGGTACCCAGCGCACCCTTGACACGATCATCCTCGAACCACTCATCGAGAAAATCGGTCCCCGAAACCGTGAAGAGGCGAACGACTTCGGCAATATCCTTGCGGGTCCAATGGCGCAATTTCATCGCCGTCCGCAAAATTTGCGGTATCTCGCCCACTTTGAGATTCGGCGGGATGACGAAGAGGAGGTCGCGCATGAGATCAGCGACCCTGTGGAAATAGCGATCGAATTCGATGTAGGCCTCGGCATCCTTCTTGGAAAATTGCCGGATCGAATCAGCGGCCTTCTGGGTATCGCTCCATAGAATCAAGGACTGGCCGTCCGTGTAGGGAACGAAATAATCGGGGTCGAGCACGGTGACGTTGTAGCCGTATTTCTTGAGCTCCAACTCCTGGACCACTTCCTCGGGCATCAGACTCACAACATAAGCTGCAGATGAAACCCGATAACCCGGCCAGGGCTCCTGGGTCACCGCGGCGCCGCCCTCCTCAGAGTTCCGTTCGAGGACAAGCACATCCATCCCCGCGCCTGCGAGATAGGCTGCGCAAGCCAATCCGTTATGCCCACCACCGACAACCACGACGTCTCGCTCACTCACTCCGAGTCTCCTTCAGAAATCTCCACCTTCTGTTTTTGATGGTCTGAGCCCCACATCGCTATTTCCCTTCTGCCCGCTCGTCCAGAACGAGGCCCAAGGACCGCTCGAATTTTTCCATCGTCTCGTTGAGGCACGAGTCGTCGTGAGCCGACGAAACAAAGAATGGCTCGCGCGAATCGGGCTCGACGAGAATACCCGACTGAATCAGCCGGGCGGCCAGAGCCTCATAGAGTTCGTAATCGCTGCTCGCCCAATCTCGATAATTGCGCGGAGCCGACTCTGCAAAGAACACACCCGACATGGAGGGGTGACCGCTCCAGGCGTGCTCAACGCCCCGCGCAGAGAGAATCTGGCTGATCCCCTCCTGCATCTTCGTGCCATATCCGACGATCTGCTCCAGCGCATCGGTTTCGTCGAGGATCTCGAGTGTCTTCTCGGCCGCAGCCAGTGAGACCGGGTGTGCGGCATACGTTCCGCCTTGAGCCGAGCCCCCAGGGCCAATGGTGGACATGATCTCCCGCTTGCCCGCCACCGCCGAGATCGGGTAGCCGTTGCCCATGGCCTTGGCGAAGGTGCAAATATCCGCTTCCACCCCCATCAATTCCTGGACACCACCCCGCGCGACGCGAAACCCTGTCTTGACCTCGTCCACCATCAAAACAACGCCGTACTCGTCGCAAAGAGATCGCAGGCGCTTGAGATAACCCGGTTCAGAAACAATCCCTCCGGCGTTGCCGAGGATCACCTCGATCAAGACAACGGCGATATCGTTTCCCTGGGTTCGCAATACCTGCTCGATCTTGTCCGAATCGTTCAGCGGGACCGTTTCAAAGAGCGTGCGAAGCAAAGTGGGAACGCCTCGACCCTCGGACTGAACCTCGAGAGTGATCTCGCCCTTTTCGTCCTGCTCGTGATGCATCTCCCAAAGGACGCCATCCGAAAGACCGTGGTAGCCCCCCTCGATCATGATGTGCCGGCTGCGTCCGGTGAAAGATCGAGCGAGTCGCAAACCCGCCATGACGGCTTCAGTCCCGGAATTGGCGAACCGCACCATATCTACAGAATCAACCATGCCGGCAATTCTCTGGGCTACGGCATGCTCTCTCTCGGTGGAGAGCGCCGTCGGCCCCCCTACGCTCATCCCATCCCGTGCCGCTTGGTCCACGCGATCATCGGCGTAGCCCAGGATTCCGGGGCCGTAGCCCATTCGGTAATCCACGTATTCATTGCCATCAATATCCCAAAGGCGTCCGCCCTTGCCGTGGGATACGTAGAGCGTCTCGTCGGGGCCCCAGGATCGGTAATTGGAGCTTACGCCCAGGGGCAACCGTTTGACCGCCTCCTTGTAGTGGGCATTCGACTTCTTGATCGAGTATTCGGACGTCATTCGAACTTCTCCAGAACTTCTATCTCATGATTGAATTTGACCCGCGTGCCAGGGGCGGGCAGACCTCTATCGGGGTTCTACCCTCCGCTGTCTGCTGACTTGGCCGAGCCGCTAGGTCGAGTGTTCTGGATTGTGCCAGACGATCAGGGCTGACCAACCATCGGTCGCTTCGTCTTCGATGTAGTTCTCCAGGACGCCCTCAATGGAAAAACCATTCTCAATCTGAAACGTGAGGGTGGCGTCGTAGAGTTCGCCGCTGGCCACGCGATCGACGTATTCCTGCGCCGACATCTTCGCTTTGTGATCGACGAAATCGGGCATATGACCACCGGCGATGATTCCGCGCCTGTTATGCCGCATCGCCAGATCCTTGCGCAACTCATAGAATTTTCGGCCGATTCCGCGTCGCCGGTAATCCGGCGAGACCGCGATATCCGTTCCGTAATACCAATCACCATCAGGATCGTGATTCCCGCATTGGTTCTCGCCCGTGATCTCCACGATGGTGTGTTGTGGATGGTCGAAGTCAAAGTTCAGAAAAATGCCGCCCGCCTGACCCACCAGCCGATCACCATCCAGGCAAAGGAAAAAGCCTTCGGGAAAGACTCGCGCGTACGCCCTGAAATCTTCTTCGCCAATGAGTTCATCGGCGTTCGCATGCTGGAAGACACTCAGTTCGAGTTCCTCGCATTTCGGCGCCCAGTCGGCGGTCAGTGTCTCATATCGGAGCTCGCTCATTGACTGAACCTGAAGTGGTCGAATTCGTTCTCGCTGGGCAGTCCCCACACCGCCCACATCTCGCCGGTTGCCGGGCGCATGATCGCCGCCCCCGAAGATTCGATGTGATAGGGGGGCTTGGATACCTGGCAGATTGCCTGGGAATCCCGGGTCAGGGCCATAAGGTCCGCAAGCTCCACCTGGGAACAATCGAGCAATTCCTTTGCCCGGTCGAGCCTGGCCTGGGATGAGGCCATCAATGCTGGCGGCTTTTCGGCTTCGTATTGAACGGATTTCGGATCCAAGCAGTGATTCGTATGGACCAGGGGCTCCTGCCCCAACTCCCGCACCGCGCTTCCCTGGGGCATGGCTTCAACGTCGAACCCGCGCCCGGACGCGTCCAGCAGGAGATAGTGATGGGCACCGGTCAGCGGCGCCTCGGTAATACAGCGAAGCGCTGCATCGATATCGGTCTGGAGCAGAACCTGGCGGATGACGAGAGGCCAGGTGACGCCACGCATGCCCACCTCCGCCGCGAGGTTGTTGATTCCAATGGCTATGCCCGCTTCGTTGATCCCGATCTGCCCCAAGCACCCCACCGTCGAAAAAACGAAGGCGCGCGGGCCATCCTGAGGCCTTACATCCAGCAGGGTGACATGCTCAGTGGCCGAGGCATGCATATCCCATGTCTGGGCGAGGTAGCCCTGCCCTCCCGCCATTGCGTCGGGTACCACCACCGCAGTGCAATCGTCCTCTTCCGGAACCCCCGCTCCCGTGGCCCGGACCGCATCGACAAAATCCGTAAACCCGCCCACGATGACCGCTTCGGCGGGCGTAAGATCACACGCCTCGGCCATGGCCTCCATCTCGCGACAGAGATCTTCCGAGTAGGCCCGATGAGCCGGAAGCATGGAAGCGGCCAGGTCAAGCACCTCCTGACGATCCGCCGCACGCCCCGACCAGCTCCCACCGGCCGAAAGCGCCACCCGATCTTCGGCATAGGCCCTGATCTCGTCGCGGTAGGCTTCGCCATGCTGGCGGCCCATTTCTTCCGGAGAACCTTCAAGAACGATCCGTCGCATCGCCCCGGAACCCTGCTTGGCTCCGCGTTCCTCGAGTGCTTCTGTCATTCAAGCTTCCGATCGCTTCGCCGCAACTGCGGCGACTGCTTCATCAACGACGTCCATGGCTTCCCGCAAATCCGAATCGGAAATATTCAATGGCGGCAGAAAGCGAACGCAATTCGAGTATAGACCCGCTCGGATCGTAATCACCCCTCGACTCAGGGTCTCGACGGTAATCGCCGCCGTGCTTTCCATGCAGGGCTGCCGGTGATCTCCCGCCTTCACGATTTCCATGGCGAGCATGGGCCCCAACCCCCTGACTTCACCCACCAGGTCGGGGAAACGATCCGCCAGCTTTTCGAGGCGTTCGCGTATCTGAGCACCCACCTGTTCGGCGCGAGCCAGGAACTCGGGGTTCGCGATGGTCTCCATGGCCTCGAGCGCTGCCGCACAGGCCAGGGGATTGCCGCTATAAGTGCCCCCCAAACCACCGGGATGCGCAGCGTCCATGATCTCGGCACGGCCCGTGACCGCGCCCAGGGGCATTCCGGCAGCGAGGGATTTGGCCACCGTCATCATGTCGGGAACGACGCCGGAGTGTTCGACCGCGAAGAGGCGGCCTGTGCGCCCCATTCCGCTCTGAACCTCGTCGGCAATCAGGACGATGCCGTGCTCGTCGCAGATTTCTCGCAAGCGAATAAGCCAGGGCACGGGCGCGGGTATGAATCCGCCTTCACCCTGGACGGGTTCCACCACCACGGCAGCGACATGAGCCGGATCCACCACGGATACGAAACACTCGTCCAGCCTCCGCTTCTGCTCCTCGACGAAATCCGCCTCGCTCAAACCCGGTGCTCGGCGATAGCCGTAGGGGAAGGGAAAGCGATAGACCTCCGAGGCGAAGGGACCAAAGCCCTTCTTGAAGAGGGCGAACTTCGATGTCATCGCCATGGTGAGATTCGATCGGCCATGGTACGCGCCCTCGAAGACCACCACGCCCTGGCGCCCGGTGTAGGCACGCGCCAGTCCCACGGCGGCCTCCACGGCCTCGGCGCCCGTATTCGTCAGCAGGGTCTTCTTTTCAAAATCGCCCGGAACGAGTTCGTTCAATTTCTCGGCGACCTGCACGTAGAGCTCGTAGCTGCTCACGATGGCGCACATATGAATCAACTTCTCGGATTGGGCGATCAACGCTCCGGTCACACCCTCGGGACAATGACCCACGGCGAGGACGCCGATACCGCCCGCCATGTCGATGAAACGATTCCCGTCGACATCTTCGACCCGCGCCCCCTGGCCTCGTTCGATGGCAATGCCAGTCAACTTGGCGGCACCCTGGGGCGTGGCTGCTTCGCGCCGAGCGACGATGGCCTGGCTGGCCGGTCCGGGCACCTCGGTCACCAATCGAATTGCTGCTTCGCTCATTCCGTTTTCTCCTGCAAAAAAATCCGTCGTGCTCCGTTCGGGGAACGGATGCAGAACGATTCAACTTGGCCTGGCGGTAAAGAGTTCGTCGCGGGGCTCGAAACGCTCGTAGGCGGCAGCCACGATCTCGTCGGGCACATCCCATACGAAGAGTGTTTCTCCGCCGATGGCGTCCTCGGCCATGCACGGGGCCATCTTATCGTCCTCGGGGCCGAAACCCGCGCGCCGGTTGAATTCCCATTCGTCCTCCATGCACTGCCAACCCATATCCGCGATGGCTTCGCGGGTCACTTCCTCGCCCAGGAAGCTCGAATAGAATTCTCCGATTTCCTCGATATTCGGCATCAGGAATTGACAGAAGCCCGACGCATCCACGGCCGCGTTGAGGATCTGGCTTTCCTGGGAAGCCTGGGCGAACTCCTCGGGGGCCTGGCCGGGATCAACGATCAATCCCGCAGTGTGATCTGCCCCCATGGCGCTGGTGCAATACGTCACCCCCGCGGCCTTCAGGGGCCGTGGGTCCCACGCGGGGATGGCCTGCCCCTTCACCGTGGGAACGCGGTGGTGCTGCTTGGCGCGGCCCACCGCCGCGGCTCCGTTGCCAATCGCACGGCCGATCTCGGTTCCTTCGGCGATTTCCCGCAGCAATTGCTTGGTTCCTTCGGCATCACCAAATTCCATTCCACCTGCGTCCATGTAGACCGCGACCGCCGCACCCGTTTCGATTGTGTCCAGGCCGATGTCGTCGCAAAGTCGGTCGAGGTCCGCCACGTCTTCCCAATTCGCAATGGCGCAATTCGATCCGAGCATGGTCAGCGTCTCGAACTCGAGACCCGAAGTCTTGTACTCCCCATTGGCATCGTGAACGATATTGCTGCATTTGACGATGCATCCCGTCAGACAATTATGCATGCCGCCCCCCCGCGTCTCAAAGCTCTCGACGATGCGCATTCCGTCGAGAGTCTCCACGTCTGGAGAGCGTCCCTCCACCCGGTTCTTATAGGGGAAGGTATAAATTGAATTCGCTTCTTCGCAGATAACGCTGGTACCCCATTTCGGGAAGGGTTCCTGACCGGGGCCAGCGACGAATTCGCGGGTGTATTTCTTTGAGAGCTGAAAGAATTGCTTGTCCGCGGGTTTGCGCGAAGCGGCGCTGCCCGGCTCGATGGCCACGTATTTGAGCCCCTTGCTCCCCATCACGGCACCAAGCCCCCCACGGCCCGCGTGTCGCGCCGGATGCCGATTCTGGGAATGATCCGAGCAGGCAACGGAAGCCCCAGCGAGTTGCATCTCGCCCGCCGGGCCAATGGATATAAAGGAGGCCTTTTTCGAATAGACCTGGGTGAGAGCTTCGATCAAGGGGTAATTCCACTTTCCCTTATGCTCGTCGGCCGGCACCAGGCTCACGGAATCCGCCGATATATCCAGCCCATAGCGCCGCTCCGGGTCGGACGGCTTGCCCGTCACGATCACCACGCGATAGCCGAGTTTCATCAGGTCCTGGCCCGCTTCCCCGCCTACATTCGCTTCCTTGATCCCGCCTGTGAGGGGGCTCTTTCCGCCCACGGACAGGCGCCCCGAGGTCGGCGCGCTGCTCCCCGCCAGTAGTCCTGGCGCAAGGACGAAGATATTTTCGGCCTCGAGGGGGTCGCATTGGGCATCGCACTCTTCGAGCAGGATCCTGGCCGACAAGGCGCGTCCGCCGAGCAGTCTCCAGGCCTCGGGAAATTCCTCGACGCGCGCGGTCTCGGTAGACATATCCACACGAATCAACTTGTTCAACACTGGGCCACTCATATTCAAAACTCCTCCCGCGCAATGCCTTTCACCAGGTGCTTGTTGTTTTCCTTGTCCCCGCAACCACTCCCTCTGATCGAGAAAGAGCCAGGTTCGCGAGAATGACTATCCGCCTGCGGCACTCGCCATGATCGTAACGGTATCGCCCTGCTCGATTGCGGAGTCCAGGGCGTCGCGCTCGAGGGCTTCCCCGTTGAGGAAGAGTCGTACGAAGCGGCGCTGATTTCCGCGCCCGTCGAGGATCAACTCCTGAAAACCCGGAAAGCGATTTTCCATTTCGACGATGCATCCACGAATCGTATTCCCCGCGACTTCCACCCGAGCCTGCCCCCGGGTGGGGACTCGATAACGGGAAGGCACTTCCAAAACCGGCAATCGAAACCTCTCCATTCGCTCGGCGGCAACACCCGAGCGCGTTGCTCCGAGGGCGTAGTCTAGCCAGCCCCGGAAAGTCCGGAAATGCCTCGATCTTCGCGTCCTCGGGCCGCGCCCTGCCTGCTCTCGCGCCGTCATGAGTCGAATCCCAATCCGAGGCGATCCAAGAGACCAAGCCACAGGCCGCGGCGGCCCTGGTTTCGGTCGGCCCGGGCCAGTTCCCTCTGGGTCAATCCGATCACGAAGGATCGCAGAGGCTCTGGAGGCCAGGGAAAGGCTCGCTTGCGAATGAGAGAGAGATCCAGTTCGGATGCGGCCGGGCAGTCGAGAAGATCGAGTGCGATCCGGCCACCGAAGCGACTCGCGACAACACCCAGCCCGGTATAGCCCACGGCCCATGAAACACGACCTCCGTGGGCCGTCCCCACATCCAGACAAAACCGCGTCGTACTCGCGATGGGCCCCCCCCAACTATGGCTGAAGCGGAGACCTTCGAGTTGGGGGAAGGTGTCGAAGAAGCGACGCGACAACCCCTCGAAACTCACCGGGCGCTGCTGGTGACTCGGGCTGATTCGGCTCCCATAATGATAGATGGCGTCGTAGCCTCCCCAGAGAATCCGATTGTCACGGGTCAGCCTGTAATAATGAAATTGGTTCGTATCCTCGCCAATGCCCTGGCGATTTCGCCAGCCCAGCGCCCCGAGCATGTCCTCGCTCAGGGGTTCGGTCATGAGGACGTAATCCCAAATCGGAACCGTTGCACGGCGCATCTTGCCCAGCGGACTCCTGAAGGCGTTGGTGGCCAACACGCACCGGGGAGCCCTCACCCGGCCTCTTGGGGTTCGCACCTCCATCTGCGCACCACGGCGAGAAAGACCGACCAAAGCCGTCCCTTCATAGACGCGAACGCCCAGTTTTCGAATCGCGGCCAGAAGTCCCCACGCCAGCCGGGCGGGGTCGAGAATCGACGCCTTCGGCCTAAAGACACCCGCCAAGTAGGTGGGCGAATCGAGTTCGGCCCTGATTTGGTCGCGCTCGAGAAAGCGAGGCTTCTCGCCGAAGCGTTCGAGCAGGGAAGCGTACTCCCGCGCGTCGCTGATCTGGTACTCCGCCATGGACACATCGAGGATGCCCGTCTCCTCGGCTCGAGCATCGACCCCGTGACGCTCGATGCTGGAGAGGAAGTCTCGATAATTCTGATGGCCCAGCGCATGGATGGCCTCGATCTCTTCCGGGAAATGCGCGACTCCGTTGGCCAGCCCATGGGTCAAGGAAGGGTCAGCGAAGCCCCCGTTTCGCCCGGAAGCCCCTTCGGCGACCCGGTCGGCCTCGAGCAACACGACGTCTCTGCTGGGATCCGCCTCCTTCGCCTGGAGTGCGGCCCAAAGACCCGTAAAGCCCCCGCCGACGATGACTAAATCGGCCTCTTCGTCCTCTTCCAGGCTCGTGGTGGCGGCCGGCCTCTCAGGCTGGTCCAGCCAAAAGCACGCGGGCTGCGTGTCACGGAGAGCCTTTATATGCGGATCCATCTCGCCAACTCCTGTCGCGCCCTCCGCGCCATCTATGGGTCCCATGCGCCTTGGTTCGAGGGGCGAACACGCGCGAGTTTACCCCTTACCATCCGAGAAGTAAAAGCTACCGTTCTCGCACAGTGAATCCGGCACCGGCAGGCCAGATCGTAAAGTCGCCCGCCCTATCCGACTTTCCTTGCGTGAGGCCGCCTCGACCCCAATGAACATCTCCCCCATCGACCTCGCCATAGTCATTACTTATGTGCTCGCGATGCTGGGAGTTGGCTACTACGTCTTTCGAAAGGCGCCAAGCCTGGAACAATACCTGGTCGCCGGGCGCTCCATGACCACGCCGATCCTGGTCTGCACTCTCGCTTCCACCTACTACGGCCTCGATGTCCTCTTTGGCACTTCGGAGCTGGGTTTCAACGACGGAGTGGTCGCGTTCTTCGGCTACTCCGAACTCTCTTTGGGCTTCTATGTCTTCGCCGCCTACGGGCTGAGCCGAAAACTCAAAGAGGTCCGCTTTACCTCTCTTCCGGAAATCCTCCAGCGCAGCTATGGCCCAACAACGGGCTACCTCGGCGCCGTCTCTTCAATTCTCTATTCGCTTCCGGCCCTCAGCCTCTTTGCTCTTGGGCGGATTTCCGAAGTGATGTTCGGAATCGATGCCCAGGTGGGCGCGCTGCTGCTGGGAGCAATCGCCCTGCTCTACACCCTATGGGGCGGGCTCTGGGCCGTGGCGATTACGGACACGATTCAATTCATTTTCATGTGCGTCACCCTGGCGGTGGCCGTTCCCCTGCTGATGAGTGAACTCGGGGGCTTCGAGACCGTCGCGGCGACAGTCCCCGAAACCCATTTCGACATCTTCGGCGGGATTCCGATCTGGCTGATGCTCGCCTACGCGGCCACTGGAATCAGTATTCTTGTCGACCCCGCGTTCTACCAGCGGATCTTTGCAGCCAAGAATTTTCGCCAGGTGCGAAACGCAATGCTCATCGCGCTCCTTGTTTGGGGTGCATACGATTGGGCGGTCACGGCAGCGGGAATGCTGGCACGCTCAGGAGTGGAAGTAGGCGCCCTACCCGCGAATCTTCATTCCAACGACGCGCTTCTGACAGCCGTCGTTTGGGCATTGCCTGTCGGCCTCGTCGGACTCTTCCTGGCCGGAGTCCTCGCCACCTCGATGTCCACCATTGATTCCTATTGCCTCGTCGCTGGCTCGAATATCTCCTACGACGTCTATCGGCCGCTATTGAAACCCGACGCCAGCGATCGGGAACTTGTTCGCGCGACGAAGATCGGAATCTGTATTTCCTTTGTCCTGGGTTATATATTGGCGTTCATGTTCGACCGCCTCATGGCGCTCTGGGTCTTCAACGCCAGCCTGATGACCTCGACGGTCTTGGTTCCGATCCTGATGAGCCTTTTTTGGAAAGGAAGAAAGACCCCGGCAGCCGGCGCGATGAGTTTTCTTTTCGGCATGGTCAGCGTCATCGTCTACTACTTTGGCCTGAGCCAGGTGGGCGTCTACGACGAAACCTGGGGCACCTATATATGGAGCTTCCAGATCGGCGATACCTCCTACGAGTTCTGGCAGGAATACGCCCTCTTCTTCAGCCTGCCCATCAGCTTCCTGGGCTTTTTGCTGGGCAACCTCATCGGCGAACCCCGCAGCCCGTCCATCGAGCCCGAGGAGCAAAGCGCATGAATGGATGGGATATTTTCACCTACGTGTGCTGTGCTCTTCTGGCGGGGAGTGCGCTGGTGATCTTTGCTTTTTTCCTGCGCGACGCCGGCGACGTAATTCGCGGAAGCCAGGAAGAAGACTCTCGGCGCGACGAAGAGAGCTGAGGCTCTCGGGATTCAAGCCTCGCCGAGCCGGGTGTCCCGCGTCCGCAAAGATCACCGGCATCTCCATAGGGCAAAGACTCTCCGCCAAGAAGGGGAGAAGCGCGCCGAATCAGATATTCGGCTGGGCCAGACGAGGCGCCCCACTGCCGCCCGCGGGAGCAGCTTCCTCCAGGCGAACTCGGTGCGGCGGAAAGAGCTTCATCCAGAGCAGATAGACGATCGCGGGAGCCACAGCCGCAGGAAGCGAAGCCGTCAGGTAGAGAAAGGCACCGTGCGCCTCGTAGGTCATGGGGTCGAGCAGCGCAAAGTAGACGACCTGGCCCAGCGCGAGGCAAATCAGGGCGGGCCAATGGAACCCCCGGGAGTAGTAATACTCCGAGGACGGATCATCGTCGAAGATCGCTGCGAGGTTGAGCTTCTGGCGGCGAAGAAAGACGAAGTCCGCGAAGAGAATCCCAACCACCGGCGCGAAAAGTGTGCCGTTATAGGTGAGAAAATTGCTTCCCATATCGTAGAGCTCAGTGGGCCAGAACACGAAGGGAAGGCAGGGGACCAGGGACCAGAGAACCAGGTGCCACCAGGGCCGCGCACGCAAGACCCGCAGATGACGCAGGGCCAGGCCGCTCGCAAAGATTGAAATCGCGGAGGAGCTGATATTCGCGATGGCGACGAAGACCAGGGCCGCAAGCCCCATCGCGAATCCGCCAATGGGAATCATCCACTCGGTGGGATCACTGGTGCGGATGACAAGGCTGGAAAAAAGCGCAACGCTGCAGACCAGGGCCATGACAAAGCCGAGTTGTATGATCTCGGGGTAGACAGAGCTTCGCCGAGTTCGGGTATTGCGCGCCAGGAAACCGATCCCTCCCCACCAGGAGAGGCCTCCGGCGATGGACAACTCCATACCGATCATATAGTTCATCCATCGGTTCTCGAAGGGGTCGAGTGGTTCCGCCGCGGCGATCTTCTCCCAGCCATGGCCGTCGAGGAGCAGGTAGAACATCATCAGGACGAGAACCACGAGGCCAGGCCCCAAATAGGCGTTGGATATGTTGAGCCAATGAACGCCACGGGTGACGAGGAAATAGCAGAGCCATATGCCCACGAGTACGCCAGCACCGACGACCCAAGTCCCCACATCGAACCCGAAAGCGATCAGGATATTGCGGACTCCGTTCCCGAACATCACCAGAATCAATCCGGTCCAACCAAGCTGATTGATCAAATAGAAGACGAGAAGCACACGCGATCCGCGCTGGCCGAACGCCGTCTTGGTGTAGTCAATGGCCTCGACCCCATAGCGCTGACCCGCAAGCGCGGGCGCCATGGTGACCAGGAAAAGGCCAATCAGGCTGCCGGTGACCAGGCAGATCAGGCCGTCCACCGCGCCCAGGTAATTCGCCATATAACCGCCTTCGAGGAAACACCAGGTCGCAACCGCGTAGGCGAAACAGGTGGCGTTGGCTCCGAGGGGTCCGTACTCGCGCTCCTCGGGCAGAAGAGGCAGGCGCCCGTAGAGAGTTTCCTCGCGGATGATGGCTTGCTGATCCGCGCTCAGCCCCGGCTGGTTCTCCTCGCCCAACTTTCGCCTCCTCCAACCACTCTTCTTATAGTGCCCACCACGCGATTACGATTGGAAGCAGGAAGAACGCGACGGTGCATATCGCCCAGTCGGTGCCCGTAAAGCGGCCGAAGTCGTCGTCGTCGATATTCTCGAAGATCTCGAACCTGCGTTCGAGTTCGGCATTGAGGGTCTCGCTTCGAAGCGCCTGATGCGAAGCAGGGGGCTTCCCGGTGCCCGGTCGATCGGTCGGCATCTCATCCGTCATGCCGAAACTCTACCCCAATGCTCTTGCCGCGGCAGACAGGGATCCGTTGGCGAGCGAACCGAGCTCGGATCAGAGAAGCAGCTCGGGTCTCTCGCGCAAAAACACACCGACATCCTCTCCGGTCTCATCGAGTTCTCGCGCATAGCGATGCCCGGAGCGCACCGCGGCGGCGATGGTCCCCGGGGCGAGGCAATCGCCCAGGCGAACGAGTTCGAAGCCCTCACCCAGGCCAGATTCAAGCGCATCATCCGGCTCACGTGACGTCACCATGAGGATATTGGGCGCCTCGACGCGCCTCTCCCGCCCCGTAAAGGTGCAGGCGATGCATGCCTCCCCCGATGCCAGAGATTCAAGGGAGGAATTGGCCTCGATACGCACATCCAATTCGATGAGCCTTTTCTGAATCCTCACCTGCTCTTCGGTATGGACCGTCCATTCGGATACCCGGGCCGCAGGGGTGATGAGCGTCACCTTGACATCCCGGAGCGCAAGCATCTCGGCCATCGCGCCGCCCATGTAGTAGAGATCGTCATCGAAAATGAGAACCGAGCCTTCGATTTCTACGCCGGCCAGGAGATCATCGGGGGTCAACACATTCGCTTCACGCCAGCCTTCGATCTCGCCCTGGTGCCATCGGCCGATTCCATTGCGACGCCAATGCGAGCCGGTAGCGATCGCGACGCAATCCGGGCCGAATTCCCGAATCTGATCCCCATCGACCTCGCTCTCAAGGTAGACCTCTACGTTTTCCAATTTCTGAATCTGGCCGACACGCCAATCAGCCACCCGGCTCCACTCCGCCAGGCCGGGCAATCGCGATTCACGCCGAACTCGGCCGCCCAACTCGGATTCGCGCTCTGCAAGGGCAACTTCGTAGCCTCGTTCCCCCAACGCCCTGGCCGCCTCGAGACCCGCTGGCCCGGCCCCCACCACGAGAATGCGCTTTTCTGATTTGCGCCTGGGGATGAACTCGGGGTGCCATCCCCTACGCCATTCCTCGCCCATGGTCGGGTTCTGGGTGCAGGAAATGGGGTTCGACAGCGAATCCCCCGCGTAACAGATATTGCAACCGATACATTCTCGAATGTCCTCTACGCGGTCTTCCTTCACCTTGGTAGGCAGAAAAGGATCCGCGATGGAGGGCCTTGCACAGCCGATCATGTCGAGGATGCCCTCGCTAACCTGGCGAAGCATGGTATCGGGCGATGTAAATCGCCCGACGCCCACCACGGGCTTGCCCGTCATTCCCTTCACGAAAGAAACATAATTCTCGAGAGCAGCTTCCTTGACGAAACGCGAACTTCCCATTTCGTATGTGTAGTCGGTGATATTGATATCCCAGAGATCGGGCAGATCGCCCAGGAGGGCAACCACCTCCCGTTGCTCCTCGGAGTCAGGGCACCCATCTTCCATACCCGCGTCGCTCGATAGGCGAATCGCGAGCGCGCACTGCTCTCCCACGACCTCCCGGGTTTCTTCGAGGAGTTCGCGAACGAGGCGAACCCGGTTTTCCAGGCAGCCTCCGTATTCGTCGCTCCGGGTATTTTCCGGCGAGAGAAATTGCGAAAGCAAATAACCGTGGGTGGCGTAGACGTAGACAAGGTCAAAACCCGCCTCCACTGCTCGCTTGGCTGCGGCCCTATGCCAACTCCTCAGGTCGCGAATATCCCGCTTGTCCATCCTGCGGGATTGCGCCGGGTTCATCCTTTCGACCGGCATGCTTTGAGGCCCCATGGAAATTTCGCGCGAGTACAGGTTCGGGCTCGTAGACCCCCCGTGCCAGAGTTGAACGCCCGCCAGCGAACCGTGGCGGTGCACTCCATCGACAAGCCTGCCCATCGCCTTCACGTCGCCTTCGTCCCATAAGGACGCGTAGGGCATGGGGGTGTCGTCGGAAGAGGGATGAATCGAGCAATACTCGGTACACACCACGCCCCAACCGCCCTCGGCTTTCACCTCCCGCATGGCTGCGAGGGTATTGGGCGAGCCATAGCCCATGCCCGTGCAATGCGGAACCTGGTAAAAGCGGTTCGGAGCCACCACCGGACCGATCTTTATTTCCTCAAGGAGGACCGCGTAGCGATTTTTTTCAGTCATGGGATCGCTCTCCGAAGCAGGCGACCCCAAGGCTAGCGCCGTGGGTAAAGATGCGCGCCTAGAAGAGCCCCGTAATCCGGCCTTCGTCGTCCACGTCGATCTCTTCGGCTGCGGGCCGCGCCGGCAACCCCGGCATGGTCATGATATCCCCGCAATACACAATCACGAATTCGGCGCCTGCCGCGAGGCGGACATCGCGCAAATGCAGGTCGAAATTCTTCGGAGCACCCAGAAGCTTGGGATCCGATGAAAACGAGTATTGGGTCTTTGCGATGCAAACGGGCAGGTGGCCAAAACCCGCGTCGTTCAGGTTCTTGAATTTACGGCGAACCCGCTTGTCAGCACTCACCTCCCGGGCTCCGTAGATTCGCTGGGCGACGGCTTCGACCTTCTTCCAAAGAGACAGCTCGTTGGAATAGAGAAGTTGAAAATCCGAGGGGACCCGCTCGATCATATCCACCACGGAGCTCGCGAGTTCCTTGCCTCCCCCGGATCCCTTTTCCCAGACATTGCATTCCACGACGTCGACACCCAGGTGAGCGCATTTTTCGATGATGGTCCCCACCTCGAGCGCCGTATCCTGATTAAAGCGGTTGAGCGCAACGACCACCGGCAGGCCGAAGGTGCGGATATTCTCGATATGACGCTTGAGATTGGCCAGCCCACGGGAAAGTGCGGTCGCATCTTCCCGCTCCAATTCAGAGGCGGGCACTCCACCATTCATCTTCAGAGCGCGGATGGTGGCTACCATCACCACGGCATCCGGCGCGAAGCCGGCACTGCGGCAGACGATATTCATGAATTTCTCGCCGCCGAGATCAGAACCGAAGCCCGCTTCCGTGACGACATAGTCGGCCAGCTTCATCGCTGTTCGGGTCGCAATGATCGAATTGGCGCCATGCGCGATATTCGCAAAGGGTCCGCCATGAATCAGCGCCGGCGTATGCTCGATGGTCTGCACAAGATTCGGCCTGACGGCATCCTTGAGAAGCGCTGCCATGGACCCATCGACCTTGAGATCTCGCGCAGTGACGGGCTCGCGGTCGTGGGTGTGGCCGATCACGATATTGCCCAGTCGGCGTTTCAAATCCGAGAGCCCATCACAGAGGCAAAGACAAGCCATCACCTCGGAGGCCACGCTGATTTGGAAGGTCTCCTCCCTGGGCATGGAGTTGGTCACTCCCCCCAGCCCCACCACGAGATTACGCAGCGCCCGGTCGTTCATGTCCACCACTCGGGGCCAGGTAATTCGGCGCGGGTCGATATTCAGGCTGTTGCCGTGGTGAATATGGTTATAGATCGCCGCCGAAAGAAGATTGTTCGCCAGCCCAATCGCATGAAAGTATCCCGTGAAATGGAGATTGATCTGCTCCATGGGAAGTACCTGGGCATAGCCACCACCGGCCGCGCCACCCTTGAGCCCAAAGCAGGGACCCAATGAAGGCTCCCTGAGACAGACCATCGTCTTCTTGCCCAGGGCGGAAAGCGAATCCGCCAGGCCAACCGATGTGGTTGTCTTCCCTTCACCCGCCGGAGTCGGGCTCATGGCGGTAACCAGAATCAGCTTCCCGTCCTTGCCCTTGCCGTTCTGAAGGTCGCTGCAGACCTGGCGGCTGAGCTTCGCGATATGCCTTCCGTGGAAATCGTAGTCTTCCTCCGAAAGGCCAAGCCTCTCGGCGATTTCCGAGATCGGCTTCAACTCGGCTCGCTGCGCAATCTCGATATCGGACGGGACTTTCTCGTCAGCCATTGCCTGCTCCTGGGTGCTTGATTCGGCACATCGGTGGCTATACCTGAGGGGGCCGATCAATTCTCCCTGGAATAGATATCGAGTGGCCCCACCCGGCTCTCAGCCCTGCGCAGGGCTGCGTCACACGGCGGTCTATCACACGATCGCCAGATATTTTCCAAGGAGCGACGATCAAAGGGAATCGCGAGGTTGAAGTGCCGAATGTAGCGATTGGTCTGCCTGCGTGCGAAGACCACGG
Organism: Myxococcales bacterium; assembly: GCA_014240165.1. GTDB lineage: Bacteria > Myxococcota_A > UBA9160 > UBA9160 > UBA4427 > JAZXM01. Next base: position 62,445 of record JAAZXM010000010.1, on the reverse strand, counting down.
GGCGGTCTTCCGGGGCCTGAGCCCCTTTCCCGGAGTAGAAAGCCACCAGATTCTCGATGATTTCGGCTCTCAACTCGGGCGCATTGTGCGGATTCTTCCTCAATTTCTCCAGCACCTGGGCCCTCACCTCAGAGCGCGGGTACGCGTACTCCCATTGGGCCATATAAGTGGCGCAGGCCGCCCCGCGGTCAAAGCGGCAATTCTCTGTCGCGGCAACACCCAGGGCCACCGGAGGCAGCTGCCCCCCATGCAATAGGCGGCGAAGAAGAGAATTTCGCGACGCAATCTGCACGCTCTCCGGGCGAACCAGATCGGGGAGCCTTCCTTCTCCATTTCGAAAGAAAGCGCGAGCGGCGATATGACTGAGGCGCGGGTGGCGCAAGGTCTGGACCGGACCCTCCATCTCGATCGCGTCCAGAACACCAAGAGGAACAAGCTCATGTGAAAAAACCGCCACGAGATTCTCGATCTTCACGCGTGCGAATGCGGCCTGGAAATCCAGGCGCTCGAAGCGGGCACGGATCTTGGCAATATCCAGCGCTCGCTCTGGATCGCGAATCCCCATGATCACCAGGTCGGACTCCATGGTGAACCAGAGGGAGACGTGCTCGAAAACCGACAAATAGGTTCTCAAGACAAGCTCGACCGCAGCGTCATCGATCTCGTAGAGATGGAACCATTGGGCGTAGACTCCGCCAGGGCTCAGCTTCTGTTTTGCCGCTTCGAGAAATTCTTGGCTGAAGAGCATTTCGGTTCCGCTCACCCAGGGGTTGCTCGGCTCGGAAACGATCACGTCGTAGAGACCTTCGGCGCGCAGAAGGCTTCGGTACGCGTCGCTCCGATGGACAACGAGCTTGGGACTGGCCAGCGGTGCCTGGTTGCCGATCTCGAAATAGGGGGCTGCCTCCATGACCGATTGGGAAATCTCGGCCACATGGACTTCGCGCATCTCATCCATCGACGCGAGCTCGCCCGCGGTTACGCCTGTTCCGTAACCGATCACGAAACTTCGATGGGTATTTTCGGCCAACAAGGCAGGAATCAGCGCAGCCAATGCCATGGTGGGGTAGTCGCCGATCAGACTGCCGTCGGGCTTGCCGTTGGTGCTGAGCGAAAAACTCTCACCGACCTCGCTATTTCGAACGCGGCGAACGGTTGCGGTGGTCGAGGGCCCGTCGCGATGGAAAACAATTCTTCGCTCCCGATCCGCGAAAAATTGATCTGCGCCCCGATACGTATTCGCCGTAGCCGCCCGTGTTCTGAACAAGCCCGAATCCAGGCGTTCCGGATCCCATTCGGGAAGACTCCAAATCGCCACCAGGGCGGGAACCAAAACCAGAACAACACCCCCCAATAGGGAAACCCGCAGCAAGACTACGGTCAAGATTCCCGCGCAGAGGACAACCGCCGCCAGGGCGATGCGGTAGACAACGTGGAGGTCAAAGAAGAAGAGCAGGACGTAGCCTCCGAGCAGCGCGCCCAGGAGCGACCCGATGGTATTCCAGCTGTAGAGCCTGCCCGCCGTCTTCCCCAATTCTCCGAGCGCCTGCCTGAGATGATGGAAAAGCAGGGGAAGCAAGGCTCCGGAAAGACCAATCGGCAGGAGCAGCACCGCCAGGAGGCAGATGAAGGAAAAGAACTGGTAGGAATAGAAGGCTGCGTTCGTATCCTGGAACAAAGAACGAACGACATGCGCGTAGTAGGGGAAGTCTGGCATCAGGCCATAGACCAGGAAGAGAAGAAGCACGAGCGCCCATTGGGAGAGGACGATCAACGGAAGCGAAATTCGCGACAAGGCGGAGACAGCCAGGCTCCCCAATGCGATGGCCAGAACAAAGACCGCAACCACCATGGCGAAGGTGAACATCGATGCCCCGAAGGCCAATGCGCCCACCCGATTCAGAATGGTTTGAACGGTCATCATGGCGAAGCCCGAAAGAGCCGCGACCATGAGCAAAGCCCTCAAACCCGGGATCCGGGGATCAGCCGCACTCGACGATGCATCATCGGCGCGAGAGACATTTTCGCCGGGGGAGAGCGGAAGCTCCCCTCGAGACAAAATCAGGAAGACCGCCGCCGCCATCAGGTTCAGGCCACCCATGGCGTACGAAACACCATCGAGACCCAAAGCCGGGATCAAGAGGAAACCGCCCACCAGGGCGCCCGCGAAGGCACCCAGCGTGTTGAAGCCATAGACCCAGGCGTGGATGCGGGTGGCGGCCTCGAGACTGCGTGAAAGAGCCAGGGTGAGGATGGGAATCGTGCCGCCCATCAGGATGGAGGGCGGCGCGATGAGCAGAGTCGCAAGAAGCACATCGAAAAGGAATCCCAGCGCGGGCGACCCAGCGGGCGCCCATTGGGAAAGAACCTGCGCGCCACCAAAAAGGCCGGGAAAGATCAACGCATAGATCCCGATGGTGGCCTCGACGACTGCGTAGACGAGCAGCAGCGGCGGAGATCGCCGTCCCGCGCGGGCGCGCAGTTGCATGGTCTCCGTCATCCGGCCGAAGAGCGCGTATCCCGCGGACAAGCCGCCCAGGAAGATGGCCAGCACCGCGGCGGTCGCCTCGCTGTGTGAGCCGAGAAGGGCAGCCAGGTATTTCTGCCAGGTCACCTCGTAGACGAGTCCCGTGAAACCCGTCATCACCGTAAGTGCCAGGGCGATAGCCACCCTCATCGGATGACACTCATGGGAGAAGCCGGGGGTATGGGCCCAATGAACTGGTCCGGTCGCGGGTCGCGTTCTCTCTCAATTTTTTGCCTCGAGAATTTGCCGCTGCCCCGCGCGAGGGAGTCCGCTCACCGCCAACCACCTTCGAGTCGCCTCGGGGTCCAGCAGGTACCACCGCTGACCGATCCTCACCAGAGTCCGATCCCGAGTACCCGAGTCCTGGATTCGCCGGGCCCACTCGATCGCAGCCACGGGGTCCTCCTGAACCAGGGATTGGGCCATGGCCCGCATGGCGGGATCCAGCGCTTCAGCGGGTTCCGATGCTTCGATCCACGCGATGGCGTTCCGCGGGTGGCTCTTCAGCCAATAGGCGAAGACGAACCCCACGGCTTCTCGCTGCTCTTCGCCACCCGGCAACGAGGTCAGCCAGGTGAAGGCCGCATCGGGGTCCGACTCAGCCCAGTTGAGGGCAACGAGTCGTGCGGAGCCCTGCGCCTGGGGCTCGCCATAATGAGAAGCCACCCAATCCGCCCCGGCTTCGAGATGGTATTCGGCGAGAACCGCCGCAGCCTTCTTGAAAATTGTATTCCTGAGTTTCGGATCCTCTTCGCTTGCCGACTCCGCCCAGGCCATCAGACCGTCCGTCCCCTCTTGGGCAAGCGAGCGCGCGATCTCACCGACAAGTAATTCCCGGCGCGTCGAGGGAGCCAGGCTCTCCACATAATCATGAGCCTCACCGATCCCTCCGCTCTTGACCCGTCCCATCACGAATCGCTGCTCGAGGGAAAGTTCGAAGTCGGTATTCTGGACGCCCAACAGCGCTCCCCGTGCAGCGGAGGGGTCATCCTGGGCCCAGGCGTAAATCACCGCAGACGCCATCCAGCGTTTCTGGTCTTCGGGCGCGAAGAGCGCGAAAGCGAAGGCCCCTTCCGGGTCAAAGCGGGACCAGGCGTGCATCAGGATCCGCAACTCGTCCCTATTCAGCCGCTCGGGGCTTTCCTCGATGGCCTGCAGCGCCCAATCAAGGTTTTCGGAATCGAGCTGCCGCATCAGACCACTGAAGCGGTATGTCCTCTCGGACCAGTCCGACTCGGCAAGCGCTGCCATCAGGGATTCGCGCCCAAGCAGGGGATCCGGGGCTTCGACCTCCACCCGGGTAGCCCGCCCGAGCCAGAAAGCCGCCACCAGCGCAGCGATTGCGAAAGCGCCTATGGGGATCCACTTCATTCTGACTCCACGCAATGGCTCGGAACCGGGCGATCTCGACTCTTCCAAAAACCCTGGCCAGGCCAGCAAGGAAGCGGACAGGACCGGGAACGTTCAAGCGCCTATTATCTCTACCCGGCCCGGAGGATGCAATCTGTGGATCAAAACCGTTATGTGCTGCTCTGCGCCCTGCTCGTCGTGGCGGCGTTCGCGGGCGGTTACGCCACGGCGCGGCTCTCTCCGGGCATGGACAGCGTGAGCACAGCCCAATTTCGCGCGGCGCTGGAAAGCGGGGATTGGGTCCATCGGGCGCATACGATCAGCGGTTACGTGGCGCAGCTCGAACCCGAGAACCTGCAAGAAGCCGTTGAAATCGTGGAAGCGAGAAAGCGCTGGCTGAGCCAGGACGAGCTTCGGCTCTTCATGGGCGCCTGGGCGCGCCTCGACCCCGAAACCGCCTTCGCCCGAAGCCTGACCTGGCCCGACCATACGCGAAATAAGGGGGCCGCGGCGGCGATCTACGGCTGGGCGCTCTACGACCCCGGGGCCGCCCGCGGAGCGTTGATGACGATCGGCGACACTTCCCTCAAAGCGCTCCTACTCGACCGAATGGTCGCTGCCTGGGCCCACGGCCCCGACCGCGATGGGGTCACCCTCTATATCGCGAGCCTGCCCGACGATCTTGCCCGGGACCGCCTGACCAGCATCCTGATTCGTGAAATCCTTGCCGAGGGTCATGGCGCCGTTGTGGAATGGGCCGAGGAAATTCCCGAAACCAGTGAGAACGACTTCAAGGCGACAGCATTGGCCAAAGCAGCGGGGATCCTGGCCCAGGACGATCATGGCGTGGCGGCAGAATTCGCCGAGCGCAATCGGGACTCGCCGGGTAGTGCGAGCGCCTTTGCCGCGGTGGCCCGGCGTTGGGTGAACAAGGATCCGGAAGCGGCCATCGCCTGGGCACGCAACCTGCCCGAGGGCGGCGACCGCAATCGAGTGGTTCAAGCCGCCTTCGTGCAATGGCAGAAGCAAAACCCATCGCTCGCCGAGCGATGGCTCGACGGCGCCGAGAAAAGCCCGGAACTCGATACCGCGCGTTTCGTCGTGGCTCGGCGCCTGGCGGTGACCTCTCCCCCGAAGGCGCTCGAGGGCGTGCGCCGCATTACCGACCCCCAATTGAGGCAAACGGGTCTCGTCAGCGTATTGGGCCAATGGATGCAGAGCGATCCGGAGGCCGCAGGGGCCTGGCTCGCCCGAAACCCGGTGCCCGACAGCGTCCGCAAACAAGTCCAGGGCAAGCGGAAGAAAAGAAGCGGAAGGCCCTCTATAGATGAAGGCCCGGGCTGAGTCCGCGCGCGCCCTTCGTCATCCGCGTCAGCGGATGCGCGGAACGATCAGCGCGTCCAGGGCAACCGCTCCCGCGCTCGATGCACGAAGCGGGTTGATATCGAGTTCCGCGATCAAATCGCCCAGGTCGTCCGCCAGGGCGGCCAAGCCCAGGGCGGCCTCCACCACGGCGTCGAGGTCCGCAGGCGCCTGCCCTCTGGCACCCTCGAGTAGTGCAGCCCCGCGCAGCCCCAGCAGGGCTTCGCGTACCCGGTCGCCGGTCGTGGGCAAAGCCAAGAGGCGCACGTCATCGAAAACCTCGACGAAAATCCCGCCACTACCCAGGCTGAGCAAGGGACCGAATTGTTCGTCGTGCACCAGGCCCAAAAAGAGATCCGGAGCCTCGGAAACCTCTTCCTGAACCAGCGCTGCCGGACCCAGCCGCTCCGCCATATCCCGGTAGGCCGCGGCCAGTTCCTGGGCGTCGCGAATGCCCAGGCGCACACCCCCGCGCTCGGTTTTATGCAGATCTCCGGCCGCGGTCTTGAGCACCACCGGGTAGCCGATCTCGGCGCCCGCCTTCTCGGCCTCGGCTTCGCTCTCCACGCGCACTTCGCGGGGGGTCGCGATCCCGTAAGCCCGGAGGCAGCGCTTGCTCGCGGACTCGTCCAAGGGCCCGGTCATCGCCTGAAGTTCGCTCCGCAGCCCGGGTAAATCCGCGGGCGGGGGCACTCGGCGCACAGGTGCGGGGCCCTCGTCGCGAAAGCGGCGCTGAAAACCCGCGTACGCCACCGCGTGGGCCACCGCGCGCAGGCCGGTCTCGGTGCCCATCAGAACCGGGACCCCCATGGCGCGCAAGGCCTCGGCCTGGGGGCGGCTGGTCGAGGCACTCAGGTGCACGAGCCAGACAAGCGGGTTCTTGAGCCCGGCCAAGATCCCTCGCGTGACCTCGGGATAGAAGAAATCGACGTCATCACTGGGGTAGAGATCACACGCGAAAAGCGTGAGCCCAGTGGCGGGATCGGCATCCAGGGCCCGCAGGCATTCCTCATAAATGCCCTCGGCCCCGTTGCCCGTCCCCCAGGCGTCCAGGGGATTGATGGCATCGAGGCCCGGCTCGAGAACCGCCTCGAGCCTTTGCCGGGTTTTCGGGCCGATGGCTGCGAACTCCAACCCCAGGCTCTCGGCCAGGTCCACCAGCAGCGCACGCTGCCCGCCGGAGTCGTGAAGCGCAGCCAGATGGCCGGTGCGCGGCCGCACGCCCGCCGCGAAGAGTTCGAGGGCATCCATCATTTCGTCGATGGACGTGCACCGGCAGACCCCATAACACTCGAAGAGCGCGTCGTAAGCCGCATCGCGACCCGCCAGGGCGCCGCTATGCGCGCGCGCAAGCTGCGCGCCCCGTTCGCTGCGCCCGGTCTTCAGAACCACCACGGGGATATCCCGGTCCCGGGCCTCGGCGAGAGCGCACCGGAAAGTCTCGGGGTCGCGCACGGTTTCCAGAAAGAGGCCGATCACCCGGGTCGAGGGATCGGCCAGTGCAAATTGCATGTAGTCGGCGACGCTGGTCACCATCTCGCTTCCCGAGGAGACGATGTAATTGAAGTGCAGCCCCCGATCGTTCTGAAGAAAAGCGTCCCAGACCGAACCGCTATGAGTGATCAGGGTGACCCCGCCAGCGGGGGTATTGGGGTCCGCGCGATAGCCCGTAACCGGCAGGCGGTCCGCCAGGGAAACGAAACCCATGCCATTGGGCCCGCAGACCACCATGCCCGCTTCCCGGGCCCGGGCCTCCAGGCGATCGGCCAGGGTCTGGCCCTTCTCGTCGGGCTCGGAGTAGGCATTGGCGAAGATCACCGCCGCGGGAACCCCGAGTGCGATGGCCTCTTCGAGGGCGGTCTCCAATGCCGGGTTGGGCAAGGCGAGCAAAACGCAATCCGGCGTTTCGGGCAGATGGGAAAGCGACGGGTAGCAGGGGCGATCGTAAAGGGTCTCGTAGCGTGGATTGACTCCGAAGATCTTCCCCGAGTAGCCAAAGCCTTTCACGTTCTGGTAGAGCAGGCCGCCGAAGCGCTCGGGGTCGCTGATCCCCACGATGGCAATACTTCGGGGCTTCAGTAACGGCGTCAGCGACTGCCGGGGTGCTATAGCGGTTTCACTTTCCATCGTTTCTCCCGGCTCAACCCGCGCTCCCGAAAGTCATGGGCGCGAAATGAGGAACGGGCATAGGGTGGCCCAACTGCTGTACCATGGGCAAATTCAACCGTCTCCTCTGATTGGACCTGGCAACCCGACGAAAACAGGCCCGAGCACAGAGCGGGGCGACACACAGCGACAGACTCTATGAGGAGCGACGTGCCCATGCGAGCGAACTCCCGGCCCGGGCTCGGCTCCTGTCTTGCCTTTCTGCTCTGCGCCGCTCTCCTGGGAAGTGCCTGCACACCTGCGGACCCGCTCGAAGCCATTCGAAGTCAACATGCCCAGGGCAACTTCGGGCCCACCGTCGACGAATTGCGAAGGATCGTGGACGAGAGCCCGGGTGATCCCGAAACCAATCTTTTGCTCGGCAGGGCGCTGCTGCGAACGGGGGAGTCGGGCTCGGCGATCTGGCCTCTCAGGGTAGCCGTGGCCGAGCCTTCCCTCGCCGTGGAAGCGGGCCTGCTCCTCACCGAATCGGCTCTGGACAGCCGCTTCAAGAACGAGGCCATCGCGTCCGCGGACGCCGTGCTGGCCATCGAGCCCGACAACTTGGCCGCTCTGGAAATGCGCGTCGACGCCTACCAGGACACGGGCCGCAATAAAGAAGTGCTGGTCGAGGTCGCCCGGGTACTCGAACTCGACCCCGACAACAAGAAGGTGCTGGTGCCCCGGATCGTCGCCCATCTCGCACAACGAGAGGAAGAGGAAGCAGAGGCCGCGCTCCTATTCGCCCAAGACGCGCTGAAGCAAGATCCCGAAGAGGAGGGGGCTGAGCCGGCGCTGGAATCCGCCCGGGCCAGGCTCTGCGTGGTCACCGGGATGTTTTCCTTCGAGCGAGGCGACCCGATTGCCGCGGACGTCCAATTCGCGAAATGCCTCAAGGATTACCCGAGCGAGCCCCTTGTCATCCAGGAATCCGTGGCCTACTACGACAGTACCGCGAGACGCGAACAGGCCACGGAGATCCTCCAAGCCGCCTTCGAGAAAGAACGCAGCAGCCGATTTCGAATTCTCCTGGCTCAGCGGATGAAGAGCCTGGACCGCATCGAGGAAGCCGAGCAACTCTTCCGGGAAGAAACGGAAGAGAACCCCTCGCCCAATGCATGGTTCGTTCTCGGCGACCATTATGTGCGTCGCGACATGCTCAGCGAAGCCGTCGATGCTTTTCAGCAAGCAGTGGAAGCCGTGCCCAATCCGGCGCCCATGGTGGTCTTCGCCCATGCGGATACTTTGATCCAGGCAGGTCGGCTCGAAGAGGCCCGTGCTGCCGCGCAGCCACTCCAGGGAACCAGCCTCGCCGATCTCATCGAGGGGCGCGTTCTCGCCGCCGAGGAGCGATGGGAAGAAGCCCTCGCCACGTTCGAAAAAGGCATCCGGCTTTGGCCCAATAACGCCGCCGCGCGCTTCCTCGCGGGTCAAGTCGCCGAAAAACTCGGCCGCTTCGACGAAGCAATATCCCATTACCGAGAATCCATTCGCGCAGACAAATCCCAGAGCGATGCCTCCTTTCACTTGGCCCTTCTGCTTGAAGCTCAGGGTCAGGAACTTCAAGCGCTGGAGCGAATTGGCCATTACGTCCGCGCCCGGGCCGACGATCCCGAGGGCTATGCCGTCAGCATTCGACTGGCTCATCGCGCGGGACAACGTGAAATCGCCCGGCAGGGTCTCTCCCGCCTGGCGCGCCTGCCCGGGCAGAAGGGGCAGGCCCTGGCCATCAGCGCCCGCATTGCGGGCCAGCAGCGCGGTGTTCAGGAGAGTATTGCGGTGATCCAGGGGGCTCCCCTGGACCTCACCGACCCCGAGAACACCCAAGCCCTCAACGTTTGGGTCGCAGCCCAACTTCAGATGAACGAGTTCGACGAAGCCCAGGCGCTTGTCGTCCGGGCCCTCGAGGCGCATCCCGAATGCGCTGACTTTCATGCCTTACTTGGAAATATCCAGGAGCAAAGAGAGGCCAAGCCCGAGCAAGTGGCCGCGCCCTATCGCCGCGCACTCGAGTTGGACCCGGACAACACGGACGCACTCAACGGCCTGGCCGCACTCGAGGCCGAAGCGGGGAATATCGCTGCGGCGCTCGAACTCTACGATCGGGCTTCGGCTTCAGATCCTCTCCAGGCCAGTGCCGGCATCGCGGCACTGGCGCTGATGGAGGCTCACGCCAGCTTGGAAGAGCGAAAGGCAATGGGTGAGCGCCTGCTGATGCGTCATCTGCACAGTGCCGCCCTGGCGAGCCAGGTCGCCCGGATCGAGGCCGAACGAGGTCAGGACCCGGCCCGGGCATTGGAATTGGCGCGGCGAGCCGCGCGCTTCGACCGGGGACGGCGCCAAGCGACCCTCGCCGCATTCGAGGCCGTGGCCGAAACCGGCGCGGACCCCGAGGCCAAAATCGCGCGCTCCGCCCTGGAAGCGCTGGCAGAGCGAAGTGAAAGAAGAGGACGGGCAGCCAAGCCCACCGCGAAGAGCGCTGCGGAGAGCACTGAGCCCGAGGACGCGGTTACGGGCTCAAACTGAATTTCAGCGCGGGCGTTGCCGGGGCCGGCCTCCGGACCCGCGCCGGCCCTTGGGCATACCCTTCCCTCCCGAGAGATTGATTCGCTCACGGGTTTCGGAATCGATCTCCGCGGTGGCGAGCCACTCCTGGGCGGCTTCCGGATCCTTCCTCATCCACCGCTTCATCGCCCGGACGAGGGTTTCCGAACGGAGCGCTTCGTCGCGAACCTGGGTAGCCCAATAGGCTGCCAGGTTCGGATGCTCCTTCAGGTAATACTGCGCCAGTGAACCCACCGCCGGGTCATAAACCACCGGAAGCGGGTCGAAACCGTTCACCCAGGCCTGGGCTTCGTCGGGATTGCGGCGCAGCCACCACTTCATCCCCTGGCTGAGTGCCCTCGACTGCTCGGGGTCCACCGCTTGACCTTGGGGCGCCGGCAACTCCGCCAACCAGGGAAAAAGCGTGGCGGGCTCATCATGGTCAATCCATCGCCGCGCAAGGACGCCGAGCGCATTCTCGGTGTAGGGCTGCCCCTGGTGGACCAGGTACAACTCGGTCGCGCGCTGGACATCCCTGCGCGCCACCGCCGCCATCGTCCGGACGAAAGCCAGCCGCTTGTAATCCGCCTCTGCATCGACGGGAATCCCCTCGAGCCAGGCCACCACCGGGTCGAGACCCTGCTTGCCGATCTGGGCCAGAAGGGCCGTGGTCAAGGTCTCACGCTGGCGACTCGGGGGGATGGCGATGATTTGCTCGGTCATCCCGCTCACGTCACCGTTGACGCGCCACCCCGCCATGAGCGCTGCGGTCAAGGGGGAACGCCCGCTGCGGCCCGTCGGCGTATCGCTCAGAATCTCTTTCGCCGCCTGAGGATCGGCGTACCCCCAGGCATAAGCGGCCGCCTCCTGGAGTCGTCCGCTCCATTCGCTCTCCTGGGCGGCGGCCCATGCGTACGCGCCCGCCGCATCAAAGCGCGCCCACGCCAGCATGAACACGCGCAACTCAGTATCCGTGACCCCGACCTGTTTTGCGTCGAGCGCCGCCAGGGCTTCATCCAGGTTCCCGGCGTCTAAATTTTCCAATGCCGCGGCGAGCATGCCGCTCCGGGTGAGGAGGTCCTGCTCTGCGAGCGCGTCGGCGACAGGGATGGCGCGGGATAAATCGGCCCCCGGTGCGAGCGCGTAGCCTAGGGCGACTCCCAACACCAGGGCCGCCATGCAAGCTGCACCCGTCATCGCGTTCATCGACTTTCTCCCTCTGCGGCCTCGCGATTGCACCGAACTTTCCCATGGGGCATCCGGGGCTTCACTTCATGCTCCTTGGGGCTCTTTCCAGACAAAAAAGCGCCTCGCTCAAACCTAACACAGTGAGGATTTTCCCTATAGACTTGTCCGACTGAGCGAAACGCCGCTGGAGGTGGCTCTTCGATGTTCGTGAGAAATCTGGCCCGGTGCGGCCTTTGCGCGCTGGCGGGTCTGATTCTCGGAGGAGAGCCCGCCCTCTCCCAAGAAAACCCCCTTGCGCCCGAAGAAATCTTCGACGAAGGCGACGCGGAGATCACCCGGGAGTCGCCCGTCCTCGGAGCCGACGGCCAGATCATCGAAGAAATCCTGATCACATCACAGGCCCCCAACAGCCGCGACGATCAGGCCATCTCCGAAACCAGTTTCAGCGGCGCTGATCTCAAGGCCATGCGGATTCAGGACATCTCGGACATCGCCCGCTTCACGCCGGGACTCGAGATCAACACCGCTTTCGCAGCTTCCAACCCCACCCTCTTCATCCGCGGGATCGGGCTGAAGGATTACAACGCCAACGCTGCGGGCGCTGTGCCCATCTTCTTCGACGGCATGGCGATCAACTCACCGGTCGGTCAACTCTTCCAACTCTTCGACGTGAAGAACGTCAGCGTCTTGAAAGGACCCCAAAGCGGACGTTGGGGCAGGAACGCCACCGCGGGGGCCATCATCGTCGACTCGAACCTGCCCGACGGCGAGTGGAGTTCCGACGGCTCACTGACGTTCGGAACTTATAGCGATTACGAGATCGAAGGCGCCATCGGCTTCCCCATCATCGATGAGGTTCTCTCGGGCCGTGTGGCTTTCAGCTACCAACAACGCGATGGCTATACCCGCAACGGATGCGCGGGCTGGAATCCCGAGGCCAACGGTTTCGCCGAAAATTCTCGATCCAAGGCGTTCGAGCTCTATGAAGGGCTGGATGCTCAGCCCAATAAGGTCACGGTCTACCGCGCCAATGGAACTCCCCAGCCCAAGCAGCGATATCTTTGGGGCAATACGGAACTGGCCGCCGATCTCCGGGATGGCTTCGAACGGGCCTCCGTCGGCCAGGCCTGGGATGCAGCCGGGAACCCGGTCTATTACCAGGCCGGCAACGCCTTCGAACTCGGAGGAGGTCGCGACACGGCCTGCGTCGTCGAAGCCCCTGGAAAGATCTGGAATTACGAGGGGCAGGAAAGAGGCGCGGGCCTGGCGGGCGACTTCGACCCCTATCCGAACAACCCCACCCTCGAGGAGTTTCAAGGACTCAAGAGCCACACCAACAACGCGAAGAACTGGGCGGCCCGGGCGATGTTCCTTTATACGCCCCGGGAGGACATCGAGGTTCTCTTCAGCTTTCACGGGGGACAAAACCTAAGCGACTCTGCGCACTTGCAAATGGTCGCCGCCGAAGAAGGCAAATTGCCCGCCAACCTGAACTGCGGTGAACTAGACCCTTGCCCGATCCCCGAAACGCTCAACGTGCAGTTTCGCGAACCCACCAATAAGGGGCCGCTCTGGGGCTGGACCGAGGGGGCAGCGGGCGAGCCCTTGATCGAGATCCCGGGCATTCTTCGCGCGGGGAATAGTTCGCTCCCGGGGCGCCGCGGCGCCGACCCCTATCTGGGCTTCTACGACCGCGATGGGCAGGAGTTGTTGGATATCTGGGGGGCCGGGATCATCGGGCGCTGGGATCAGGGCCAGTTCGTCCTGCACTCTCTCACCGGCTATGAAGCCAACCAACGCCTGGTGGAGGACGAAGGCGACGCCACTCCCCGCAGGCTGCTCTACACCGACTGGTCCGACACATCCTGGCAGGTGAGCCAGGAATTCAGGATCGAGGTGGATCGGGATGACTTCAGCTGGCAGGCGGGAATTTACGGACTCTACGAGAAGGTCGATGCCCTCAACCGCTTCCCCGCCGCGCTCCAGCGCAACTGGACCCAGATCTTCGATCAGTCCCTCAACTCGGTGGCCGCCTACGCGAGCGGTCATTACGACTTCATCAACGATCGCAATTCACGCCCGGGGCTCGAACTGCTGCGACTGAGCATTGCGACGCGGGCCAGCCGAGAACATAAATATTTCCAGGTCGAGAGCACGGCCTTCTCCCCCGACGGCGTACCGGCACCCATCATCCAGGCGCCCCCCAACGACGCCGTCTGGTCCGGCTTCACAGGGGACGTGATGCTCTCCTGGACGCCCATCATCAAGGACGAGTACGAGATCACCCTTCACGCCAAGTACAACCGCGGCATGAAGAATGGGCATTTCAACGCCGGCCTCTCGGAGAACCCCAATCCGAGAGACCCCGAGAAGCTCATTTCGCTCCTCGAGCCCGTCGACCCCGAGCATATCGACGCCGTGGAGATCGGCCTCGACTCGAGTTGGTTCGAAAAGCGCGTTCTCTTCTCCGCTGCCTTCTATCGCTATTGGTACCAGGACCTCCAGGTCTTTGACCTCGTCAACGAAGCCGGCTCGATTCCTACCCAGCAATTGCTGAGCTCCAACGCGAATATTCTCGGCATCGAGGGCAGCCTGGAGATTTTCCCGGTAGAAGATCTGCTGCTGAGCTTCGGCTTCAATTGGCTCGACTCAACGTTCGCCGATTTCGTCGTGAGCAAACGCCAGGCGGTAGGCGGCGGCGCCGGGGGCGGCAATCGGCGTCTCCTCTACTTCGACTATTCGGGCAACCCCACCATTGCCGCTCCGGAATTCACCCTCAATGGCACCGCGGAATACCAGCTCTTTATTCCGGGTTTCGGAACCCTCACCCCCCGAGTCGATTACTCGTACCAGACCGAGGTCTACCTCGATCCCCAGGCCTTGCAGCTGGTCAGCATGCCCGACTATTGGTACCTCGACTTACGACTCGCCTTCCTCACCCCCGACGAGGATCTTGAGGTTGCCTTTTGGATGACCAATGTCACCGACCAGGAATACCTGGTCGACGCATTCGACCTGTCTCGGCAATTCAGGGAGGTGCTTCAGGTCTGGGGTGAACCCCGCATGATGGGGGTCACGGTGTCGTTCTACTACTAGCACCCGCGACGACGGGGGCGCTCGGGGCAAGCGGTCTTGGGCACGACCGGGCGCGCGCGGCCTACTCGATCTCGTAACCCAGGGCGCGCAGCTGCTGGAGCTGAGCCTCATCGAGTTCGATCTCGGGCGCATCGCCCCAGGAAGCAGGTGTTTCGTTGAGGTAGGACCGGACGAGTTCGACCATGTGCTGGCGGACATCCGGTTGATCCGCATCGACCCGGCGACTCTCAAGGCGATCGGTCGCGTATTCGTAGAGTTCGGCCCGGCGCGCCCCCCGCCCCGCCGTACGAAAGACCAGGCGGTAGGGGCCCTCGGTGACCGCCACCATGGGCTGGCTTTCGACCTTCTTTCGTCCCCAGGACTGATCAATATGCGCAAACCGGGCTTCGGCATCGGCCCCGGTTTCAGTTCCGGCCGCCGCCGCCTCGATTTCGCCGCGCAGGGAGCGACCATCCGCCCCCTCGATACCAGGCATTCCCAGGAGATCCAGCAACGTGGGCCACAGGTCGACGTTCTCACTGGGCTCGTTCACCACCAGGGGCTCGGGCAACCGAAACGGGAAGGAGATGATCAGGGGCGTCGTCACAACCTCGCTGTAGACATCCCTGGCATGGCCCTCCCGGCCGTGCTCTCCGAAGGCTTCGCCATGATCAGAAGCCACCACGATCAGGGTCTTGTCCCTCAAGCCCCTTCGGTTGAGATCTTCCACCAGAACACCCAGAAGCCGATCCACCCAGCGAATGGAGTTGTCGTAGATATCCGAATACGTGGTCCCGAAGAGCGCCGTATCCTCGTCGTAGACGTATTGGTGCACATCCATCAGGTGCAAATAGAGAAGAAATTTTTCCTCATCGTGGGTCAGAAGAAAGTCCCGGGCGGATTGCATGATGTCCCAATCCGTGCCCGCCACCCCCACCGTCGGCTTCTCGCGACGCACCGAGGGAGGCAGCCGGGAGGGTCGCGGACTGTGATAGACCTCAAACCCCTGGGAGAAGCCGAAACTCGGCCCCACCCAGGCGTTGCGCCAGAGCGCATAGGTCTTGTAACCCGCCTCCTGGAGAATCTCAGCAGGCATTTTCGCTTCGGGCGAGATGGCGTGCTCAGAGCGCGTCACACCCGTTCTCACCGGGTAATGGGCTGTCCACATGGAAGCCATGGAGCATTTGGTCCAGGACGATTGCGACATGTGGTATCCGAAGCGCAGGCCGTCCGCCGCCATGGCATCGAGTACCGGGCTGGTATCCCGCTCGTAGGCATAGGCCCCGAGCCGGTCGGCACGCAGGGTATCGATGAGGATAAAGACGATATTCAAATCGTCTCGCTCGGCGAGACGGGCGATATCCGCCGGGGTCCCCATGGGCCTCGGATCCGTCTCCTCGATGCGCACCTGGGTGGCCAGAAAGGCCCCCACCATGAGTGCCAGCAAGACGAGGTAGAACGCTCTCGATGCGAATAGACGCTTCCACATGATGCGTCGAGACTAACCTAGAGACGAATACAATGCGGCCCCCGAAACGTCTGTTTCGGGGGCCGCCGGATCGTCAATATTCGGGGCTAGGCGCTCAGGACTTGCGACCGGCCCGGTAGACAAGACCCAGAACCGACACGCCCGCCACCAGCAGCATCGCGCTGGTGGGCTCGGGAGCGAAGGTCAGGGTGAGCTGGCCGATACTCGACGTGTAGTAGTCGACGCCAGCGGCGGGGGTGCGCCAATGGGTCAGCATGGGGCTCACCAACTGGATATTGCCTGCGCCCGCAGCCGTGCGGTTGTCATAGCCGCCGCGCGCGAACCGCGAGAAGAAGGGTCCGTTGAGCGCCGACGCCATCGCGCTGCCACTGGTCCACGGCATGGCGGATGCGGTGATGTAATTGGTATTCGTCGACATCAGCGTGGCGTGCTTGTTCGTGCCCGTCGTCATGGTGCTCACGACATTCACTGCGCCCAACGCGGTGACGGTGCCGTTCCCAAGCCACTCGATCAGCCAGGGGTCGGTGCCGATGGAAAGGCCGCCCACACTTGCATTCGAATAGGCGAAATGGGTCTGAAAATTACCCAGCAGCCGCATGGTGCCGCCGAATTGATTGGCCCCCGCGGTGGTGGTGATCTTGGCGGCATTGGTCGTCCCCGTGGCGGGCAGGCCACCGAGGGTTCCCGTGTGTGCGAAGTTGCCCGGACCACCCCCGGCAAAGAAATTCCCGGCGCCGTTCTTGAGATCCGCGTAGGAGTAGCTGTAGATGTAGGGCGGGTAGTAGGAGAAGGATCCGCCCGGCACGCCGCCGATGGGCTTCTTGGCAAAGACCGGCGTGGAGAAAGCCGTGGGGAAGGTGCCCAATTTCACCGAGAGAAGGCTCGCCGGAAGGGCGATGGCGCCGCCCGGTGAAGCCGAAACCGAGATGATCCCAGTGCCCTTGAGGGGCGAACCCGCATGCGCGCTCGGGTAGGACGAAGTCGCAAAGCACTGGTACCCGGTGGGCAGGGACGTCATCACCGTGGCGCCCATGGTCGTGGTGGACGTCGTCGTCGGGGCGATGCGGCTGCCGTGCTGGGCGTTGCAGTCCTGCCCGAACGGAATCCCGAGATAGTTCGTCGAGTAGAACGGCGAGGTCGTTCCCGTGGTCGTATCGTTACCAAAGGAAACCTGGGTGTATTTGCCGAGGACGTACATCGGCGTCGCAGCCGACACGATACTCGGCACGCTGAGTGCGAGGGCCAGAATGGCCAGAACTGCGCCTACTAATGCCGTGCTAGAAACTCGGTGACTCAACATTTGGGTTCCTTCCGCTTCTGAATGCTTGTCTTCGATTCCGTGTAAAATTCGCATTGAAAAAATCGCCCTGACCCGGCGCCGCTTTGACCTTGACTTTCCAGTGCAAACAGCGCCCGGCATACCCTATGAGACGCGGGAACCCGGGCCCCACACGCCTCCACGGTCCATCATGAAGGTCGGGGGGCATCCGGGTCAAGAGGAAAATTCAAACCTTGAACAGAGTCGAAAACATTCGCGATTTCAGCAAGATCCGGCCAAAGGCACAGGCAAGGGGGACTTGGGGGGCGCGTCTTCTCCCCGGTCTCGCCCGCCCATGATCCAATTATCTTCGATGCGTAAAAATCTCTTTAAAACCAGACACTTACGGCGCTCTTCGCAGACCGGGCGACTGCCCGCCGCACTCGCCGCGGTGGCACTCGCCCTGGCTTGCGGGGACACCCCGGGGCAGCGGACCGGCAACGCTCCCGAACTCTCGCCCGAGGCCCAGGCCTCGGCCGATTTCCTCCGCAACCAGCGGGCCCAGCGGGACGCCACCGTGTGGAAGACCGAGGCCATGGCCCAGGCCCATGAGGCCCGGCTGGTCGCGCTCTGGGATGCTCTCTTGGAAGCGGGGCGCCGGGGCGATGCCGGCGCCAAGTTTCGGGTTCTCGGCGACACCGATCCCGGCCAGTTGATCTTGGGAACGCCCCAAGAACCCCAGCGACTCGGCCACGGCATCGAGGCGTCGACCTTCGGCCCGCCCCTGCGAACACTGGACAAAGCCGGCTGGCGCGAACTCCTCGCGCGCATCCAGGCCGAGGGCTTCGTGTTGGTTCAATCCGAATGGCATCACGCCCGCTTCGAGCCCCAGGGCCCTGGGAACCCCGCCCGCTCCCGGGTGGCGGTGGTCCTGCATGGCATCCATGAGCCAAGCGGGCGCCGCATCGCCATCGACGGGCGGCTGGACGTGGAGTGGAAGTGGCAAGCCAGCCCGGACGAACCTCCCCGCCCCGCCCGAGTAGACGCATCGGCTCTGCGCATGCTGACGCGTGACGGAGTTCCGGCTTTCGCGCCCTTTGTCGGTTTTCCCTCCGGCGCTCCCCGGGGCCGGCTCCACCCCCTGGTGGTCTATGACCTCGACCGCAACGGCTTCGACGATGTCCTGATGCTCGGGGCCGGAAGGGTTCTCTGGAATCGCGATGGACGCCGCTTCGAGGAAACAGAACTCTTCCGCCATCCCCAGCCCCTGGCCGAGGCCGGTGCGGTGGCGGATTTCAATGGCGACGGCTTTCCCGATCTCCTCGCCGCGCGAACCCGCGGCGATCTGCTCCTCTACGCGGGGGACGCCCAGGGTCGCTTCCTCGCGGAACCCCGAATCACGCCCAGGCTGCAAGAGCCCCTGCGTGGCCCTTCGGCGCTGGCGGTGGGTGACATCGACGCCGACGGTGACCTCGACGCCTGGCTCGGACAGTACAAACCGCCCTACCTGGACGGACAGATGCCCACGCCCTTCTACGATGCGAATGACGGCTGGCCCTCCTACCTGCTTCGCAATCGGGGCGACGGGCGCTTCGAACTCGCCACCGAAGCCGCTGGCTTGGCCGCGCGGAACCTGCGGCGCACCTACGCGAGTACCTTCGTCGACCTCGATGATGACGCCGACCTCGACCTGGTGGTGATCAGCGATTTTTCGGGAGTCGATCTCTATGCCAACGATGGCCAGGGCAATTTCCTGGACGCCAATCCGACCCTGGCCGCAGACCGCCATCTCTTCGGCATGTCGAGCAGCTTCGCGGATTACGACCTCGACGGTAAACTGGACTTCTTCGTGGCCGGAATGGGCTCCACCACGGCCAGACGCATGGAAGCCGCGGGCCTGGGCCGGGAGGATCGCCCCCAGGAAAACGCCATGCGGATGCGCATGGCCTATGGCAACCGCATGTACCTCGCCGACCCGTCCGGTTGGCGGGAGCCCAGCTTTCACGCCGACGTCGCCCGAACGGGTTGGACCTGGGGCACCACCTCCCTGGATTTCGACAACGACGGCGACTCGGATATCTTCGCCGCCAACGGACACGAGAGCGGTGAGAGCACCAAGGATTATTGCTCGACGTTTTGGCGCCACGACATCTTCGACGCCGATTCCGCGCCCAATGCCTCCCTGGAAAATATCTTCGCCGAAGAGGGCCGCGGCTTCGCGAGCGGCGCGGAATCCTGGGATGGCTACCAGAAGAACCACCTGTTGATGAACCAGGACGGGCTCGGCTTCGTCAACGTCGCCTTCCTCATGGGTCTCGCCGACGAATTCGACAGTCGCTCGGCGATCAGCACGGACCTGGACCGGGACGGCCGCATGGACCTGCTGGTGATCGAGGACTCGAACGAAGCGGGCCAACAACTCCACGCGTATCGCAACGCGCTTGAAAACGAGAACCATTTCGTCGGCGTCGAATTGCGCGAGGAAGCTGGCCGGCGCTCTCCGGTGGGCGCACTCGTCGAGGTGGAGGCGGGGGGCCGTCGCCATGTCAAGCCGGTGTTGGTGGGGGAGAGCATCATGGGTCAGCACTCCACGACCCTGCACTTCGGCCTGGGGACTGAAACGGAAATCGAAGCCATCCGAATTCGCTGGCCCGGTGGTGCAGCCGCCGTCTTGCCCCGGCCGGCCGCCGATCGCTATCACCGCATCAAGGCGCCGACGCGGCCTTCCGCCCCCTGAGACCCGAAGCCTGGGAAATCGTATAGGCCTCGTCCACAGCGAGGCCTTCGAAGACCTGCTCATCGCCCCCGGGCCAGACTATCCGAACGTCCGCGGTCTTCGCCCTGCCCAGGCCAAAATGCTGCTGCTTGGGGTTCATGGAGAGATAGCCCGAACCCCCCTGAACCAGCCGGGAATTCTTGATTCCCCCTTCTGCAGTGACGTGGATCCAGGCCCCGATGGCATCGCGGGTGGACCCCTGTTCGGGGTCGCCCTCGAGTTTGACCTTGAGCCAGTGATGATCGCGCGCCTCGCTGTTGTTCCGAAGCAGGGTCGCTGGGGCGTGGAAGTTGTTCACCACGATATCGAGATCGCCATCGGCGTCGAAATCGAAATAGGCGGTGCTTCGCGAGTTCCCCACGAAATCGGCGCCGCTCTCGGCCGATCGGTTACGAAGTTTTCCGCCCTCGTTGAGAAAGAAGACATTCGATTCCCGGGAATGGCTCAGAAGAAGTGAGCCCGCGTCTTCGCCCTCCTGGCCATTGCCCACGATCATCGAGAAGGCATTGTAGTCGTTGGTGCCATTGACGAGATAGAGATCGTCATCCCCGTCGTGATCGAAATCCAGAAACTCCGCATCCCAGGCCCAGCCCGTCGAGGTGGCCCCGCGTTCCACGTCCGCCGAGAGCGCGTAGCCTTTGAACCCGCCCGCCTCGGTCTCGGAAACGAAAAAAGTATCCGCTTCCTTGACGAGCATTCCCGACATGGCCCGCAGATCAAAGTCCAAGGGCGTATTCACATCGGGGAATGTGTACTTGTTGTCCTTCACCAGGGTGGCGATATTGGAAATGTAGACATCGGGATAGCCATCGAGATTGATGTCGGTGACCCCCACGTTCATGGAGTGAAGCGCCTTGTCCATGCCGAGTTCGGGCGCCACATCGCGAAAGCGCCCGTCACCCTCATTGCGCAGAAAAGCGTTGCGCCCGTAGTCGTTGGCCACAACGAGGTCCTGCCGGCCGTCCCCGTCAAAATCCAGGTGGGAAACAGCCTGGGTCCAGCCCCGATCCCCCGTGCCGCTCTTTTCCGTGACATCTTCAAAGCGCATACCGCCGCGATTGCGAAAGAGGCGATTGGGAAGCGCTTCGTGGTTATCGCGATCCTGGGCAGGAAAATCGCCCTCCAAATAGTTGCCGAAATAGGCCAGGTAGAGATCGAGCAGGCCATCGCCATCGAAATCGAAAGCAGTCGCCGGGCCGCCGATGAGCCCCGCTCCGCCCAGGCCCGCTTTGCTGGACACATCTTCGAAACGCCGCCCCCCGATATTTCGGTAGAGCCGATGGTCGTCATTGGCATGAGAGATCAGGATGTCTTGGAGACCATCGTTGTCGAAGTCCGCGACGATGGGCTTTCGGGGTTCGGGCCGGGATCCATCGGGACGGCGGTAATCCAGGCCCGCCTCGGCGGTCATGTCCAGGAAACCTCCCGCACCGTCGTTCAGCAGGAGCGCATTCCCCGCGCCTCCCACCAGCAGAATGTCCACGTAACCGTCCCCATCGATATCTTCGGCTGCAACGCCGCCCCCGGAAAAGGTCGGGGGCGTCTTGACCTGCTTGTGGCGAAATTCGCCGAGCCATCGCGATGAGCGATGGCGAAAGTCCAGCCCGGCCGACTCGGTCACATCGGTGAAGAAGAATTCCGGAGCCACGCCGCTTGAAACCGACGGAGCGGAGACAACGTGACTGGCACTCGCCCGCTCAGGCGCCGCAGCGGGATGTCGCTTGGCACGCGCGCTGATCTCCTCCGCACTGGCGGCGAGGTCGGCTGGCGTCAACAGCAGGTTCTCTGGACGCGCATTCGCTTTCTCCCCCGCCAGGCGAAGCAGCAAGACACCGTATTGGGAAATCGTCTCGGCGAGAATCTCCGCAGCGAAGGGATCCGGGGAGGGGGAGGGCTGCGGCCTCGCATCCAATGCCCTTCGCAGCGATTGCCAATGGAAACCAAAATCCCGAAAGGAGTCGCAATCGTACGCTTCGAGGACAACGGTTTCCTCGCCTCCGAAATTCGGGAAGACCCAGACATCCTCGAAGACGTCGATCTCCTGGGGGAGAAGCGCTCGGGTTGCCGCGCCGGCGTCATCTGCCCGGATCAGAGCATGGCCCCTCTTCTCGGCTTCCTGGGTGGCCGCCGCCAGGAGGGCCCCGGAAAAGGCATCGAGATCGCGATTGACGGCGCCTATGATCCGGGTCCGGGCGTCGGCGTTACGCGCAATCTTCGCCCGGGCGTAAAAGCGCACGGTGTTGGTGATGAAGAGCGCCCGAGCCTTCCGGTCGCCCAGTTCGTTGTAGGCGCGATACGCCTCGATCTTCTTGGTGATGAGTTCATCGAGGAGCCCGCGATCCGGGGCAGCGCCTTCGAGGTCCTCCGAAAGCGCGAGCATGGCGGCAGCCGCTTCGCCGGGAGGAACCAGCGCGCTCCATGCACGGGCCAACGTGTCCGCGCCGATTTCGTTTGCGTTCTCCATCCGGGCTTCCTCGTCGGCTCGAAGCAGCGCGGAAAGAAAGACGAGGTCGAGAGCGCGTTGGAGCGAACGGGTCGCCTTGGGGGTCAGGGCCATGGGCGGCTCGGCCGAGGACAGCAGGTTTTCCTGTTCCACCGCAAGGATGGCCCGTAGGGAATACGCGATGGATCCGTATTGCTCGCTACGCCGGGATGAGATCTCCAATGGAGCCTGGCCGGGAAAGAGAATCTTCAGCGCTCCGCCGGGTCCATCCGATGCGCTCAAGATGGCATCGGCCTCGGCCTCGATCCGCCCTGCGGTCACGGCGGATTCCCCCGCGGCCCGGGCGGCGTCACTGGCCGGAAACCAGAGCTGACGCGCCAGCGCTTTCTGGAGACGCGTTTTTTCGAGCCGGGCGGCTTCGGATAGCGGCGTCCCAAAGAGGAAATCCTCGAAGCGGCTGGCGGTGGAGTTGCACTTGGCGTCGCTCTCGGCTTCCAGCGCCCCGATGCGGTCGAGGATGACCTGGGAAGAATCGGCGGGGCTCGACCCCGGCGCGTCCGGAGCGGCCCAACCCACCGAAGGCAGGGCGAGATGGCCAGCCAGAAAAAGTGCGGCCCAGAGAGCCGTCTCGCGCAATGCAAAAAGCCGGATCATGGCGGTGGTCGCTCTCCCATCGGGTCGGGAGCCGCCGGCTCCCTCGTGGCCTGTTCCTATCCCCTCGCCCCGACTCACCACTCTAACCCAGAATGCCCTACTTCCTGACGATCCAATCGTAGAGGGAATTCAGCACCCGGGGCGGGCGGTGGCCGGCGAATTCGGCCCGATCCAATCGCTCCCCCAAGGCATCCATCGCCATCGCGCCCAGCCAGCGCAGGGGTTCGGGTTCCCACTTCTCGAAGCCAGCGGACACCCAGGGCAATTCGACCAGGGGCGAATTCCTTTCGAGGATCAGGTCGGCGACGGATCGCCCGCCCAGGTTGCTGGCCGCGACGCCTTCGCCCACATAGCCCCCGGCCCAGGCCAGCCCCGCTCGGCGGTCCATCCCCACAGAGGGGCGCCAATTCCGAGGAACCCCCAGGGCGCCCCCCCAGCTGTGGGTCACCTCGGCATCCTCCAACACCGGGAAGAGTTCCCACAGGTTTTTCCGCGCCTGAATGAAAAAACGTTCGTCCGGTGCGAAACGCGAGCGGGTTCTCGAGCCAAAGAAATATCCGCCGCGGGTCCCGAAGGCAATGCGATCGTCCGCCGTGCGTTGCCCGTAGATCACCGTGCGCCGGGGGTCGCCAAAAGTTTGACGCGCTCCCAGGCCGATCTCCTCCCAGGTTTGCGCCGAGAGCGGCTCGGTGGCGATCATCATGGAGTGAAGCGCAAGCATCTGCCGTTTCCGACCCGCGATGGAGTCGGTGTAGGCCTCGGTGGCAAGCACTACGCGATCCGCCTGGACCCGGCCACGTGGGGTCAGCACACTGCCTTTTTCGATACGGGTCGCGGGCGTTTCGCCGTAGATTTCAACGCCCAGGCCCTGGACAACTTTTGCCAGGCCCGTGGCCAGGCGGAGGGGATGAATCGCCGCACAATGGGGACTGTAGAGCGCAGCGCTGACCCGCGGGCTCCGAATATGTTCGGTCACCGCATCGCGGTCCAACCACAGCCAATCTTTCTCGCCGAAACCCAATTCGGCCCAATGCGCCACCTCGGCGTGGAGGATGGCTTCGTGCGCGGGCGCCGTTGCCAAGTTGAGCATGCCCCCTTTTGCCCAATGACAATCGATGCCCTCCTGCGCCACCACCCGGCCGACCTCGTCCACGGTCTCGAAGATCGCGCGCTGCAGCCGAATGCCCGGCTCCCGGGTGGCCGGATCCGCGAAATACGTGGCCGTTCCCGCCATCTCGCCCAGGCACCAACCGCCATTTCGCCCCGAGGCCCCGAAACCCGGGAAATGGGCCTCGACGATGGCCACCGAGAGCGTGGGCTCCAGGTTCTTCAGGTAATAGGCTGTCCACAACCCCGTGAAGCCAGCCCCGACAATGGCCACGTCGACCTCGATGTCCTGGTCCAGGGGCGGGGGGTGAATGGCATCAGCCGTCTCGTGCCAGAAGCTGAGTTCGCGCGTGTCGGGGGGGCTCGCGGCCATTGTCATGGTTTCACGGCCAGGGGAATCAAAGTCATGCCGTTGACGATTCCCGAGCGCCCGCGCGGGCGAAAATCCGCGTCGATCAGAAACTCGAGCAATTGATCTCCTCGCCGAACGACCACCACGATGGTTTCGCCAGATTCGAAATTTCGATTCATTTCGCGCGCCGAACGGGGGCCGAAAACGGGCTCGCCTCCATACGAAACAAGAATGTCGCCGTTCTCAATACCCGCGTGTCCGGCGTTGGAGCGCGGCGCTACCCAATTCACTCGCGTGCGGTTGTTTCGGCCGTTCTCGTAGAGCAATTCGTCGTAGGCATCGATCCCGATCTCATCGATGAGCCGCGATTCCACTTCCCAATACGCGATGCGCTCCTTCACGTTGAGCTTGCGGTGTTCGCGATTCGCTGCGGCCTTGATCGCCTTCCTCTCCTCCTGGGCGGCTTCGTAGCGTTCGTGGATCCAACCGCTTCGGGCCCCCTCATCCGCCGCGTCCGGGCGAGCGTCGCCGGGCGGCGGTTCGCGCACCGGGGCCCCTGCCCGCTCGGCCAATGCCTCTTCTGCCGCTTCCGACGCTCCTTCATCCTTCTCGGGTGGAGCCCAATCAGGGACCGCATCCGGTTCGACTTCGAGCACCGGGCGCAGCGGCTTCGTTTGAACGGCGGAGCGCGGCTCGTCGGGAGCCGGAGATCGCAGGTAGAGGAATCCGGCCAGCGCCACGATCACCGCCGCGGCCCCAATCCGCGCGCCCCGCGCCCGGCCACTAGACATGCGGAATCGCCCGGCTCATTGCGACGGCTCCGTTTCGGTTCCCAGGCGCTGCCGCCGCCAGGCGATCGCCGCCTTGGGGCCCTCGCGCTCGAGCACTTCGTTGAAGGCCCGAGACTCCGGGGTTTCCTGGGAACCAATCACCACCGCCAATTCCAGGTTCTGCTCCAGGGCCGGGCCCATACCCATGATTTCGCAGCTTCGATTGATCGCCTGCTTGGTCAGAGCCACCGCGGAGCGGTCATTGCCCGCAATCTTGCGGGCGATCGCCATGGCCTTTTCCAGGCAATCGTCGGACGCGACCACGTGGTTGACGAGCCCGAGGGCCAACGCCCGCTCGGCGGAGACCTGATCATCTCCGGTAAGAAGCAATTCCTTGGCCTGCTTGACCCCGATAACCCAGGGCAGGATCAAGGCCACGATCCCATCACCGAAATTCACCTCCGGCGCACCGAAACGGCAACCCTCGGCGGCCACCGTCACATCGCAGGCAACCGCCATTTCCATGGCGCTCCCCAGGCAATAGCCATGAACCGCGGCCAGGGTCGGCTTGGGGCAATGCCAGAAGCGCATGATGATATCGAGATCCCTGCGCAGTTCGCGCCTGAGAAAGCTGACCTCGTCGCCCGCGTCGTTGTCGCCCATGTCCAGGTCAAAGCCCGCCGAGAAGGCCCTGCCCTCCCCGCGCAACACGATGGCCCGAACGGCCTCGTCGGCCTCGGCGCGATCGAGCGCCTGCCCGAGTTCCTCCACCATCGCGGGATTGATGGCGTTCAGCTTCGCGGGCCGGTTGAGGGTGATGAGGGCGATCGGTCCCTCTACGGCGTAGACAATGGTCTCCAAGCCCATGGGCTCTTTACTCCAGGGTTGTTTCGAATGTACAGCGGGCTCGGGCGAAAAGCCCAGACCCCATGCGGGGCCTACCCCGTCGCCCTGAGAATTTCCCGAGCCGCGTTGTGGCCGGGCAACCCCGTCACGCCGCCGCCCGGATGCGCACCCGCGCCGCAAAGATAGAGCCCTTCCACCGGCGATTTATATTGCGCGTAGCCCGGCAATGGACGCATATGAAGGAATTGATCGAGGGTCATATCGCCATGGCTGCCATTGCCTTCGGGCAGACCGAAACGCTCCTCGAGATCCACCGGCAACAATATCTCGCGGTGAAGCACCGCATCGCGAATCTTGGGGATATAGACCTCGAGAGCAGACAACACCACTTCGCCGAAATTCTCCCGATGATCCTCCCAGCTTCCACTGCGCAGCGCGTAGGGGGCGTACTTGGCCGTGATTGACATGACGTGGCGTCCCGCCGGCGCCAGGCCGGGGTCACGAAGCGTCGGGATCTCGATGTCGAGGTAGGGATGGGGGGCGTACTCCCCGTATTTCGTGCAATCGTAAGCACGCTGGATATAGGTCATGTTGGGCGCAATTTGTACGCTGCCCTCGAGCGCCTTCGTATCCCCCCCCGCCAGAGCCGTAATCTCGGGCAAGTTGGCCAGGGCCAGGTGCACCCGGGCCGCCGACCCGCGGTATTTGATATTCCGCGTATGCCGCACCACGGTGAGGTCGAGTGCCGAGGGGTGAATGAGGCGGGTAAAGGTGGTGCGCGGATCTGCGCCCGACACGAGGGTCGGCGCCTTGAGACTTTCTCCCGAAGCGAGCCGAACGCCCACGGCGCGCCCGCCTTCCAGGAGGATGTCCGAAACCGGGCAATCGGTGCGAATTTCCGCTCCGAAGCCCGTAGCCGCCCGGGCTATGGCGCCGGTGATGGCCCCCATACCGCCCTGCATTCCCCCGGACGAGCGAAAGAGCCCGGTATTACTGAGCGCCCAGTTGTAGAGCAACGTATAGGCGGTGCCGGATTCCCTTGGACCCCAGGTAATATCCCGAACGGCACTGGAAGCGATGGCCCCCATCACGACATCCGATTCGAACCACTCATCGAGAAGATCCGCCACGGGCATGGGCAGGGTCTTGAGAAATTGGCTGATATGCTTGCGCCCGATTTTCCAGACCGGGCCCGCCATGGTTCGGGCGCTGGTGAGATCTTCCCAGCCCACATCCGGGAGATCCGGCGGAGTGATCCGCAACAGGCTCTCCACCGCTTTGGCCATGGGACGCATGGCCTCTACGAAGCGCGGGTAGGCCTTCGCATCCGCCGCCGAGAACTTCTCGATCTCCTTCGCGGTGCGATCGACATCGCGCCAGATCGTGAGGTTGGATCCATCCGGTTGGGGAACGAATACCAGCGCGTCGCTGGGCTCGATGGCGAGGCCATGCTCCGCCAGCTTCAGATCCGCCACCACCTTTTCGCTCAGATAGCCCGCGCCACCGGCGCAGGTCGAGGCCTTGAAACCCAGGAAGAACTCCTCGGAGACCGCTGCACCGCCCACCTGGGCGTTCTTTTCCAACACGATCACCTTGCGCCCGGCTTTGGCGAGATAACTCGCAGCCACCAGACCGTTATGACCGGCTCCGATGATAATGACGTCGCAATCCGACATGCTCTCATCCCCACTCTGTATTCGCAGTGCCCCGTTCTGCCGAGGCGGACTGCGCGCTAGATAAAACCTTCGACTTGCTTAAACCTGTCCGTCCTTGAGGATTTCCAAGGCGCCGAGCCGCCCGGGGCCCGCCGTGATACCGCCCCCAGGATGTGTGCCCGAACCGCATTGGTAATAGTTCTTGATGGGCGTTCGGTAATCCGACCAACCCGGCACGGGCCGGAAGAAGAAGAGCTGGTCCAGGGTCAGCTCGCCCTGGAAGATATTGCCCTCGGTCAATCCAATGCGTTGCTCGATATCCCAGGGCGTCAGGACCTGCTTGTGGAGAATCAGGTCCTTGAGGTTGGGCACGAACTCCGCGAGGGTATCGACCACCGCGTTGCCAAAGGCATCGCGCTGGGCATCCCGGCTCTCGTAGGGCTCCAGCGCGTAGTTCGCATATTGCACGAAAATCGACATCACGTGCTTGCCCGGAGGCGCCATGGTGGGATCATTGGCCGTGGGCATTTCTACGTCCATGAAGGGGCGCTTCGAAAACCCTCCATAAACCGCATCGTCGTAGGCCCGCTCCAGGTAATCCATCGAGGGGCAGATCTCCGCCATGCATTGGGCCGATGCCCCTTCGCCCAAGGCCGAGAATTTGGGAATGCCGTCCAGGGCGAGGTTCACCTTGCCCGACGAGCCGCGATATTTGAAATTGTCGATGGCCGAGACCACTTCACTCGGCAATTCCTTTTCCTCCACGAGTTTTCGGAAGGTCACTGTCGGATCACAACCCGATGCCACGACCTTGGAACGAATCTCGTCACCGTTCTCCAACACCACGCCCACGGCCTTGCCGTTCTTCACCAACACCTGCTCCACCGACGCGTTGCAGCGGATCTCGGCCCCATAGCTTCGGGCCGCGCTCGCGATGGCCTCGCTGACTCCGCCCGTGCCTCCCTTCTGGGCTCCCCATGCGGTGAAGGCTCCGTCGAGTTCGCCCATATAATGGTGAAGAAGCACATAGGCGGTGCCCGGAGATTTGGGGCCCAGCATGGTGCCGATGATCCCGTTCAGCGCCATCAAGGACTTGAGGATGTCGGTCTCGAACCATTCGTCGAGAAAGTCACTTACGCTCATGGTCATCATCTTGGTCAGCCAATGAAATGATTTCTTGTCCATGCCCTGAACGTGCTTGCGCAGATAGTTGAGATCGCGCAGGCCACTCAAGCCGGGCGCACCCGGATCCGGGGGCACCGTGGCCAGGATGGGCTTCACCGCATGGGCCATCTCGTACATCATCTGGTTGAAGAGCGGAAAGGTCTCGGCGTCCCGCTTGGAATGGCGACGCAGCTCGTGGTAATTGCTCGATTCGTCCGGATGCGTGAGCAGGTAGTCGCCATCCGCGGTGGGGGCGAAAGAGCTCAGCAAAGGCATGATATGCAGCCCATGCTTTGCAAGTTCGAGCTCGCGGATAACCTCCGGCCGCAAAAGGCTCACCACGTAGGAGCAAACGGTGAACTTGAAGCCAGGAAAGATCTCTTCGCTGACGGCGGCGCCGCCAACGAGATGCCTCTTTTCCAGCACCAGCACCTTTCGGCCCGCCTTGGCGAGGTAGGCGGCACAAGTCAGGCCGTTATGGCCTCCGCCGATGATGATCGCGTCATATTGTTCAGTCATGGGAATTCCCTGCTTGAATGAAGAAATTGAGGTCGACTCGGGTTCAGGAACGCTTGCGGGGCGGATCGAAAAATGGGGTCTCGACCACGGTGGCCGGGACCGTGAAGCGTTGCCCCTCGATACTCATTTCGATGTGGAGGCCGCTACCCACCTTGGCGTGTTCGGGTTTCAGGCGGGCCAGGGCCACATAGCGCTTCATGATCGGAGACCAGGTGCCACTGGTCGCCTTGCCGATCTGCTTTTGCTTGTTTGCGTCGGCGTAGAGCGGGATTGCCTCGATCCATGAGTGATAGGGAAGGATCAGGGGCATGCCGAAGCGCCCATAAAGCGCTTCCAGGGCCACGACATCGACCTGAATCCCCACGGTTGTCCAAGCCGACCCTCGGGCCTTCTCCTCGCGCAGCGCGCGCTGCCCGATAAAGGAGTCCTTCTTGAGGTTGACCACCCAATCCAATCCCAAATCGTAGGGGGTGGAGCGCTGGATGGGATACATGGCATGGGTGGAGGACATGAACTCCGCATCGATGAGCACGAGCCCGGCTTCGATGCGCACCATGTCCAACGCGACATGCCCTGCGGGCCGAAGCTTGTAGGCGTCGGATTTCTCCATCAGAGCGTCCCAGAGCGGGAGCGCATCTCGAGCGTCCATGAAGAGTTCGTAACCGAGATCGCCCGTATAGCCGTTGCGGCCGATACGAACCGGCACCCCCGCCACCTTGTCCTCGATGATCCGGAAATATTTGAGATCGTCGAGATTCGCGCTCGTCAGTTGTTGGACCACTTCGCGAGAAGTCGGGCCCTGAATCGCCAGGGCGCCCTGCTCCTCGGAAACATCGTGGATATCCACCTCCAGGCCAAAACCCACATCCTCGAGCCAATAGAGCAAAGACATGGCTGTGGTCAGCCGGAAGGAATCGTCCCCCAAGCGGGCGATGGTTCCGTCATCCACGATATGGCCTTCGTCATCGCACCAGGCCGTATAGACGATCTGGCCGACGCGGCATTTCGAGACATCTCGGGTCGACATGCGGTTGAGCAACGCCAACGCGTCCCGGCCGCGCACGTGATATTTGTAGAGCGGCGAGATATCGAACATGCCGCAGCCGGTCCGTACAGCGTAATACTCGTGGCTGTGGTCGAGTTCGTAGGAATTCGCCGACAGGTAGCCCGACCAATCCTGCCAGCTTTCGCCTTCGCAAAGTTGCGAAGTGCGATCGTGAAAAGGTGTCTGTTTGAGCATCGCGTTTCCTCCGATATCGAGGCATTTCTGAAAGCGGTCAGCGGGCGCCGCTCTCAAAGATCATGATAGAAGTCTGTTGGCGCGCTGACCCGCCATGAGTTCGGCATTGAGTTGGGTGACACGGCCCGGCGAGGGATATTCAGCGACCCCGGCTACGGGGATCAATTCTTTCAGCTTATCGCGAAAGATCTCCACCCCCGATTCGAGTTCCGAGAAATATCCGCCGAGATAACGACCCGACCGGACGCCTCCCGCCACGGCACGGCAGAGGGCGAGGTCCTCGTTCACGACGTTCTTGATGATGCGATCGCTGAGATAACGCGCCGCGTTCATGCGCCGCCCCGCATCGGGTAGGGCCACCCGAAAGGTCAGGATTTGGCAGGAGTCGGCGTCTAGCGGCAGGATCTGATAGCAGTCGGCGACATCGGGGCAGGCCTGGATCACCGCACCGGGGAAGAGGCCATAATAGACCCAAGCCCGGCGAAGCCTTTCGGGCAGGTGGTCGATCTCCGGGAGAAGCCGCTGGTACATGCGCTCGCTCCACACAGACGACTCCTGCTCCCTGAGCTGGGAATAGGCCTGGGTTCCATCCCGGTCCTCGAAATCCTCGACATAACTGCTGCCGAAGAGACGCTGCAGGCCGGGGTGGCCCATGGGGATGTGGTAGCCCTCGGAGTCATTCTCAACGAAGAGCTTCCAGTTGAAATCGCCCTCGAGCACCCGCGCCGGGCCCAGGGGTTCCATCTCGGCGAAGCGATAATGCTCTGCTTCGTCCGCGTTGGGCCGCATCATTTCCGCAACGCCGGGTCCCTCCAGGGCGAAACGAACGAAGACGAAGCCCATCCATTCTTCCACCGCGAGTTCGGGCAGACGGATCTCCGCCTTGTTGAGGTCCTGGAAGCGGCCTTCCGAGGGCACGCCCTTCAGACGTCCGTCGAGGCCATAACGCCAACCGTGATAGGGACAGACCACGCTCCCCGAACAATGCCCGGAGCTTCCCTCAACCAGCTTCGACGCCCGATGTCGGCATACATTGTCGAAGCCCCGAAGCTTGCCGTCCTTGCCACGCAAAACAAATATTCGTTCGCCGAGAAGCTCCGCCGCGATGTAATCTCCGGCGTTTTTCAGCTGGCTGCCATGGCCCAGCAGCATCCATTCCCGCTTGAAGATCATTTCCTTCTCGAGCTCGAAGAACTCCGGGTCCTGATAGATCCAGGTGGGCAGGGTGTCGAAGCCCGCCCGGGCCTCCGCTTCGGTCTCGTCCTTCGTTTCGCTCGCGGGCAGGGCCGGAAGTTTTTTTTCGGAGAATTCCCCGGGAAAGATGCTGCGAAGAAAACCTCGGCAAGTCGCCCGGGCACGCTCCAGGTCGAAGGGACCCGGATCCCCCAACATCGCCTCGGGGAGCGAGGAAAGCAGGTGATGGAAAGCCCGCCCCAGGGCCTCGACCTCCAGGTGGGTATGGCCTCCAGCTGCGGCTACGGCCCCAAGGGCCTCCACCCGTTTGGCCTCGAGTTCGGCTTCACGCGCCGCACAAATACGCATATAATCGTGCCGCGCTCCCGCCTCTCCCCAGAACGCCGACCAAACCGCCACCCGGTCTCGGTCGCAGAACTCGGGATCGAAGGCCGCCGCGATCATGGCCTCGAGGCCCAAGACCGGATCGACCCGAGAGACCTCCACGGCCTCGCGTTGACGCGCCATGTACTGCCCATCGACGTGCTCGAGGGTCGCGAGCAATAGGGCGTCCTTGGTCTGGAAGTAGAAATTGACGATCCCGGTAGAGAGGCCGGCGGCTCGGGCCACCCGGGCCATGGTGGTGCCCGAAAGCCCATGGCGCGCAATGGACTCAATGGTCGCTTCGATGAGTTGCCGGCGGCGACGCGCATCCCGGGGCTGGGCCTCGGCGCGGTCGGTTGAAGAGTCCTGGGCGGCGGGTTGGGGGGGCACGAAGATCTCCGAAGCGACTGCCTGGCCCACCGGGCGGAGTTGTCGGTTCTCCCCGGGAGCCGGAGCCAGGGCGCCAGTCTACCCAAGATTGAATGCCAATCCAATTTTGACGCGACATTCAAAAAACCGCTTCCCGCCCGCTGGGCCTGACCGAGTTGGGAATTAAATCGTAATAAAATCAATCACTTGGGTCTTCTTCGGCACGTTGAGCCGGGCCCGGCCCCAATGGGCATGGCGTGACTTTCTGAGAGGTCATGCCGGGTATAGTCCTTGAGTTCGCCGACCCCACCGGGCCCCGCGCTCCTGGCTGTCAGGGAACTTCGCGTATCGAGATCCCCATTCAAAAAAGGAATCCCATGGCCACTGAAACCGGCGGCTGCCTCTGCGGGCAGGTCCGATACGAATTCGCGCGCGCCGCGGTTGTCTCCGCCCACCACTGCCATTGCGCCGACTGCCAAAAGAGTACGGGGTCGGGCAAGGCCACCATTATCATGGTCCCGAAGAGCGCGATCGAAGCATCGGGCGAGATCAAAACCTTCACCGTTGAGGGAAGCGCCGGCAGCCACGTAACCCGAGGCTTCTGTCCCGAATGCGGCTCGCCCGTGCTCAGTTTCGTCGAGGAAATGGCGGACCTCAAATTCATCAAAGCAGGCAGTCTCGACGATTCGAGTTGGGTCGAGATCGTTTCCAGCTTCTGGGAGACTTCGGCCAGGCCGTGGTCACCCATCGATGCGAACGTGCCCGCCGTGCCCGGAAACCCCGAAGCCTGATGGATCGTCTGCGGCTGATCCGCCCATCCGGCCCGGGGAACTTGCTTTCACCGCGCCGAGCGCTTCGACTTTCCCCGACATCAGAGCGCCCCAGGCGCACGCAAACGGAGCAAACGCGATGAGCACGAACACCCAACTCGAACGCCGCGATGCCGCCATGGGCAGAGGCGCCATGTCGTTCTACGAAGAACCCATCGAACTCGTGCGGGGCGAAGGCATCTGGCTCTTCGATGCGGCCGGCAAGAAATACATGGACATCTACAACAATGTGCCCGTGGCAGGGCATTGTCATCCGCGGATCGTCGAAGCCATGCAGCACCAGGCCTCGACCCTCAACACCCATAGCCGCTATGTGAACGACGCCGTGCTGGCCTATTCCGAACGCCTGATGGCTCATCATGCCGAGCCCCTCACTTCCCTGGTGATGGGCTGCAGCGGCTCCGAGGCCCTGGAGGTCGCGGTGCAGATGGCCCGCGCCGCCACCGGGGGTCAGGCATTGCTCATCAGCAACGCGACCTACCACGGCAACACAACAGAGATTCGCCGCTTGACTTTCGGTCCCTTTGAGCCCGACTACAAGCGGGTCTCCTTCCCCCAGACCTACCGCCCCCTGGCCGAGGGCGCCTCGGAGGAGGAACTTCTCGCGCTTCATCTCGCCGAGATCGAGCGCGCCATCAACGAACTCGAGAGCGCAGGCATCCCCCTGGCCGGCATGCTCTTCTGCCCGATCTTCGCCAACGAGGGATTGCCCAATGTGCCCAAGGGATTCCTCTCCCAGGCGGCGGCCCGGGTGCGGGAAGCCGGTGGGCTGGTGATTCTCGACGAGGTCCAGGCGGGCTTCGGGCGGACTGGTCAATGGTGGGGTTATGAGGTCATGGACTGCCCGCCGGATATCGTCACCATGGGCAAGCCCATGGGAGCGGGCATCCCCCTGAGCGGGACGGGCACTTCGAATGCCATCGCGAGCACCTTTCACGAGAAATGCTTCTACTTCAACACCACCGCATCCTCCCCGCTCCAGGCCGCTGTGGGGAGCGCCGTCCTGGACGTCATCGAAGACGAGCAATTGGTGGAGCGCTCGGCCGAGGTGGGGGCATTTTTGCGCGGGGAACTCATGCCCTTCGCGGACCGCTACGAGCGCGTGGGCGACGTGCGGGGGCACGGCCTCTTCGTCGGTATCGAGTGGGTGAGCGACCGGGAAAAGCGCGTGGCGGATCAGCCGGGCGCCAAAGCTTTCGTCGAACGCATGAAGGCCAAGGGCTTCCTCATGGGAGCGGCGGGGCAGCACGGGAATGTTCTGAAGCTCAGGCCCCCGCTGGTTTTTGAAAAAGAACACGCCGAATCGCTGCTCAGCGCCCTGGATGAAACCATGCAGGAGATGCACGGCTGAATAAACGATGCGGGGTTGATTCACCCGCGTCCCCAGCAGCGGAGCCATCCCCACCGGGCGAGCGTTGCGAGGCTCAGCGCCCTCGCTTCTTCTTCTTTCGCCGGGCTTTCTTTGGCAGATCGAAATGCTTCGCCAATTCGGGAAAGGCATCGGTGGTATGGGGCAGCGCCATGGCGGCCACGAAATGCTCCTGGAACGCCGCCTCCACCGCGGTCTCGATCTTCTCTGCCCGTCGCACCTGGTCCTCGATGGTCTTGCGGGCGCCGGCGTTGAGCAGCGCGGCCACGGCCCCGGTCCCGGCAGCATTGCCCGCCGAGGAAACCGACTCGAGTTCACAATCGGGAATCATGCCGAGCACCATGGCGTAGCGAACGTCGATATGACTTCCGAAAGCCCCGGCCAGGCGGATGCGATCCACCCGCTGCACGCCCAGGTGATCCATCAGCAGCCGGATGCCGGCGTAGAGCGCAGCCTTGGCGAGTTGAATGGCGCGCACGTCGTTCTGTGAAATTCGAATCTCCGGTGAGCCCGCGTGGAGCGTATAGGCAAAAGTACGCTCGTCGGGCGCCACCCTATCCGTCCGCTCGGCCAGAGCGCCGTCGATGAGCCCGTCCGGGCGAATCACCCCCGCCAGAAAGAGTTCTGCCACGGCTTCGATGATCCCCGTCCCGCAAATGCCCGTCACGCCCTGGGGCCCCAGCCCTGCTTCGAAGCCGGGATCGTCCGACCACGCTTCGTTGCCGATGACCTTGAAGCGCGCTTCGAGAGTCTGGGGGTCGATGCGAACCCGGTCGATGGCCCCGGCGGTGGCCCGCTGGCCGCAGGAGATCTGCGCCCCCTCGAAGGCGGGTCCCGTGGGACTCGACGCCGCGAGAAGCCGGCCACTCCCGGCCAGAAGGATCTCGGCGTTGGTCCCCACGTCCACCAGCAGCGTCACGGCCTCATCTTCCCAGGGCGCCTCGGCGAGCAGCATGCCCGCCGCGTCCGCCCCCACGTGGCCCGCAATACAGGGCAGCCAATAGGACCGGGCGCCCGGGTGAATGCCGAAACCAAGCTCGCTGGCGCGTACTTCCACTGCGCTGTCGGTGGTCAGGGCGAACGGAGCCTGTCCGAGTTCTACGGGAGAAATTCCGAGAAAGAGATGGTGCATGATGGGATTGGCGACGAGCACGGTCTCGAGTACGTCGGTGGGCGCCGCCTCGGCATCGCGGCAAAGCTCTGCGATCAGGCCGTCTACCGCTTCTCGCACCACGCGAGTCATCTCGGTTTCGCTCCCCGGGTTCATCATGACATGGGAAACCCGGCTCATGAGGTCTTCGCCGAAGCGGATTTGCGGATTCATGGTGCCATGGCTCCCGAGCACCTCACCGCTGGCCAGATCACAGAGATGGGCCGCGATGGTGGTGGAGCCCACATCCACCGCCACCCCGAGCGCGCGCTCGTGCAAACCCGGCCAAAGCGCCACCACTTCGCCCCCATCGCGAACCCCCGCTGTCACGCGAAATTCTTCTTCGCGCAAGCAGCTCTGCAGATCCGGGAGAAGGCGCGAATCCATCGACAGGCCCGTCAGCGACCATTCGTTCTCCAGGGCGGCCAGCAATCGCTCCCGGTCACCACTGGGCTCGTCCAGGGTCGGGGGCTCGACTTCGACATAATGAAGACGAAGCACGGGATCGAGTTCGAGATCGTGGCTCTCGAAGGACTTGCGCACGACCTGACGATGAAGCTGGCTCTCGGGCGGAACATCGATAATGCAATCGCCTTCGAGGGTGGCATGGCATGAAAGGCGCTGATCTTCGGCCAGCACTCGCCGCCGGGCATAACGCTGCTCGGGCTCCGAGAGCGGGCTGAGATGATCCCTTGAAGAGAAGAGCCCCTGGGCCGACGCCTCGCCCTCATGCAAGCGGATCTTGCAGCGCCCGCAAATGCCCCTGGCACCGCAAACCGAGTCCAGGTCGACCCCGAGTTCCCGGGCCGCCGCCAGCAGATTCGTTCCCCGGGCAAACTCGCCGCGCTTGCCCGAAGGCGTAAAGAGCACCCGAACCCGGTCCGCTTCGCCAGCCATCCCTACGCCTGCTCCCCTTTTTCCGTGACGGCCGGCGCTACGCCCGCTGCTCGGATCACGCGCTCGAGAAGCTCCGGGGGAAAGGCGTCTTCGAGTCGCGCCACTTCCTCGGCTACTTCCGCGTCGAGGTCGCCCGTGCAGGGCCGACTCTCCCGGCGCCAATCCTCCAGGTATTGATGACTCGAGCCGCCCCCGGCCCGGCGCGCGGCGCGCTCGATGGCTTTCTCGAAGCGGGGATCCAGGTTTTGCTTGATCACGCTCTTGCGCCCCCGCTTGCCCACGATCCGGGACGGGATATCACGCCAATAGATGATGATCAGGCGCTCCACGTCGACTCCGGATCCGGCACGGCCGTGTCTTCCTCGATCCCCAGGGCGTGGGCAAAGGCGCCGAGGCCGGTCGCGCGGGACTCGAATTGGAGGTCGAGTTTCTCCGCACAGGCCCGGGCCCGGGCCAGGAGATCCTCCGAGTTCTGCTGGGCGAGGTAGAGCACCCTCTTGTAATTCCCAAAATACGCCGAGCGCAGTTCTGGATGGCGATCGAGACCCAGGCCGCGGATCACCAGGCGATCGAAATTCCGAACCAGGAAATCGGTCAAATAGAAGGTTCCAAGTTCTTCTTCCTGGAGGGCTGAGAAGACATCCAGCCCGGCGAAAAACGCGTAGCAATGGGCGCCCGGCAGGCGGGCGACTCCATAGCGATCCAATACCGCATCCAGGCGCCCCCCGGTCCCGCAATCCGCATACGCAACAAAAACCTGATCGTAGCGGTCGCGGGCCTCGCGCAGCCTTTCCTCCACCGCGGCAGGAATTTCCTCGGGACGGTTATGGAGCGTGGCGGGAAGCCAATCCGTATCCACGTGATCCCAACCATTGAGCCGAGAAAGCGCGGCCACCTCGCCGGCCAACGCCGCACAGCCGATCAGCAGGATAGTGGGGCGCTTTTCCATGGCCGAGGGTTCAACTCGCAGCGGCGCGCTTGGCGACGAGCTCCTTGGCGGTATCCACTGCAGTCGCGGCATCGCGGCAATACGCATCGGCCCCGATCGACGCAGCGAAATCTTCGTTCAGCGGCGCGCCTCCGACCAGGATGATGTAGTCGTCGCGAATGCCTTCCTTCACCAATTCCGCAATCACGATCTTCATATAGGGCATGGTGGTAGTGAGCAGTGCAGACATCCCCAGGATATTGGGTTTGTGTTCTTCGATTGCTTCCCGGAATTGCTGATAGTCGGTATTGACGCCGAGATCGAAAACCTCGAAGCCAGCACCTTCCATCATCATCCCCACCAGATTCTTGCCGATATCGTGGATATCGCCCTTGACTGTGCCAATGACCATCCTGCCCATGGGCTCGGCGCCGGTCTCGGTGAGCAGGGGTTTGAGAATCGCCATACCGGCCTTCATGGCGTTGGCGGCCAGCAGCACCTCCGGAACAAAAAGGATGCCGTCGCGAAAGTCGATCCCCACGATGGTCATTCCGGCCACCAGGGCCTCGTCGAGGGTGCGCGTGGGCGACCAGCCGCGACCCAGCAGGATGCGGGTCCCCTCGTCGATCTCCTCGGCCAGGCCGTCGTAGAGATCGTCGTGCATCTGTTTGACGAGTTCTTCGTCGGATAAATCCGCGAGGACGATTTCCTCTTCTTCGCCCGTCGTCTCATCCGTCATGGCTACGCTCCCTGCTCCATCGTGTTTTGAATCTGATGACACGAGGCCCTTCCAGATCCTCGTCTATCCCTCGCCCCGTCCTTCAACTCCAGCGACCGTTTCCGGGCTTCATATCACTGGGCTCGATTTGGATGGGAAAATTTTCCCGAATCGCCGCGTCGACAGCCGGATCGATGTACTCCGGGTAATGGGTGGAGAGAATTTCCCCGACTTTCTTATGGGCCCCATCATAGACCGTTGGGCTCCCACTTTCTTCCCAGTCGCCCACGGGGCGGCGATCGCCCACCTCGGGATAGAGATATTCGGTGCGCATCAATTCCAAGGTCTGAGGCTGGTTGAGAAAATGACCATCACCGAAGACCACGTTCTCGATCTCCTTCAGGGACAAGCGCTCTTCGGTCACCTCGATCCCGCGCAGGATCCGGAGAGCCGCTCCCATCATGTCGTTGTCGATCACGATGCCTTCGAAGGATTGGCCCATCAGGCTTCCCACCGCGCCGGGGTAGGTCGCCACCATATTGCCCCCGGCGAGAACCGCCGCCAGAGTTGTCAGCGCTTTCTCATAGCCCGCTTGGGCATCCATGGTCTTGGAATCCGTCATCCCGCTGGGCACGCTGGAGATCAGCCCGTAATGGTTGACCAACTGAACCGTCGCGGCAGTCACCAGGGCCTCTTCGCCACTTCCACCGCTGAAGGCGCCCGTGCGTAGATCCGAGATAAAGGGCCACATGCCAAAATTCATGGGGCAGGCGGGGTTGATGAGATAGACCACCGTGAGACAAGCCAGGGTTTCCGCGAAGGTCTGCACCAGGGCACCCGCCAGGGAGGCCGGCGCCGTGGCGCCCGCCTGGGCCGCGATAGCGACGTCCACCACCAGGCCCAGCTTGGCCAACTTCACCAGAACCTCGGCGTTTTCCTCGGCAAAACGCAGGGGCGACACGATGGGGCAGCCGCCGAAACAGCAGAAGGGGCGTTCGAGAAATTTGCCCTCGCCACCGGCGTAGAGATCAAAGAACGAGATCAGGGGATCGATATGGCCCACCGTGGCCACGCCGAGGGAAAACGTCTTGCGCGTTCCCGCCAGCGCCGCGTAGGCGGTGTTCATATCGTGTACGTAGAGGTCGTGGCTCCAATCGGGCGCAATGAAGGGCTGGCCGAAATAATGAATATGCTCCATCCGGTCCACCAGGCGGGCCGCGTCATAGACATCCACCAGGGTCGGATCCCTGAAGAGCTGGCTCTCGTAGTCGAGAATTTTGACGGGCTCACCCGACGTAGTGAGGATCACATCTGCGTCCTTGACCTCCATATCGAGACTCGGATCAGGGGCGTGCAGGACATAACTCTTGGGGGCATTGGCAATGGCCTCCTCCACCAGGGCACGCGGAAAACGCACGCGACCATCGTCGCCGAGCACACATCCCTTGGGCAGAACCGCGTCGAGAATCTCCGGGATGGGGTCGCCTATCCCGATGGTCTCGAGAATTTCGAGGGCTGCGTCGTGAATGCGTTCGATATCCCCATCGCCCAAAGGCTTGTAGGCACCCCCGGGCATTCCTGGGCGAACGGCGTGCCCCCCTTCGTCGGCAGCCCGTGCCGCGCGCCGAGCCTCTCGACCGCCTGCGCGCCGGGAGCGGCGAGGCGAGGCCGCTTTGGGCGTTTCTCCCTCTTTGCTCACGAAGTCCTCCCGAAATACCCCAAGGCCATGGGTCTCAACGCCGCCGTGTGCGCCGGCGCCCCTTCTTGCCTTCGCTGCGGTCGATGGGGCCCAGGGCCTGCTCGATGGCAGCGACCTCGGGCGGCTCACCCGGGCTATACCCCGCGAGGCTTTCGACGACCGCGCCCAGATGCTTGGGGGAAGTCCCGCAACAGCCGCCGATGATGCGCGCGCCCGCGTCCCGGGCCAATCGCGCATAGGCGGCCATGATGTCTTCGTCGCCTTGAAAGATCACCTCGCCATTCACCATTTCGGGCACGCCGCAATTCCCCTTGGCGATGACCACATCGTCGGAGTTCCCGCCCCGGCGAAGCCCGAGAATCCCGTCCACCAGGGTCGCCGGCCCCACGCCGCAATTGGCCCCATAGGCGACCAGCGGGGTTGGAAGGGTTTGAATGAAGCGGGCCGCATCTTCCGGGGAGTCGCCCATCATGGTGTGGCCATTCGTGT
This sequence comes from Myxococcales bacterium, assembly GCA_014240165.1. Classification (GTDB taxonomy): domain Bacteria; phylum Myxococcota_A; class UBA9160; order UBA9160; family UBA4427; genus JAZXM01. The sequence continues at coordinate 21,975 of JAAZXM010000010.1, read as the reverse complement.
CGAAGGTCATGGTGGACGTCACCGGCAGCCCCGTTCGGGCCGCCGCCGCCACGGCGGCTTCCAATTCGCCAAAGGCGTAGATGGTTTCGATCCAGAGTACATCGACCCCGCCACGCACCAGGGCCTCCGCCTGCTCGCTGAAGAGATCTTCCGCTCGCTCGGGTGTGAGCGGACCGAGGGGCTCCATGATTTCACCGGTGGGTCCCATGGACCCGGCCACCACCACGGGTCGTCCGGCGGCCTGACTGGCCTCGCGCGCGATGCCGGCCCCCGCCTCGTTGATTTCAACCGTTCGGTCTTCGGCTTTTTCCATCCCCAAGCGGGCGCGGTTCGCGCCGAAGGTATTCGTCAGAATGATATCTGCGCCCACTTCGATGAAGCTCTCATGGAGACGTGCCACGTTCTTGGGCTCGTCGACGTTCCAGAGGTCCGGTGCCTGGCCGGGAGGAAGTCCCATTCCCATCAGGTTGGTGCCCGTCGCCCCGTCGGCGATCAAATAGTCGCGCTCGGCCAGCAAATTACTCAGCAGGTCACTCATCGTGCAGATCCCCTACCAACGTCCATTGCCCGGCCGCATATCCTCTTCGGACAGCACGATGGGGAACTTCTCGCGAATCTTCCGATCGACATCCGGGTTGATGTACTCGGGGTAGTGGCTGGAGAGAATTTCTGTCGCCCTCTCGGCAGCGCGCTGGCGCATGGTGGGCGAGCCATTCTCCTCCCACTCCTTATGAGTCCCGCGATCCGCAACCTCCGGGTAGGCGTATTCGGATCGCATCAGATCGAGGGTCTGGGGCTGACGAAGGAAATGGCCCTCGCCGTGTACGACCTCATCGATGATGTCGTAGGAAAGAGTCTCCTCGGTGACCTCGATGCCTCGAACGGTTCGCAGCACATTGGCCAGCATGTCGTTGTCGGCCACGATGGACTCGTAGGAACAGCCCATCAGGCTGCCGACCATACCCGCCGATTCGGAGACGTTGTTGCACCCCGCAAGCGCCGCCAGCGCAACGGTGATGCCCTTTTCATAACCCGCCTGGTTATCGGGGAGTTTTGAGTCGGTCATGCCCGCGCCCACCGAACTCACCAGCCCATAGTGGTTGATCACCTGGGCCGCCGCGGCGCTGAGAACCGCTTCCTCGCCGCCCCCACCGCTGAAAGAACCCGTGCGCAGGTCGGAAACAAAAGGCCAGGGGCCCATGATGACGGGATAACCCGGGTGAACCAGATCCACCATCAGAAGAGCCGCGAGGGCTTCAGCCGTGACCTGGACCAGCGCACCCGCAAGAGCGGCAGGCGCAGTCGCCCCGGCTTGAGGCGCCGTCACGATCCAGACAGGCGAACCGAATTTGGTCGCCTCAATGCAGACCTCGCTGTTGTGTACTCCGTAGCGCAGGGGCGAGATGATCGGGCAGCCACCACCATGGCAAAAGGGTCTCTCCTTGAACTGCTTCTCGCCCCCGGCCACCATGTAGAGCATCTCCAGGGTCGGGTCGATGTGTTCCGCATAGGAGAAGGTCAACGCCGTGTGCTTCTGGGTTCCCGCCACGCTCGCATAGGCGGTGTTGATATCGCAGACCCTGAGATCTTCGAGTTCGGTTGCCACCACCAGGCGCGAGAAGGCATGAATGTTGTCCATGCGATCCACCAGGCGCGCAAAGTCATAGACATCTTGGATGGTCGAGGGACGATACTTGTCGGCACCCACGTCCAGGGCATTGACCGCCTCGCCTCCGCCATAGGTGTGAACACGCGTTCCGCTCAGATCGAGATCGTATTGCTTGTCCTGGCCGCACCACTTGATGGCCTGTCCCGCGTTGGCGATGACATCCTCCACCAGGGCACGCGGAAAGCAGAGCCGCCCGTGTTCATTGAGTTTGCAACCCCGCGCCAGGGCGTGTTCTTCGAGAATCGGAATCGGATCGGCCATGCCGATTTTTTCCAGAACATCCAGCACGGTTCGGTGGACATTCTGGATTTCCGCATCCGTCAACGGCTTGAATCGGCCACCGAGCACACCCGGGCCCACCGCAGTGGCGGGCGGGGGACTTTCGTGGCGAGCTTTTCTTCCTCTCCGCATCAGACCTCCTCGCCTCTTCTTCTGAATCAGACTGCACGCTGCAAGAGCAACGATCCGCCTCCAGCCCTGTCTTCGAAATGAACTCTAGGGGCGGATTTGTTCCTTATACCAGGCGCTGAACATGCGGGTCATTCTCTCCATGGGCCCGTAGGGACCGGGCACATAGTAGCGAGAGTTCACGCCTTGCTGGTTGTGTTCAATGATACGCTTATCCGCGAGGCTCGTGATGTCCCAAAGCCAGGTGACCTCTTCCTTCGAGTAGTCCGTACCCTCTTCGGACTTGCCGTCCACCAGCCAGAGCACCTCCATATCGGTTCTCTGCGGCCCCCTGGGCATGAAGAGGTAAACGAGCCCATGATCGGGATAGGCGAGAAAGAAACTCGCGGGACCCGTTTCGACGTAGGTGAAGAAGCCACCGCAATAGTCCTTGAAATCCCCCATCAGCGGGGCCAGGGGAGCGCCGTCCCGACTGCCGGTCACCGAACCCTCGTACATTGCGTCGTTCGCGCACGAGACCCCTTCGCCGCCCTCGCCATCACCCATGGGCCACAAATCGTATTCTTCGATTTCAATTCCCTGAGCGGCAGCCTGGCGGGATGACTCTTCCCTGAGGTCCACGGTCTTTTCGTCCGGGCGCTCGGTTGCGTGGAAACGCGCAAACTCGGGATGCGAGGGGCGGCAGTGATAACACTCCTGGTAATTCTCGGTCACCAATTTCCAGTTGGCATCCACGCTATAGGAAGCCCGGTGCGCCACCTTGGCATCGGCCCAGCCGAAACGCCCCAGCGACTGCGTCAACACCTTTTCCGCCAAGGCAAAATCAGGAGCCTCCTCGGCGAAACAGACGTAGATCAACCCGGCGACCACCCGGCAATGGACCGTTCCCAGGGAATGCGCAGCATGATCCAGGCCCGGCATATTCCGAGCCGCCCGCAAACGACCTTCGAGATCGTAAGTCCAGCCATGGTAGGGGCATGTCAAGCGATTCGAATGACCCGCCTGCTCGGCGCAAACCAGGGATCCGCGATGCCGACACACGTTGAGCAGAGCACGAACCTCACCGTCGGTCCCGTGCACGATGATCAGCGATTCCCCCGCAACATCGAAACGAAACCAATCCCCCGGGTTGGGAATCTCACTCTTATGCCCAACGCATAGCCAGTGACGGAGATGAATTCTCTCGATGTCGTGCTGGTAGATCTCGGGGTCGGTATAGAAAGCCTGGAGGAGAGCCTTCTCCTCGGGCTGGGTGGCGAGAAGCGATTTCAGGCGTTCTCGCAGTTTTGACGTGACTTCGTATGCCATCTCTTGTCTTTCTAGCTCGAATCCGGCGCCCTACGCCGGAAGCGCATTCTACCCCAACGCAAATACGAAGGCCCGGAGCGCTGTCTCAGTGCCCCGGGGACGCACCCCTCAAAGCCCAAACCCTGGCGTGCGGCCAACCGAGACCTACCCTTTCTCCCTATGCCTGTTGGAATTTTGGGATCGACGCTCACCAACCTTGACTACACGGCAAGCACGGTTCTCGAAAATTAGCGGGAAGCCGTCTTCGCCAGGGGGTGGGTGAGTGTCGGCCTTGCGTCCGGCGTCGGCCCGGGATCAGCCCACCCGGTGCATGTTGCGGGTATTCCCCTGCTTTTGACGCGAACCCGCGACGGTGTTCTGCGAGTCTTCCACAATATCTGCCGCCACCGCGGCTTACGCCTTTTGAGCGAGCCCTGCGAAGGTTTGCGAGAGCTCACCTGCCCCTACCATGCATGGCGATACTCCCTTTCGGGGAAGTTCGTGGCGGCGCCCTATTATTCCGGCGAAAAGGGAACGAAAATTCCCGAGGCCGAAGCCGAGAACCTCGGACTGGTTGCAATCGAACACCATGTCTTCTTCGATGTCATATTCGTAAACCTCTCTGGGGATGCGACCCCGTTCGAGGAATGGATCGCACCCCTGGCCAAGCTCTGGCAACCCTTCGACCCCACGCGCATTCAACTTCTCTCCACCACCGAGTACCGTCTCGAAGCCAATTGGAAACTCGTCTGCGAGAACTTTCTCGACAACTACCATGTTCCCTTTGTACACGGCCAGGCAGGGGGGCCCGAAACTGCTGTGGACTTCGACGACGTCGCGTTGGCCCCCGATCTCTTCGGCTTCATCCTGCCCCGGGGAGAAGCCGACAAGCCCAAACCCGAGTGGCTGCCTCGACAAGAGCTTGCCCCTGAGATTCAAGACGCTCAATTTCTCTTCTGCCTCTTCCCCAACACCCTACTCATCATGACCGCGGGCTGGTTCCAGGTCATCAGCGTCCAGCCCGCCGGCGCCCAATGCTCAGCGGAATTCCTGGGGCTCTACCTGATGAATGCGATTCCCGAAGCGAACCGGCCCGCCGCAAACGAATTCTCGGCGTTCATGAATCACATCAATGCCCAGGACGCGAAGATTCTCATGGAACTCCAGGCAGGACGACTTTCCCCCGCAAGCGAGCGCGGCTTCATAGCCCCCTATTGGGACGAAACCGTCAAGCGCTTCCAGGAGAGGGTTTCCCGTGCCTATGACGAGTTCGGGTCTGAATCGGGGAGTGCCTGAAGCCGGACCTTGAGTTTAGATGCACTTTGTAGGAGTGTTGGAGCGATGACCAGAGACCCCTCGAGACCCCAGCCCCTGGGCGGAAACGACATGCCGCGCTTCGGTGGCCCCGCCACGATGATGCGTTTACCCGCCCGTGAGAGCGCCGCGGGTCTGGACGCGTGCTTTGTGGGCGTTCCCTTCGATATCGGGACCTCGAATCGCCCCGGCGCGCGCTACGGCCCGCGCGAGATCCGCAGCGAATCCGCCCTGCTCCGCCCGTACAACATGGCCACCCGCGCCGCTCCCTTCGATTCGCTCATAGTGGCCGATGTGGGTGACGTGCCCATCAACACCTTCAATCTCGCCGATTCCATCGGCATCATTGAGCGCGCGTACGATGAAATTTTGGGCCACGACTGCGTACCGCTGACCCTCGGCGGCGACCACACCATTGCGCTCCCCATCCTTCGTGCCCTCGCGCGCAAGCACGGGCCCGTGGGCATGGTTCATGTGGATGCCCATGCGGATATAAACGAATCGATGTTCGGTGAGCCCATCACCCACGGCACCCCGTTTCGCCGCGCTGTGGAAGAAGGCCTGCTGGACGGCCCACGCGTGGCACAGATCGGCTTGCGCGGCACTGGGTATCACGCGGATGATTTCGACTGGCCCCGCAAGCAGGGGTTCCGCGTGGTTCCCGCCGAGGAATGCTGGCATCGATCGTTGGTGCCCTTGATGGACGAAGTCCGCGAAACCCTGGGCACCGGCCCCGTCTACCTGAGCTTCGACATCGACGGCATTGACCCGGCCTTCGCGGGAGGGACGGGCACACCGGAGATCGGCGGCCTCACTACCATCCAGGCTCTGGAGATCATCCGTGGTTGCCACGGCCTCGATCTCGTGGGAGCCGATCTCGTGGAAGTGGCCCCGGCCTACGACACTTCGGGGAATACGGCGCTTCTCGCTGCAAATCTGCTCTTCGAAATGCTCTGCGTGCTTCCTGGCGTTGCCGAACCTTGAAGATTCGACAGTGTTAGTTGTTTCGATCGTCGTGGAAGCAACCCAACCCCCCCTACCCGAAAGGGCCTGGCCCGAGAAATGACTCTGCCGCTATGAGCTCCTTATGGATCCGTCAAAAACGAACCCGGCCGCGCGGCGCACTCTCTGCTCTCCTCCTTGCCTTCAGCTTTCTCGCCGGAACCTCGGAAGCGCGAGTCGTCGAAAGCGAGCTTTTCATCGAGGAAAGGATCGTTGAAATTGCAGGTCACCCGACTCTGGCCCTGATGATGAACGGTCAGATTCCGGCACCAACCCTGCGCTGGCGCGAAGGGGACACCGCGCGGATTCGCGTCCATAACGCGCTGGAAACCAGCGCCTCGGTCCACTGGCACGGCCTTCTGCTGCCCAATGGCCAGGACGGCGTTCCGGGCGTCACCAATACGCCCATCGAGCCGGGCACATCCCACGTCTTCGAATTTCCCCTGCGGCAATCGGGAACTTATTGGTACCACTCTCATTCGGGGCTTCAGGAACAGCGCGGACTCTACGGCGCCATCGTCATCGAGGAAGAAGACCTTTCCGACGAACCTGATCGCGATCACGTCATCGTACTTTCAGATTGGACGCACGAAAGACCCGAGGAAATACTGCGGCTCCTCAAGAGCGGAAACGAAATTTTCTCCCGAGAAAAAGGTTCCCTGCAAAGCGTTTGGGGGGCATACCGAGCCGGCGGACTCCACGCGATGCTGAAGCGCTCGCTCAACCGGATGCCGCCCATGGACGCATCGGATGTGGCGTACGATGCCTTTCTGACCAACGGCGCCCCAGAACAGGCTCTTGAGGGGCTTCCCGGCGAGCGGATCCGATTGCGCGTAGTCAACGCAGCGGCGTCCAGTTATTTCTATCTCGACTACGCAGGCGGGCCACTCGAAATCATTGCCGCCGACGGCAAGGACGTTGAGGCTACGAATCTCGGTCGGGTGCTGATCGCCGTCGCCGAGACCTACGACGTTATCGTCGAGGTGCCGGCACATGGAGCAGCTGAGTTCAGGGCCACCGCCCAGGACGGCTCGGGCCATACATCGCTCTGGATCGGACAAGGCGAAAAGCATCCTGCTGCAGACGTTCCTCCTCCGGATCTCTATGCCGGCCACAAGGGACACAGCCCCGCACGAGAGCACCCCACCGCCCCTTCCGAAATTTCAAGCCACTCCCACGCGGGAGAGCATCGAGAGCCCGAAGATCCGCACCCGAGTGCGCACGGCAAAGAACACGGAAGCAGGCCGGCAGACCGGCCCATGGCGCCCTATAGCCGGCTCCGATCCAACGAAACCACGGCCCTGCCCGATTCAGCCCCCAGACGCGAAATCCGCCTCGAACTGACCGGCGACATGGAACGCTACGTCTGGTCCTTCGACGGCAAGACGCTCTCGGAAGCCGACATGATCCCCGTCAAGAAGGGCGAGGTCCTGCGCATCGTTTTCGACAACAAGACCATGATGCATCATCCCCTCCACCTTCACGGCCATTTTTTCCGGGTGCTGAATGGACAGGCTGGGCACGCCCCTCTCAAGCACACCGTGGATGTGGGCCCCCTGGGCACCACCACCATCGAGTTTTTCGCCAACGAAGAAGGTGACTGGTTTCTCCACTGCCACATTCTCTACCACGTGAAGGCGGGCATGGCGCGAATCGTTCACTACGAAGAGTGGACTCCCCCGCCCGCCGTGGCGAAGGCCCGCAAGGAGCTGCTCAAAGACCCGTGGTATGTCTGGGCGGACGCGGCCGTGCTTTCAAATTTCACCGAGGGCTACCTGACCACGAGTTCCACGCGCAATCAGTTATCGCTGGATTGGGAAGTGGGTTGGCAGGAAGTCGCGAGTGCCGAGTACGAACTTCTCGCGTCATACCGCTACCACTTCAATCGCTTCTACCGGGCGATTGCCGGCGGGCACTTCCAGGATGGAAGCAATCGCGCGGTCTTCGGCTTCGAAGCGCTGCTGCCCCTGAACGTCGAATCGCGAGTTTGGGTCGATACGAATGGCGAATTTCGCGCCAATCTCGAAAAGGAACTCCAGATCACTTCCCGGCTGGGGGTTTCGGGAGAGGTCCAATACGACACGGAACTCAAATGGGAAGGCCGCGTGTTGCTGCTCTTCAACCTGAATCGCCACCTCGACCTGACTGCCGGTTGGCATTCCGAATTCGGCTTCGGGGGCGGGCTGAACCTCCGTTACTAACCGCGTGCAATTAGGGCCGCGTGATCTGGCCGCCGTCGACGTTGATGATTTGCCCCGTCAGCCAGCGCGCTCCGTCCGAGAGCAGGAAGAGGCAGGTCTCCACCAGATCTGCGGGCTCACCGAGCCTTTGCAGGGCGAGTTGGGGAATCATCTGCTTCACGTAATCCCCGGCGGTCTTGGCCAGGGCCTCGGTCTGGGTGGGGCCCGGGGCGATGGCGTTGACCCGGATGCCCTGAGGTCCGAGTTCCTTGGCGAGACAATGAGTGACGCCATTGACGCCCAACTTGGCGAGTCCGTAAAAGCCCACGCCCATCCAGGCCGCAGTGGAAGATTGGTTGACCACCGCCCCACCCCCGCGCTCCTTCATGGAGCGAAAGCAGGCCCGGGTGCAGAGCAGGGCCCCGTTCATATTCACGTTCATGAAGCGCTGGTAATAGTCCCAGTCGACGTTCAGCAACGAATCGAGTTTCATGTCTCCGAAAATGGCCGCGTTGTTGACCAGCAGGTCGATGCCCCCGTAGAGGTCGGAAACCTGCTCGGCCATGCGGACCGTGGATTCGGGACTCCCCACATCGACCTCGACATAACTCGCGTCGCCTCCGCCCGCGCGGATCGCCTCGGCAACCCCCTCGCCATTCTCCTTGTGGATCTCGGCGATGACGACCTTGGCCCCCTGGCCAGCGAGACCTCGCGCGTAGGCTTCACCGATTCCACCTCCTGAGCCCGTAACGATCGCCACCTTGCCGTCGAGTCCGTCGTATTGCATCGATCCGCTCCCGGGCGCCTACATTGCGCGCCTCTTTTCTTCAAGTTTAAAACGCTGGGCACCAGCCCTTCGGAACTGTCTCCGCCCAACAAGCCTACCTTTTTCGCGGCAAACTCGGCATCCCCTGCCCGGCTGGGTCGGGTCTGGATTCGAAGCTCAATGAGGACTTAAATCTTCGCACCGAACGTGGCAAACTGAGCACATTCATGGTCCCGATCTTCCAAAAAATTTCCGCCTTGCTCTGCGTCTTCATCCTGGCGGGATCTGTTGCGCACGGCGAGGAAGAACCCGCTCGGGAGCCCAGCAACCCCAAAGAGATCCCCGGCCAGAGCGCCCCTGAAAAGGCCCCGGACAAGGACATCTTCCTGCTCAAGAACGGCGACCGCATGCAGGGCACCTTCGAGAGCCTGGCGGATCACCAGATCCACTTCCAAGGCGTCTCCCTGGACGAAATTGCTCTTGGCGATCTCACCCTGGAATTCGCCGATATCGTGCAGGTGCAATTTCGCGCTGAGAACACCTTCGACTTTCCCAACAAGAAAAAGCTGGTGGGAGTCGCGAAGATCAGCGGCGACACGATCACCGTGCAAACAAAAGAGCGCGAAGAGCGCCTGCCTCGCTCGGATCTCGTCTCCATCACGAAGGGGAGCATCAGCGAATTGGATCTCTGGTCGGGCGGGGCCAGCGTCGGGCTGACCAAGAACTCGGGCAACTCCAATGAATTGCAACTCCTGGTGCTCGCCCACCTTGTACGCGAGGGAGAAAAGGTTCGCTTTCGCACCAACTATCGCAACGACCTCTCTAAAACCAACGGCCTGGACACGGTCAAGAACCAACGACTTGATTCACGCGTTGACTTGCTGATCCGGGACCGGCTCTACCTCAGCCCCGCCATGCTCGACTACTACAGCGACGAGTTCCAAAACATCGACTGGCGATTGAGCCCCGGAGCCGGCGCGGGCTATGAGATCGTTCAGAACAAGAAGGCTGAGTGGGATGCAAACCTTGCCCTGGTCTACCAGGAAACCCACTACGTCTCGGTCTTCGGTACGCAATCACCCCAGGAAAATGCCGTGGCGCTCAAATTTCAAACCCATTTCAAGTTGGCTTTCAATTCCTACGTGACTTTGCACGGCGACTACTCGCTCACCGCCGACCTGGAGGACACCCAGGACATCACCCAACACAGCCTCGTCAAGCTCAAGGTGGACATGAGTCGCCACCTGGACCTGAACCTTGCCTTCGTTTGGGACAGGGTCGGTGACCCCCAGGCCAACGCCCAGGGTGTCGTACCCAAGAAGGATGATTTCAAGATCTCCTTCGGGGCCGGTGTCCACTTCTGAGAGCAGCGGGGACGTGTGCGCTTCAGTCGGCCTGGGCGCGGGTTGACTCGGGCGGGCGATACCAGACCGGGGAAGTCCAGGCCCGCTCCTGGAGCGTGGGCGAATAGAAGGGCTGCTCGGCTTCCTCGAAGCAACAGCGCCTGTAGACATCGCCGATGGCCCCGGCATCCTGGGCCTCCTCGGTGGCGACTGCGGCCTGCTGCTCGCACGTGGGCGAAAAGGGGTTGACCCCCGCCGCCTGGCATTGGAGCGTGCTCCAGCGACAGGTCGGGTTCTCGAGCACTCGGGCGTAGTAAAAGGCCGGCTGGTCGGCGTCGAAATCCGGATCCTCCCAAACGCTACAGAGTTGAGGGTGCCCGCGGCCCTTGGGCGCACAGGTCTCGGGGTCGACCCCCGCCTGGGGATTGGGGGCACCCGCCACGTCGATCACCTTCTCCCGCGCCTGACCGTCCGCCCCCACCCAACCCTTGACGATTTGTATGCGTTCGAGGTCGGTCCCCGGATGGCCCGGTGTCCCCGGATCCTTCAAGGCCGAGATTGCAAAACGCAAACGCTGACCCGGCTTCGCCGCGCCGAGATCGCCACCCATGGGAACCCCCGCCGCGTAACCGTGGGCAACGAAATCATCCTTCTCGCAGGCCGCCGGGTCGAGTTCGAAGCCCGCGAAGAAACGTACAACGGGACGCGTGCCGCTGGTCGCATAGGCTTCCCGGCGCCGCGTACCCTCAAAGATCGCGTCCCGGGAATTTTCCTCGGCCCAAACGACAGCCAGGCCCCCGGGATTGTCCTCGAAGTGGTCCTGAACGTTCCGGTAGCCCGCATCCCGACGTCCCAAATGCCCCAGGTAATCATCTTCGTCCGCAGCGCCGGGCGTGGCGCTGTGGGTATCCGTGCTTCCAATAAAACCCAGCTTGAAGGGATTGATGCCCGAGTTCTGCTCCAGCAGCAGCCCGTCCTTGAGGACATTACGCACCATATTTCTTCTTCCGTAATCCTCCAGCGCGACCGGCGCGCCCTCGGGCGCTCGCATTTCGCCGAACACCACGCCCAGGGAAGAAAGATTATCCGTCAGGTTCTGCTCGAAGGTGCAGAGTTCGTCGGTGGTATCCAGGCCCCGACCCGCCAGGCGATCGAAACGGCACTCGCTGCTCGCCTTGTGCTGCGTCAACTCCACAAGGGGTTCGAAGAAGCGCCGCGCCTCGGCTTCTTCGCGTGAGGCCGGATCGGGGAACATCAGGCCCCCGGACAGGTTCGGGTTATGGGGAATGGCGAGAACGTCGCAACCCGAAGGGCTGTCTATGCACTCCGCTTTCAACCGACGCCAGAGTTCGGGCACATTGTGCGCACCCGTCTCGTAGGCACTGATGGGCACCCGCGTCACGCGATCGTTCCGGAAGATCACGTTGCGATGCAGGTTCCGAAAGCCGGGTGCATCGCTGTATTCGTAAGCCACAAAAGTGGTGAATGAGCACGCCGAACTGCGATCGTAATGATCTTCCGCCGCCTGCTGGATATTGCCCCAGAACTCCCCAAGACCTTCCGGACAATCGGATCCAGGCAGGTTGCAGACGTATGCCCGGTCGTCCGACCCGGCGCGGTCGATGCCCACATTCTTCCACCAATCCGCCGCGAGAAATTGTAGATAGATGATATCGCTACGCGTCATCAGACAGAGGGGGGTGTAGCGCGCGAGATTGAAAGCCTCGCCGGTACAGACGTTCATCTCGCCCAGCAATTCCCCGTGGTCCGTGAGTGCAGTGAAATCCAGGGGCCGACGCAAACGAGCGACGACGGTCCGCTCTCCATCGGCATTTGGAAGCGTGATGGCTTCGCCCCGGGCGTAGCGATAGGTATCCCAGGGATCGTTTCGCTGGCTCGAAATATACGAGTCGAAGGAGTAGCGGCTATGGACATGCAAGTCGCCGAAAAACGGCCGACGCAAGGGATCGTGATCAACGCAGCGTTCGCGCTCCTCTGTGCGTTCGAAGGCGAACGCGGAAGGCGGCAACCCTGGGCCCAAAAACAAGAAGGCCACGACCTGAATGAGGATGAAATGGGCCAGGGGAAGAAAGACCTTCGCTTGGTGATCATGACAGCTCACTTCAATCGTTCTTCCCCAAAAAGCCCAACGCCAAAGCGGCGTGCAGCCGCATACCGTGGATCATTCCCGCTTCGTCCAGCACCATTCGATTCGAGTGAACAGGCGCGGGCTCTTTGATCTCGGGGTCGCGCATGCCCAGGAAGAACATGGCACCAGGCCAGCGCTGAAGCAGATATGAGAAATCCTCTCCGCCCATCAGGGGAGAGGGCATCTCGGCGTACCCCTTGTCGCCCAGAATTTCACCCACCACGCCCCGGGCGAATTGGGTGAACGATTCCTCGTTATGCGTCACGGGGTAGCCGCTTGCCACGGTCACCTCGGCATCGACCGCATGAGCCATGGCGACGCCCTGGGCGATGCGATGGATGCCTTCTTCAGCCTCCATCCGAGAGCGCTCGGATGTCGCCCTCAGGGTTCCACTGAGCCGGGCGATCTCGGGAATCACGTTGTCGGTGGTCCCCGCGTGCACCTGGGTGGTTGTAATCACCGCCGGATCGAAAGCATCAATCCGCCGAGTCACCATGGACTGCAGGGCAGCCACCATCTCGCATGCGGCAGGAATGGGATCCACCGCGTTGTGGGGCATCGACGCATGTCCCCCCTTGCCCTTGATCTTGATCTCCCACTCGGTGGTGGAAGCCAAGAGGGCGCCGCTTCTGCCCGCCACTCGCCCACAAGCCATGCGGGGATCGATATGCAGGGCGAAGACCGCGTCGGGTTCGCGGTCGCGGTCGAGCAGCCCTTCTTCGGCGCAAATCTTGGCACCGAAATGTCCCTCTTCACCGGTCTGGAAGAAGAACTTGATATCTCCAGCCAAAGTGGACCGATGGCCCGCCAGCAGGCGAGCCGCCCCGACCAACATGGCGGTATGCGCATCGTGCCCACACGCGTGCATTCGGCCCGGCGTCTCCGATGCGAAATCCAGGCCCGAATCCTCGGGCATCGGCAAGGCATCCATATCGGCCCGAAGCATGAGACAGGGACCGGGGGAACCGCCCTTCAGCGTGGCGACGAAGCTGCTGGTATTTTCGCTGTCCTCGATGGGCAGGTCGAGATCCGTCAGGGCTTCGAGCACAAGGGCCCGGGTCTCTGGCAGGTCATTGCCCAATTCGGGCGTGCGATGAAGAGCGCGTCGCAAATCGATCACCGAAGGCATCAGATCTTCGGCTTCGCGCTGGAGTGCATCGATCCACTTCATAGGGGTCTCCGGGCTGAGCAGGCCAACGTGCCCGAAAGCGGGCGGGCTTTCAACACCTTCCGCGTCATGCTCGCTCCGCCCCTTGCTCAGGGATTAATAGTTTGATATGTTTGGAATTATGGAAAAAGAAATCGCAGTGAGCGCTCTGGCGGCGCTTGCCCAGGAAACCCGCCTCGACGTCTTTCGCCTGCTGGTGCGAAGCGGACCCGAGGGCCTCTCCCCGGGGCGCGTGGCCCAATTGCTGGAACTGCCCCCCGCCACCCTCTCCTTCCACCTCAAGGAATTGCGCAGCGCCGGGTTGATCATCTGCCAGCGCGAGGGCCGTTCGCGCATCTACCGTCCGGACTTCGAGGCCGTGAATCGACTCTTGGGCTTTCTGACAGAAAGCTGTTGCCAGGGAATTCCGGCGGAGAGCCGGGCGGCCGCTTCCTAGTCAACCCCCCAATCCCGCGACCGGCTTCAACTCGCCCCTCGGACACGATCTCCGAGGCTCATCAAAATCGAGGAGTTTTCATCATGCGCTTGCAACTCGCACTCAACGTCAAGAATCTCGAAGAAGCGATTGGCTTCTACTCCAAGCTCTTCAATACCGAAGTGAACAAGCGCAAACCCGGCTACGCGAATTTCGCCATCGAAGAGCCCCCCCTCAAACTCGTCCTCTTCGAAGATCCCAATGCGGAAGAGCGCCTCAACCACCTCGGCGTCGAAGTCTTCAGCGACGAGGATGTCCATTCCGCCACCGACCGACTCAAGGCCGCGGGCATGGCGGATAAGGTCGAGGACGAAGAGACCTGCTGCTACGCCCAGCAGAACAAGGTCTGGTCCGTTGACCCACAGGGTATGAGGTGGGAGTGGTACAGGGTGATTGCCGATAGCGAGGAATTCTCCGGCGACCCCGCGCCCGAGGCCAGCGGCCCCGGCTGCTGCGGCTAGGCGGCGGGCTCGATCACCAGGGTCGGCACCCCGAGCGGGCTTCCCCCAATGGTAAAGACCCGGGTGCCCGGTTTGTGACCATCGCGCACGGCGCTGGCCTCGAGACCCGCATCCACCATCCTTGCCCGGGCGGCATCGGCGTCGCCCACCGCGTACGCGATGCCCCAAAGATTGTCCGCCGCGCTCTCCGCATCGCCGGCGCCGAGTTCTGCGTCCGAGCGAAGCGGTGCGCTGACCTCGAGGGTGGTGCCACCGAGGCGAAAGAACATGAGGCGCAGCCCCCTCTTCTCGAAGGTTTTGTCCAGGGCCAGGCGAATCCCGAGTTGCTCTCCGTAGAAATTCACCGCGCGGTCGGGTTCACGCGTCATCACGACGACGTGGTCCAGGCGATCCACCACCGCATGCTCTTCGGACAGGGGCAGCGCGGGAGGCAGCAGTTCGGGCTCCGAGAGGTGTTCGATGGCGAAGAGCCGAATGCCCCGAGTGTCTTTCTCGGGCAGCCAGACGTTGCGAAAGCGCCGAAAGGCCCCCGAAGCATCATCGTGAGCCAGGCCTTCAACGGGGTCGCTTGGCGAGAGACCGCGCTCGCGCATCTGCGCCGCCGCCCCATCGGCATCGGCGGTGCTCAGAGCCAGCCCATACAGTCCTGGCCCGCTCTCGGCGAGGTCTGCGCGCAGGCGATCCGCCACCGGGCCATCCCCATCCGGGGCGAGCAGTTCGATGTAGGTATTGGAAAGGCGGAAAATCACATTCCGCGTCCCGAATGCCGGGTGAGCGCCCGCCCACGAGGGGCTGCGGCCGAGTACTGCCATGCATTGCCGCTCGGCCGCGGGCAGGTCGTCGGTGGCAAGAATCAAATGATCGATACCCGTTAGCATGCCCTGTCCTCAGCCGAGTTCCTCAAGGGTCCAAGACTCTTTTCGAAAAGCACCGTTCAGCTCTCGACGGTTTCCTTGAGGGCCGCGAAGCCCGCAAGATAGATGCCCTCCACGAGCTTGCGCGCGGCGTCCGCGTCCATGGAGGGGTGCTCGAAAGTCGATCCCCAATCCACCCGGCAGGTAGATTCGCTTTCGTCCACCACCGTCATCGTCGCATAGTAGTCATCCAGGGGAATCAACTTCTTGCCCACGAAGCTGTAGCTGAACGAACGCCCGCCTTCGTCGTACGCTTCGAGTTTCTCCTGGAGTTCCATGCCCCCAGCAAGTCCGATAGTGCGAACGGCGCCTACCCCCTCGCCCTCGACACTGACTGAATCGATACCCTTGGAATTCCATCGCCGGAGCCCGCCGAACTCGCGCAGAAAATCCCATACAGATTCTCCAGAAGCTGCAAAATTTTCGCTGACTTTGACTTCCATTTCTCTTCTCCCTTCGCGTTGCCGCGGGGCGACTCTCCAGAGCGGCCCTTCAAATACGTTTAAATCCTACCGCGCCCGGCTCTCGCCAGTCTACACCAACGAAGGCTATGCTTTGGCCTCTCGCATCCCGATCAGGATATCGATTCGTCCCCATGAGCAAAGCCTCCGAAAACCTCCCTGCCCCTTCCGGCGAACCCGGCTACGACCCTGACTACGCCCCTGACTACGCCCCCTACTACGACCCCTACGACTACGAGATCGACGCGAATCCTCATCCCACCTGGAAACGCCTTCGCGATGAGGCACCCGTCTACCGAAACGAAAAACTCGACTTCTACGCGCTTTCGCGCTTCGGCGACGTGATGGACGCGTCCTTGGACAACGAACGTTTCAGTTCGTCCCATGGGACCGTGCTCGAATTGATGACCGAAGAACCCGGCCAATCGCCCATGATGATCTGGCAGGATCCGCCCGACCACACCCGGCTGCGAAAACTCGTGAGTCGAGCCTTTTCCCCGCGACGTATCGGCGAACTCGAACCCCGCATCCGCAAACTCTGCCGGGAATACCTCGAGCCCCTGAGAGCAAGCGGGGGCTTCGACTACATCGAGGAGTTCGGCGCCAAGCTTCCGGTCATGGTCATCAGTTCGCTGCTCGGCGTGCCCGAGGAGGACCACGACCAGGTCCGGGTCTGGACCGACGAACTCCTCCACCGCGACCCGGGTGAGAATAAAGGCTCCCGGCGGCACGAAGAAATCTCCCAACAACTCTGGGGTTATTTCGCGGGCTACGTAGCCGAGCGTCGAAAGAACCCGACCGATGACATGATGAGCGTACTCATCGCCTCGGAAATCGAAATGCCCGATGGATCCAGGCGAAAACTCGATGACACCGAATTGCTCTCATTTATCGGGTTGCTCTCGGGGGCCGGCAACGAAACCGTGGCGCGCTTTCTCGGGTGGTCGGCGACCAGTTTGGCGCGCTTCCCCGATGAGCGCCGAAAGCTGGTTTCCAACCCTGCCCTGATCCCAAGCGGTGTCGAGGAAATTCTCCGCTACGAAGCGCCCTCCCCCGTTCAAGCGCGCAAGCTGACCCAGGACGTGGAACTCCATGGCGAGACCCTGCCCCGGGGTGCGCGGGTTCTCCTGCTGACTGCATCCGCCGGCCGCGATGATCGCGAATATCCGGACCCGGATCGCCTGGACATCACGCGCAAGATCGACCGCCACGTTTCTCTCGGATATGGGCTCCATTTCTGCCTCGGCGCGTCTCTCGCGCGCCTGGAAGCCCGCGTTGCCCTGGAGGAGACCCTGCTTTGCTTTCCCGAATGGGAAGTCGACTGGGAGGGCACCGAGATGGTCCACACCAGCACCGTGCGTGGCTACGCCAAGGTTCCAATTCGCTTCTGACCCGAACCGCGCACCCAAGGCAAAGCCTGACTCGCTCAGATCTCTGCGTGTGTCCGAGGAAAAATGCGAAGGATTTCGGGCTTACGCATTCGGAAGATATGGATCAGGCGTTCCTGAAGGCCGTATTTTCGTTCGGATGCGATGTCGACTTTTTCGACGATTCCCATACCCGGAATTTCCTCCGCCTGAGCTTCGTAGACTTTTCCCTCGATCTTCAGACGCAGGTTGGGGTCGCGCCTGAGGTTATCGAGCCAGAGCGAGCCACTCGTTCGCAAATACGCCTCGCCGTTGAGCAGAACGAACCAGACGGGCGTGACTCTCAACTCGCCATCCGGGTCAATGGTGAGCACCTCGATGGTCTGAACCCGGGCGTATTGATTCCAATCGGGGAAATCGGCCGAGGCCGTGCCCGTCCCGGCGAAAACCAGGATCGCAACGAGTACCCCGCGAAAACCGATCATTGAAAAGACCCTCCGTACACCGAGCCGATCAGCAGAGAGTGGACTGCCCGCCACCAATCTTCAAGTCTTGGACAATCCCGCCAAGGCGCTGTTTGACCGCGAATCATTCTCCGCGCCAATTGGGCGGTCGCTTTTCCAGCCACGCGGCCACTGCCTCGCGATAATCGTCCTTCTTCATCATTTCGACGATCAGCCGATTGGCCTCCTCCACCGCGGTGGCCACGTCCTGGTGCTGGTCGCTGTAGATCTGCTTCTTGCTGGAGGCCAGGGAAAGGGGCGAGACGGATTGGATCATCTGACGAACGTAATCCCGCGTCCGGGGAAGCAATTCCTCGGGTGCAAAGAGTCCGTTGAGCAAGCCAAGCTCCATGGCTTCATCACTGAGAAAAACTCGACTCGAGAGCAGAAGATCGTTGGCCCGAGTCAATCCGATGAGCTTGGGCAGCAGCCAGGAAAGTCCGTACTCCACCGGGAGATTGAGCTTTCCGTGAGCGGTGGTGAACTTGACACCCGGAACCGCAAAGCGGAGGTCCGCGTAGCAGGCAATCACAAACCCCACGCCCGCCGCGGGCCCATTGATCGCAGCCACAACAGGCTTCGTCATGCCAAATTGGAAAGCGAAATCAGCGTCGAATTCCGGACGTACCCCGTAGCCCGGCCGGGCCAGGTCCTCCGGCGTTCCCGGGTCGTAGCCTCCACGCTCCACGTGGCTTTCCAAAGCCGAGGTATCCGCACCCGCACAAAAGCCCCTGCCTGAGCCGGTAATCACCACCGCGCCAATCTCCGGATCGTCCTCGGCCCGCGCCAGGCAGTGTCGATATTCCGTGTGCATCCGCCCGGTCCAGGAGTTGAGCCTCTCCGGCCGATGCAGGGTAAGCGTCGCGATCCGATCCTCGACTTCGAAACGCGTCACCTTCAATTCCATGGAGATTTCCACCCTTCGCTCGTGGATCAGTTCGTTTGTACGAATGAACCGCCCTCAAGGCGCCCATCACGGTAGCGCGAGGCCATGACGGCGAAAGTCGAGCCTCGACAGCGACGCAAGCACCGGGAGAAGCACTAGAAAGTGATGGTGCCAGGTGAATCTGCCGCTAAAGTCCCGTGCATCCCCCAACCGGTGAGGAGAACGCTCTGAGTATCGACCAGACGATCGATCAAGCCTTTCGTCCCATTGCTCAGGCCTTTTCCAAAATCGTCTTTTTTTCGATCCCTGTGGGCGGCGTCGAACTCCCGTTGATCGTGGCCTTCCTGGTCGCGGGGGCGGCTTTCTTCACGGTCTACCTTGGCTTCATCAACGTGCGCGGATTCAGGCACGCAATCCGCATCGTCATGGGCAAGGAAGATAAAGAAGGAGATATCGGCGAGGTCTCGCATTTTCAGGCACTCACCACCGCGGTCTCGGGAACCGTGGGCGTCGGCAATATTGCCCACGTGGCGGTGGCGGTTTCAGTAGGAGGCGCGGGCGCAGCCTTCTGGATGGTGGTCGCGGGCTTTCTCGGCATGGCGTCGAAATTCGCGGAGTGCACGCTGGGGGTGAGGTACCGAACCGAAAATCCCGACGGCTCGGTCTCGGGCGGCCCCATGTTCTACCTCGACAAGGGTCTGGCCGAGCGCGGGTGGCCACGCACGGGCCGGGTGCTCGGTTTCTATTACGCGATCTGTATCGCCATCGGCAGTATCGGCGTCGGGGCGATGTTTCAATCCAACCAAGCCTACGTGCAATTCGTCGAAGCCACCGGAGGCAGCGAAAGCTTGGCAGCGGGTTGGGGCTGGCTCTTTGGCAGCGTCCTCGCGATTCTGGTGGCGGTGGTCATCATGGGCGGAATCCAGAGCATCGCCCGGGTCACCTCGAAGCTGGTCCCCTTCATGGCGCTCCTCTATATCGCCACGGGCCTCTTCGTGATTGCCTCGAACTTCGAACGGATCCCGGCGGGCCTTGTGGCCATCGTCCAGGGCGCCTTCTCACCCGACGGGATGACGGGCGGCGCGTTGGGCGTCTTGATCCTGGGGTTTCGTAGGGCTGCCTTTTCCAACGAGGCGGGCATCGGTTCTTCGGCCATCGCTCATGCCGCGGTCAAGACCGGCGAACCCATCACCCAGGGTTTCGTGGCCATGCTCGAACCCTTCATCGATACCTTGATCGTCTGCTCCATCACCGCGCTGGTCATCGTGACCGCTTTTGACCCGGGCTCCCTGGCCACCGGAGAGGTGGGCGGCGTCGAACTCACCTCCGCGGCTTTCGCCCAGGTTGTCTCCTGGTTTCCCCCGGTGCTTTCGGTGGTGGTCCTGCTCTTCGCCTACTCAACGCTGATTTCGTGGTCCTATTATGGGCTGGCCGGCTGCATCTACATCTTCGGTCCCAGCCGCGCGGTGCGCGTCGGCTTCAATACCCTCTACTGCCTCTTCGCAATCGTAGGTTGCACCACCAGCCTGGCGGCAATTCTGGATTTCTCCGACGCCATGGTATTCGCCATGGCGTTCGCGAACCTGATCGGTCTCTTTATCTTCGCGCCGAGCCTACGGCGCGAACTCAACGCCTACTGGGCGAAACTGAGCGAAAGAGACGCCTGAGCGAAGCCGCCCTCGGGTTGGGCCGACCGCAGATGCGGAGATCAGGCCCGAACTCGGCTGCTCGACGGATCATAGGCGGGGCGAAGCGAGGCCGTCGCGGGATGGAGAGTGCCCGCCAATTCGATCTCCCACTCCCCTTCGCTGACCCAATCCGCATCGATCTGGCCGGGCTCGCCCTGGGCGTAACCCAAAGCGACCGCCGCGTCCAAGGTATGGCCCCAGCCCCCCGACGTGGTGAGCCCCATACGCACTCCGTTCCGATAGATCGGCTCGTCGTGGTAGAGCATCACGGCAGGATCACTGACCTGAAATTGGAGCATGCGCTTTTCGAGGCCGTGCTTGCGCTGGGCCTCCAAGGCCGAGCGCCCAACAAAGTCCGCGTCCTTATCCCAAGCCACGGCGAAACCGAGGCCCGCCTCCAGGGGAGTATCCTCGGGCCCGATATCGTGACCCCAATGGCGGTAGGCCTTCTCGAGGCGACAACTCGCCATGGCGTGAAAACCGCAGGGGCGAAGGTCGAGTGCTTCGCCCTCGCGCACGATCTCATCGAAAACATGAAGGGCGAACTCCGTGGGGATATAGAGTTCCCAGCCCAACTCGCCCACATAGGTGATCCGCATGGCCCGAACTCGCGCATAGCCGAGTTCGATTTCCTGGCTGCTCGCGAAGGGAAAGGCTTCGTTCGAAAGATCGGCTGAAGTCACCCTCTGAAGCAGTTCCCGAGAACGCGGGCCCATGACGCCCAGGGTCGCGAGCCCCGAAGTCATATCGGTCAGAATGGCCTGGGCTGGGCCAATGGCGGCCTGGAGAAAGTGAAAATCCCTAAAACGGGTCGCCGCGGTGGTCACCACCAGAAAACTCTGCTCATCGGTGCGGGTCACCGTAAGGTCCGCTTCGATCCCCCCGGCGGCATTCAGCCATTGGGTATAGACGACCTTGCCCGCAGGTTGGGCGATATCCGCCGCCGATACCCGCTGAAGAACGGCTTCGGCATCCGCTCCCTGAAGCAGAAATTTTGCGTAGGAAGTCTGATCGTAGAGCCCCACACCCTCCCGGGTCGCGCGGTGCTCCTCTGCGCTCCACGGGAAGAAATTTTGACGCCCATAGCTGTATTGGTACTCCGCCTTCTCGCCAGCGGGCGCGTAGAAATTGGGTCGCTCCCAACCCGCGGTTTCGCCGAAACACGCGCCGCGTTCGGCCAGGCGTTCGTGGAAGGGCGAATGCTTCACGCCCCGGGCTGTGTCGTATTGCCGGAAGGGCCAGTGCATTCCATAGAGAAGGCCCAGGGTCTCCACCGTCCGGTGGGCCAGAAAACGTCCGCCCGCATGAAAGGGCTCGAAGCGGCGAATATCCACCTCGGCCAGGTCCAGGGTGGCCTCGCCCTCGACAATCCACTCGGCCAGGGCTTGCCCGACGCCACCCGCAGCCTGGATACCAATGGAATTGAAACCCGCCGCGACGAAGAGACCGGGCAAAGTGGGCGCCTCGCCCATGATGAAATTGTCGTCGGGAGTGAAACTCTCGGGGCCGCAGAAGAGTTGCCGGATCTCGACGTCCTGAAGAAAGGGCAGGCGCTCGAAGGCATGCTCCAAAAGGGGCGTGACATGATCCAGATCAGCCGAGATCTCCGCGAATGACACGTCGGGAATGCCCTCCATGGCCCAGGGCCGGGCCACGGGTTCGAAGAGTCCGATCAGCAGCCTGCGAGCATCCTCCTTGAAATAAGCGCAGCGATTGGGGTCGCGCAGGATGGGTGTCTTTTCGGAAAGACCTTCCACGGGTTGCGTGATGGCGTAGTAGTGCTCGGCCGCATGGAGAGGAAGGGGCACGCCATGCTGAGCCGCAAAATCCCGAGACCACATTCCCCCCGCGAGCACCACGCTCTCTGCGCGAATTTCACCCTCGGCGGTTCGCACCCCCACTGCCCGGCCACCCTCTACGAGCAGTTTTTCCAC
>JAAZXM010000109.1 GCA_014240165.1 Myxococcales bacterium | reverse complement strand
GCCCCACGAGGCGGCGAGCGCCATGAAGGCCAATATGAATCGCTCCCACGGGTGCAGGGCCATCGGGCTGGAAATCGAGAGCTTTCACTTGGCCCTGGCAGATCACCGGGAACCGCGCTCCCTCGGCGACCTGCCGCTCCTGGTGCTCTCCCAGGGCAAGCCTCCTGTGGCGGTGGATGAACTCGGGCTGAGCCTGGAGAATGCCCGGGCGCGCCGGGCTGTCTGGGATGGCCTGCAGCTGGAGTTGGCGGCGCTCTCGAGCCGCGGCGAGCGAAGGGTCGCCCTGGACAGTGGTCACGTGATCCAGATGGACCAGCCGGCGCTGGTGATCGAGGCCGTCGGCGACATGGTGCGCGGGGTCCGTTAGCCGCTCTCTTCGGCCGCCGCTTCCCTACGCGCCTTCCCTACGCCCCTTGCCTATACGCCTTCGGGCCAATGGCCGATGACCTTCTCGGTCTCCAATTTCTTGATCTCATCGGGCGCATAGCCGAGTTCGCCGAGGATTTCGTGGTTGTGTTGACCCAAGGTGGGTGCGGGGCGGCGTAGCCATCGGTCGACACTGGCGAAGCGAAAGGGCGCTCCCATGGTGGATTGGCGTCCGACCACCGGGTGGTCGATTTCTTCCATGAAGCCGCGCGCGGCCAGTTGGGGGTGATGGGTCAGCGCACGGGGGTCGGCGATGGCGGCTGCGGGGACGCCGGCGGCGAGAAGTTCTTCGAGTGCGGTGGGAAGTTCGCGCCCGGCGAAGACCTCGCGCAGCCTCTCGTCGATGGCGTCGTGGTGCGTGCGGCGCTCGGCAAGATGGGCGCCGATCGCCTGGGCCCAGGGCGGGTCTCCAAGCCAATCAACGAGGGCTCGCCATTGGTTCTCGTCGGTGATTGAGAGCGCGAGCCATTGGGGGTTGTCGCTTGGGTGGTGGTCCCGGCAGGGGTAGAGGCCCTGGGGTGCGGCTTCGGGGCTCCGGTTGCCCTGGCGTTCCATCACGTTCCCGTAGGCGGTGTATTCGGCGACCTGCTCGGCCGTGACATTCAGCGCGGCCTCGATCATGGCGCATTCCAGATAATGACCACGGCCCGAAGCGTCGCGTTCTGCCATCGCGACGAGCAGTGCGAAGGCGGCGTGGACGCCGGCCAGGGGATCGCAGGGGCCGCGCTGGATTCGGGGCTGGTCGTCGTGGTGACCGGTCAGCCAGGACAGGCCTGCCATCTGCTCCATGGTGGCGGCAAAGCCCACGTGCTCGGACCAGGGACCGTCGAGGCCGAAGGCGGGCATGCGGACATAATGGCAGCGGGGGTTCAGGGCTTGGACCCGCGCCCAGTCGAGGCCGAAGCTGTCCATGACTCGGGGGCTGAAATTCTCCACCAGGGCATCGGCATCCTTGATCAGGGATTCGAGGATCTCCATGCCTTTGGGGTTCGAAAGATCGAGGGTGATTCCGCGCTTGTTTGTGTTGGTGGACAAGTAAATAAAGCTGCACTCCCACCAGGCTTCATGCTGCGAGGCGAAGGTTCCTCCCACCGAACGGCTGCCGTCGATCTTCTGGACCGATTCCACGTGGATGACGTCGGCGCCGAGCAGGGCGAGCATCTGGGTCGAGATGGGGCCCGCCCACCAGGTGGTGACGTCGATAATTCGCATGCCGGCCAGGGGAAGCGATCGCGCGCCCTTTGCCTCGGGCCGGGAAGGGGTTCGCTTTTCGATCTTCCCGCTGTGTTGGCCCAGTGCGGGGGCCTCGGCACCGGGGATCGGTCGTTCCCCGTCGAGGCGGTAGGGCGGCAGGGGGCGCAGAAAGTCTCCACTCGGGTCGGGGGCGAATATTTCCCGGGCCCGGATCTGCGGTTGCTCGAGTACGGTCTTCCCGTTGCAGATGGGGGCCACGGGAATCCGCAGGGTTTGCGCGAGTTCAATGATGGATTCGGTGTCGTGCTCTCGGGTGTAGGCGTGGACGATCTTTTCCCACTCCTCGAGCCGGCCCAATCGCTGGGCGAATTGACTGAACTCTTCGGTCTCCCGCAGGTCGGTGCGCTCGATCATCAGGAGAAAGTCGGCCATCTGCTGGGCCGAGTAGGTGGTGAAGCCCACGAAGCCATCCCGGGTGGGTTCGATGGAAGGGGTTTCGAGGTTCGGGAGCGAACCCACCACCGGCGGTCGCCCGAGAATGCCCCACATGAGATCGATGAAGCAGTTCGTGACCAGTGCCGTCACGGCGTGCATGGAAAAGTCGATGTGCTCGCCGTGGCCCGTCTGCTGAGCCTGGCGCACGGCCGCCAGGGCGGCAGCCGCAGCAAAACTGCCCGCGCTCCAAGACGTCACTCCGCCCCCGGCCTGGTAGGGCTCGGCCCCGGGGCGTCCCCGAGCACCGATGGATCCCCCCTCGGCCTGGAGGGTGAAGTCGCTGGCGGGGCGCTCCGCCAGGGGCCCGGTGAGCCCGAAGGGGGTGATTGTGACCACCACCAGGCCAGGGAAGGCCCGGCAGAGGCTCTCGCGGTCGTAGGCGCCTGGAGAGGCATCTTCCACCAGCAGATCCGCACCTTCGACCAGGGCCCGGATCTCGGCTTCGTTCGCGGAGTCCAGGTTTTCCAGGCGGCCCACTACGCTCCGCTTGCCCGCGTTCAATGTGCGAAAAAGGGCTCCGTCGCGTCCGCCGAGGTTGGCTCCGGTGGCGGACCAATCGCGCAAGGGGTCGCCTTCGGGAGGCTCGAGCTTGATGACATCTGCCCCGGCATCGACGAAGAGTTTTGCGCAATAGGGCCCGGCCACGCCCTTTGATGCATCGATCACCCGCAGGTTTGACAAGCCTTGCATCATGGATCTCCTGAGGCCTCGAGGGTTCAGCTACGTGCCGAATGCGTGCCCATGCAGCCGGTGACCATGGGCAGGTCCAAGTAGGTCTTGAGCCCGGGGTTGGGCGCTTCGCAGACCAGGGGGATCGCGTTGACGATATGAAACGCGGTCGTGCTCAATCCCTGGGCTACGCGCTCGTCCTGGTTGAGTTCCGAGGGGAAGTCGATGTCGATGTTGAGATTGACATCGCCTTCGAGTTTGATTCGCCAACCGGATTGCCGAGGGATGTCCATCTTTCGTTGCAGTCGCGTTTGTTCTCGATCGTCCACATACCAGATTTGCTCCTGGACGATCTCCGTGCCCTCGGCGGTGATCCCGATATGGCGATAGTGATTGAGGGCGATGGTGCCCTCTTCGATGATCCCCACAGCGGTCTCGATGGGCTGGTTGGCCAGGATATAGTCGTGGTGTGCCTCGTAGGAGACGACCCGGCTTCCCAGGCCTTCGGCGATCATGTCGATGGGTTCGTTCCAGCTCTTGGCGAGGGCCTCTTTGATGGGGTTTCTCTCGGCCTGTTCCGGGGTCTTGCCGAGGTTCATCAGGTGCCGCATCACGCCCTCGGAACTATAGGTCCGGCAATCTCCACACTCCGTCATGGTGATGCGGTCGATCCGGTTGCACCAACCCGTGAAGGTCAGGGGAAAGCGCTCCGCGATGCCGCCCGGGTTGCACCCCGAGGCATGCAGGTTGACATTGCCCTTTTTGCACGCGGCCTCGATGGCCTGGGCGGCCTCCGGGTTTTGCAGGTAGGGGAACCAATAGGGGCAGGGCGTGATGACGTGCAGGCCGGCCTCAAGGAGTTGGCAAATTTCTTCTGTCTTCCACCGCAGCGGGCAATAGAGCACGCAATCCGCATCCAAGGCGAGCAGTTCGTCCACGTCCTGGGTGGCGATGATTCCGGTTTTATCCGTGCCCGCGATATCCCCCGCGTCGAGACCGTTTTTCTTTGGGCTATAGACCTTTACGCCCACCAGTTCGAGCTTTGGATGACGCAGGACGCCCCCCAGCGCCGTGCTGCCCACCACCCCGGTTGCCCATTGGATCACCTTGTACTTCGCTGACATCTTCGCTCCTGTTCTCTTGCTGTTAGGTTTTACGCGGCCAGGGCCACGGGGCTCAGTCGGTAGACGCGAATATTTCGCGGGGTGCGGGCTTCGTAGACCCGCATCTGAGGAATGGCCGCGTGAACCCGGGGCCAGGCGCTCTTCTTCTCATCGTCGCTGAGGACCTGGGCCCGGGCTTGGAAGCGCTTTCCGCGCACCTGGACTTCGACCAAAGGGTTGGCGTCGAGGTTGTAGCGCCAGCCCGGATGCTTTTGCTGCCCCATGGCGCTCGCCACCACGAGGTAGGCCCCATCCTCCTCCAGGCATGCGAGATGAACCGAGCGCTCTCGACCCGACCGGCGTCCCTGGGCGGTCAGCGTCAGCATGGGCATGCGGGGAGCGCCCATGGAAGTGAAGCGTCCGTTACTCGCCCGAAAGAGCCACGGGTCCAGGTGCGATGCGATGTGCCGGATGACCCAGGTGACGACGGATGAGGTCGACAACCAGACGACGAAGCGGTCGGACATCCTCTCCTGCTTCCTCCCGAAAAATCCGCGGCTTAGTCAAATACGATGACTTGCCGAGCGACCTCGCCCTTGCGCATGCGAT
>JAAZXM010000108.1 GCA_014240165.1 Myxococcales bacterium | reverse complement strand
GGCGCGGCGTCGGCCAGGGAAGCGACGGATTGGGCCATCAAAGCGGGACCGCGGGTATAGGCGGGGATAATGGCCACGCCGAGTCGCGCAGTGGGAACCCAGGCGGCGGCCAGAGCCAGGGGCGTGAATCCGTCGTGGCCGTTGGCCTCGGAGGACCAAAAATCCGTATAGCCGATATCGACCATTTCCTTCAGCCAGTCTTCGTGCTCGTGAAGGGGAATTCCAGCCAGCGGAAGCGACATTCCATAACGCGCCATTATTTCTTCTCCCTCTTGGCCATCTTGGCCCAGGTATCACGTAGGGTCACTGTTCGGTTCATCACGAGCTGATCCGCTGTCGAATCGGGATCAACACAGAAATAGCCCAATCTCTCGAATTGACAGCCGAGTCCGGGTTCGGCGCCCGCCAAGCTCGGCTCGACCCGCGCATCCTCGATCACTTCGAGGGAGTCCGGGTTCAGTTGATCAAGAATATCCGCTCCCTCATCCAGGGCGCCTGGCTGCTCTTCGGCAAAAAGGGGTTCGTAGAGCCGAACCTCCGCGGGCAACGCGTGCTGGGCGGAGACCCAGTGCAGGGTGCCTTTGACCTTGCGACCGTCGGGGGCATCGCCACCCCGGGTCTCGGGATCATAGGTGCAGCGGAGTTCCACCACGTTTCCGTCCGCGTCCTTGATCACGTCGACGCAGGTAATGAAGTAGGCGTAGCGAAGCCTCACTTCCCTTCCCGGACCCAAACGGAAAAATTTCTTGGGCGGGTCCTCCATGAAATCGTCGCGCTCGATATAGATTTCACGAGAAAAGGGAACCTTGCGCACGCCCATGCTCTCGTCTTCGGGGTTGTTCACCGCGTCCAATTCATCGACCTCGTCCTCGGGGAAGTTCTCGATCACGACCTTGAGGGGACGAAGTACGCCCATCACCCGCGGCGCGCGGAGATTGAGATCCTGGCGAATGCTGTGCTCCAGGCGCGCCAATTCGATGGTGTTGTCCCGAGTGGTGAGCCCTATTCCGGCACAGAATTCACGGATGGCCTCGGGGGTATAGCCCCGCCTCCGCAGCCCGCGAAGGGTGGGCATGCGTGGGTCGTCCCAGCCGCTCACATGGCCGCCCTCGACCAATTTGCGCAGGTAGCGCTTGCTCAGGACGGTATGGGTCAGGTTCAGCCGCGCGAACTCGATCTGACGCGGCTGCTTCTCGAACCCCAGCGCCTCGACGAACCAATCATAGAGCGGCCTGTGCCCCACGAACTCGATGCTGCAAAGCGAGTGCGTAATCTCTTCGATGGCATCGGATTGCCCGTGAGCGAAGTCGTACATGGGATAAATCGGCCATTCGTCCCCCGTCCGGTGGTGATGGGATTTCTGGACGCGGTACATGATCGGATCGCGCAGGGTCAGGACGGGCGAAGCCATGTCGATCTTCGCCCGCAGCACGCGCTCGCCTTCTTCGAACTCGCCGGCGCGCATCCGCTGAAAGAGATCCAGGTTCTCCTCGACGCTTCGATCCCGCCAGGGACTATTCGTCCCGGGATCGGTGAGACTCCCCTGGTTGGCCCGCATGGCTTCAGCGTCCTGGTCGTCGACGAAGGCAAGACCTTTCTCGATCAGCTCGACCGCGAACCCATAGAGCTGCTCAAAATAATTCGAAGTAAAGAAGAGCCGATCGCCCCAATCGTAGCCGAGCCATTTCACGTCCTCGATAATGGCCTCGACATGCTCAACCCCCTCGGTCCCGGGGTTCGTATCATCGAAGCGCAGATTGCAGGTGCCGCCGAATTCCTCTGCGATACTGAAATTCAGGGCAATCGCCTTGGCGTGACCGATATGCAGGGCCCCGTTCGGCTCCGGGGGAAAGCGGGTCGCCACCCGGCCCCCGCCCTTCTTCGCTTCGACATCGGCTGCCACAATGGAGCGAACGAAGTCCTTGGGATCGCTTGATTCGTCGTCGGCCACGGAAAACTGTCTCGCCTCTGGAATGCTGATTCAAAAAAATACGCGGCGGATCCGGGAACCGGCAGTCCCCCCACGGCCGTATGGCGGCCGAGCGTAGCACCCCAGCGCCCCTTCAATCAGGCGCAAGGCCCGCCCGGGTCAGCGCAACGGAGCGCCCCACCCACCCCGGTTCTCTTCGGTGGCCCCTGTTCACTCCAGCGGGCGCACACAGCTGCGCGGCTAAGTGCGCGCCAGGCCAACCCCTGATATCGCCAGCAAGATGATCCAGCTCACCAGGGCGCCAGTGCTGAACAGCGGCACAGCGGCGGCGGCGACCACAATCTGCCCTCCATTCACGAGCCCCCGGGTATGGGCCACGGGCCCAGACCAGGTGAAATCAGCCGCAACGCTTCCCGCTCCGATTCGTTGGAGAGAAAAGCCGAGGGGGGTCGACCCGGATTCGGCGACCCCTATATCGGTGGACAGGATTCCGTTGGCTGCACCGCCCACGGCAACAAAGGCCCCTTCATAACTCAGGAATTCCACTACGGACCCGCCCGGATCCACCAACGCCAACCCGTCGGGCGAGCCATTTTGGATACCCGCAAGGGCAAACCAGAGAAAGCCGAAACCGCTCCCATCGTCGGGCAGAACGCCCACCAGGGGGAATGCTGTCGTCAAGGCACCCCCGTTGCCGTTGTAGGTCAGGACTTGCCAGCCCGAGAGATCCAGCCCTGCCGGGCCGGCGATCTCGAAGCCCTCATCGGCGTCTGCGCTCGAATTGTCGTAGTGCAACTCGTTGATCCAGGGCGAAGCCCCCGTGCCAGAGGACACCTCGTCGCTCGGCAATGACTCGTCGCCATCCAGATCGACGGCGGTCACGGTGTAATAGTAGACCCGGCCGGCCTGAGCGAATAAATCCGAGAACTCGCTGATCGTCTCAAGGCCGAGATGAAGCTGTACGTAGGGGCCACCCGGCTCCAATCCGCGCCAGACCCGGTACCCCGCAAGGTCGGTCTCAAAATTGTCATTCCAATCGAGTTCAACGGGAGTCTCTCCCGCGATCACCTGCAGGCCGCTCGGTGCCGCGGGGATCCCGCTCGCGGCGCACGCACCTGCAAAGACGCATGTGGCCCACTCGGGGTGATCGATGAAGGGGTTTCGATTGCCCTGATGGACGGCAACTTCATCGTTGCGCGCCTCTTCCCGGGCATCCACGGGATCGGCAGCGTGCCAGGCCAGCAGAGTCGATAGACGGCCCATATAGGCCAGCGACGCATTGCCTCCCGTAGTCGCCACCAATGAGTCGTCATCCGTGAGCACCAGGTCGGGCTCGGCAGCACCCGTCCCGCCATGGGTTCCGCCCGCGTACCGCACGTCCAGGTAGAAGAGCGCCCGGGCCACGTCCCCGCGTCGGCCGATCCAGGTCTCCCAAACCCCCGTAGTGGTCCAATTGGATTGGCCGGGATAGATGCCGGAGCCGCCCCCTGCACCGTCGTTGGCCACGGTGATGCGCTCATCGCATGACGCGTTGCACTCGCCGTAGAGCTTGTTCTGGCGCGAGGAGTTGTACCCGGACTCGGAAAGGAAGAGGTGGTGACAATCCGTGTAGGGGTAGTTCTGGCTTCCGTCCGTGGGAAAGCCGTAGGACGAGGGCCAGGTATGCTCCCGGTTATAACCCCCGCCCCCGCCGCCGTTCTTGGGGAAGCTCGCGTTCATATAGACGTCCAGGATGGCCGCGGCATCCGCCGGGTTCTCGTCGGCGTCCTCGAGGATGTCCCAGGTATCCGTCGCGCTCGACGTGTAGGGGAAGCGTTGGTGATCGTCGATCACATCGTGCAATGAGGCACGCAAGGCTCCAGCGCTGCTGGTATTGACCGAGTCGTAATAGCCCGCCGGGGGAGCCGAGTGCGCCGGGCCAAACGGCGCCAGGACGAGGGCCAGCACGGCGAGCGTCCGCGCGGCGCTCAGGCCAACGCGTAAGGCGCACCGGGGGGACCCGATTGGGAATGGAGATCCGACGAAGGGCATCGACAGAACGCGCTGGGCGCGGCTCCTCCTGGGCCCAGTCTACGCTCTTTGAGGGGATAAGAATACGGAATAATTCCAAATCGATACGCGCGAAGCTGCCGCTTGGCTGCACCCTGGAGAGAGGCCGGTTCAAACGCTCAGGTGCGTGGCCACCAGTTCATCGTCGAGTTGCTCCATCGCCCCGTTGGCCACGAGCCTGCCCTTCTCCATGATGGAGAACCGATCCGCCACTCGGTGGGCAAAAGGCAATTTCTGCTCGACCAGGAGAACAGTCAGCCCACGCTCGCGGTTGAGTTCAACGATCACGTCGCCGATTTGGTGGACCACGTTCGGCTGGATCCCCTCGGTGGGCTCATCGAGAATCAACAAGCTCGGCTCCGACACCAATGCCCGGCCGATGGCCAACTGCTGTTGCTGCCCGCCCGAGAGATCCCCTCCTCGGCGCTCGAGCATCTCGCCCAAAACGGGAAAGAGATCGAAGACCATGCCCGGAATCTTTCGGCTGCCGTCAACTCGCCCGGCCAGCCCCACCTCCAGGTTCTCT
>JAAZXM010000107.1 GCA_014240165.1 Myxococcales bacterium | reverse complement strand
GTCCACCCGGTGCTCCTGGGGATAGCTGCTCCCGGTGGCGGCGACCCACCCCGCCTGGAAGGACTGGCTGGGATCGAAGCCAGCGGCATCGTTGGGGATCACTTCATCCACCAGAATCGCCTGCCAGAGCAATGACGGATCGTCCCACCAATCCGCCGAGGGCAGACCGAGCCCCGCCACTCCGCCCGGCAGAATCCAGGCGGACAGCGTCGCCACGTCGCCCAACCCGTCGTAGTCGACAGCGATCTTGACCGCGTGAATCTCGTAGGAGAGACTCAGTGCAGGCGGCCGGGGGTTGAGAATGATGCAGGCCGGATCCGTCACGTCGGGACAGAGGTCATAGCTCGCCTCGGGCACGTAACCTGTGGCGGAGCGGATGAGTTCAACCCAATTCTCCGAAGGAGCCGGGCAATTGGGCGAACAACTCGGAGCCGGCGCGGTGTCGAAGGTGACGCCGATTCCGCCAGCCCCGCTCCCCTTGAAGCCCAGGTTGCCGCCCGTGGGCAGGAGCGACGGAGAGACATAGCTCGCCCCGAAGAGCACGAAGGCCAGGCCGTCGTACCCGGCGGCATCCCCATTGTCGGGGATCTCGACGGTGAAGTGAGCCTCGAGGGTCCAGCTTCCCGAGGGCGGATCGAGCCAGGGCGAGAGCGCCCGCCCGGCCTGGTTGTTGTCCAGCGGGGTGCCGTCGAGATCGGTGAGAAGAACCAGGGGATCCCCGATCGCGCCCGGATCCGCAATCTGCGCCGGGCGGCCCGGGTTGCCATCCAGGGTCAGGAAGCTGAAGTCCTCGCCGGATGCTGCGAAACTCGAGTAGGGCTCCTCGTCCACGTCGCCATCGCAATCGTCATCGATGAGATTGCAGCCTTCGGGCGCATCCGGGTAGATGGCCGGGTCGCCGTCATTGCAATCCGCCGGCAGGCTGCAGGTGCTAAAGCCATCCAAATCGGCATCCGCGAGGTTGAGCGCCGGGTCGAAATCATCGCAATCCCCGGCGCAACTCGCGTCGCCGTCGCCGTCCGTATCCATCCAGTTCAGGAATTTATCCGAATCGTCGCAATCGTCGTCGTTCAACACGAAGCCCGGGGGCTGGCTGCACTGCTTCACGCCGTTCGCCGTGTTGGGATCGCCCGAGCCGTCGCCGTCGAAATCGAGATACCAGGCCGTCGCGCTCACGCTGGGGTCGTCGTCGTCCAACAAAAGATCGCAATCGTCGTCGACCCCGTTGCAGATCTCCTCGGCCGAGGGGTTGATGGCCGCGTCCGCGTCGTTGCAGTCGCCATCCGCGGTGATCCAGCCGGCGGGCGCTTTGTGGGGACAAGCGAGGCTCCCAGATCCGCCGCCGTACCCGTCCGCATCCGTATCGGCATAGTAGAGGAGGGCCGGGCCCACGGAGGGATCCGCATCATCACAGTCGCCGTCGCAGGAAGTGAGACCGTCACCGTCGCCATCGAAAGGGTTCAAGCTCGCTTCGTTGTCCGCGCAGTCCCCGGCGCAGGTGCTGTAGCCGTCGCCGTCGAGGTCATCCAGGTTCAGGCCCGGATCGAAGTCGTTGCAATCACCATCGCAGGTGCTGTAGCCATCCCAATCGGCGTCATCGAGATTCAGGAGGGGATCGGAATCGTCGCAATCCACGGTGTCATCCCAGCCATCGCCATCCATGTCGGCGGCGAAAGTCACCTTCATGTGGAAACCCGCATTGGCGTTGTTGAAGACCATCAATTTTCCCAGGGCCGGGCCCATGGCGGTTTGGATATCCCCCACCCGGCCGCCATTATTCACATCTCCGTCCAGGTATTCGGGGGGCGTGACCGAGGGATCCTGCCCGATGCGCATGCTGGGCTGCGGCCACCAGGGAGGCGCAGCGACGTAATCCCAGCACATCACCAACGCGGTGCGGGTGCCTTGGGCCAGGGGCAATCCCACCGGCGGACTCTGCTCCCAAACCTGTCCCATCCCCAGGCCGCCCGGGCTTTCGCGTTCCTTCCAAACCGCGATCCAGACGCCCGGAGCCAATTGCTCGTAGACGTACCAGTTCAGCCGAGCGAGGGAGGGGGACCAGAGAGAAGTACTCCCCACCTCCACCGAGAAGTTCTCGATCCCGGTGATGGCGGGCTGGGTGATATCGAGCACGGTCCCAACGCATTCCCCCGCCGTGATGGGGACGAACGACGCCGCGCCCCCGAATTCGTATTCCAGCGCCTGAGTGGGCGGGCAGGTCAAAAGAAAAAGCGCCATCAGACCGGCTATTCGTGAGATCTTGCAACGATTGCGAGCGAGCATTTTCAGTTTCTCCGATTGGGTTGATTTAGGCGCGTGGGCCGGAAAATCCGGCCGCTTTGCTTTGCGCCGTCACAAACCCAGTCGTGAAAACAGGGGCTCGCCGTGGTGAACTGCTTCACACCCCGCACCGAATTCGGGCGAATTTTCGCCCGGCGATGCAGGGAAAGCCCACGCCAGCCCGGCGATGATGGATCACGGCTGGGGCGCGGCGGCTCCGGATCGAGGGCGGATCAGTGGAGCGTGGAGGTCACGAAGATGCGCGTCAGGATATCCTTGACGCGCAATTCCTCGGTGCCGCTCTTGGCCTCGAAGATCTGCATGCGGTAGTTCGGGCGACTGAGGGAGGGGAACTCGTCCGAGAAAGCCTCCGCCAGGCGCTCCAGCACGCTCAACGCCTGGTCGCGGTCGACATCCGCCAGGTGGATCACCGCCCGCTCGCGGGTCATGCGAAAGATTCCATCCTCCACCCGCAAAGCGCTCTGCAGGTAGTGGATATATTCAGGAAAGGTGGTGTCCCCTTCCTCGGCCACCAGGCCCACCAGCACCGAGGGCACCGAGTACTCGCTGGCGAGGCTGGCCGCGCGGGCGACCAATGCGTTCAGCTTGCGTGGGTCATCGGTGAGTTCGTTCGCCATGGGGTTCTCAAACATACACTGCTCTCATCGGCCGCGAGCCCAGGAAGCTAGAGAAAAACGGTAAAAAAGGCCTTGGCGGTCCTCACTTGATCTCAGGAGAAGAGGAGACGGTCCGGCGGGTGCTGCGAATCTGCGGACGGGCTTCCGAGGCGGTGCTAAACAGGGGGCCACCCGTCAGGAGGAGACTTGCCGCCATGCGCCCGCATGAAATCTTCGCCGCCATGCCCCCGGAACACGGCCAGGTATTCTTCGCGACCCTTGCCGAGCAATGCCCGGCCCTCTTCACCCAGGCGGTGCACGCCGCCGCAGCCGCGATGAAGAGCCGTCCCCAATACCTTTTTCGCCAGCCCCTTGAAAAACGCGGAGCTGCGGTCCGCCGAGCCCTGGCGCGCGTGGCCTCCGGTCCCATCGCGGAGGAAATCCTGGCCACCTACTTCCTTGAATGCCGAAAGGAAGTGCTCGTGGCCTGGCTCGACGGCATCGGGCTCGAGCACGAAGACGGCGTGCTGAAGGACGAGAGCCCGGCGTGCCCCGAGGAAAAGAAACTCGCCAAGCAGGTCAAGGCCTTCCTGGGCAAGGATGACGACCCCGATCGGGCACTGCTCCTGGCCGCATTCGCAGCGCAATCCGCCATCGACTGGCCGGCCCTGGACGCCCTCGTGGAGGCTTCCCGAGCCAGCGCCTAGCTCGGCCTGGCCGCTCGCGAACTCCCGGGCTCAGCCGCGCAGCGTGATCGCCGCGTTGCTGATGAGCACGTCGCCGCGCTCCTTGCTGCGCGCCTCGATGATGATCTTGTCGCCTTCGCGCCAATAGGAAGTCTCGTAGGTCTCGCCAGGGAAACCCACGCCACGAAAG
Organism: Myxococcales bacterium; assembly: GCA_014240165.1. Taxonomy (GTDB): domain Bacteria; phylum Myxococcota_A; class UBA9160; order UBA9160; family UBA4427; genus JAZXM01. The sequence goes on along the minus strand of JAAZXM010000107.1, from coordinate 778 downwards.
CGCGCCTGATAGCGCGCAACCTGGTCCGTATCGCCGCCGAGGGCGGCGTCCACCACCGCTTTGCAAACGATGCCGAACGAGCAGAGGCCGTGGATGATGGGCTTGTCGAAGCCCGCCATCTTGGCGATCTCCGGGTCGGCATGCAGGGGATTCTTGTCGCCGGAAAGGCGGTAGAGAAGCGCCTGCTGGGGCAGAGTCGGCGACTCCACGACACCGTCGGCGTCGCGATCCGGGCGCTCGTTGCCCGCCTTCGGGCCGGGTTCGCCCCCGAAGCCGCCCTCGCCGCGCAGGAAGAGGCTGAAGCGATTGGTGAAGAGAGGCTCACCCGACTCGTCGCTGGATTCGACCTCGAGCACACAGAGAGCCGCCTTGCCCTTATCCCAGATTTCCGCCACGCGGCTCCGATTCTTCACCGTGGCCGCCGGCGGCAGGGGCTTGTGGAGCGTGATGTCCTGCTCCCCGTGGAGCAGCATGGCGAAATTGAACGACAGCCCCTCGACCTTGCCCATGCCCCCCATGGCGCCGAAGACCGGAATCACGCCGAAACTCGGCAGCACCTTGAGATTTTTCTCGTACGCGTAGGCGAGTTCACCCTCGTCGGTGGCGGGAACCCCGGCCCCGATACCGAGGTGATAGAGAATCACGTCGTCCTGGGTCCACGAATACTGGCCTTCGCCGAGTTCAGCACCGAGAGCTTTACTGGGATCGATGGGCATGGGGGTCTCCTGTGGGTGTGGGTGTAGATGTGGGTGTAGATGTGGGTGTAGATGTGGATGTG
>JAAZXM010000106.1 GCA_014240165.1 Myxococcales bacterium | reverse complement strand
CCCGGCCGAGGTTCTGCAAGCCGAGGAGGCCGAGCGGCTCCAGGAAAGGCGCAACAAGGAGCAACTCGAGGACCTCGAGGTCAAGCTTCAGCCGCTGAACTACGCCTCGGTGGATGATGTGAAGGATCTCGTGCGGCGACTCCTCTCTCCGAGAGGAACCGTCAATACCGACGCGCGCACGAATACGGTGATTATCAAGGATATTCCCAGCGTGATTGCAGAGGCCACGGCGCTGATCGAGGCCCTCGATACCCAGACTCCCCAGGTGATGATCGAAGCAAAAATCGTCGAAGCCGCTCTGGATTTCGGGCGCGAACTCGGCAGCACCTGGAGCTTGGGCACCAATGAGGATTCCGGACCCATTAGCACCGGCGGCGTGACCTGGGATGGCAAGAATAACGTGGCTATCAGCAACCCCATCGCGAGTGAAGCCACGGGCATCGCTCAAATGGGTTTCCTTGTCCTGGATGACAATGTGCGCATCGGGTTGAAAGTTGAGGCCATGGAGGAAGCCGGCGAGGGCAAGGTCATCTCCAGCCCGCGCGTGGTTACCTTGGACAACCGCGAAGCCGTGATCGAACAGGGCGTGTCGATTCCCTTCCAGACCTTCGAAGGGGGCGATGCGAAGCTCGAATTCGTCGATGCGGTTTTGAGCCTCAAGGTGACGCCGCATATCACGCCGGATGAGAGCATCATCATGTCGCTCGAGGTGTCGCGCAACGCACCTGATTCCACCGTGGCGACGCCGACCGGTTCTCCTGCGATCGCGAAGAACCAGGCCAAGACCGAGACCCTGGTGAAGAACGGCCAGACCCTTGTGATTGGTGGTATCTACACCATCGACAAGAGTACGACCGAGACCCGCGTCCCCTATCTCCACCAGATTCCGGTGATTGGGGCCGCGTTCAAGTCGCGCAGGGTTTCGGATAGCCGCAAGGAACTCCTGATCTTCGTGACACCGCGGATCGTCGTGAACCCGGCATTGGCGGATAATTGAGACGAACCTCCCGGGCCGTGGCTCGCCTTCGAGGCAATGCTGAAGGGCGGTTTTTGGCCCCGGGGTGGGTTCGGCGCTCTCTTGGGTAGCGGGCGATCGGGGGCCCTCAGCGATGGCTGAACAACGACGAAGGGCTGCAGCCGATCTCGAAGGGCTGCGTCAGCGGGTCGCGCAAGATGCGGGCTGCGCCGAATTTCCCGCTCTGGCTGAAGCCGAGCGCCGAGCGGGTCGCTTGGCCGAGGCCCTGCGCATCGCGGAAGCGGGTGTGCGCGCTCGGCCGGATCGCCTGGCCGGCCGGGTGGCCCTGGGTCTGGCCCTGCTCGATCAGGGTGATGTGCCAGGCGCCCAGCGCGAATTGGCCGCGGTTTTCGAGTCGGAGGGGCCCCTTCCTCAGAAACCGGGCTTGCCAGTGACAGAGCGGGCTGAAACGCGTGAACAGCGTCCCAAGCCCGGGCAGGGCGAGCGCCGCGCGGCGCCAGCGCCTGCAAAGGCCAGCCTGCCCGTGGGCGAGGGTTCGGCGTTTCGGACCCGGACCATGGCGCGCCTGTTGGAGCGCCAGGGAGACCGGGGGCGGGCCGAGGAGATCCTCGAAGGGCTGGAGGTCCCTGTCCAGGCCAGCGAGGGCCGCTCTGAAGAGGACCAGTTGCCCGCAGCGGTCGAAGCCGGGGACCCGGCGGCCGAGAGGGCAGGGCCGCCTTCGGCGAGCGAGCAGAAAGCGACCCTCGAGCGCTGGCTTCGCAACGTGCAGCGGGGCCGGGCATGAGCATCGACGCGATTCTCGAGGCGATTGTCAGCGATGGGCCGGGCGTGCTCGGCGTGGCTCTGATGGATCCCGATGGCATCCCCGTGGCCGAAGCCCGGGTACCGGGGGCAGGGGCCCTTTTTCCTGACGGCGAACTCTCGGCGGTGGCCGCGGAGTTCGGGCGGGCGCTGGGGGAGATCGAAAAGGCCTCGGGTGCGGCGGGAGGCGGCTCCATGGCCGAGACCGTGGTGGCCCTGGAGCGGTTTACCCTGGTTTTTGCCCGCTTGGAGCCCGGCCTGGTCCTGACCCTCGCCTTGGGCCCCGATGGCAACCTGGGGAAGGCGCGCTATCTCATGCGTCGAAACCTCTTGGAGATCCGCGAGGAGCTCTAAAAGAGAACACCGTTTCTTTTTAGCCGAAGGCGATCAGCGGAGGCCCCGTGTCGGACAGCCCGGCCATACTTGTGATCCACGGACCGAACCTCAACCTCCTGGGGACCCGCGAGCCGGAAATTTACGGCCACGCCACCCTGGCGGATATCGATGCGCGCCTGGCGGCTGAGGCCAAGGAACTCGGCTGTGAACTCGAGAGTTTTCAGTCGAACCACGAGGGCGAACTCATCGACCGGATCCAGGCCGCCATGGGGCCGGTGGATGGCATTCTGATCAACCCCGGCGGGCTCACCCACAGCAGCGTCTCCCTGCGAGACGCCCTGGGCGCGACCTCGCTTCCGGTCATTGAGGTTCACCTCTCGAACGTGTTCGCTCGTGAGTCCTTCCGCCACCAATCCTTCGTTTCGGGCATCGCCTTGGGGGTCATATCCGGGTTGGGTGCGCGGGGCTATTCGGTCGGCCTGGAAGCCCTGGTGGCCCATATCCGAGAGTGAGCGGGGCGGGTGGCCGGCGCATTCCGTTGCCCCAGAGACCGCTCAGAGCGAGCGACCCCCAGAGGGGTGAGGCTCGCCCGAAAGCCTATTTAATCGCTCCAGTCACAGCGCAAGTTGCCGATAGAGAGGGTGAGCCCCGTCTGCTCTGAGAGGAGACGGCCCCGCTCAGAGTCTCTCTGCCCAGACGCCGCTACCCGAGGAAACTCCCGATGGCCATCAACAAGCGAAAAGTCTTGGACGCCGCGCGCAAACACGTGCAAAAAGGCGCCCGATCCAAAGCGTTCAAGGAATACGGCAAGCTCCTGGCCGCGGATCCCCAGGACGCCAAGTTGCTGCTCGAAGTGGGCGACACCTATCGGCGGTGGGGCGAAACCGAAGAAGCCATTACGCATTACACCAAGGTCGCTTCTCTCCACCGCAGCGAGGGCTACGACGCCCGGGCGATCGCGGTGCTCAAGCAGATCATCAATCTTGATCCCATGCGCCACACCGTGCGGGTGGCCCTGGCAGAACTCTATCAGCAGATTGGTCTCGCCTCCGAGGCAGTGGCTGCGCTCCAGCAAGTGGCGGATGTCTACGCCAAGGAGGGGCGACAGCGCGAGTCCTTGGACCTGCTGCGCAAGATGGCGGCGGTTGATCCGGCCAACGTTCAGGGCCGTATCAAAGTGGCCGAGTTGCTCGATAAGGCCGGGCATGCGACTGAGGCGGTTGAGGAATACCGAGAGGCCGCCGCCGAATTTTCCCGGCGCGACGATACCCGGGCCGTTGTCGAGATGCATGAGCGCGTGCTCGCACTTTCGCCCAAACACCTTTCAACCCTGATGGCCGCAGCTCGGGGGCTCTGCACCCTGGGTGAACCCGCGCGCGCGGAGCCCTACGTGCTTCGAGCGATCGAAGTCGAGGTCAAGGCAGAGCATTATGAGCTGGCGTGTGAAGTCTACGCCCAGCTGGGCAACGAGGAACGGCTCACGGAAATGACCCGCGACCTGGCTTCTCTCTACCGAGAGCGGGGTGAGGATGACCGGGCGAGAGACGTGACCCAGCGTGCGCCCATGGGAGCCGACCTTGATGGTGGCGACCTGGGCGAAGGGATCGATCTGGATGCCACGATGGATGAATCCGTGGTGACCATCGAGGAGCCGGTGAAAGAAGAGACGTCCGCTGCCGAGCACACCGAATCGGTTTTCGAGCAAGTGGATGTTCACCTGGGCTACGGCCAATACGACGAGGCGATCGCCTGCCTGGAGGGCTTGCTCGCCGAGTCGCCGCAGAATTTTCTCGCGCTCGTGAAGTTGGGCGAAGCGCATTCGGGCAAGGGTGAGGTTGCGACCGCGTCCGAGGCCTGGGAGCGAGGCGCATCGATCGCCCGGGAAGAGGGCGACGCGCAGGCCGCCGCAGATTTCGAACGCCGGATCGAAGAGTTGTCGGCGGATGTCGCGGCGGGCCCCGTTGAATTCGGCGAAGGATTTGAAGTCGAAATCGATGATGCGGCCGGCGATGAGATTTCGAGCCTCGAGATGGCCGAACCCGGGAACGCAGAAGGCTTCGATTCGGCTGAAGAGAGCGACGAATTTGCGCCGGGCATGGAATTGCCCGAGGTGGGTGAATCCATCGAGGTCGATGTCGAAGGTACTTTTGCGGCTTCAGCCGAGGCCCTTACTGAAGCGGATCCGAGCGAGCGCGTTCTCGCCGAAGAAAGCAATTCGGGGCGAATTGACGAAGACCTCGAAGAAGCCGAGTTCTACCGGCAGCAATCCATGATCAGCGAGGCCGCGGCGATCTACCGCCGGGTGCTGGAAACCGACCCCGGCCACGAAATGGCCCAGGCCAAGCTGGCCGAGATCGAGCAATTGGCTCCGGCCGAGGCGGTGGCAGATACCCCAGCGGAAGAAGAGAGGGCCGACCTCGAGTTCGATCTGGATGCGGATTCCGAGGCCGATCTCGAGACCGATTTCGACAGCGACCTTGATCTTGATTTTGAACTGGAGCCGG
>JAAZXM010000105.1 GCA_014240165.1 Myxococcales bacterium | reverse complement strand
GACTCGGCACGCTTCCTCGCGATCACGCAGATCGCGTATTTCGAAATACCTTTTGAAAATTTCATATAAACGCTCCAGCTACAGCGCCACCCTGATCGGGAGCCTCCTCGCACTCGTTGCCCTCGCCCCGGCAAACGCCGACAGCGAACCCGGACCGGCGGGTGCGGGACCGGAAGAGATCGTCGTCACCGCCACCCGCAACCAACGGCCCCTGGGCGAGGTGCCCATGAGCGTGACGGTCCTCGGGCGGGACGAAATACTCGAAACCCCGGCCCAGGCCGTGGACGACCTGTTACGCACAGTGCCCGGCGTGAACCTGCCGGCGGGCAGCAGTCTCGTTACCCACCCCACCAGCCAAGCGGTCTCCATCCGGGGCCTCGGGCGCAACCGCGCGCTGGTTCTCCTGGACGGCATCCCGCTCAATGACGGTTTCGGCGGCTGGGTGAACTGGACCAAGATCCCGTATCGCAATATCGCGCGCATCGAGGTGGTCCGCGGCGGGAATTCCAGCCTCTATGGCACCTACGCCATGGGCGGCGTCATCAACGTTCTGACCCGTCCAGCCAGCGGACAACAGATCGAGATGGAAGCCAGCTACGGCACCCAGGACACGGGCCAGTTCCACGCCTACGCGAGCGAGCGCCTGGGCGAAACCGCCTTCTCGATCACCTACGACTACTACGACACCGACGGCTACGAGGTGATCGCCGAAGCAGAGCGCGGCCCCATCGACACGAAGTCCTATTCGAAGCACAACAACCTGCAAGTGGATATCCACCATGCATTCGATTCAGGGGCCAGCGCGTTCTTGCGAACGAATCTCTTCCGCGACCAGCGAAATGTGGGCACGCCACTCTCCAATGACTCTCGCGATGCCTGGGATCTTGCCCTGGGCACTCAACTCGCGCCCCAGGATTGGGGGGACCTGGAGTTTTCGTTCTTTACATCGCTCCAGGATTTCGACAACGCCAACGTCACCGTGGCCCCAGACCGCGCCAGCGAGACGCTTGCGCTGACCCAGGAGATCCCCGCCTTCGACCTGGGGGCCTCGGCGCAATGGTCGAGATCCTTTGCCTGGCTCTCTTCCTTTGCAGCCGTGGGCATCGACTTTCGGCATACCGAGGGAGAGAACCGCGAGACCATCATCGATCTCCCGATTCCCGGAGTCGTCTCGAGCACCGCCAAGGGAAAGCAAAACGCTGTGGGAATCTACGCAGAGGCGAGCTTCTACCCCCTCCCCCGGCTCGAAGCCCTGGCGAGCGTCAGGCTCGACTATTGGCAGAATTACGCCGCTTCCCAGCAGCCCGTGGGCGGGCCGGCGAGCCTCTTTCCCGACCGATCGGAAGTCGAGGTCAGCCCCCGTCTTTCCCTCGGTTACAACTTGGAGGGCCCCTGGTCGCTTCGGGGTGGCGTGTATCGCGCCTTTCGTGCCCCCACCTTGAACGAACTCTACCGGGGCTTCTACGCCGGCAATACGCCCTTCCGACCCAATGCCAACCTCGAGCCCGAGCTGCTTCGGATCGGGGGCGAATTGGGCGCCCATTTCGAGATCGACCGAGTTCGCGCGTCGCTCACGGGTTTCTGGAACGAACTCGACGACACCATCGCCTTCGTCTTCAACTTCGTCCCCGCGCCCGGCGCTTCCTTCCTTCAACGCGAGAATCTCGTAGCCACCCGCAGCCGAGGCTTCGAATTCGAAGCGCAGATCGACCTGGATGACCGCTGGTCCCTGGCCCCCGCCTACGTGTTCACGGAATCCACGATTACGGAATTCCCGGATCGGCCCGAGCGTGTGGGCAACTGGCTTCAGGACATTCCCCGCCACGAGGTCTCGGTGATTCTCACCTACACCAACCCCGAGCTCATCAACTTCATGGCCCGGGGCCGCTACCTGGGCAAGCGGTACGCCAACGATGCCAACGACCAGGAACTGGCCTCCTTTGGGATTCTCGACCTTTCGGTCTCCAGGAATCTCGGCGAGAATCACGAAGTCTTCCTGATGGTGGAGAATCTGCTCGATGAGGAATACGCGGCGAGTCAGACAGGAGATATCGCCCGCATTGGCGCCCCGCGACAGATTTGGGTCGGCTTGAGGGCAAGCTATTGAGACCCCAGCGAAAGGCAGGCAAAGTGCAGCATCGCATCCACCCGACTCAGAATCTGCGGACTCCGGCACGCTTTACCAGGGCGCTGCTCGCCTTGGGAACCCTGGCGCTGCTGGCCGGGTGCGGCGCGGGCCCCGAATCCGAGGTCGTCTTCGAAACCCGCCCCAAGCCCATGGCCAAGCAGGCGGCCCGGGATCCGCAACTCCTCGTGCGCGCGTCGGGGGCCATCTCGGTCCTGGCGGTGGAACCGGTGGCGGGCGGCGGATCCGACCTGAGGCTGCACGTCTCGGCGAGTGGAGGAGACCTCTTCGAGCCCGGCCCCCGCATCAACCGGATCCCCGGAAGCGTGCGTTCCCATGGCGAGGGAACGCCTGTGCTCCTGGAAGGCCCGGGCGGAAAATTTTATGCCGTCTGGTTGGGGCGACGGGGGGAGGGCCAACGCGGAAACGTGATCCGGGTGGCCCGGTCGGATGATTTCCTGCGAAGTTTCGGCGCGCCGGTCGAATTGGGCGCCCCGGTCGGGCGAGGGCCTGGCCCCGCTTTCTTCGACGCCGAGGTGGCTCCGGATGGAACGGTGATCGTGGCCTGGCTCGGCCCGGGTCCGGAAGATTCGATTCCGGGCTCGAGCCATGTTCTTGTCAGCTCCAGTGCCGACCAGGCCAGAAATTTCAGTGCACCGGTCTCCGCCTCACCGGATGTCTGCCCCTGCTGCCGGCCCGGGCTCGAAGCCGATGCCATGGGCCGCTGGTTCCTGGCTTGGAGAGCCATGGACGAGCAGGATATTCGCGACCTCGTGATCGCTGCGTCCGCCGACCGGGGCCAGAGTTGGAGCCCCGCCCAACCCGTCCCCGGGCCCAGTTGGAAGATCGATGGCTGCCCCCACTCGGGGCCGAGCCTCGAGATGATGGACGGCAAACTCTTCGCCGCCTGGTATACCGAGGCCACGGGCCAATCCCGACTCTATTGGTCTTCGAGCAGCGACGGCGCCGTGACCTTTTCGCCCGCGGAGGATATCGCGGGGGAAATTCTCGACCCCAACCACCCGCAACTTGCGGTGATCGACGACAAGCTCTTCGTCACCTTCCAGGGTCGCGACCCCGTAGATGAAGCAAGCTGGGGTGCGTCGCGTCCCTTCGTGCGGGATCTCAGCGCCGGCGCCGCTTCCAGCCCCGTCGCGGTGCCGGCGGGCACCGGGAGCAGCGCGTACCCCGTGCTCAGCGGCCTGGGCGCAGGACGCATCGTGGTGGCCTGGACGGATACCGGCGATGCGGGCTCGGCGATCCTGGCGGCCCGGGGGCGCATCACGCCCGCCGCGCCCTAGACAGCCGGCCCGGCCGGGCTCAGAGCGATCGCGCCACGTTCGCCGTGCGCTGGACCAATTCACCGAGAGCCAACTCGTGCTGGCCCGCCAGGGATACGCCGACACGCCCCTGCCAGGGCGCCGTCCAGGCTTCGGGCACCGGCTTGTCCTGGAGGGCCCAAAGGGCGCCCACCGTGGCGCCGTTGCAGTCGGTATCCCAGCCCGCGGCCACCACCTCCCCCACCGCCGCGCCGAAATCATCGGGATGACTCAGCAGCGCCCAGGTCACCAGGGCGAGGTTGTTGAGCGTATGCACTGGAGAGAGCGCCTCGTATTGCGCGTGAATCGCTTCGGGCCCTTCTCCGGCCCCCGCAACCCGGCGCGCCAGGGCCACCGCTGAGGCCACGCCGCCGTCTTCCGGGACTTGCGCCAGCGCACGATCGAGCGCCGCTTCGAGATCCGTGCTGCCGGGAATCGCAGCCCCCCATGCCGCCACGATGACCGCGCCATCGACACCATCGCCGCGATGGGAAAGTTCGGCGTCTGCGCGCGCCAGCTTCCCGGCCAATTCCGGGTCGCCGGGCGTCACCCAGCCATAGACATCCGCCCGAATCTGGGCGCCGATCCAATCGCTATAGGGATTGTCGGCGCAGCGCGCGAGATCGAAGCCCGGGTCGGCGCCCCCGGCAAACCACTCGGCGCCCTCGGAAAGGAGCGTCCGATACGCGGCCCTTTCCGCCGTGAAGGTTTGGCCGGCCGGGAGCCGGTTGAGCCAGGCCCGGGCCACATCCACCGTCCGTAAATCCCGGCCATGGCTTTCGAGCAATTCAAGAGCCAGTACCGAGTAGTTGATGTCATCGTCCGGGGCGCTCGCGTCGAAGCAGCCGCGGCAGGAAGCCGAGAAGATCGGCCCCGGCCCGTCTTCCAGCAGCTGAATGTAGTCGCGCAGGGGAAGCGCACCGGCTCGGTCCAGGTATTCCGATAGCGCGGCCTGGCCTTTCGTCATGGAGAAGAGTTCCACGGCCTTGCCCAACATGCAGCCCGATACCCGGCCCTGCCAGGCGCCGGTCAGCCGCCGCTCGAGTGCGTCTTCATCCCCCATCCCGCTCCTCCCCCGGCATTTCGGCCGCAAGCCCGTGATCGCCCTTCAGAAAAGATTCTCGATCCGATAGACCAGTTCGTCCCCCGCCAATAGGCCCCCGGGACGGACGAGCCAGAGCCCCTCGATCCAGGGGCGTGTGGCGGGCAGCTCCCAATCGGGTTGCCAGGGTTGATCCCGGGCCTCAAAGGCGAAGCGGTCGCCCGGGCCCAGCGGCGCCGTCCAGGTGACGTGCTGTTCCAGACCCAGCACCCGGGACATCCACCACGGGTTCGCGGGATCCGCCGCCTCGGTCTCGATGCCGCGAAAAGAAAAGTCCAGGGGCGCGATGTTGTCGAACCATTGCATGTACTGGAGTTCGCGCCTTCCCCCCGGAAAGGGCTTCGGCAGCTCGGAGGCCACCACCCTGCCCTGGGCCCAATCAAGTGAGGCCACCGCTTCGGCCTGGCCGAAGGTGACGTGCCACTGGAAGCCATCGATCTTCGCCGAGCCCGCGTCCTCGTTCACCGTGTAGCGCACCTCGGGCTCTCCCCGGCGCATAACGAGATCGGCGTAGATCTTCGCACCATTGGGAAACGCGTAGCGATAGCGCACGGTCAGCTCGGCGTCGCTCTCGGCAATTACCTCGACTTCGGGCAGCAGCTCTTCGATCTCGCTGTTTTGCCATTTTCCGCCCGCCCGGGTGATGAAATTGAGGTTGTTCTTCGACAGGTACCAGCGGCGTTCGTGCGGATGGAAGACATCGAACCAGGCGATCCCGTGGCTTGTCGCGCGCACCCGGAGCATGCCGTTGTCCACCCAGGTCCCGGGATCGCGCAGCGGATAGGGGCTCGGATAACTCGCCGGCGTTTTCCTCGAACCATCGGCGTTGGGTACCTGGGGCGTGGGCATGGAGCACGCCCCCGCGAGCCCAAGGCAGAGCGCCGCCGCGGGCAGCCCGAAGCCCATCGTTCCCAACCCGGAACTGCTGAGCCAACGCCGGGGCCGATTGAACTTGTAGTACTGGGCGGCCCACATCTGGTGTTGGCCG
>JAAZXM010000104.1 GCA_014240165.1 Myxococcales bacterium | reverse complement strand
AGTGTTGCGTCCCACTCTTCGCGCGACAGTTCGGTGAGCGGCTGCGAGATCGGGGATCCGCCGGCGTTGTTGACCCAAATATCGAGCCCACCGAACTCGTCACAGGCGGCCCGCGCCAGGGCTTCGACCGCGTCGTCGTCGGTGACATCGGTCGTCACCGCGATTGCCCGGCCTCCGTCCTTGCGGATCTGATCCGCCACGCGTTCGATCTCTTCGGTGCGCCGCGCCGCCAAGACGACTTCAGCACCCGCACCTGCCATGACCCGGGCGATCCCCTCACCGATGCCCCGGCCCGCGCCGGTCACGACAGCGGTGTCGCCAGAAAGGTCAAAAAATTCAGGAACGTTCATGAGAGTCTCCGTGCGACCAAGGTCCGCCTGACGCCACCAGGGAGCAGTAGCATACGCGGTGCGCACACCGATGCCCGGACGCTCTGCCAGAAAGCTGCTCGAATGCCCTACTCCTGTGCTTCGATTTTGAGCGAGGCGGAGAGGCCTTCTAGAGCGCGTGGAGTCGGACGGGCATCTCGAGGTAGCCGTGCACGAAGCTGGATCGAGTCCGGACCGGGTCGCCCACGACCTCCACCCAGCGATAGCGCTTCATCAATTCTTCCCAGAGCACGCGGACCTGAAGTTCCGCCACCCGGCTCCCGACGCAGAAATGCCGCCCCCATCCGAATGACAGATGCTTGCGTGCATCGGGCCGGTCGATGAGGAACTCGCCTGCGCGATCGATCGCGTCCTCGTCCCGATTCCCCGACACGTACCACATAGCGATCTTGTCGCCCGCTTTGATCTCGCGACCCGCAAGGATCGTGTCCTGGGTACAGGTTCGACGCATATGAGCGAGGGGTGTCTGCCAGCGAATCATCTCGCTCACCATATTCTCGATGAGCGTGGGGTCGTTTCGAAGTTTCTCGTACTCCGCCGGGTGCTCATTGAGGGCGAGAACGCCCCCGCTGATCGAGTTCCGAGTCGTGTCGTTCCCGCCCACGATAAGAAGGACCAGCGTGGCGAGGAAAGTCCGCGGGTCCATCCCCTGGGTGGCCTCGCCGTCCGCGAGGAGACTCACGAAATCTCCCGTTCGCCCCTTGCCCTGGCGCTCCTTCCAGAGACCTTGAAAGTGGTCGAGACATTCGACGAGCACCCGATGGCGCTCTTCGTGGCTGAGCGAGTCGGGCCCAGGCAGGTTCGGCTGGGTCGTGGTGACGTCGGACCAGTAGGTGAGCTTGCGCTGCTCTTCGTAGGGGAAATCGAAGAGCGTCGCGAGCAGGGAAGTCGTGAGCTCGACCGAGACGCGATCCACCCAATCGAAATCCTCTCCGACGGGGAGCCCGTCGAGGATCTGAATCACCCTGTCGCGGATCAAGGGCTCGAGCCGCTTCAGGTTCCGGGGCCCCATCGCGGGCGCGACGGTCTTTCGGTGGGCAAGCTGGGTCGGGCCGTCCATCGAGATGAAGCTCGAGGCCATCGGCGAATCCGGCAAAGGGTCGCTGACCGTAATTGCCCGGGCCGAGGAGTAGGTCTCGGGATCCTTTTCAACGGTCACGATGTCGTCGAATTTCGTGATCGACCAATAGGCGCCGAAATGGCTCTCGGCGGTGTAGTGGACCGGATCGTCACGCCGGAGCCGGGCAAAGTATTCGTGATGTTCGTTCGCGGCGAATAATTCCCCATCCGCTGGGTCGATCTTCTCCAGGGGATAGGTCTCCGGGTCGGCACCCACCTGCCCTGTCGGCTCAGGTGTCTCGCCCCGGACCTGCGGCGTCGACGGGCGCGGCGGCAGCTTCGACCACGCATCGGGAGCGAGTTCGGGAAGGGCCTCGTCGGTGAGCGCCTGGCTCATGGTCATCTCCTCGGGACATTGGATCGAGCCACCAGAGAATACTGACTGTCGAGTCCGTCGACACCCGGGCACTCAAAAGCCCAGACTGCCTGAAGGCTGCTGGCGCTCATAAAAATAGAGAGAGAGGCCCCGAGCGATCAGATGGAATCGATGATCTGGTTCAGCGTCTGGCTGGGTCTCATCGCGGCATCCGTCTGGTCGGCGTCGGGCTTGTAGTAGCCCCCCAGATCTTGCGGAGAACCCTGTGCATCGGTCAACTCGCTCAGGATGGCCTCCTCCTGTCGTTCCAGAGCGTCGGCCACCGACACAAAGCGCGCCGCGAGGTCCGGGTTCTCCGATTGCGCGGCCAGGGCCCGGGCCCAGTAGAGCGCCAGGTAGAAATGCGTTCCGCGGTTGTCCAGCTCATTCACCTTGCGCGAAGGCGTTTTTCGGTTCAGCAACAACTCGGCGGTACCCGCATCGAGAGTCTCGCCGAGCAGGCGCGCACCGGCATTTCCGAACTGTTCGGCGAGATGCTCAAAAGACGCGGCCAGGGCAAGGAACTCGCCGAGGGAATCCCAGCGCAGGTGCCCCTCCTCCTCGAATTGCTGAACATGCTTCGGAGCGGATCCACCAGCGCCCGTTTCGAACAAGCCGCCCCCGTTCATCAGGGGAACAATAGAAAGCATCTTGGCACTGGTACCAATCTCGAGGATCGGAAAGAGATCGGTCAGATAATCACGCAGCACATTGCCCGTCACCGAAATCGTATCCTCTCCCTTGCGAATTCGTTCGAGAGAAAAACGTGTCGCCTCCACTGGCGAAAGGATATGGAGCTCGAGTCCGCTCGTATCGTGGTCAGCGAGATAGCGCTCCACCTTGACGATCAACTCTGCGTCGTGCGCCCGATCCCGATTCAGCCAGAAAACCGCCGGGGCGCCGGTTGCCCGGGCACGGGCCACGGCCAACTTCACCCAATCGCGAACCGCCTCATCCTTGACCTGGCAAGCGCGCCAGATATCGCCCTCTTCCACCTGCTGCTCGATCAGGACATTGCCCGTCGCGTCGACCACACGAATGGCCCCATCCGAAGGCACCTCGAAGGTCTTGTCGTGAGAGCCGTATTCCTCGGCTTTCTTCGCCATCAGACCCACGTTGGGCACACTCCCCATGGTCGCTGGGTCGTAGGCCCCGTGGGCCTGGCAATCCTCAACCACCACGCTGTAAACCCCCGCGTAACTGCTGTCGGGGATCACCGCTTTGCAGTCCTGAAGCTCTCCCGCCGGGTTCCACATGCCTCCTGAATCGCGAATCATCGGGGGCATGGAGGCGTCGATGATGATGTCGCTCGGAACATGAAGATTGGTAATGCCCTTGTCCGAGTTCACCATGGCCAGCGCGGGACCTGCCTGATAGGCGGACTCGATATCGGATTCGATCGCAGCGCGCTCGGCATCGGGCAAGTCGGCGATCTTTTCGAGCAGATCGCCGAACCCGTTTTTGACGTCGACACCCAGGCGATCGAGGGTTTTTCCGTGTTGTTCGAAAATCCTATGGAAGAAAACACGGACCGCATGCCCAAAAAGAATCGGATCCGAGACCTTCATCATGGTTGCCTTGAGGTGGAGCGAGAAGAGAACGCCACGCTGCCTCGCGTCCTCGACCTGCTCTTCCAGAAAAGACACGAGCGCGCGTTTGCTCATGAAAGTGCCATCCAACACTGCACCTGCCTGAAGCGCCACACCCTCCTTCAGCACAGTTCTTGCCCCGTCGGTGGCCACATGTTCGATCCGGGCCATGGTTTCGGCCTCTATAGTCACCGACGATTCATTATGCCGAAAATCTCCGGCACTCATGGTCGCAACATGCGTCCGTGAATCGTCTGCCCAGGCGCCCATTCGGTGCGGGTTCTGCTTGGCATAGTCCTTGACCGCCTTGGGTGCGCGGCGATCCGAGTTGCCTTCGCGCAAGATCGGGTTGACCGCGCTCCCCTTGATCTTGTCATAGCGCGCCTGGATCTCGCGCTCTTCGTCGTTTGACGGTTCCTCTGGGTAATCGGGAAGCCCATAGCCCTTGGCCTGCAATTCCGCGATCGCGGCTTTCAGCTGGGGAATCGAGGCACTGATATTGGGCAACTTGATCACGTTCGCCTCGGGTGTTTTCACCAACTCGCCGAGTTCGGCGAGACCATCGGCGACGCGCTGCGCTTCGGCCAGGCGCTCCGGGAACACGGCGAGGATTCGGCCGGCCAGGGAGATGTCGCGGGTCTCGACGGGCACATCGGCGGCTGACGCGAACGCGCGAATGATCGGCAGAAAAGAGTGCGTAGCGAGGGCCGGGGCCTCGTCGGTCCAGGTATAGATAATCGAGGGAGACTGACTCATGGGATGGACTCTTTCGCGTATGGCTTTCGCGTATGGCTTTCGCGTATGGATAGATCGATAGAGGGGACCGGGGCGCGTGCGCGGGCGCATGTCTACCGCACCAGCCGACCAGACTCCACGGAGTTCTTCTGCCGCCCGGACGCCCCGAGCCCGGGACGGCCCCAGGGCGCCTGATCGAAGAACCCGAAATTAAAAAAAGTCTAACAAATTCCAGTGCATACATCGCCCCTCGCCACATCCGGAGCCGGCGCCGAGCCGCCTCACCCGACCTCGTGGCCGCGGCTCACTCGGCGCCGCGGGTTCCTACGCTGGCCCCAAGAAACGCGCGGGATGCTTGCGCCCAAGCCGCGCCCCTCTTCTGGCGGGGCGTCCGGGCATGGGCATCAGGTCGAATCGCTCAGGGGCGCAGCGTGACGCTTGATCCAGCGCTCGGAACGCGCCTCGAGCGACGGCCGCGAAAACGGTGCGGCGCCTCACGGCGCGTTGGGGCAGCCGGGCAGCGCCGGATTCTCCGGGCAATAACTGATGTTCTGATCCCCGTTGACATAGGTGCCGTCGCTGAACTTGAAAGGCTGAGTGAAGGTACCCAGGTGCCGTTCGTCGTACGCGATGTCGATGACCGCCATGTCGTGCATAAGAGCGCCGCCCACGTCGAAATAGACTACCTCTTCGGCTGTGTCGCCATCGGCTACCCAGACCATCGCGCCGCTGACACTGGATGTGGCGTTCGGGTCGAGCGCGTTGACGCGATCGAGATTAAAAACAGCCGTCGTACCCGATTGCAGATTCACGTCGCTCACCGTGACGTCGGACGAGGGTCCTACGGTCAAAGCGTATTTGCAGTTTCCGCCTTCCGAAATCAGGCCATCGATGACGATGTTTTGAGTCGCCCAAGGCGATGCTGAACTGGGACTGCCGGCGCCGACGGTCACATCCGCCATCTGCTGTGTCGTGGTCAGGCAGTTGTTCAACGCCACGTTGGGTGCGCCTTGGCTGGTGCGAAAAAGGTGCGTGTTGCCGCCCGGCACACCGCCACTACAGTTCAGCGCAAAGCCCGCGCGAGCGTTGGAGTGGGAGATATTGCCCTCCCAGATCGCGTCCCGGCCCGAACCGCAAGTGAAACCGTCGCCCAGTGTCTGGTCCTCCAGCCCGGGCAGCCCGTTGTAGCGCGCTGTGTTTTCGCTGAAGGTGACAACTCTGGCGTCGCCGTTCAGGACGATACCCGCCCGCGAATACTCGGCGACATTACGCCGGAACGTCACGCCAACAGCGAATAACGCCTCCAGGGCGATCTTGCTCGTTGCGGTGACGTAGTTGTCCTCGATCGAAGCGCCGTCGGAGAACCGGCCGACCAAGATCCCGAAGCCAGTTGCTTTCACGCCGGGCGTTGTCGAATCGATCGATAGGTCGGAGTGCTCGGCG
>JAAZXM010000103.1 GCA_014240165.1 Myxococcales bacterium | reverse complement strand
GATAAGGATGCCAGAGCATCTCGACATCATCCTTCCGGTCGGGATTTCGTTCTTCACCTTTCAGACCATGAGCTACACGATCGATGTGTACCGTGGAGTGTTGCCTCCGACCCGGAGCTTCAGGGATTTCGCCCTCTTTGTTTCGTTCTTTCCGCAATTGGTCGCCGGTCCAATTGTTCGAGGAAGCACTTTTCTGCCTCAACTCGGAACGGTTCATCCGCTTCGTATGGAGAACGTTCGGGCCGGCGCGCAGCTTTTCTTGCGCGGTTTTTTGAAGAAAGCGCTCTTCGCCGATACCCTGGGAATCTACGTCGATCCCATTTATCAAAATCCCGAACTCTATTCCTCGGGAACCTGTTGGATGGCCACGTTCGCGTATGCCGCGCAGATCTATTACGACTTTTCTGGCTATACCGATATGGCAATTGGGGTCGCCCGCGCGCTCGGTTTCGAGTTGCCCGAAAATTTCAGGCATCCATACCTGAGCCGGAATATCAGCGATTTCTGGCGGCGTTGGCATATCTCATTGTCCACCTGGCTCAGGGATTACCTGTATATATCCGCAGGCGGCAACCGACTGGGGGCCACACGAACTTATTTCAACCTGATGCTCACGATGTTTCTGGGTGGGCTCTGGCATGGCGCCTCATGGAATTTTGTCGCGTGGGGCGTTTTGCATGGCCTTGCTGTCGGTATTCATCGAGCGTGGAGAGGCGACGCTCGAAAGCAAGTCGAGGGTGGCTTCGTGCAGCAGGTTGGGTCTTGGGCGTTGACCTTCCTATTCGTATCGCTCTGCTGGGTTTTCTTCCGGGCGGAGAATTTTGATATTACGCTCGCGGTTCTCAAGAAATTGGCCTTCATGGACGCAGGAGGAATTGACTGGTTCTACGTCCAAGCGATGGTCGTTCTCGCAGTCGCCGCTCTGCTGCACCTCCTTGTTCTGGCAAGGAAGGAGAAGCCCCTGGAGATTGAGATTCATGGTCCCGTTCGCTGGGGCCTCTTCGTGGCCTTCCTGGCCGTGCTGCTGTACATCATGCCGACGGGGCCCGCGCCCTTCATCTACTTTCAATTCTGAGGCATTCGGTCAGCTCAGCCGGGCGGCCAAGGGTTGCGCGGGTATCAAAGCAAGAGCGCGAGGCCGAAGATTACGCCGCAATAGGCGAGGGCCACGAAGGTGTACCCCATGATTTCGCGTGCCCCGATATTCGCGATGGCGAGCACCGGGACCAGAGTCAGGGGCTGAATGAGATTCGTCCACTGATCTCCCATGGCGACCCCCATGGCGACCCGGGGCAAATCGGCACCCACCTCCTGGGCGGCGGCCATCATGAGCGGCCCCTGAACTGCCCACTGCCCGCCGCCAGAGGGGATGAAGATATTCAGGAGACCGCCGGATATGAAACCCCAGAGCGGAAGCGTCGTGGCGTTCGAAATCGAGACGAAAAAGTCGACGATAATGGCGACCAGACCCGAGTCGAGCATGAGCGCCGCGATGCCCGCGTAGAAGGGGTATTGGAGCAGGAAGGGAACGGCGACCCGGCCGCCCTCCACGAGGATCTGTACGTAGCGCAGGGCGGAGCCCGCAAGGGCAAGCCCAGCGAAAAGAAAACCGAAGTTCAAGATATTGAGTTCCAGACCTTTTGCTTGCCCGATGAAATGGTCGTAGAGGTAAACCGACGCCATGCCCACCAAGGCCATGGCCATCCAGAAGGATCCCTCGATTCGCTCCGCCGGCGTTCGCGGGCCCGCTTCGGCGCCCTCGGCTGCGGGCTGGGCCACGAAGGCGGCTCCCTCCATCTCCTGGATTTCGTCATCGTCGCCGGGTCTCAGCCAGGACATCAAGAAGGGCAGGGTGAAGAGAACCACGCAGATGACCGCCGCGTTCCACGGGGTGAAGAGAGTCTCCGAGGTGGGGATGAGGCCGATCTGGGATTCGAGAAAATGCCCAGGCGTCGCCAAGGCAAGCCCAATCGAACTGGTGAGTCCCTGGTGCCAGATGACGAAGCCCGAAAACGATGCCGCGACCAGGAGTGGGTAGTGAACCCGGATGCCGTTTTCCCGGCAGTGTTCGCCCAGGGTTCGCGCCATGATGCCCGCCGTGACGAGGCTTAGGCCCCAGGAGAGCAAGGCCGCTACGCCGGTCACGGCGCAGGCCGCCGCGTAGGCGGCACGCGCCGTTGACACCCTCTTCGCGATGCCGCGTAGAATGCGTCGAACGGCCGGGGTATTCGCCAGGCCGTAGCCCAGCAGGAGCGTCAGGGTGATCTGGTTGGTGAAGAGGAGAAGATTCCAGAAGCCGTCGCCCCAGGCTTCGATGGCCGAGTTCAACGGATAGCCCGCCCCAACAATGGCGCAGAAGAACGTGAAAAGGGTCAGGGCAAGGGCCACCGCGAAGGCATCGGGGATCCAGCGGATGAAGAGGCCCACGAGGGTTTTCATCAAGAGTTCTCCAGGCCGCCTGGATTGGGTGCGTGCGGCTCAGTCCAGCTTGGGCCGCGGCGGGAGCCAGCGAACGGCCTCTTCGAGAACGTTGCCCCGGCCAAGCCAAAGCGCGCCCTCGACGCTCACCCCCCGTGGCCCATGCTATCCGACGCCTTGCGCCCGCGCTCTGAACACGAACCCAACCAAGGCCCGGATTCGGGTCAGGGCTTGATTTGATTGCATCTCGGCAGAGCCGGCCTGCGTCAGAGCCAGCTTTTCATCAGGTGATCGCGAAGGGCTTTGACGTCGACATCCGTAGCGGCGAGCAGGTTGGGCGGGCCGGGCTCGATCTCGGCCGCGGCCTTTGCGTCCAGGCGAATTCGCCGCTCACTGAAATGGCAAAGCCCGTCTTCCACCAGAACGGCCGCCGTCAACGGATCGTGCAGGGCGATTCTCGGTTTCCCATGCCCCGCATGGGGCCGCAGGAAATCAAGCCAATGGGTGCAGAGGACGGCCAATTGCCGAGCCAGGGGGTCGCCCTCGGAGAGTCGCTCGACATCGCCTTCTTCCAGGGCTGTCTGGAATGTGACCTCGGCGGGTACCACGCGGGGGAGGGTGGCGTGGTTGGCTTCCAAGACCGCCTGGGCGGCGACGGGATCGCTGAACCAATTCCACTCGCTGATGCCCTGGATCATGCCCGGCAGAAGCTCATCCGTGAACTTGCCGCCCATGATGGCCAGGGGAGGGAGCTTCGCCCCGGCACGCACCAGGGCGCCGAGGTTTGAAAGCGGACCGATGGCGAGCACGATCTCGGGGTCGGTACGGCGGAGTTCCTCGGCGATCCGCTCGATGCGGGCTTCACCGCCGTTTTCCTCTTCGGTCCGCATGCGGGGCGACGGGTCTTCGAGGATGCCCTTGCCCTCGTGGCCGAACATGACCCCGGCGCGGCCCTCGCTGAGGGGAACGCCGAGCCCGGAAAGGACGGGCACGCCTTCCGCCCCCGCCACTTCGAGCAGGGCCCGGGCGATCTCGGTGCGCAACTCGACATCGCCGAAAACCGTCGAGACCCCGACCAACTCAAAGTCCGGGTGCCGGAGCACATAGGCCAATGCGAGCGCATCGTCTACGTCGCTTCCGATATCCGTATCGATCCAGATTCGCACGCCCAAAGTCTAACCGGGGCCTCCGCCCGCACCACTCTGATGAAGCGCAGGGTGCGCGGCTTCAGGCAAAGCCCAGCCGGGGCGGTCGCGTGCTGGGTGTCGGGGGCAGTTCGTCGGTGTCGCGAGGCCAGGCAATTGGAGAGACCTCCCCCGCGATGGGCTGGTCCACCGCGATGCCCTGACGATCGGGCACCAGATGGGGAATTGGAGAGCGACGAGTACAGCCATCGGCAAAATAGATGACGCAGTAGACCCGCCGCGTCCGGTCGCTGGCGTTGGGCTCTGCAAAGTGAACCGTGAGAGAGTGATGAAAGACCACGGAGCCCGGTTTCGCTTCGATCCAAGCCGGCTCGATGGCCTCCACCGCGGGATCGGAGAGAATGTCGTAGGGCTCTTGGAGCAGATGGGAGATGTCCACGAATCGCTCGAGCCCGACGCGGTGCGAGCCGGGGAGATACGCCATGGCGCCCTGGCCGAGCCTGGAGCCCTCGAAGGGAATCCATGCGGTGACCTGATCGGGGGGGGCAATGGGCCAAAAGGGTCGGTCCTGGTGGGCATCGGTTTCCCGGCCCCCGGCCTCCTTATAGAGCGCCTGGTCGTGCCAGATCCGAACCGCATCGGCCCCCAGGAGTTGCGCTGCCATTTCGCCGATCCGGGCATCGAAGGTGAGTTGGCGAACTTCGAGACTGTCCTCCCAGAGGTTGATGCATTGCACAAAGCTCTGTTCGTAGAGGGATTTTTCTTCGATCTTGCGCGTATCCGCTCCCGCGCGGCCCTCCACAGCCGCGTCAACCGCCTGGCCGAAACTCGACAACTCCTCTGGGGAGAACACATCGTCCACGACCACGAAACCATCGCGCGCGAATGCGTCGACTCGCTCGGGGTCCAGAATTTCGGCTCGCTTCATCTCATCTCCCTCGGCGAATGCTAGCCCGTGGGTGCCCCGGGGTCGCTGCCTTGGGCCTGGTCGATCCAGATGGGCGAGGACCAGGCGCGCTCCTCGATTTCGGCGAGGCAATCGTCCTCATAGGGCGTGAGATCATCGGCTCCATAACAGGGACTCACGGAGAGACATTGCCCCTGCTCGTCCCGGGTACAGCGAAGGTCGGCCCCGTTGACCGCGGGGCTGGGTGCCTGGATGGCGCGCACGTAATAGACCGCATTCCGGCCGCTGCCGGGAAAATCCGGATCGCTGAATTCCACCGCGCAGCCCTCGGGGCTCGGCGGGCATGCCAGGGTCAGCCAGGGGTCGTCGATGAGTTCGGCCAGGGGTTCGGCATCGAAGGCTTGGGGGCGCAAGCGAATCACCTCGATGCGCGTAATCGGGTGACGATGGTCGCCCGGGGAATAACATTCATTGCGGCAGAGCGCGTAGAGTCGCTCGCTTCCCAGGGCCTCATGGGCAAATTCTGGACAACCGGGCTTCTGATTGCGGGCTCCGACTGCCCGCACCCGAAACCTCGGCGCTTCAGCCAGGGCTGTTTCGGAACCCATGGGGAGCGAGGCTCGGGCTCCATCGGGCGGATTCAGAAGATCAAACCAGAGCAGGATCCGCTCGCCGCTGGTGCCGTAGGTCTCCCTACGCTGGAGCGATTGCCAGATGGCCTCGCGTCCCCGACCCCGGGCGTGAACCGCCACCAGGCCACCGGTGGTGAAGAACGAGGACATCCTTTCGGTATCCCGGGTGGCGAAGGCGTTGAGGGCTTGATCCGTCAGCGCGACCGAGTGCGCGACGGGTGCTTTGGCGGCGCCGAGTAAATCGGGCCCGTCCGTGCGCGGGCCCAGGCTCTCGGTCATCTCGCTGCGGTTGATCTCCTTGTAGCCGGTGCCCGGCCGCGCCGTGTGATTGTCACTGGAGGCGATGAAGCCCATCCGGGCCGCCACGGGCCGCGCCGTGCTGAAGTTCTTCCGCGTGAGCATGTATTGGGCGGACATCCCGGGTCGGTAGTCGAAGGCGGGGAGGAAACAGTCCCGGCATTGGCCGGAGTCCAGCCAATCGGAAACCGTGGCCCCGGGCACGGTGCGAAAGCCGGTCTTTCCCGCCCGCACATGGTTGCGGCGCGCTACCCCAGCGCGGCGGCCGCATTCATCCTTGCTTTCCCCATCCGCAAGGCAACGGTTGCGAATGATCTCTCCGGCTCGCCAGCAATTGGGCAAGAAACCCGACGGGCCCGGTTGGGGCTCGGGGCATTGGGGCTCGCCGCGCTCGTCGAAGCGGACGGCGGCGAAATCGCGGTACTCCTCGGAGTTGCCATGCCCGGAGTAGACTTCCACCAGGCGCTGGCGCGCGGGGTCGTCCTGGGATCCTCCGATCTGGCCGTCCCAATTCGATCCCGGCGGTGCGGTGTTGCCCCAGGCGGTGCCATGGGGGATCACCATGGATTCGAAGCCCCATTCGTCGAGTTTGGCGAAGAGTTCGCCGGGGGTCCGGGTGGCTTCACGGCAGTGCAGGGGGAGGTTCCGCACAGGAACGTCCGCCGGGCACGGGAGAACCGAAGCGGATTCCTCGAGCATGCGGGTGTAGTCCAGGGTTCGGCGATCGCGCATCAGGAGCGCGAGTCCGGCTCGGGCCAGGGGGGGCAGGCTCACGATATCTCCGTCGGGATGCAGCGACGCGATGGGGCGGGTGGGGATCTCGTCGTCCCCGGTACCTTTGAGGAGCACGTTCTTATGGCCCCAATGGTCGTCCGGGCCGGTGCCGTCCTGGCTCCATTCCCAGCCAAGGAAAGCGGTGACATCGGCCTCGTCCCCCGGCGCAACAGCGTTGCATTGGCGGATGCTTTCGACGGTTTCACGCCAATGGGCCGGGGTGAGGGACTCGGCGTGATCGTTGATCGACCAGAAATCCAGCGCCGCGCAATGCCGGGCGAAATCACACGCATCCGCTGGGGGATGGGCGCCTTCCCCGGAAACCAGGGGCAGGCTCATGACGAATGCATCGGAAGAAAACGTGGTGTGGACGTGGAGGTCGCCGAAGAGAATCGTCGTGTCGGCTCCGCCCAGGGCTTTGCCTGCGTCCCCATCGGCCCGG
>JAAZXM010000102.1 GCA_014240165.1 Myxococcales bacterium | reverse complement strand
CCGTACGACTCGAATTGAATTCCAATTGGGTTGGAATCAGGGTGTCGGAAACGCAAGGAGCCCGGGAAGCATTCGCTTCCCGGGCTCCAGTATTTTTCGGGCTATCGCCCCGATTTGATTGCGACTGTTCTCGGAGAGGTATGTGGCCGGTTGGGTGCTCCCTCCCGGCTACCCGCCTCAGGGTTCGAGCTTAGGGTTCGAGCTTAGGGTTCAAGGATCGGATGCAGACGCTGGGCAGGTTGTGTTTCCCGCAATTTCTTGAGGGCTCGTGCCTCGAGCTGTCGAACGCGTTCCCGTGAAAGGCCGAGCGATTGCCCGATCTGTTCGAGGGTATGCTCCTCTTCGCCCGCAAGCCCATAACGCAGCCGCAGGATCAGCTGTTCGCGAGGCGTCAGGGCGCCGATCAAGGTTCCGACCCCCGTTCGCATGCGGTCATCGTCGATTCCACCGTCGGGAAGCGACGCGCCCTGATCGGGGACGAAGTCTTCGAGACGTTTTTCTGTGCCGGCGACGTTCGACTCCAGAGAGATGGCCTCTCGCGAAAGCCGATCGAGGGCCTCCAGGGAGTCGGTGTCCGATCCGAGGGCGGGAGCGAGTTCCGCCGGAGTCGGATCGCGGCCGAGCTTGCCCGTCAGCTCCGCGCGGACACGCTGGCTTCTTTGAAGCCGGTCATGCACATGAGACGGGAGTCGAATGGTTCGGGAGTGATTTTGAATCGCTCGGACCAGCGCCTGGCGAATCCACCAGACAGCGTAGGTGGAGAACTTGAAGCCACGGCGATGATCGAATTTTTCGACCGCCCGGATCAGCCCGAGATTGCCTTCCTGGATCAGATCCGGGAAGGACAAGCCGAGGTTCCGATAATCCTTGGCGATGGCGACCACGAGTTTCAGATTGTGTTCGATGAAGCGGTTCTTCACCGAGGTCATCTGATCGTGGGCATCCTCGACGGCGTTCGCGAGTTCGAGCATTCGTTTCCGCGGCACGCCCACTTCGCGCTCGAGCTCCGCGAGTCGTTTGGTTCGCTTGCGAGTGCGTCGCATCTCCTTGGATCGCGCGAGCACGGTATCTCGCAGCTCCACCAGAACGGCCAGGGAGAGCTGTGCTCCGTGCATTTCCTTCGAGATCTTGGCGTCGAGCTTCTGCAACGGCGTGGAGTAGTTGTCTCCGGCCTTGTCGAATTTCTTGACGCGATCCTCGAGGAGGGCGCGCAGTCGCTTCACCGCCCTTTCGACACGAGCAGCGATTTCGCCGGTCTCTTCGTCACCGGACGATTCCGAGAGCTTGGCCCCGGTGTGCGAGAGTGCGCGCAGGGCGTCCCAGCGCTCCACTACGTGTCGGGACGAGCACGGAATCGCGTAGAGCGACTCGCGAAGGTATGCGGTCGCCGCTTCCAGGTCTTTGGCGAGGTACACCTCCTCCTCGCGCTTCAGGGTGCGGGTGCCCCCGATTTCCTGGAAATATGACTCGAGCGGTCGTCTCTCCCGCCCGGGATCGAGTTCGTCGGCCGCAACGACAGGCGTAGCTCCCATCACCGGGGAGGTGGGCGCACTGTCGGTGGCGGGTGTCTTGGTCTGGTTCTCAGCGGTCACGGACTTACCTTTCGATACTCACTCGGGTGCAGATCCAAGCTTGTCGGATACCGCCCGGAGTGGGTTGGTTTCAAGCAATCGATTACATTTCGGCTTTTGGCGGCAGCTTCTCACGTCGGGTACGTCTGCTTGGAAAAACTTCCGCCAGCTTGGCTGGTGGCATTCCCGCTAAGCGGGATTTCTTTCTGTGGTCATTCGCCGACTCGCATCCAGTGCGTGGAGGTCTGCCGCTCTCCACGCTCTTCGTTTTCTTGATCCACCGTTCTCGCCACTTTCGAACCATCGACCCACGTTTACGGGGTCGACTTGCTTCAGGACTTCACTGACATTTCTGCCAGTATCCGATTGTTCATGTGTGGTTTGAACGGATGGCTCAGTCTCCTACGGCGGTCCGACCTCAGTACGACGCAGTCTACGCATACCCCTACGGGGAGTGTTGTATTGATTCGCGAAATGGGGGATCGCTCGAACATCTAGAATATTGGTCTTTTCTGAGCGTTTTTGCCAGTAATTTCTCGGTTGAGGAAGGTATTCCGGCCAGAACTCGCGTCGATCGCCTAGTTTGCGCTTTATGTACGTGTGGTTTTCGATGCCGTCTCAGGCGCTCTCTAGCGATACGAGTGCCCTTTTCAGAGATATGGGTGTAATTAGACCCATAAATTGGTCTGTTGTCGTGTATCGGCCAGTCCGCCAAGAATCCGAACTACTTTGTGTCTGCAATACCCCATGCAGGTGCAAACCGGGCAGACCCGTTCCGCCATTCCCGCATTATTTGCGCAACTCGGGTGCAGGTGGGCGACCCGGCGTGTCCGCAATCGGCCCCGCGAGGGAGGGCGTCTATTTTGGGCGGCCCCCCGTGGCTGAACCCGAGGCTTCAGCCGGGGGGAGGTGACTCTCGCTGCTAGAGCGGCCAGATCAAGGGGATCACCACCAGGGCGGTCACCGCACAGAGAAGGTTCAGGGGCAGCCCGACCCGGATGAAGTCACTGAAGCGGTAGTTGCCGGCGCCATAGACGATCAGATGTGTCTGGTACGCGATGGGCGAGGCGAAGCAACAGGTCGAGCCGATCGCAATCGCGATCACGAAGGGTCGTGGGTCGGCACCGACTTGTCCTGCCAGAGCCATTGCGATCGGAAACATGATGGCCACCGCTGCGGTGTGGTGGAGCAGTTCGGCCATGACCATGCAGAGGCAATAGATGACGATCAAGGCGCCCAAGGGGCCGAGTCCTTGGGCGACCGAGAGAATCGATTCCGCGATGAATTCCGCCGCGCCTGTCTTGGACATGGCCTGGGCGATGCCGAGGCCGGCAGCGATCACGACCAGGATCGACCACGGTACGCTTTCTCGAGCCTTGGTCGGGCTAACACAGCCCGTGCCCAGCAAGACGCCCACTGCGACGAATCCCGCCAGCGTAATCGGGACCAGTTCGAGACTGACAACGACGACCATCGCTGCCACCACCGCGAGCGCGAGGCCCGCCCGCTCGAAGCGGGGCTTTTCGCTGCCCGGGAGGTCGCTCGCCAGGTAGAAATCGGGGCTGTTCCGATTATGCTGCATGAAATCGGGGGAAGACTGCAGCAAAAGGGTGTCTCCGGGCTGCAATACGATTTCGCCGATCTTGCCGGGAACCCTCTCGGCATTGCGATGCACCGCGATGACGACCGCGTCGTAGGAGGAGCGAAAGTTGGAATCCCGGATGCTCTCGCCCACCAGGGGCGAAGACGTGGAAATCACCGCTTCCACCAGTCCATGACGGTAATCCGACTCGGCGCCGTCCCCGGTTTCCTCGTGGGTGAGTGGCACGAGTCCGCGAATGCGCTGCAGGTCGACAATGGTCGAGACCACCCCGGCAAAGACCAGATGGTCCCCGGCTTCGATCACAACCTCGGGCCGTACGGGGGTGATGACCCGGTGATTGCGCCCAATCTCTACCAGGAACAGGCCGGGCAGGCGGCGGAGTCCAGCGCCTTCGACGGATGCACCCACGAGATCGCAGTCGGTCTTGACCACCATGGTGGTCACGTATTCTCGCCTGCGCTCGCCGAGGTTATCGGATGCCAGAGGCCGGTTGGGGAGCAGTCGGGGGCCGACGGCGATCAGGTATAGGGTGCCGAAGATCGCGATGGGCAGCCCGACTGGGAAGAGTTCGAAGAAGCCCAATGGGGCCATCGGAGGGTTCTGGCTGTCGGCAACCAGACCCGCAACGACCAGGTTCGTGCTGGTGCCGATGAGGGTCAAAGTGCTGCCCAGGATGGAGGCGTAGGAAAGGGGGATCAGGAAATGGCTGGCGGACAGACCGTTGCGCCGAGCCCAGTCAATGACCGAGGGGGTCATCATGGCCACGATGGGCGAGTTGTTGAGAAAGCCCGATAGGGCGGCCACGGGCAGGCTGATCCGGCCGATTCCCGCGCGAATACTTTTCGCCGGTGCGAGCAGGCGCCCGACGGTGAGGTCCAGAGCCCCGGTCTCTCGAACCGCGGCCGAGAGCATGAAGAGCACACCCACCATGGCCACCGCGGGGTTGGAGAAGCCCGAGAAAGTCTCCCTGGGCGTCAGAATTCCCGTAATGCCCAGACTGATGAGGGCGGCCATCAGCACGAGGTCCGGGGAAGCGACCTCCCAGACCAGTAGGCCCAGGGCAATGACCACCACGGCCAGGGTGAAACCGATCTGCCAGTCCATTGATCGCGCACGATACCTGCTTGCGGTCATTGGGGGCAAGGGCAGGGCCCCGGAACCGGGCATCCGCGCCCGGATGCGTCACACTGGGCGCATGGCGCAGCGGGATTGGACATTTAGCGAGCGGGAATTCTACCTGGCAGAATTTCGTGGCCGGACGCTCGGCATCGCCTTGCCCTCCTCTCCAGAGGGCTCGCTCGAAGGACTCGGATCCGTCCTGGCCGACCTGGCGAAGAACGGCACGCGCTGTGTCCTGTTGTCTCCGCGGAGCGATGTGCTCCAGCCCCTCACGCCCACCGTGATCGATCCCGACTCCAGCGCCAACTGGGTCGGCGAACTCTGGCGAGTCCTTCGCCAGGAGATGACGGCGGGTCTCTGTTTTTCCGCCGAGGTCACTCCGCGCGGCGAAGGCGTCGCGTTCGCGGCCCAATGCCGGCAGGCGGTGCAGGCCCTGAGGCTCGCCAAGCTGATCTGGATCGACGCCCGGGGTTGCCTTTCCGATTCTTCCGGGAAGCGCATCTCGTTGCTCGATCTCTCGGATCTCGAGCAGGCCTCGTCGTCGGGATTCTCCGCTGCCGAGGAAGATCAGGCGCTTCTCACCGAAATCAGGGGAGCGCTGGAGGATGGCCTGGCCTCGGTGAATATCTGCTCGATGGACGGCCTGGCTGACGAACTCTTCACCTATGCGGGTTCGGGCACGCTCCTGACACCCGAGCGCTACGTCGAGGTGCGGCGCCTGGGAGTCGATGATTTCGATGCAGCCGCAGACCTGATCGCGCGCGGGGTAGAGGAGGGCTATCTGGCGCCGAGAAGCGAGGCCAATGTTCAGGCCGCCCTGGGGCAGAGTTTCGGAGCCTTCATCGAGGGTCGCTATCTCGCCGGCATTGGCGCATTGGTGACGCACCCGGAAGAAAACCAGGGCGAGATCGCCAGCCTCTACACGCTCACGCGCTTTCTGGGCGAAGGCGTCGGCGGGCACCTGGTGAACTTCGCGGTGGAAAGAGCCCGGGAGGCCGGCTACTCGGCGGTTTTCGCCTGCACCACATCACCTCGGGTCGAAACTTTCTTTCTCCGCCAGGGGTTTTCGGCGGTGGATGGCGACGCGCTTCCGGCGTCGAAATGGCGGGATTACCCGTCCGAGCGCCGGGTCAAGCTCCATTGCCTGGCGCGTTCCCTGGACTAGCGCTTTGCCCCGGACCGGGGCCCGTGCGGACGGCCCCATCGAGGGGGGCGCTTGGGGCGGGGATGTGTCGGTCGGAGCATCCGGGGCGTGGCCGAGGCTTCTTCCCTGGATTGCGTGTCGGCAGCGCCGACCCGCGTGGACTGTAAGCCGGGTTCTGTCCCGATCCGGCGTTGCCGTCGGTCCGGTGAAGATCATTCCTCTAGGCGCCGTGTTGCCACGGCGCTCAAGCACTCTAACCCGGGCACTGCGCGCGCTCCGAAGAGCCCACGATCGGACGGGCCGTCCTCGTCAGTGCCCCTATTCAAGCTTGCTCCGGGAAGGGCTTGCCTCGCCGCCGGTCGCCCGGCTGTCGCGCGTGGGCTCTTACCCCACGATTTCAACCTTACCGGGCGGGCGCGGAGCGCCCGCCACGCCGCCTCGCCCCTTGCGGGTCGGTTCGGCGCTCTTCGGCGGTATGATTTCTGTTGCGCTTTCCCTCGGGTTGCCCCGGGTCGGTGTTACCGACTTCCCTGCCCCATGGAGCCCGGACTTTCCTCCCGCGGACGGTTCATGTCCGCCGGCGATCTTCCGTCCACCTCCGACCGGCAACGCGCGAAGCTAGCAATTTCGTCCGGGGAGCCCAAAAGCCCTGTCAGAAAAAGGATTTGGCCGTTCATGGGCCCCGGGGCGCGAGGGTCCATGGAGGTACGATATTGACACCTAAGTCAGTATCAATTAGATACTAACTCTGTGTCAGAGCAAAAATCCTCCCAGGCGGCTCACCGCGGCTCGCGCGACGTACCGCGCCCCGGCCAGATCTTCGACCCGGTCGCCCGGGGTCTGGAGGTGATCGGCGACCGCTGGACGTTGGTCCTCGTGGGCCAGTTGCTGGGCGGTGCCAAGGGTTTCCAGGAATTACGTGTGCGCACGGGGATCGCTCCCCGGGTGCTCTCCACGCGATTGAAACGCCTGGTCGCCGATGGCTTCGTGGAGACCGTCGCCCAGGGAACGCGCTCGCACTACGCAGTGACGGCCCGGGGGCGCTCCCTCGAGCCCATGATCGCCGCCACTGCGCGCTGGTGGGTCCACCAGGGGATCGAGGATCTCGAGATCGATACCCAGCGATTCACCGAGACCTCGGCGCAGTCGGTGGTCGAAGCACTCCCCTACCTGCTGCGCGAAGACCGTTCGAGCGAGACCGCGGTGGTCTTCGAGATTCGCCTGAGCGGCGAGGGCGGAGGCGTTTGGACGGTTGAGATCGATCGCAGCCAGTGCATCGTCCGCTCGGGTTTCGCCGACCGCGCCGACGTCCGGTACACCGCCGAGGCCCGTATCTGGTGTGCCGTAGCCCTGGGACTTTTGGATGGACGGGATGCCGTCAAGCGTGGCCTGATGACCAAGGACGGAAGCAGTCAGGCCATGGACCACTACTTCTACCAGATTCCGAGCCGAGGGATCGATGCGAGCATCTGGCTAGACGCCGTGTCCGAGACCGAGGCGAAAG
>JAAZXM010000101.1 GCA_014240165.1 Myxococcales bacterium | reverse complement strand
GGTGAGGGCGGAGGCTTCAAGGGCCCGCGGCCGGTTTCGAGCCTTGTGCTTCTACCACTGATCCGCTCGAAGCTGGATGTACCGATCATTGCCGCCGGAGGGATCTGCGATGGTGCCTCGATGGCGGCGGCTTTTGCCTTGGGGGCCGAGGGCGTACAGATGGGGACAAGAATGGTTTCTGCCGCGGAGTCGCCCGTCCACGAAAACTGGAAGCATGCCATCGTGGATGCAGCGGAAACCGATACGGTTTTCCTGCGGTCGAGCAACGGCCCGTCGCTTCGCGCTCTGCGCACTTCGACCACAGAGGCCCTGGAAGCGGGGGAAGGCGAGGCCATGGCGAAGCTCGGAGGCGGCGTCAAGCAGGTCTATTTCGGCGGTGAACTCGAGGCCGGGGTCGCGCTCACGGGCCAGGTGGCGGGAAGAATCGACGCCGTGAAGCCAGTGGCGGACATCATCGCCGAAACCGTGCGCGAGTACGCAACGGTAGTCGAGGGCCTGGCGAAGCAGCTGCCAGGAAGCTGAGGCCGAAGCGAACCCACGCCCCTGCCGGAGTAAGATCGGCTCAGGAAAGGGCGGTGACGCGTGGGGATTCGTCTCCCAGGCCGGGTTTCGATCGCCGTCGCCTACGCCCGAAATGCGTCAAGTCATCCAGGATTACGTAGGCCGACGGGACGAGAAAAAGAGTGAACGCCGAGGCAAAGAGTACGCCGTAACCCAGGGCAATCGCCATGGGGACCAGGGGGCGTGCTGGAACCGAGGGTTCGAACATCAGGGGAACCAGCCCGAGGAAAGTCGTGAGCGAGGTCAAGACGATGGGCCGGAAACGCACGACGCCCGCCTCGAGAACAGCGTCGATGAATTCTATGCCTTGGGCTCTGCGAGAATTCACCGAGTGTACGAGAACAAGGGACGCGTTCACCACGACGCCCGACAGCGCCACGATTCCGAGAATTGAGAAGAAGACCAGGTCCCAGCCCATGATGAGGTGCCCGAGAATCGCCCCCACCGCGCCAAAGGGAATCACGCTCATGATGATCAGGGGCTGCGCATAGGACTTCAACGGGATGGCCAACAGGCAGTAGATGAGGAGCAGAGCTAATCCGAAACCTGGTACCAGGCCGGCTCCAGCCTTTCTTTGTGCCCGCTGCTCTCCATCGAATTCGTATTCGACCCCGGGATACGGGGCAAGCAATCCGGGGAGATCCTTCTCGAGATCGGCCAGCACGCTTTCGGGAGTCGAGATGCTTCGGTCGAGCTCGCCTCTGACGTTTACGACGCGGCGCCGATCGGAGCGCCGAATGCTTGCGAAACCGCGTCCGAGGCGTGCATCAGCCACTGCTGCAAAGGGAACCTCGGTGCCGTCCGAAGTGCGAATTCGCATCTCTTCGAGGGCGCCGAGCGAGCGTCGACCCTCCTTCGGATAGCGAACCATCACCCGAACGTCGTCCTTCCCTCTTTGGATTCTCTGGGCTTCCTCCCCATAGAAAGCCTGACGAACTTGGCGGGCGAGGTCCATTTGGTTGAGGCCCAGGGGCCTGGCTTCGGGCAGGAGAGAGAGACTCACTTCCTGCTTTCCGGCCCGGAATGAATCGGAGATATCACTCATGCCCCGATAAGAGGCGAGTTCGGCGCGTACCGCTGCTGCCGCCTGGGTCAGAGTCTCAATATTGCCTCCTGCGAGCTTGATATCGATGGCTTCGCCCGCCGAAAAGGCATCGCTGAGGAAGGATAGATCCACCGCGTCGGGGATCGGTCCTACTTTTTCGCGCAGGCGCTTCGCGATGGTACTGGCATCGATCGTGCGAGCCGTTGCCGGAACGAGTTGCAGCGAAACTTCCGCCAGGTGGGAACCCCCGACCTGGACCGACATATCGGGCGGTCCATCCCGCGCGAATTGCTTTCCCAGGGACGAGACTGTGTAGAGGATGATCTCTTCTCCATCGAATTCGTCCCGCAATTCCTTCTTCAATTCCTCCGCCTTGGCCAGGATCTGCTTCGTGGCGGCCTCGGTGGTCTCCAGGGGGACGCCTTGGGCCATGGTGAGCGAGGCGTAGACCACATCTCCTTCCACCGAGGGGAAAAATTGGTAGCGCATGCGCCCACTGGAGATCAGCGCCACGGTCAAAATTACGATCCCAATCGCCACCGCCGTCGTGGTGTAGCGCCACTGGACTGCACGGAGCAGAGCCTTTCCATAGGACTCTCTCGCAAGGCGCTCGAAGCCATTCGAAACCTTTTCTTGGAATTGGGTCCAACGTTTCACAC
Organism: Myxococcales bacterium; assembly: GCA_014240165.1. Classification (GTDB taxonomy): domain Bacteria; phylum Myxococcota_A; class UBA9160; order UBA9160; family UBA4427; genus JAZXM01. The sequence continues at coordinate 5,132 of JAAZXM010000101.1, read as the reverse complement.
TTGGGTTGGAAACTCCGGTCTTGGGTCGCGTTCGTCTATGGGCGAGATGCCCGGGCAGAATCAACTGCGATTCGATCAGGGAAAAGACAAGGCAAATGATTGCGGTGACGCCGATCACGCTGAAGAAGCGTCCCATATGGCCGGGAAGGATGATCAGGGGAATGAAAGCCGCTACCGAAGTGAAAACACCGAAGGTGACGGGGATGTAGACGTCCAGCGTGCCTTTTCGTGCGGCCTCGATTTGATCTTCGCCTTCGCTTTCCCTTCGGTGCACGCTCTCGCCGATTACGATGGCATCGTCCACCAAAATGCCGAGTACCAAAATGAACGACATCACGGTGAGGGTACTGATGGAGATGGAGAAGGCGGGAAAGAGCATCAGGGCGCCGAGAAAGGAGATGGGCACTCCGGCGGTGACCCACATGGCCAGGCGAAAACGAAGAAAGAGGGCAAGGACCGCCGCGACCAGGAGAAGTCCGCTTCGTGCATTGACCAACAGGGCATTCAGGCGAATCACCAGATCCGCGGATTGGTCGTTGAGCACGGTCAACTCGATCCCATCGGGAAAGCGTTGGGGCACGCTCTCAAGCCACTTGTGGACCTGCTCGGCAATCTCCAGCGTATCCTCTTTTCCGATTCGCTCGACCTGGAGGAAGACTGCTGGATGACCGTCGAATCGGGCGCGCAGGTGGACGTCCTCGAAGCCATCCACGATGGTGGCGATCTCTCCCAGCAGAACATTGGTTCCATCCACGTGGGTGATGACGACGATGTCCGCGAACTCGCCACCTCGGTAGGCCTGGCCCACGGTTCGGAGAAGAATCTCTCCCGACTGGGTTTTGACCGAGCCTCCGGGCAGATCCAGGGAAGAACTGCGGATGGCGTTGACCACGTCCTGAAGGCTCAGGCCGTGACGTCTCAGCGTTTCCTCCGAAACCTCGATAGAAATTTCGAAGGGCCGGGCGTAGTCGAGGGTCACTTGGGAGACCCCGGGGAGCAGGGCGATCTCATCCCGGGCGGTCCGGCCGAGCCGGTTGAGTGTGAGTTCGTCGGTATCGCCCCAAATCGCGATCTGCATCACGGATTGTCGCATGACAAGCTTTGAGACAACCGGTTTTTCAGCGTCTTCGGGGAAAGTATCGATCGCGTCCACACGGTTCTGAATTTCCGCAAGGACGTTGTCGATGTCTGCGCCGATCACGGTTTCGACGCTGACCACACAGGCTCCCTCAACCGCGATGGAGCCGAGGCGATCGATATCCGGAACGCTCTCGATCTCCTCCTCGATTCGGATGCAGAGGGATTCCTCTGCTTCCCGGGGCGTTGCGCCGGGGTATTCGATCGAAATTCGAACGACTTCGACGTCGACGCTCGGAAATTCCTCCTGGTGAATCTGGGGCAGGGCCAGGAGGCCCCCGAGAACAAGTACCACCATGAGCAAGTTTGAGGCGACGGGATTCCGAATGAACCACGCGATGACGATGTTCACGAACTGGGCTCCGCCTGGGCCAGGATGGGTTGGACCTGCATGCCCTCCACGGCCACTTGGAGTGGCGATGTGCAGATGCGCTCACCCTCGCCCAATTGAGTCCGGATCAGAACTTCTTCCTGATCAATGCGGATGATTTCCACCTGCCGCTCGCGCAAGCGGTTCTCCCCATCGACGATCAGGATCCGCTGATCGTTTCGAATCGCCGAGCGCGGGATGGCGATGACCCCCTTGGCGACGGAGCCGGCGATCTGGGCCCGCACGAAGAGCCCCACCGCAAGGGGTGGCCTCTTGACGGATCCTTTGGGTTCTTGGGCCGCGGCCCTTCCGTAGGGATCTTCGACTTGGGCGACAACGTGGACCATTCGGCTGCGTGCATCGATCTCACCCTCGGTGCGCACGACGGTGCCGCGCCATTCGTGTTCTCGGCCAGCAAAACTGGTTCGCAGGATCACCTCGGGCCCTTCGAAAGCATTCGTTTCCGAACTGAACTCGGGCAAGTCGAGAAAGGCGAGCTGCCGATCCGCAATGGGGAGCCTTATCTCGGCGAAATCCGTCGCATAAAGCGTCGCCACCGGCGTGCCGCGCGCCACGAACTGGCCCATGTCGACGTGTTCTTCTCGAACGCGGCCTTCAAAAGGCGCGGTGAGCGTCGTTCGCTGCAGGTCGCGCCGGGCCTGTTCCAAGGCGACGCGGGCGGAGTCGAGGGCCGCTGCCCTGACGCGCGCGGCGCGGCGGGCGTTGCTCAGGTGCGAGGGGCTGGTGGCATTGGAGCGGGCAAGCCCTTTCTGCCGACGTAATTCGGCCTGGGCATGTTCGTCTTCGCCCTCGGCGCGGGCGACTTCGGCGCGGGCCCGGGCGACCGCAGCTTCGTAGTCCTGGGCGTCGATCCGAAGCAGTACTTCGCCCTCTTTGAAAAAGCCTCCCGAGGCCAGAGACGGCGAAACCCAGATCACCGGTCCCGAGACTTCGGGCACGAGTGCGCTTTCGGTTCGAGGAGCGACCGCGCCCTGGCTGCGGACCCAGAGGGGGACGTCACGGGTATGGCCTTCAATCACGCCCACAGCGGGGAAGATCCGCTCGGGCACGACGTTCTCGACCTTCGGCGCCGAAGCGATCAGGCCGAGGCCGCCCAGGGCGGCGAAGAATAGGACGGCCAGGGGTAGAGCAGTTTTCTTCCAATCTCTCATGAAGCAGTCCCACTTTCTTTGAGATCAGCGTCCGAGCGAGAGGTGAGAACTTTCGCTGCGCTCTTGCGGATGCTTGCCCCAAGCCGGTAGCCAGCCTCGGTTGTGGCGGGGCCGTCCCGGTTCTCCATCGCGCGTTTGAGGTCTTCGACGATGGGAACCCGATCGGAGTGGCCGCTGCTGAGCAGATCTTCCTGCTGCTGGAGTTTTCCGAGAAATCGGGTTCCCAGTCCCTTATGTACGAGCATCAGCACCGGGTTTCCGCTGGCCTGGGTCACCAGGTCGCCGAGTTCCTGGAAGAGTTCGAATTCGGTCGACTCTGAGATTTTGTTCTCCGCCAACTTCTCGAGTAACTCGAGCGCGCGCTCCCGCTGGGAAGTGTTCGCGCGTTCGACACAGAGTCGGAGCGAGAGACTCATCATTCCGCCAAAGGCTTCGAGGATCTGCTCGACGACCCTGTGATCCGGAGGGTCGTCGAGTTCCAGCAGGTGCTTGACCACGTCGAGGCTGGCCTCTTCGACCGGGTTGACTCGCGCTCCGCCCGCCTGGATATCCGCCAGGCCCAATTGCTCGAGCTTCTTCAGGGCTTCCCGAACGGCGCCCCGGTGCACTTCGAAGCGCTGAGCGAGATCGCGTTCCGACGGGAGTCGTTCGCCCGAGCGGTAGCGTCCGCGGAGGATGTCCTCGCGGAGTTGGGCCGAGATGTGGTCGCTGAGGGAGGTTGACTTCATGGCTGGGGGGGGTTGGCGAAGGGGGGAGGGGCGGGCGCCGCCGGGGATGAGGTCAGGATTCGAGACGATGGCCTCTCCTCCAAATCCAAATGAGTGATTTGCACCCCATTTGGTCAGACCAAATCGGTCGGACCAATTTGGTCTGACCATACTAGCAGGCTCGAGCCAGGACGCCAGATTTGCGCGGTTCAGACTCCCCCAGGGATCGCTAGGCTCATGGAATGAGGACTTTTAATCGCCGCCATCGCCGAGCCTCCACGCCCTCTTTCCTTGGGTCTGTCCTGGGCCCGCGATCGGCGCTCGCGGCGGTCCTCGCCATCGCGGGGCCCCTCGCATGCGCGATCCCCGCACCCCCCGCCCCCGAGCTGCCCGACCTCGTTCTTCGGGGCGGTAGGGTGGTCGACCCTGAATCAGGCCTAGATGCCGTGCGCAACGTGGCGCTCAGCGGCGGCCGCATCCGGGCGATTTCCGAAGCGCCTCTCGACGGCAAGGAGGTGATCGATGTCAGCGGGCTCGTGGTGGCGCCGGGTTTTATCGATTTGCACAGCCATGCCCAAACACCCTTGGGCCAGTGCTACCAGGTTCTCGACGGAGTCACCACGGCGCTGGAATTGGAGTCGGGCGCCTATCCCGCCGCGTCGCTCGGCGATTATCCGCCCATCGATATTGCTCGGGATCCGCTGATCAATTTTGGCGCTTCGGTGGGTCATGCGTGGCTTCGCGGCCAGATCATCGAAGGCCCGGACGCACCCACGGGCATCGATGATCTCTACACCCGGGTCATGCGAGGTGAGTCGGCCGCTTCCCTCGACGGCCCCGCCTTCACCCAGCGACTGGCTCCCGAGCAGTTGCCGATTCTGCGCGCCGGGCTGAACCGGGGCCTCGACCAGGGTGGTCTCGGGATCGGGTTGTTGCTGGACTACATGAGCGAAGTCGTCAGCGAAGAAGAACTCCAGGTTGTTTTTGAAGTCGCGGCAACTCGCCGAGCGCCGATCTTCGTTCACGTTCGCCGCGGTGTCGTGGGCGATCCCGCCGGCCTGATCGAAGTCATCGCGTTGGCGAAAAAAACGGGGGCGCCGGTGCACGTTTGCCACGTTCAATCCAGCGCGATCTCGGGGATCGAAAATTTTCTCACGCTGATTCGTCAGGCCAGGGCCGAGGGTGTGCAGATCAGCACCGAGGCCTTTCCCTACAACGCGGGTTCCACAACCATCAGTGCGGCGGTTTTTGGGCGCAATTGGCGTGAGATCTTCGGTATCGATTACGAGGATGTGGAGTGGGCGGCTACCGGTGAGCGCTTCGATGAAGCCATGTGGAATCGCTACCGAGAGGAGCATCCCGAAGGCTCCGTGATCCACCACTACAACCGGGAAGAGTGGAGCCGGTTGGCGAACCTTGCTCCTGATATCGCAGTGGCCAGTGACGGGCTTCCAATCCTGTCGCCCGAAGGTGGGGTTCCGCCCTGGGGCATCGGGACCTATGCCCGTATGCTTCGAAAATACGTGCGCGAAGAAAAGAGCCTGTCCTTGATGGACGCGATGAACAAGATGAGCTTGCTCCCGGCGCAGATTCTCGAGAGTTGGGCACCCGCGTTCCGAAGGAAGGGGAGGGTGCGCGTGGGCGCCGACGCCGATCTCACGATTTTCGATCTCGCCTCCGTAAGCGACCATGCGACATATACCGACCCCCTGCAGGCTTCCACGGGTTTCGAGTATGTCATTGTGG
>JAAZXM010000100.1 GCA_014240165.1 Myxococcales bacterium | reverse complement strand
GGAACCTGGCACGCGAGCGGCCTCTGGATATCCGGCCCTACCGGGGTGATTACAACCGGGTGGGCCTGACGGAACTCGATACATGGGGGAGCTCACTCAATGGCGTCCTGATGTTCGATTCGGTGGAGATCACCTCGATCACGGGCTACGAGGGGTATGACCGACGACGCGAGACGGACCAGGACTTCACCCCCCTGCGACTCTTCGAATCCATCGTGACGGATAGCGCCTGGCAGCTCACTCAGGAGGTCCAGGCGAACGGCGAGAATGATGATGGAACCTTTCGCTGGCAACTCGGTGCCTTCTACTTGAAGGAAGATCTGGCTCTCGACAATATCCAGTTCATCGATTCCGAATTCCTCCCGGTGACACGGTGGCTTCGCAGCTTCGAGCAGAAAACGGATGCGGCTTCCGCCAATTTCGGGTTCGCGTGGGAGTTCGTCGAAGGTCTCAAGCTCGAAGCCGGGGTTCGATATAACTGGGAGCAGAAAAAATTCGACTTTGAGATCGATCGAAACGTCGCCGGAGATCCTCGTTTCAGTTATCGGGAGAAGAGTTGGAGCGAGCCCACTGGAACTATCAACCTCACCTACAAGCTGGATGATTCCAAGGCGGTCTACTGGAAATACGGCCACGGTTTCAAGGCGGGGCATTTCAACAGCATCAACGCAAATGACCCGCCCGCCAAGCCGGAAACCATCGATGCGGTGGAGGCCGGCTTCAGGGGCATTTTTCTGGACGGTCTGCTGTCGATGGACGGCGCGATCTTCTACTACAAATACAAGGATTACCAGGTCTTCCTCTTCGATGATCAAGCGAACAGCCCACCCTCCCTGGTGATCAAGAACGCGAAATCCACTGAGCAATATGGCGTCGAACTGGATGTCTATGCCGAGCCACTGCGGGACGTGCTCCCGGAGGATTGGTCGGGCCCGCAGGTGACCGGGCGCTTCAGCTGGCTGCGGAGCCGGTTCCTCGATTTTACGAACCGGCGAACGATTTCCACCGCGACTTCGGGCGTGGTCGTCGAGATCGTCGACTACAGCGGTAACAGCTTGCCCAACTCACCGAATTTCAAGTTCAGCGGCACAGTCGAGTGGCCGATGGATTTCGGTTCCTATGGGAGCCTGGTTCCTCGCTACGATTTTGCCTGGACAGACGATCTCTTCTTTGATCCGAGTGATGGGGTCGGGGTTGCTCGCACCGGGCCCCTGCCCGAACTCGCCCTCGGCCAGCCGGCCTATATGATCCACAACCTGCGGCTCACATATCGCAACCCGGAATCAACGGTGGAAGTCGCGTTCTGGGTGAGGAATCTCACGGATCAGCGTTATCGGAGCTACGCCTTTGATGCCTCGACCTTCAGCAACATAATCCTCAACTTCGTGGGCGAACCGCGATCCATGGGTGTGGATCTCGCGCTTCGCTTCTAGCGGAGGGACTATGCGGCGCGGGGAGGTCGTCTGGTTCAGACGGGCGTAAACCGGCAGGGCGCAGAGAGTTCGTTCAGGGAACCGAGTAGCCGAGCGCTCGAAGCTGATTGAGCTGCATTTCGTCCATTTCCAGGTCTTCCGGCATGGCCCAGCGCGGATCCGTCGCGAGGTACGCTTCGGCCTCACGTCGAAAGCGGTCAACGCTTTCGCCTGCTTCGGCCAATACGTTTTGCAACTCAGCCGGGTCATTGTTCAAGTCGAAAAGCTCTTCGTTCACTTCGCCCTCGGCGTTCTCGAGCCGCACGTAGCGGTAGCCATTGCCCACCACCGAGACCGTGTCCTCTACCGGCGCTCCCTTGCGACCCCAATTGCGGTCCAAGTGCGCGAGGGCAAACTGAGTGTCTTCGACTTCCTCCCCCGCGACAGCAGCGAGTAGCGCCGGGCGCTGGGAAACGCCGTCGGTCTCCTCCATCCCCTCGATACCCAGGAGGTCGAGGATGGTGGGCCAGATATCGATATTGCGAGTCAAGCGATCGACCGTGATGCCGCCGGGAATCTTGAAGGGAAAACTGAAGATCAGGGGAACTTCGGTGGTCTCCCTGTAAACCCAGCGCGCATGGCCTTCGATGCCGCGTTCGCCGAAAGCCTCGCCGTGGTCGGCTGTGATCACGATCAGGGTATTTTCGAGGTAGCCCTCGGCTTCGAGGTACCCGTAGAGTTCGTCCAAGACCAGGTTCGTACGCAGGATCGAGTTGTCGTAGACGGAGGAGTAGTCGCTTCCGAAGATCGCCGAATCTTCATCGTAGAGGTACTCGTGAATATCCATGAGGTGCAGATAGAGGAACCACCGATCTTTTCCGTGGATTCGCAGAAATTCCTTGGTCGCGTAGACCGCGTCCAGGTCGCTACCCACTTCCTTCACCGTTGGGTTGGCTCGACGTATGGAATCAGAGGGCGGCTTGCTGAGTGGGCGCGTGTACACGTCGAAGCCCTGATCAAAGCCGAAATACCCTTCTACCCACCCGTTCCGATAAAGCCCAGTCGTAACGAATCCGTTCGCCTTCAGGATTTCTGCGGGCATCTCGGCATTATCGGCGAGAACGTCTTCGAAGCGCGTGACTCCCGCGGCCTTCGGGTAGAGCCCTGTCCAGAGCGATGCCATCGAGCACTTGGTCCACGAGGACTGCGCGATGTTGCGGCTAAACACGGCGCCGTTCTCTGACAACTCGTCGAAGAGTGGCGAAGTTGCCCGGTCATACCCATAGGTGCTCAGGCGATCGGAACGCAGCGTATCTGTCAGGATGAATAGAACGTTTGTATCACTTCGCTCAGCGAGTGCCTCGAACTCTGCCAAACCGCCGACCGGGCGCTCAGGAGGCGGGAGATTGATCGCGATCTCGACGAACTGAGCTGCGAAGACGAGCACCACAACACTCGCGGCAACGAGCCAGGGCCACCTCTGACTCAAGATGTTTTGAGCTGAACTCATGGCGCGCGAAGCTAGCATATTCATGCGGCCAAACGGCCCATTCCAAGGGTTCGAACATGAAGCGGGATGTCGGGTATTGGCTAGTATTCGGCGCATGGCAGAGCAAACCGCGAGTAGACCGATGGCCCCCTTGATCGGCCGTTCTTGGAGTGTGTTGGGAGCCTTTCTCGTGCTCGTGCTCGTGCTGTTTTCGGCGTGCGCCCCGGGTCCGAGTCTGGAGCAAGTGCGGGCGATGCACGCCGAAGGTCGCTTCGAAGAATCCATCGAACCGCTCCGACATCTGCTCAAGGAGGACGGCGGGAGCGACAACCCCGAGGTCCTCTATCTCTACGGCCGGGCCCTGACCATGACGAGCCAGCCGAGTCTGGCGATCTGGGCTCTTCGCAAAGCGGCCAAGAGTCCTGAATGGCAGATGGCTTCGGCCCTTGAAATCGCGGCCGGGGGCCTGAAGGTTGGCGACTATGTCCTTGCCCTTGATGGAGCGAACCAGGCAATCGAGAGCGACCCGGAAAACGCCTCGGGCTACGAGTTGCGGGCCATGGCGAGGATCCAGAGCCGCAAAGATTACGACCTGGCCCTCGAGGACGCGGATCGTGCCTTGGAGATCGACCCCGAGACGGGTACGGCGTTGGTCGCCCGGGCCGTTTCGCTGTTGGGCCTCGAGCGCATCGAGGAGGCCGCAGTGGCCATCGAGCTGGCGAGCGAGCATTTCGATTCGGCCGATATGGGGCTCGGGAGGGATGCCGGTCGCTATTGCGCGGTTCGAGGCAAGTTCGCCCTCGAGAACGAGGAACCCGAACGCGCGGGCGAGATTTTCATGGAATGTGTTGAACGCTATCCGTCGCACGAGCTCGTGGTGGGTGAAGCGGTCAACTATCTCGATCAGAAAGGGGATCTCGAGGGGGCCAACGCGGTGGTCATCGCCGCATTGGAGGCCAATCCCCTGGATCGGCGCCTTCGTCTGGGGCTCGCGAGAAGATACGAAGTGATGGGCCGGCTCGATGATGCACAGCGAATTCTCGAAGAGGCCACGGAAGTCGAACACAAGACCGGAGCGGTCAGAGCGTTGTGGGATCTGGCCGCATTTCAGATCGCCCACGGCCAGGTGGATGAGGGCCTGGAAACGTTCGACATCGTCATCGAAATTCGCGGAACGCGCGATCCGGACCTCGCTTTCGCCTACGCGGACGCGCTCGCTGTGGCGGGGCGCTTCGACGAGGTGTTGGCCCTGGCCGAAGAGATGACCGTTGAGCCGCACCGCCAGATGGTTCTCGGCCGAGCGTATTACGAGCGCGGGGATTTCGCCCAGGCCTTCGCGCATTTCGAAGAGGGGTTGCGCCTGTGGCCCGACAATACGGTTGTCCGCTTTCTTGCTGCTTCCTGCGCGGAGGAATTGGGCGATATTCCGAAGGCGATTGAAGAGTATCGCTATGCGATGCGCGGCGGCGCCTCTGGAACCGATGCCCGAATTCGCTTGGCCAGGCTCTTCTTTGCGCGCAAGGATTTCGGGGAAGCCCTGGCGGTTGTCCAACATGACTCCCAGGGGACTCCGCCCAGCTTCGAGGAAGCTCTCTTCGAGCTCGAGGCTATGGAGGAACTGGGCCGAACGACGGGAATGGTTCCGCAACATTTGGCGATTTACTCGCGCTCACCCGAATTCAATACACGGGCTTCACTGATCTTCATCGAGGGAACCCGTCGTCGCCACGGGCCGGCTGCTGCGGCGCTCCTGGTCGAGTCCTCTCCGATCTCGGGAGAACTCGCCCAGGTGCAAAATATCCCGATCCTGGAAGCCTGGGTGGTGAATCTTGCCGATAGTGACCAGGAAGACGAGGCCCTCGCCAAGATTGAAGAAGCGCTCAAGGCTTCACCTGAGCTCGCAGACATTCACGGGCTCCACGGCATGCTGCTCGAGCGAATGGGCGAAGCCGAGGCGGCGGAGGCCGCTTTTGCGCGTGCCTTGGAACTCGATCCGAACGAGATTCTGAGTCTCGAGGCGATGGCCCAGAAGGAGCGGGCGGAGGGTCGTCTTGAGCGGGCGGTTGCGATCTACGATCGCTTGGCGGGGTTGCAACCCGAGGACCTGTCCGCACTGCGCTTGGCCGCGAAGGCATTGGCCGAACTCGGCCGGGAATCCGACGCGGAGACGTATCTTCGGAGGATTCTCGAGCGAGACCCCTACGAGGGGCGAGCGGCCTTGGCTCTCGCACAACTGGAGCTTTCCAGGGAGCGAGTCGCTCCTGCGCTCGCCCTGGCGCGCCGGGCTGCGCAATTCGGCGGCGGAAACGAAGCCAGGGCGCTGGTCATGAAGCTGACGGGGCCGCCCGATGCATCGGATCAGGCCGCACCCGCTCTTTAATTCGCTTGGGTCTGTTGCTTGGCCTTTTCTTGCTTGGCCTTTTCTTGCATGTAGCGGTCAAAGTTGAAGCGGAATCCGTCTGGCACGATGAGCACCTTCTTCTGAAATTTTTCTGATAGCCCGGACTCCGTGGCTACCCAAGCGCGCGCCGCCGCTTCATCCTGAAGGACCCAGCTGCGAACCGGATTCGCGATGGCAGCGATTTTGAGTTCTGGGTCGTGAACCATTTTCTTGGCCCATTCCGCAGCTGCTTTCGGGGTGTCGAAGGAGATTTCGTGTGCGTATAGACTCATGGCGGGCTCGAGCCAGCGCTGGTCAGAGGCTTTGACGTTTTCCATCATCCACTGTCTTGCTCCGGCGGGGTTCCGCCCCAGCCAGCGGCGATAGGTTTCGGTCACCGCATCGTCCCGGTTTGTCCCCGGGTCGAGTGTGGAGAGCCATGCCATCGCTGCTTCGGGATCCGACTTCGCCCAACGCGTGGCGACCCGGCGCGGAAGCCGCTTTCCGAACTCGCCGTACATATGCTTTTCGGCGAAAGCGGCTCCCTCCTGGGGGTCGACTTCAGCGAGAGCGCTGGCCGTTCGCTGGTAGATCCTCAACTTCAATTCCAGGGGCGCCGCCTCCGCCCATGCAATCGTGGGTACGGGTCCGTCTCTTCGGATCTTTCGCCGCAAGAAGACCGTCGTGGCTCGTGATTCATGGTTTGCGGGGAGGCTGGCGATGAATTCGTCGAGCCCGGGTTTTCCCGATTCCGCCCAGCCGGAGATCAGAGCGACAACGTAGGGGGAAAAGGGCCGGTCTTTGGAATCGAGTGGCCCAGCCGCGCGGTAGGCGGCTTGGGGGTCGACTCTCGCCCAGGCGCGTACCACCGAGGCACTCACCGAGGGGAGGTTGGCCTCCCAGTTCTTGCGCGTCCAGTCGAAAGCACCTTCAGGGTCGAAACGCGCCCACCACTCGACGAAGAGGACGATCTCGGGGTCGCCGAGTTCGAAGAGAAGGTCCGCATAGGCTTCCCGGACCTGCTCGAGGGAAGATGAGTCCAGATGGCCAAAAAGGTTGGCCAGGCGTTCCATGCGCAAGATGGGGTCTGGCAGCAGCAGGATGTCCATCATCTGGCCGGTGAGGCCTTGTACCGGCAGCGAGTCAGCCGCAACGGCGCGGGTGCGAGCCAGCCTCTCGGCCTCGAGTCCGGCCTCGAGCCCGGACTGGTAACCGTCCTGGGATGCGTAGTGGTAGCTGGCCGCGACGGCGACCAGTAGGAGGGCAAGCCACGCGATAGTTGATTTCATAGCGCGGCACTTTAGCCTGAATGCCCCAAGCTGCCGACAGCCCCAGCGGTGAAGAGGGGGCTTAACGGGGGGCTCTCGCCGTGGCTCCGTGCTCCCAGATCGGGCCGCCCCTGCTGCGCGAGGCGGGCCGCTTCTTGGGGAAACGGGACGAGCCGAGAATCGGTGAGCGATGCGCAGCCGGCGTGCAGTCAGTATCTCGAGCAGGCACTGGCAAAAGATTGACAGGCTTCGCGGCTTCTCCCCGAGCGAAGACGTTCCCAGTGCGAGCCCGTCCCAAAACTGGAGCAAAACGCACCACCTGGGGTCGACTGCGCCGTTGGCAAAACCTTCCGTAAATCACGGATATAAAAGGGTTTTTCAAAATTCTGAGCCATTCGGAGCATTTCGCGTCGGCCGGGCCACGGAGAATGGACAGGGATCATGAACTCTGGGGAGCTGTATCTAACTGAAAATATTCATCTTTTCATATTTTTCGGCTTACGAAAGATTGTGGCCCCGCGTTTGCATTAAGAATGGCCAGCAAGAGCAAATCGTACGAGAAAACAAGGGAGTAATAATTCAAATGACTCGAAGAATTCTGGTAATCGCCCTCAGCACAATCCTGTCGATCGGATTGCTGGCGGCCAGCGCGAGCGCCCGCACGCTGAACATGTCGGGTGAGTGGTTCATGAACCGCGGTCAGTTGATCGATATTCCGATCAATGGCGGCGCGGTGTTCTGTGGTTTTGGTGGCGTCGGTGAGCCCATTGGTATCGGCGGTTGTCTGGGTCACAAATACAGCGTGGTCAATGCGACGGCGATGCATCAGGGCGCTGTGATGTTCAAGCAGGCCAATGGCGGCATCCCCGGTGCGGGTGCGGTTGCGGTTTCCGGCGGCGCTCCGGCGTCGTTCGTGGTTCCGCCCGGCGCGTTTGGTCAGAACCTGGGCAAGCAGGTCGTGGCGTTGCCGATCAACGTGACGGTGCAGCAGCTTTCGACGATGCTGATCCTCAACGGTCCTCCGCCGGTGTCGGCGACTGTGGCGGGTGGCGGTTTCGAAGGCCTCACGTCGATGAATTGGGA